>NZ_JBEYXM010000010.1:0-285265 GCF_040704595.1 Streptomyces sp. NPDC046870
CCCCGGCGGCGCCGGGGGCCCCGGCTCGCCGGGGCCGCCCCCCTCGCCCGGGCCGCGGGGCCCAACCGGGGGGGCGCCCCCCCCGGGGGGCCCCCCCCCCCCCTCCTGTCGGGCTTGTGGCCTCAGCGTTCCCCTTCGAGGAGGGGCACCTGGACCGTCCGCAGGGTTCCGTCGCCCAGGTGCAGCAGGCCCCGGCCCGGCTGCGGGGCCAGACCGACGACGCCCCGGGTGAGCTTCACCCCGATGACCTCGCCGTCGCTCAGCCCTTGCGGGGACAGCAGCATGCCGGTGCGGTTGCGCTTCACCTGCCCCATCCAGCCGGCCAGGCTCAGCGACAGGGACTCGGCGTTGCCGGCCACGAGGACACCCCAGCCGGTGCCGGCGCCGCCGCGGGCGAGCAGTGCGAGGTCGGGGTCGATCTCGGCGCCCATGAACAGTTCGGCGTCGTCCACGACGATCACGCCGTGCTCCTGCGGCACGTTGCCCAGCGCACGCCGGAACTCCTCCGCCGTCACCTCGGCGTCGGTGATGACGACGGCGACGCCGGGCCGGCCCTCCAGTCGCCGCAGCGGTGAGCGCCGCGGCGCCAGCACGATGAGGCCGGTCCCGGCGGCCAGCAGCGACTCCGCCGCGGTGAGCAGGGCGGTGCTGCGGCCGGTGCGCGGCGGTCCGGCGAACACGAAGGTCGGCACGTCCGCCAGGTCGGGGCCGAGTGACGTGAGGGTGTCGCCGCCGACGGCCACCAGGGGCCGCATCGGCCCGCCGTCGGTGTGCAGCGAAAGGGCGTCGGCGTAGGCGATCCGGTCGGGGAGCACGTCGAGGCGGATCGGGCGACGGGCGGCCGGTACCCGGGCCTCGCGTTCGGTCAGCTCCCTGCCGAGCCTGACCAGCATCTCGGCCTGGGCGCTGCCGGACAGGTCCTCGTCGAGCACCGCGATCTGCGCCTCGCTCAGGTCCTGGGTGCGGATGCCGCGTCCGGGTGCGGGGTCGGACGGCGCGGACTTGGCGGGGATGCCGACGCTGGAGTAGTCCTGGCGGTCGTTGAGCCGGAGGACGATCTTGTCCTCGGTGGTGCCGGAGAAGCGGCTGCTGCCGAGCACCCGGTCACCGGCCAGGACGACGTGGATGCCGACACCGGCTCCGTCGCGCAGCAGCCGGTTCAGGCGCTCCAGGTAGCTGCCGTTGTCGTACGAGGTGAACTCCCGCTCGAAGACCTCGAACCGGTCGACCATCAGCACGATGTGGGCGAGCCGTTCCTCCGGGGCCTGGGTCCCGCGCAGTTCCGTCAGGTCGGCCGTGCCCCGGGCGCCCAGGATGCTCTGGCGCGCGGTGAGTTCCGCGCCGAGCCGGTCCAGCAGCCGGCCGAGGCGCTCGGTCTGGTTGCGGTCGACGACCGCCCCGCAGTGCGGCAGCGCGGTCAGGGCGTTGAGTGCGCCGTTGCCGCAGTCGATGCCGTACAGGTGGACGTCGTCGGCGCCGTGCGCCTGCCCGAGTGCCGCGGCCAGCGTACGCAGGGTCTGGGAGCGTCCGCTGCGGGGCGAGCCGACGATGTGCAGATGCCCGGCCCGGTCCAGGTCGAGGACCAGTGGGGCGCGGGTCTGCTGGGAGGGCAGGTCGACCATGCCGTACTCCACGGCCGGCAGGGCCGCCTCGCGTTCGGCGGTGGGCTTGGGCGCGGGCGGCGGCGTCCACGGCAGCATGCCGGGCAGCGGCGGCAGCCAGGGGCTGGGCTGGCGCGGTACGCCGGCGATCCGGGCCGCCTGCGCCACGGCGCCCGCGAGGACGGCGAGGTCGGTGACGGCCTCGGTCCGCGCCGCTGCCGAGCCGCCCCGGGACCGGGCACTGGGCAGCGGACCGCCGAGGTTCTGCCAGGTCACGGGCTCCGCGCGGACGGCCGTCCGGGTCCCGTCGGGGGTCTGTCCGCCCGGGCGGCGGCCGCCGACGCGGCCCGACTGGAACGGCAGGAGGGCCGAGGGACCGAGCCGGGCGAAGGCCCGGCCGGGGTTGGCCGGGGAGATGTCCCCGGAGTCGGGGGCGTCGATGATGTCGCGGCTCTCGCTGGTGTCGGTGGTGCGCAGGGCGATGCGCAGGTTGGTGTTGGCACGGATGTCGGGGGTCACCGCGCCGCCGGGCCGCTGGGTCGCCAGCACCAGGTGGATGCCGAGTGAACGGCCCCGCTGCGCGATGTTCACCAACCCCGAGATGAATTCGGGCAGTTCGCGCACCATGGAGGCGAACTCGTCGATGACCAGCAGGAGTCGGGGCAGCGGAGGTAGCACGTCTCCGCTGCGCGAGCGCTTGTCGAGGTAGTCCTCGATGTCCTTCGCACCGGCCTGGGCCAACTGGGTCTCGCGACGGCGCAGCTCGGCGCCGAGGGAGACCAGCGCGCGCTCCACCAGCCGGGTGTCGAGGTCGGTGACCAGGCCGACGGTGTGCGGCAGGTCGGCACACTCGGCGAAGGCACTGCCGCCCTTGTAGTCGACCAGCACGAATGTCATCTCGTCGGGCCGGTTGACCACCGCGAGCGTGGCGACGAGCGTCTGCAGCAGCTCGGACTTGCCGGAACCGGTGGTACCGGCGACAAGCGCGTGCGGGCCGTCGCGCACCAGGTCGACGGCGAACTCACCGTCGTAACCGACGCCGAGCACCGCTCTGGTGCTGCGGCCGCCGAGCGACCAGCCCGCCACCACCGCCTCGGCGGTGGGCGGTTCGAGGGTCAGCAGGTCCAGCAGGCGTACGGAGCCGGGCAGAGCGCTCTCGTCGCTGTCGCCGACCCCGCGCAACGGGGCCAGCGCACGGGCGAAGTGCTCGTACCAGTCGGGCTCGGGCGAGTCGCCGCGTACGTTGTCCAGCGCCGCGCCGGAACCGGTGCGCACCCTGACGGTGGTGGCGTCCGCGCCCGTGACGACGACGGCACCGCACTCCTCGGGCAGCAGCCGCTCCTCGCGGTCGATGCAGATGGTGTGGACGCCGACGGACGGGCCGTCGCGCAGCAGCGCGATCACTCCTGGCAGCGAGCGGGCCCGGCGCGCCTGCTCCAGGACGACGAGGACGTCGGGGTAGCCGTTCGCTCCGCCTCGGGTGACGTCGGGGCCGGCGGCGAGGCGGGAGGCGACGAGCTGGCCGAGTTCGCCGATGCGCCGGGCCAGGGAGTCCGCGGTGGTGCCGATCAGGGCGTAGGCGTCCTCGCCCTGGGCCTGGGTGTGGGGCAGCCAGCGGGTCCAGGACCAGTCGCCCTCCCCGTCCGGGCCCGCGAGGACGACGATCCGCAGGTCGGTGGGGCCGTGCAGGGCGGCGGCCTGGGCGGCCAGCCAGCCGGCCAGCCGGGTCGCTCCCGGCCCGGCGACGCCCACGACCCCGGCCCGGCGCAGCGGCACGGCGACGGGGACCTGGTTCAGCCATGGCACGGTGTTGCGCCGGTGCTCGTCCTGCTGGGGGTCGTCGACGCTGGTCGCCGAGGGCAGGTCGGTGGTGCCGACGCGCAGGGACAGGAAGTCGGGGTCCTGCCAGCGGCGTTCCCACAGCCGCTCGGAGGGCCGGGCCGCCATCTGCATCAGGGCGGCCGGATCGGGCAGGGCCTGGCGCAGCTGGTGCTGTTCCTCCAGCACGGCGGCGTCGATGTCCGCGCGGACCCTGGCCAGGGTCCGCTCGTACTCCTCCTTCTGCTCCAGGTACTTGAGCATCGCCTGCTTGCGTCCCCCGAACTGGGTCACCAGGGCGGCGATCGGCGAGAGCAGGGCGATGAAGACGAAGGACCAGCGGTGGGTGACGAAGATGGCGATCGCGGCGCTGCCGGCGGGCAGCAGCAGGATCGGCAGCAGCGGTATGGGGCGCTTGTCGGGTCTGACCGGCGGGGCGGGTAGCCGGAACTTCGCGCCCGCGGCCGGTGGCAGGAACCTCGGCGGCCGGTTGAACTCCAGGCCGAGCCCGTCCTGGGCGGGGGTCAGGGGGGCGCGGGCGGTCGGGCGTGAGGTCAGCTCCAGCAGGATGTCACCGACGGCCAGCTGGCTGCCCTCCCGCCATGGCGCGGGGCTGCGCGCGGGCTTGCCGTCGAGCAACGCGCCGTCGGTCATGAGCAGTTCGGCGCTGCCGTCGAGGCGGACCCGCACCTGGGCCGCGAGCGGCGGGGCGCCCTCGGCGAGGCGGACCCGGCAGTTCGTGCCGCTGCCGATGTCGTAGTCGCCGGGGACGAGCCGGAAGACGGTCCCCGCGCCGGGGCCGGAGACCAGCCGGACCTCGGTGCGGCCCTCGGGTTCGGGCTCCCTGGGCAGGGGAGCGCCGAGCCCGAGGTCCATGCCGTCTCGCACACCGGCGTCCCGGAGCGTCGTGTGCGGATCGACGGGGGTCGGGCCGAGGTACAGGGGCGGCTCCCCCGCCGTCGCCCCGGCGTATCCGACGGCGCGGGCCAGCTCGGCCGCGAACCTGCCCGATCGCGCGGACGGTTCGGTTTCCACTGCGATGGTGGTGGACACCCCCTCGACCTGCGGGTCACGCACGCTGACGGTCAATCGCACTGCTCATCGTCCTTCTCGTGTGGAGGTGGGTGCGGCACCGACCGCCGTGGCGGCGAGCCGAGCCGGTGGGTCAGGAGAGGTTGGACCCGAGCTGGCTGTCGGTCTGGTCGAAGGCCTCGCCGACGGACCTCACGTACTGGCCGATGCCCTGCAGGCCCTGGTTGACCTGCTCGAAGCCCTTGGCGAACTCGTCGAAGAACGGCGAGAACTTCTGCTGGGCGGCCGGGGTGCTGTAGCCGTCGGCGAGCAGGTTGGAGATCTTGCCCTTGACCTCGTTGAGCTTGTCCTGCAACTGGGAGAAGTCGTTGAGGAGGGCCTGCGAGGTGGAGGACGTCGTGTCGGAGTTGACGCTGTAGTTGGGCATGGAGGTGCTCCTTGCTGGTTGCGGTGCGAACCGTCCCGGTCGGGACGGACGGCTGGGTGCGCGGACGTCCGGCGGTGTGTCAGCGGCTGCCGGACTCCGGGCTGTCCGAGGGGCTCGTGGGCGCCGTGACGAATCCGTCGCCGGACGGGGACGGCGACGGCGACGGCGACTCACTGCCGGCGTTCGACTGCGCGTCGGACGTGCTGACAGGCGGGACCGCGGGCCGCCCCGGGGAGTCGGTGGCCGGGGAGGGCGGCAGCGGGACGTCCGCCGGATTCACGGGTGCCGGAGTCGACGGCCGCGAACCGGTGGGCGACGGCGGAAGAGGCACCTGCGCCGGATCCACCGCGGCCGGAGTCGACGGCCGCGAACCGGTAGGCGACGGCGGGAGAGGCACCTGCGCCGGATCCGGCGCCGAGGGGTGCGCGGCGGGAGGAACGGCCGGGCCGGCCGACGGCCTCGGGCTGCCCTTGACGGGGATCTTGCCGGCGAGGCCGTCGATCGTGCGGCCGAGGCCTGCCTTCCCGACCGGCCCCGCGCCCAGTTTCGGCGCGGAGTTGGCGATCTCGCCGGCCGCGACCTCGTGGGGATCACCGCCCTGCGCGACGCCCACGCCGATCTTGGTGCCGAGGGTGGCTCCCTCCTCGACGAAGCCGCCGACCTGGTCGGCGGCCCGCTTGCCCACCGTGTCACCGGCCGCGGGTGCCGTCGTGTCGCCGAACCGGCCGCCCTTGCCTTCCTCCACCGCAGGGTTCCCGCGGCCCTTGCCGATCCTGCCGACGCCCCCCTTGAAGGCGGCCCCGGCCGCGGCTCCGGCCGCGGCCCCGGCGAACACACCGGCGGCCGTGATCTTGTCGTGGTTGGCCGCCTTGGCTCCCGCCTCCAGCGCCGAGTTGGCGAGGAACTTACCGGTGACCTCCGTGGTGACCTTGCCGACCGGGTTGGCGAGAATGCCGCCGACGACCTTGCTGTTGGCCAAGGACTCACGGATCCCGGTGATCGACGCGGTGCTCTTGGTGATGAACCCCGAGTTCTTCACGGCGGCCACGGCGGCCGGAGCGATCGCCTCGACGGCCCGGCCGCCCAGCTTCAGCAGCGAGCCGCCGGGGATGATCCCCAGCAGGCCCACGACGAAGTCACCGGCCTTGAGGCCGCCGGTCTGACTGGCGACGACTTGGTTGAAGAGGAAGAGCGCCCCGCCCAGCAGCGCGCCGACCACCGGGAAGAACACGGCCACGACGGCGATGAGGGCGGCCAGCAGGATCTGGACGAACGGGAAGTCCTTGAAGAAGTCGGCGATCTTCTGGAAGATGTTCCGCTCCGGGATCGCCTCCCCGGCCGCCCGGTCCAGCACGTCCGCGCACTGCCGCTGCGCGCTCTCCCGCATCGACTTCGCCTGTTCGGCCAGGCTCCTGGCCGCGCTCAGCTCGGCCTTGCCGGCGTCGATGGCGTCCTGGGTCCGACGCGCCTCGGACTTCTCCTGGTCCGTCGGGTTCGCGCCGAGCTCCTTGGGCGCCTGATTGGCCTGCGGTGCGGCGGCCCGGGCCTGGTCCACCGCCCGGTCGAAGGTGTCCTGGGCCTCGCGCAGCCGCGGCATGTAGTCGCTGTAGGCCTGGGCCGCGTCGTGGTAGGAGGTCATGGTCTTGGTCAGTTTGACCGGGAGATCGTCGCCGATCTTCTGCTTCAGCTGGTCCATCGCCGAACCGCGGCCCCGCGAGATCGTGCCGTCCTTCTTCAGGACGTTGAGCGCCTTCTCGGCAGCGTCCCCGATGTCCCGGTACCGCTGCATCACGCCCTGGATCAGGTCGGGGTTGCCGGGCGTCGGGTCCGAGTCCATGCCGACGAGCCGGAAGTCCTCGGGACTCGAGTGCCTACGTGCCATTGCGATCCCCCGCTGCGGTGCGTGTGAGCTGTGGTCGCCAGATACACGGGCCGGGCCTGCCGAAGGGTTCGAACCGGAGTTCGCGTCGAACGTTTTCACCGCGCGGCTCCGTGTAGTCGGTGCAACGCGACCCCGGAGGACATGGGTGGACACGATGAGCAACGGCGCGGACCGCGGGTCCGGGCACAGGCCGGCGACCGCTGAGGCACGAACGCTTCTGCAGGTCCTGGCGGCGCTGCTGGCGGCCTGCCTGGTGGCACTGGGCGCGACCGCTCCCGCGCACGCCGCGCCCGGGGACGACCTGGTCAAGGTGTTCCTGGTACCGGACCCCGCACAGACCGGTGGGCAGCTCGCCACGCTCCAGTCGATCGCCGCGGCCACCCTGGGCGACACAGCCCGCTCCGGCGAGATCTTCGACCTCAACCGCGGTCTGGCGCAGAAGGACGGCGGGGCGCTCAACGCCCCCGACGCCCCGCTGCACCCCGGCTGGATCCTGCGCCTGCCGCAGGACGCCGCGGGCCCCGACGTCCGGCTGGCCCGCGACACCGGGGCCCGGGCCGCCGCCGCTCCCCCGGCCGCCGGACGGCAGGCGTCCACGATGTTCACCATTCCGCTGGCCGCGGCCGTCGCGGTACTCGGTGCGATCCTGCTCGCCTTGATCACGGCGGGCATCGTGGGCAGGCGGAAGGTGCGCACCTGGTACCGCGCCGTGGTGCGCGGGGTCCACAGGCTGGGAGAGCCGATGCGGCGCAAGAGGCGGCTCATGCAACGCCGGGCGACCGGACGCCGGTTCGCCGCGGACGTGGAATCGGTACGACGCGCCTACGGCACCCTGGCGGAGTTCGGGCCTACCCGACAGCGACCCGAGAAGCCGGTGCACGCGCTGCGCGTCGACGGCACGGGCGTGACGGTGTGGCTGGCGGCCCCGGACACGGCCGACGCTCCGTGGACGAACATCGACGGCACGCGCTGGCGCCGCCCCGCGAGCGCCGTGGGCCGGCCGACCGGCAGGGAGGACACCGGCACGACGACGCAGGCGTCGACCGGCGCGGCCTGCCTCGTCCGCGCGGGCACGGACGACGCGGACGAACCCGTGTTCGTGGACCTCAGCCGGCTGGACGGCGTCCTCAGCGTCAGCGGTGACCAGGGCGTGGCCCGGGACGTCGTGCAGAACCTGCTGGCGGAGATCGCACGCACCAGGCCCGACACGCCGGTGACCGTGCTGCGCGGGGTGGACGGCGCCCCGCCGCTCACCGTGCCGGCGGGTCTGCGGCAGCTTCCCCGGGTCGAGGCACCCGCCGCGACGGCGCCCGCCACGGGGCGGGGCACACTGCGCGCCGGCGGGGCGCGTCGACCGGTGCGGGGCCTGGTGGTGGTGACCGGGACGCCCGGCGAGCGGGAGGCCGCCGAGCTGGCCGCCCTGTGCGGGCCGGGCGGTGCCGGATGGACCGGACTGGTCTGCGGCGAGGCCGACGGCGCGCACTGGCGCTGGCACACCGACGCCGGCGGCCGTGTGGAGATCCCGGTGCTGGACATGCGGCTCACCGTTCCGGCCTGAGCCCGTGTCCGGCCTTGGCGCGCAGGGTGTTCAGGGCGTAGTGCCGGCGGGACTTGACGGTGCCCGCGGGTATCCCCAGGATGCGGGCCGTCTCCTGGGCCGTCCTGCCGTACATGCAGGTGTGCAGCAGGACCTCCCGGTGCTCGTGGGACAGCTGCCGCAGCAGGTCGGCCGCCTCGACCGAGGTCAGCACGGCGCCGGAGTGGTCGGGCAGGGGCACGTCCCGGTCGTCGGCGCCGATGGTCTCGTGCCGGGCGGCCGCGCTGCGCATGCGGTCGACGACGAGGTTGCGGGTCACGGTGAGCAGCCAGCCGCGTACCGATCCCTCGGTGCTGTAGAGCCGTTCCGTGTGCGGCCAGGCGCGGATGAGGGTCTCCTGGACGATGTCCTCCGCCAGGTGGCGGTCTCTCAGCAGCTTCTCCGCGTAGGCGAGCAACGCCTTCGCGTGGTCGGACACCAGGGTGTGCAGCAGTTCGTCGCGCTGCTCGGCCGACGTGGCGGCCACGTCAGTGGTCGTGGTCATGATCCAGTTCCTGAAGGGGAATGCCGTACGCGGCTGCCGCACCTGATGGAGCGGAGCGCGGGGAGCGTAGGCAGGGCCCGCTTCCGGAACGCTGACGGTTTACTGACGCCCGGACCGCCCGGGTACGGCGAGGTCCGTCAGCCGGTCGCGGACGTGCGCGGCCTCCGGGTGATCGATGTCCTCGAGGATGCCGAGTGCTTCGCGCCAGGCGAGCGCGGCCCGGGTGCCGTGGCGGGCCGCGCGGTGGGTGTCGCCGATGTGCACCAGCGTGTCGGCCTGCAGATAGCGGTCGCGGATCGCCCGGTACAGCTCCAGCGCGTGCTCGTAGCACTCCAGCGCCCGGTCGTGTTCGTGCAGGTGGTGGTGGGCGTACCCGAGACTGTCCCAGGCGGCGGCCTCGCCGTTGCGGTCACCGGCCTCCCGGTGGACCGACAGCGCCCAGCCGCATTCCCGCAGGGCGTCTGCGTACCTGCCCATCAGGACGTACGTCCACCCCACCTCGTTGGCGACGTTCGCCTCGCCGTTGCGCCATCCGGCCGCGCGGTAGAGGGCACTGGCATCGGCGTAATGGGCGAGGGCGTCCTCGTGCCGTCCGCACCGGTTGGCCAGGAAGGCGGAGTGGCGATGGGCCCTGGCCTGACCGGCCCGGTCACCGATCTCGGCGAACAGCTCCCGCGAGCGCGCGAGATGGGCGTCGGCCTCGTCCCACCGTTCCATGCGACCGCAGGCGAAGCCGAGGGCCTTGTGCCCGTGCGCCTGGCCGCGGATGTCGCCCAGCCGCTGGGCCGCTCCCAAGGCGAATGTCTGGGCCGCGAGTTGTTCCTGCCGGCGGCCTGTGCGGTCCAGGTGCATGTCCAGGGTCGCGGCCAGCTGCCAGCTGTACTCACCGCTGCCGTGCCGCGCGTCCTGTTCGATCGCGGCGAGCAGGACGGACCCGTTGGTCTCCAGCCAGTCGGCCGCCGCCGCCTGGTCGGGCAGGCGCGGGACGGTCACACCGGGCAGGTGGGGGCGCAGCGCGATGCGCTCGCGGCTGGGCGCGAGGGCACAGTCGGCCGCGTGCGCGCCGCGCAGGTAATGGTCGAGCAGCCGGCGCCGGGCCGTTTCCAGATCCGGTACGCCGTCCTCGGCCCGGCCCAGCTCGCCGGCGTAGGCGCGCAGCAGTTCGTGGCAGCCGTAGCGGCCCGGCAGCGTCTCGGAGAGCAGGTGCGCGCGCACCAGCTCGGCCAGCAGCGGTCGTACCTGGCTCGTTCGCAGCCCGGCCAGGCTGGCGACGGCGGCCAGCGAGCAGTCGGGGCCCGGGTGCAGGGCCAGCAGCCGGAAGACGCGGGCCGCCCCGGGAGTGAGGAGTTGGTACGACCAGGAGAACGCACTGCGGGCGTCGGCGATCGGGGCCTCTCCGGAGAACGCGTCGAGGCTGTCCTCGCTCTCGCGCAGCTCGGCGGCGACGGACGCCAGCGGAAAGGTCGGGTTCACGACGGCGCGGGCGCTGACGACGGCCAGCGCCAGCGGGAGACGCCCGCACAGCTCGATGATCTCCGCGACCGCCTCGGGTTCACCCGCCACGCGTTCGGCTCCGAGGCGGCGGGCCAGGAACTCGTGGGCGTCCGCGGGGGTGAGCACGTCCAGCGTCAGGGAGTGCGCGCCTTCACCGGCCACCAGCCCGTAGAGCTGACTGCGGCTGGTGACGACGACCAGGCAGCCGGGCGCGCCGGGCAGCAGGGGGCGCACGTGCTCGGTGTCGCGCGCGTTGTCGAGGACGATGAGGACGCGCCGGTCGGCGAGAAGGCTGCGGTACAGGGCGGCCTGGGCGTCGAGCCCGGCGGGGACGCGGTGCGCGGGCACGCCGAACGCGTCGAGGAACGAGCGGATCGCCTCGGACACGCTCATGATCGAACCGCTGGGGTGGAAACCGCGCAGGTTGACGTAGAGCTGCCCGTCGGGGAAGCGGTCGGCGACGCTGTGCGCCCAGTGCACCGCCAGGGTCGTCTTGCCGACTCCGGCCATGCCGCCGACGGCGTTGATCACCACGGTCGGCGGCACTTCTCCGGCCTCGGGCAGGAGTTTGCGGAAGCGGGCGAGTTCACTGTGCCGGCCGGTGAAGGAGGCCAGGTCCGCGGGGAGCTGAGCGGGCCGCACGGTGGCGAGGGCACCCGGTTGCGCCGGCGGGGAGTCGAGCGCCGCTGCCGCTGCCGCTGCCTCGGCGGAGGCGGTGGGGGTACGCCCCAGGACTCGCTGCAGGGCCGCCTGCAGTTCGGGGCCCGGCTGGACGCCCAACTCGTCCGCCAGCCGGGCGCGCACGCTCCGGTGGACGTCCAGCGCCTCGGCCTGATGACCGGTGGCCGCGAGCACCAGGATCAGTCTGGCCTGGAGTCCTTCGTCCAACGGGTGCTGTGCGGCGGCCTGCCGAAGCGTGACCAGCACCCGGGCGCCCAGCCCGCCACCGGCCTCCAGAGCGAGTTCGGCCGCCTCCTTGACGGCGGCCAGATGCTCGGCGTCGAGGCCGGTGAAGGCCGGATGGGAGCGCACCTCGGCCGTGATCCCGGTGGCCGCGGGCCCGCGCCACAAGGCCAGCGCCTCGATCAACAGCTCGGTGGCGCCGGTCGCGTCCCCGTCTCCGGCCGCCTGCTCCGCCCGCTGCCGCAGCTCGCGGAAGCGGAGCAGGTCGAGCGAGTCGGGGTCCACGTCGAGGCGGTAGCCGCCCGAGCCGCGCACCAGCCACCGTGACGTCCCCCGGGCCGGGAGATCCGGTTCGAGCAGCCGGCGCAGTGCTCCGACGTGCCGCTGAACCACGTTGACGGCGGTGTCCGGCGGGTTCTGCCCCCACAGCGCGTCGACGATCTCGTGGACGGCGACCGGATGTCCCGCCGCGGTCAGCAGCAACGCGAGCAGAGCGCGCTGCTTGGGCGGTCCCAGCACCAGTTCCGTCTCGTCGCGCCAGGCCCTGACGGGCCCGAGCACGGCGAATCGTGTACGCACCGAATCCCCTGAACCGACTGTGACGACATGGACGACCGGCCCGCCCGACCGTCGGAGGGGCGTGCCGACGCGGACGAGCATAGAGTTCGCGGCTGCCCGGCGACGCATGGGGATCCCGGGCCGCGACGTCGATGACGACCTCGCCCGGCTTCGGTCGCAGGCCGGGATCGTCTTCGAACGCGTGGGGCCCGCCCGCTCCGGTATCCGCTCCTCCGAGGACGGTGACCGGATCGCCCTCTGCCGCCGGAGACCGGTGCGCTGAGGGAGGCGGCGCCCGATTCCGTTTCCCGGTTGATGACAGGAACCGCTGCGGCGGACCTCGTCCGGCCCCCGTCCAGCACGCGATGCCGAAGACGGTGCGCGCGGTGTGGCGGGTGAGACCGCGGCGGATCGCGGCACGGCACGTGAGGGGCCGAGGGCCAAGGCGCCCGGCGCTGCCCAGCGGACCGGCCCGAGGCCGGTGCGAAGGGGGCGACCCGCTCCAGCAGCCCGTGTGACGCCGACCGGGGCCGGCCGGCGTCGCCGCACGCCGTGTGTCCGGATCCGTGGGACATGCGTCCGTTCGGACGCTTCTCGCCGCAACGTCGATCAGGGAGCGTGGAGCTGGGCCGGAAGCGACAGACGCTGTGAACCTTTCCCTTTTGGAGGCACGATGCCCGAAACGATCGCCGGGATCACGGTCCCGGACACCGCCCTGGTCCGCGAGGCCACCGAGCTGGTGCGCCAGTCCGCCGACGACACGCTGTTCCACCACTCCCGCCGGGTGTTCCTCTGGGGGATGCTCAAGAGCGCCGCACGGGGACTCCGGGTGGACCCCGAGCTCGCCTACGTCGGCGGCCTCTTCCACGACCTCGGGCTGACGGACGACTACCGCACGAAGGACCGTCGCTTCGAGCTCGACGGCGCCGAGGCGGCGTACACCTTCCTGCGCGACCACGGCCGAAGCGAGGAGGAGGCGCGGAACGTCTGGTTGGCGATCGCGCTGCACACCACACCGGAGATTCCCCTCCACCTCGCTCCCGAGGTCTCCGTGGTGACGCTCGGCGTCGAGACCGACGTCCTGGGCCTGGAACTGGAGCAGATCACCCCGGAGCAGCGTGCCGAGGTCGTGGCCGCCCACCCGCGGCCGGATTTCAAGAACCGCATCCTGAAGGCCTTCCACCATGGCATGGCCGACCGGCCCGACACGACCTTCGGGACCATGAACGACGACGTCCTCGCACACTTCGACCCCGGCTTCCAGCGCAAGGACTTCGTCCAGATCATCCGGACGAACGCATGGCCCGAGTGATCCGGCCCTCGGCCCGAGTGACCTGGACCGCAGCCGGCACACCCGATCAGGGAACTTCCCGCGGACGTGCCGACCAAGGAAAGGAGCCGTCAACCGCATGGCGGTCCACCGTGTTGCCTTCCTCGTGTTCGACGGTGTGAAGATGCTCGACGTGTCGGGCCCCGCGGAGGTGTTCGCCGAGGCCAACACCTTCGGTGCCGGCTACTCGCTGTGCTATGCGTCGCCGTCCGGCAAGCCGGTACGCACCTCGATCGGCACGCGTCTGCCCGTGGACTCGGCCGCGGCGGACCTCGACGTCGACACACTCGTCGTCTCGGGCGGGGATCTCCTCGTCACCGATCCGATCCCGGCCGATCTGACCGAGGCCGTGCGGCACCTGCGCGCCCGCGCCCGCAGGCTCGTGTCCATTTGCACCGGCTCGTTCGTCCTCGCCGCAGCGGGCCTGCTCCCGGGGCACCGCGCGACCACGCACTGGCGCCACGCCCGGCTGCTCGCGCGCGCCTACCCGGACGTGCACGTCGAGCCCGACTCCCTCTTCGTCGAGGATCGTGGCATCTTCACCTCGGCCGGTGTCACCGCCGGTATCGACCTCGCGCTCTGTCTGGTCGAGCGGGACCACGGTGCGGATCTGGCCCGCGAGGTCGCGCGCGGTCTGGTGGTGTTCATGCAGCGCCCGGGAGGGCAGTCCCAGTTCTCCGCACCGCTCGAGGTGAGCGCGCCCCGCACGCCTGCGCTGAGAGCGGTCACCGACCTGGTCTCCGCGCAGCCCGCACTCGACCACAGTACGGACTCGCTGGCCGTCCTCGTCGGTGTCAGTCCCAGGCATCTGACCCGGCTGTTCAACGCCGAGCTCGGCACGACACCGGCCAGGTTCGTCGAACGCGTACGGCTCGACCACGCGAAGGCGCTGCTGGAGGCCGGTCACAGCGTGGCCGCGAGCGCCCGAGCGGCCGGATTCGGCAGCCCCGAGACGCTGCGGCGCACCTTCGTGGCCCGGCTCGGTGTCTCACCGGGCCACTACCGAGCCCGGTTCGCCACGACGCACTCAGACCCCCGCCGAGCCCGGACACCGGCCGCCGGCCGGAGCACCGGCCTCGCGGACCCGCCGTAAGGAGCTCCGAGAGTGGTGAGGACGACCGGCGTGACGGCGCCCGAGCGTCTGGGGCAGGTGCGGCTGGCCGACGGACGCACGATGGGGTGGGCCGAGTGGGGCCCGGCATCGGGGGTGCCGGTGCTGTTCTGCGGTGGTTCGGCAACCGGCCGATGGCTGGGAATGAGCGGCGAGGCCGTGGCAAGGGCCGGCGTGCGCCTCCTGGCCGTCGACCGGCCGGGACTGGGTGTGTCCGACGCGACGCCCGGGTGGACCCTGGCGGACTGGGCCCGCGACGTCCGCGAGTTCGCTCTTGCCCGAGGGCTGGACGGCCTGGCGGCCATCGGCTATTCGGTGGGCGCACCCTTCGCGCTCGCCTGCGCCGCGGCCGGGGCGGTGATGGGTGCGTCCCTGGTCTCCGGGACGGACGAACTGGCCCATCCTGGGTTCGCGGGCGCACTCGAACCAGAGGCCCACGTGCTGGTGCGTCGTGTGGCGGACGATCCACGGGCCACCGAGCGGATGCTGTGCGGCGCTGCCGGGGCGGAGGCGCTGTTCGAGGTGGTGACGGATGCCGCCGGGGACGGCGACGGGAACGTGTACGGAGATCCCGCTCTCCGGCGGGCGTACCGTCGTGCCCTGGCGGAGGGATTCGTACAGGGCGCCGCGGGGTACGCACGCGAGACCGTGCTGGCCATGACGCGTTGGCCGTTCGATCCCGGCGCCGTCTCGGTCCCGATCGACCTGTGGTACAGCCGACGCGACACGAATCCGTTCCACTCGCCCGACCACGGGGCCTCCCTCGCCGCCCGTATCCCCACCGCACGGCTCCACACCCTGGAGGATGCGGGAACGGCGCTCGTGTGGACACACCCGGACGAGATCCTCGCTTCGCTGTTGAGCCGCACCGGCCGCGGGGTGACCTGACGCACGGCCGGGCCGTCCGGTCGACGAGCCGGTCACTCTCCCTTCGGTCGAGGGGTCGACGAGGGTCGGGCGCGGCGGCGACGATGCTGTCGGTAGGGACGCCGTGGTGGCTACGGGGCAGCGGCCGGCCGAGGGCGATGACGAAACGGGGCGTCCACGCCAGGCGCGCGACTACCGCCGGCGGAACAAGACGCTCCGCCGAGTCGGCGCCGGAGGGTGGCCGGCCGGCGAGGCGGCGGGACAGCCCGCAGCACCACAGGGCGGACCGTGCCGTTGAGGCCCCGCAGGTCCGGGTCGTGCACCGCGTACCCGCACCGGATCACCCCTGCGGTGGGCCGGCAACCAGCGATCTGCCGGCGTAGTTCGCCAGTTGTGCCCGCAGCTCTTCCTTCGGCACACGCTCCTCTCCGGCCAGGTGCTCGACGAGGTCGCACACGCGACTGTAGCGAGCGTGATCATGGAAATGGCACACGATGTGGCTGGCACGCATCGACCGCAGGATCGCGCAGCTGGTACAGCGGCAAACCGAACAGGAACGCGGCCGGGGGGCGAAGCCGGCACCGCCGGACTGGATCATCGAACTCGGTATCGGAGTCGGCAAGCCGCCCGTGCAGGTCCACCGGGGCACCTGCTCCATGGCAGGCAAACGACACCATCCCGTCGGCCCGGACGAGTCCCGCCGGCTGCTGGCCGACGGCACCAGCGCGTGCAGCCACTGCCGCCCCGACACCGCCCTCGGCATCGCCGGCTTAAACGCCGTTTCTTATGGCTCTGGTGAGGGCTGGGCGGCCTGGGGAAAGCCCAACTGGTCCAGCAGCACGCTGAAGAGGTCCTCCGCAAAGGTGTCCCGCGAGCGCAGTAGCTCTTCGATCCCGGACTGCTGCACTGTGGCCGGGATGCCAGCCGCTGCAGCCCAAACGAGGGCGCCTTCAGCGCCGGCTGGAACATCCACCTCGAGCTCCGCGCGCTTGCGCCTCACAGCCTCGTTGAACTCGGGTGTACCCACCCACAGGCTCGCGTCGTCCAGGTCCTCTGGTTCCTCGGTGAGGAGTGCCGCAGCGTTGTCCAGATTGAGCCACGCCTGCCAACGCTGCCCGTTGGTTCCCAGCCCGGTCACGAGGGCAATATCGCTGTCGAAGACGTCTGCGACGCAGGCCGGTGCGCCGGTCCATCCGACCAGGGCGGACAGGTAGGCGTCCTCCCATAGTCCGTGATCGAACTGGAGGGTCTGCCAACCACCCGGTCGCGGCCACCACGCATGCACGGTGTCCTTCAGCTCGTGGCTGATGCTGTTGAACACGGGTGCTTCCAGCAGCGGACGCTTGCTACGGGCAAAGACCAGGTGACCCGAGAATCCCACGGACCCTCCTCCTTGGAGACGTTGCGCGCACCTTACGGGCTGCCACCGACACAGCAGGCCTGGGCCCGCTCAGCTGCTGAGTCGGCGGTAGCCGATGAGGGCGGCAGCCATGTCGACGAAAGCGAGGAGGTGCTCGGCCTTGCGCTCGTAGCGGCGGTGCAGGCATCGGCATCCGGCGAGCCAGGACACGGTTCTCTCGACGACCCAGCGATGACGGCCCAGGCGTGTCGAGGACTCGATGCCTTTGCGAGCGATCCGGTGGCGGATGCCCCTCTTGCGCAGCCAGCGCCGCAGGTGGTCGTAGTCGTATCCCTTGTCGGCAGGGAGCTTGGCGGGACGCCGGCGACGCGGACCGCGACGGGAACGGATGGGCGGGATCCCGCGGACCAGCGGCTTCAGACCGAGGCTGTCGTGCATGTTGGCACCGGAGACGCCCAGCGACAGAGGCAGTCCGTTCCGGTCTGTGATCAGGCGGATTTTCGATTCCGGCTTGCCGCGGTCGGGCGGATTCGGTCCGGTCAGCGGCCCCCTTTTGCCGCCCGCACGCTGACGGAGTCGATCGCGCACCGCGACCAGTCCAGCTCGCCTCTGGCACCGAGCTCGTCCAGGACGACCCGGTGCAGCCTGGCCCGGACCCGCCGGACCCGCTCCCGGCTCCACTGGGCGAAGCGCCGGTAGACGGTGGGCCTGGCAGGGCCGAACACCGGCGGCAGCTGCCGCCACGCGCAGCCCGACATGGCCACGAAAATGATCGCCACCAAAGTCTCGCGATCCCCGGCCCGTCGCCGACCACCACCCTGCGGGCGTCTCACCTCCGTTGCCGGCACCACCTGCCGAAACAGCACCTATAACTCGTCCGGCACCAACCGCTCAACCAGATACGTCATGCACGGTTCAACGAACCATCACGCCATAAGAAACGACGTCTAAGAATGGGTCCCTGTGGGGTCGAGCAGTGCCTCGATCTTTGACGCTCCTCCCCGTGCCAGCCACGTTGGGAAGTCCATCAGAGCCGGGTGCTGCGCCCGCAGCACCGGGATGTCAGCCTGCCAGCCGCAGAAGGAAAACGTGCTGCCTGTCAGCTCACCCCCGGAGTCCCCCTCGATGAGCTCTGTATGGGCCGCTGGAAGCGGAAGGGGTCGGCTGACGGCCCGGCTGATCGCGGCGACGATCTGGTCGAGGGTCAGTTCATCACCGGCCAGTTCGATCGCCTTGCCCAGGTACTGCTGAGGGTTGCCGAAAGCGAGAGCCGCGAAGGCACCGATGTCCTCCAGGGCAATAAGCTGGACGGTGGCATTGAAAGGAATGGTCCTGAGGAGTGCGTGCTCACCATTCACGCCGTATGTCGGGTCGGCGTGATTTTCCATGAACATGACCGGCCGGAGAATCGTGGCAGGGATACCCAGCGCACGAATGTGCTGCTCAACCTGCCACTTGATCTCCCAATGCGGGATTCCGGTGCCCCGATCGGCGCTGCCGACAGACGCATACACGAGGTGCTGCACGCCTGCCGCTTGTGCGGCTTCTGCCACGTTCACCCCTCGCTGCAGCTCGTTTTCGGAGAAGTCAGGCGGAATGAGAGCTGGCTGGACGCTGAAGACCCCGTAAGCCCCCTCGACGGCGGCATGCAGGGACGCGCGGTCGTCCATGTCACCTCGAACAAGCTCCGCTCCGCGCCGCGCGAGGTCCCGCGCGGCGCGACTCTCCGGATCGCGAACTAGCGCTCTCACATGCCATCCGGCATCCAGCAGATGCCATGCAGTGGCACCACCCTGCTGCCCGGTAGCTCCAGTGACGAGCACGGTGTTGTTTGCCATGGACATAAAAGGCCTCCGATGGTCGAAGCGCAGCTGGGAGTGGTATCCACTCGAACTGGCAGAGTAACGGAGCACTGCTCCGCATTGTGAACCTTACGGAGCACCGCTCCGGTAGTCAAGGAGCACCAACCCGCACCAGCACGCCCCATCCGCCCGCCAGTTGACGTACCGGAGCGCCGCTCCGTAGCCTGCTCACTACCGAAGCATCGCTCCGGTACGTACTGGTGGCGTGCCACCGGATGTCCGACGAGTGCGCCTCTCACGGCGGCGCCATCGACCGAATCGGCCCCTCAGCGACGGCTCCGCACAGAGCCCGCGGAAACTGTGGGCACCTCATCCGCACCGCGGCTTCGGACGTCCCTTGCCATAGCCGGCTCGCGGACACAAGTCATCCTCAGAAAGGACTTTGCGCATGTCCACTTCGCCCACAGGCACGATGAAGCATTTCGGCTCCCGTGCCGCAGGTACCGATGAACGGAGTGTTCCCTCACCCGCCCACGACACCGGGGTGCTGCTCTTCCGTCTGGCCGTCGGCCTGACAATGGCGGCCCACGGGGCTCAGAAGCTGTTCGGCTGGTTCTCCGGTGGGGGCGTGAAATTCTGGGGGCAGTTCTTCGCGTCCGTGGGCTATCCGTCCGGTAGGACCATGGCGGTCGTGGCTGGATTGAGCGAGTTGCTCGGTGGCCTGGGTCTCGCGCTGGGGCTCCTGACCCCGCTTGCCGGAGCGGCAGTCGTCGGCACCATGGCCAATGCGATATCCGTGAAGTGGGGTGGTGCTTTCTTCGCCCCGAAGGGTGTGGAGTACGAACTCGTCCTTGCTGCGGGAGCAGCCGCCCTGGCCCTTAGCGGGCCGGGCTCCTTCGCAATCGACCGCTACCTGCCAGGCGTGCGCTCGCATCGGCTCGGCTACGGCATCGCCGCTCTGGCCGTCGGCGCACTTGCGGCCGCGATCACCTTGCTGGTTCGCAACTGATTATCGACTGGATTTCTGCGAAGTGGGGTCCTGTCCGACGGGTGGGGCGCCCCGCGCAGACGCCAGCGAGTTCTTGCCCCACCGGCTGCCCGCCCAGCTGGGTTCGCCACGCCCCAGGAATTGCCCGGCACCAGAATGGGCTGCATGAGCGACTTCGTCAGCCGCCGCCACCTGATCCTCCTCCGCGGCGCCACGGCCGAACCGTCCGGCGAAGGCGATCGCGAACGTCGGCTCGCCCACCGCGGCCGCCAGCCAGCAAGACGGCAGGCAGGCGGGGCCAGACGCCGGCCTCGGTCCAGTCTCGCAGCCGGCGCCAAGCCGTCACACCGGAGCAGCCCACGGTCTCCGCGGGACGTCGCGCCAGGCACACCGGTCCGCAGCACGTACATGACGCCGGCGAGTGCCACGCGGTCCGGAACGCGCAGCCGCCCGGGATAGCGGTGGCGCCGTTCGGGAGCAGGCGGCAACAGCGGAGCAACCCGCTCCCACAGGTCGTCAGGAACAAGATCAGCACGCGCCCCTGGACACACCGCCGACCAAGATCGTCGAGCACAAGACCCGCAGCTCAGCCCATCCTGGAACGATCAGTTAGGTGCCGGAGCCTCCGATGCAGGCCATTCACCAGGCGCCGGCGTGGGCGCTGCAACGGTCGACTTCGCGGCGCCTGGTGGAATTTCGCCCGCCACGCTGCCGGAACGAGCGAGCAAGGGCTGGAGACGCTGTATCAGGCTGCCTGACGGTTGATGAAGCCGTACCGCGGGGCGGCGAACCCCGCTCTGGTGCGCGCGGCGCTCGAAGCCGATGAGGATCTGCCGGAAGGGCCGGACTGCAAGGGCATGGTGCATCTGGTGGCGGCGTTCGGCTGGGGCGCGCGGAAGAAGTCGTAGCCGATGCTCTGGCCGAAGCATTCGCCTCCTTCGGGACGTTCGGCCTGACGGTGGAGGACTGGGCGCAGATGCTGGGGACAGCGGAGGGCCTACTGCGTCGGCTGAACTTCGCCCGGCACCCAAAGCCGTCCCCGTAGACCGGCGATCCGCTACCTCAGCACCTATGACCAGCGAAGCGGCCGCCCGCACCCAGCGGCCGGCCGCGAGTCAGACCCGGCGGCAGGCACCCGCGTCTGTCCGCCGCGTCAGGCAGCGCTGAACTCGTGAGCGGGGTCACCGCGCCACTGAACCCATTGCGGGGTCCCCCCTGATAGTGAGTACCGGCCCGCGGGCCTGGGCCGACCCGGCCCAGGCCCGTCCAGCCCAAGCCCTTTCGTTCCCGAAACCGGTTGCGTCCTCAGAATCAGTCGTCTTCCGGAGCCTGTTGCGTTCCGGAGCGCCACTCCGTATATTCGGAGCAGCGCTCCGGAAATGTTGGATCGCTCTCCGCCCGGCCAGGCATCGCCCGCGCTATCGCGCTCCCGTGCGTGACGGCGACCATCGAGCCGCTGCCCGGACACGCCCTCCCTGACGCGCCCGGGCTGTCTCGACCTCACTCAAGGACCACAGTTGAATTCTTTTGCGCTTCGCGCAGGTATGTTGTTCGACGGATACACGGTGTCCGGGCCCGCGACCGTACACGTCCGCGGCGACCGCATCGTGCGGGTGGACCGCACCGAAGCACCGCCGACCGACGGTGACACCAGCGTCATCGACCTCGGTCCGGATACCACCCTCATGCCGGGCCTCATCGACAGCCACGTCCACCTGGCCTTCGACGCCGGCCCCCATCCCGTGGCCTCACTCATCGCGATGGACGACGAGGACCTGCTGACGCACATGCGTGCTGCCGCGCAGTCCGCCCTGCAAGCAGGCATCACCACCGTGCGCGACCTCGGCGACCGCAACTACCTGTCCCTCCAACTCGTGCGGGAACAGGCGGACCGACCGGAGTCCGGCCCGGAGATCCTCGCCGCGGGACCCCCCCTGACCACTCCGGGCGGCCACTGCCACTTCTTCGGCGGCGAGGTGGAGGGCACCGAGGCCCTGCGTGAGGCCGTGCGCGAGCGGCACGCCCGGGGTTGCGCCGTCGTCAAGGTCATGGCCAGCGGCGGCACCATGACGCCCGACAGCGTACCGCCGCACGCGTCGCAGTACAGCCGCGAGGACCTGCGTACCGTGGTCGACGAGGCGCACCGGCTCGGCCTGCCCGTGGCCGCCCACGCGCACGGCGCCCAGGCCATCGAGGACGCTCTCGAAGCCGGCGTCGACAGCCTGGAGCATGTCACCTTCCTCAGCCCCACTGGCGTCGACCCGGTTCCCGGCATCATCGACGCCATCGCGGCGAGCGACACGTTCGCCAGTCTGTCGCTCGGCCTGAGCCCCAAGGCCCTGGTGAACCCGCCCAAGGAGCTCGCCCTGCACAGGGACAAGCTCCAGGCAACCAACCGCGAACTGCACCAGCGGGGCGCCCGGGTAGTCCTGGGCTCGGACGCCGGCATCGCGCCGTTCAAGCCGCACGACGTCCTGCCGTACGCCGTGATCGATCTGACCGGCCTGGGCATCTCCCCGCTGGACGCCCTGAAGTCCGTCACGAGCCTGGCCGCCCAGCTCTGCCGGATGGAGGGCCGCAAAGGCCACATCACGGCAGGCGCCGACGCGGACCTGCTCGCGGTTCGGGGGAACCCGGCCGAAGACCCCAAGGCCCTGCTCGACGTCGAAGCGGTCTTCCGGGCCGGCGTCCGGGTTCGCGGGCAGTGAGCCACCCGGCAGCCGAGTCACGGCCGGCTGCGTCCGGCGTACGGCGCCGCACTTCCCCTCGCGAGTGCGCGGGCACCTGCCGGTCGCGGACCCGGTGAGTCCCCGCACGGCGGTCGGCGCCCCGCTGGCGTCGCGACCGAGCAAGACCGAAGGAAGCCCCCAGCATGCACGTGTGAGTCAGGACGACGAGTCGGCCAAGGAGGCAGTCGGCGCACTCGTCACACGGCTCGGCTACGCGGGAATCGACGTCGGCGGACTGGTCGAAGGCGCGAAGATGCACGCTCCTCGCAACGGCCCGCTCATCATCCGGACTTCATCCAATGTGAACCCGCATCCCTGCCCCGCCCCGATGTCCTCGACCCCGCGGTCCCTGGCCTTTCCATTTCCACTTCCCCCAGGAGATGACGCAGTGAGGCAGTTCATTTTCGACCGGTTCGGGGAGCCCGCTGAGGTTCTCCGGCTGGTGACCAACGCCCACGTACCGGAGCCCGCCGCAGGCGAGGTGTCGATACGTATCACCAAGCGGTTGCTGCACCCGGGCAACGTGGCCCTGATCCGCGGCACCTACCCGGTCCCGATGCCACCCGGCGGCATGTCGCTCGGCGTGGACGGGGTCGGCACCGTCACCGCGACCGGCGAGGGCGTCGACGCCTCGGCCGGACTGACCCCCGGCACACGCGTGGCCTTCTTCCCCGGCACGGGCGCCTGGAACGAGGTCGCGGCCGTCCCGGCAAACTGTGTCTTCCCGATCCCGGACGACATCCCGGACGACCTCGCCTGCGTCTCTCTGGCGAACACCGTCGCGGCGCTCCTCATGCTCAGGGCCATCGAGAAAGCGGCGCCGGGGCGTGCCGGTGTCACGACGCCCATTCTGCTGACGGCCGCGGGCTCCTCGTTCGCCAGGGCACTGATCACGCTGGCCCTGCGGCGCCAACTGCGACTGATCGGTGCGGTCCGCAGCCGCACGGGCGCCGACGCGCTGTCCGAGCGGTTCCCGGGCCTGCCCATCGTCACCACCGAGGACGCTGGCTGGCGGGAAGAGGCACGGACATTGTCGGACGGCGAGCCTTGCGAGGTCATCGTCGATCCCGTAGGCGGCGCGTTGGTGACCGATCTGCTCGGCCTCCTCGCCGACGGCGGCACGCTCGTGCTCTACGGCGGCCTCGCCGAGGAGCCGATCAGCGTGCCGTCGCTGCACGTCGTCTTCCGCGGTATCACCTTGCGAGGAGTCTCCTCCGCCCGGTGGCTGGCGGACACGACACGGGAACAGAGCCTCACCGACGTCGCCGATGTCTGGGAACTGCTGCGGACCGCCCCGGGAACGTTCCCGGTCGCGGGCGAGTTCGACCTCGCCGATCTCGCGGCGGCAGTCGAGTTGCTCGAGAAGCCGGGAAGCGTGGGCGGTGTCATCCTGCGCTCGGACACCGACGCCGCGCACTGACCCATGGGGCCGGCCATCGGCGATCACCATGGGTGGCTGGGCATCGATATCGCAATACGCGTGCGACGGGTCTGCTTCAGCGAGGCTGTGACCCTCCTCCGAGCACCGGCATGCTCAGAGGGGCCATGGCCGTACGAGCGACAGCCGCCGCGTACCGCTGTACGGCGGTCACCGCGCCGCACTCGGCACCGGTCACGGTCATCGACCGCGGTCGGCCAGTCCGAACATCGCCGTGGTGAGCAGGCGGGCGATCAGGTCGGAGGATTCGACCGACCGTTCGGCTGCCCAGGCGAGCCCAAGGACGAGCGCGATGACCTCACTGACGGTCACGTCGGAGCGAACCGATCCGTCCTGCTGCGCACGCTTCAGCAACTGTCCTCCCGCGGAGCGCATACCGGCACAGGAGGCGTGCAGCCCCGAGGTCTCGTCCGCCAGGGCATTCATGATCGACTCTGGCAGTCCTTGGTAGGTGGCCGATCCAGCGGCCAGTTCCCCCAACCAGGTCAGGAGTGCCTCGCCGGAGTCGGGTGCGGCGAGCAGGACGTCGGCCCGGGCACGCAGTGCGTCGAAGTTGGAGTTGAGTAGGGCTTCGAGCAGTGCCTCACGGGTCGGGAAATGCCGGTAAAGCGTCCCGATGCCCACGCCCGCGCGCCGGGCGATGTCACGGAGCGACGCATCCGTGCCGTGCTCGGCGACAGACTCCCGCGCGGCGGTGAGCAGCAGGTCGCGATTTCGCCGCGCGTCTGCCCGGAATGCCTGAGTCACGATCAGCACCTCACACGTTTAGGACTGGTTGATTTTCGGAGCGGCGCTCCGTATGTTCGGACTCGCCCATTTTACCGGAGCGGCGCTCCGAATGGCCTACACAGAGCCTCGGCAGGTGCCTGACCGGACGCCGGTCCGCACTGCGCGCAGGCCGGTCGCCCTCCGCCACCGACGGGGAC
The DNA here is from genome assembly GCF_040704595.1 of Streptomyces sp. NPDC046870. Lineage (NCBI taxonomy): Bacteria > Bacillati > Actinomycetota > Actinomycetes > Kitasatosporales > Streptomycetaceae > Streptomyces > Streptomyces sp. NPDC046870. The sequence continues at coordinate 24,348 of NZ_JBEYXM010000010.1, forward strand.
GCCTCCGCCGCTTCCATTGCCCCCTCGACCCCGTGCCGGGCCATCCGCCAGCCCCCTCCTCGCCTCCGATGCGTCGCGCCACGGGAACATCCAGCCCGGGAGCCCACACGGAAGGGACGAGAAACCCATCACACCGGTGGCACCTCCACCACTGCCCCGCCTTTCCCCCCAAGGAGCACCTCATGACTTCTCCGGCAGCCCAAGTCCTGTCCCGCCCCTTCACCCTGGGACGACTGACCGTGCCCAACCGGATCGTCATGTCCCCCATGACCCGTTCATTCTCACCTGGCGGAATCCCCGGCGAGGACGTCGCCGCCTACTACGCCCGTCGTGCGGCGGCAGGCGTGGGGCTGATCATCACGGAAGGAACCTACGTCGACCACCCCTCGGCCGGCCTGGACGCCGCCGTGCCCCGCTTCCACGGGGAGGAGCAGCTCGCCGGCTGGAGCAGGGTGGCCGACGCTGTGCACGCCGCGGGCGGATACATCGTGCCGCAGCTGTGGCACACCGGCATGGTGCGCGAACCGGGGCAGCCGCCCTTCCCCGACGCGCCCGCGATGGGCCCGTCCGGTCTGACCCTGACCGGAGAGGAGGGACGCGGACACATCATGACCCGCCGGGACATCGACGACGTCATCGGCGCGTTCACGCAAGCGGCCTCGGATGCCGAACGGATCGGTTTCGACGGGATAGAGATCCACGGGGCGCACGGGTACCTGATCGACCAGTTCCTGTGGGCGCACACCAACCGCCGTACGGACGAGTACGGAGGCGACGCCATACAAAGGACGCGGTTCGCCGCCGAGGTCGTGGAGGCCGTCCGTGAGGTGGTGTCGGCGGACTTCCCGGTCATCTTCCGTTTCTCCCAGTGGAAGGCCACCGACTTCGAGGCCCGACTCGCCTCCTCCCCGGACCAGTTGCTTGCCGTGCTCGCTCCGCTGGCCGACGCCGGAGTCAGCGCCTTCCACGCCTCGACGCGACGCTACTGGGAGCCGGCGTTCGAAGGGTCCGGCCTCAGCCTCGCGGCGTGGGCGAAAAAACTTACCGGCAAGGCGACCGTCGCCGTCGGCTCGGTCGGCCTCAACGCCGACCTCCTCGCGGGCAGTGCCACGGCCGCGGGGCTGGAACCGCTGGTCGAACGCATGGCCCGCGACGAGTTCGACCTGGTCGCGGTGGGCCGGGCGCTGCTGGCGGACCCCGAGTGGGCCAGGAAGGTACTGGCCGGCCAAGTCGACGACTTCGTGCCGTTCACGCGCGAGGCCGAGAAGACGCTCTTCTGACCCTCGCTTTCCTCTGCCCATGGGTTTCCCCGTTCACCGAAGGGTCGGCCTGTGTCCGTACAGCCGCGCCCCGGCCCTGGGTGGCGTTTGCAGCCGACCTTGTGATCGAGCCCCACGTTGGGCTTTGTGTGCGTGGGCCAGCAAGGGGGCACCCCGCTGTGTGCGTTGTGCATGCCCTCCGGGCAGGGTGTCGCGGCCGGTCCCCGAGTCCGGTCGCACACTTACGGGCGCCGGCCCCGGAACGCCTGCCCGCCCGCGCAAAGGGGGACGGCTACCGCCCCCCGGCTGATTCAGCCACGCGCGTAGGGAGGGTGGGCCGCCCCCGCACGAGGCGACCCACCCCGGCATCAGCTACCGCCGCGCGAGGTCAGTCGCGGTGTCCACCGCGGTGGTCACCGCCGTCACGCCCGTGGGCGACTCCGACCCCGCGGCGACGATGCTGCCGTTCCTCCGTCGGGCCCGCGCCGCCGGTGTGCGCCGCACGGTGCTGCTCAGTTCCTCGGCCATCCCCGAAGGCGGCCCGGCGGTGGGGGCGGTGCACCGGGCCCTGCCCGGTCTGTTCGACCAGTGGGCGGTTCTGCGGCCCTCGTGGTTCATGCAGAACTTCACCGGCCCGCACGTCCACGCCCACAGCATCCGTGAGGAGGGCGTCGTCCGGACCGCTACCGGGAGCGGCCGGGTCGCTTTCGTGGACGCCGAGGACATCGCGGCCGTCGCCGTCCACGCCCTGACCGACGAGCAGGCACCCAACACCGATCTCGTCCTCACCGGACCGCAGGCGCTCGGCTACGACGACATCGCCGCGATCATCACCGAGGTCACCGGTCGGCCCGTGGTCCACCGCAACCTGTCCTACGAGCAGTTGCGCGATCGCTTCGCGGCGCGGATGCCGACGGAGTTCGCGGCCATCCTGGCGGGCCTGGACCGCGCCATCGCCGCAGGGGCGGAGGACCGCGTCACCGACACCGTCCACCGCCTCACCGGGCGCCCCCCGCGCACCTTCCGCGCCTTCCTCGAGAGGGAGACGCCACGCGGCGGCTGACGATCCAGGACGATCAGCGGTCCCGAGTCGAGTGCCCCGCGGCATTCCTGCCCGGCCGTCCACGGCGGCTCGCACGCCGGCGAAGCCGACGCGACCGCCTCCCGCGCCCCCTCCGGCGAACGACGAATGTGCTCGCGCCGCCGAAGAGCGGCACATCTCCGGCGGCACAGGCCCCTGCACAGCCGGAGATCACCTGACTCCTTGGCGCGCCGGGGTTCCCTGCGCCGGGGGCCGGCGCCGGGTCAGAGCTCCGACACGTAGTACGGCTGCACCGTCATCCAGCCGTTGCCGCGGGCGCCGTAGCGGGTGCCGTTGTCGCTGCGGGCCAGGGTGTACCAGGAGTCGACGTAGTCCGGGTCGTCCGTCCACCAGTCGTCCGGGATGGCGTCCAGGACCGCGTTCACCAGCGGGATGTAGGTGCCCTGGTCGGTGATGGTGAGCAGCGCGGTGGCGATGGCCTGAGCGAGGTCGTGGTAGTTGGTGCTGCCGTCCTCCTCCATCATCACGGCGTCGGCCAGGTCGTACTTGTAGGAGGACCAGTTGACCAGGATCTGGTTGGGCCGGTAGACCGTGCCGTCGTTGTCGAGGTACGGCATGTCGACGGGGTCGACGCGGACCTTGCCGTCCTGGCCGAAGCCGGTGACCAGGGTGTAGATCTCGGCGTCCCCCTTGATCCAGGGTTCCTCGTCGTCGGAGAGCTCGACGGCGGTGATGCGCGTGGTCCAGAAGCCGCCGGTGGCCGCGGGCGCCTGCGGACGGTCGGCAGGGGTTCGCTCGGCGGTGGGCGCGGCGGAGTGGACGCCGTACCGCGAGAGTTCCTCGGTCAGCACGTCCAGACCGGCGGCCAGTGCCGTGGAGCTGTCGATGTCGACGACGTACACCGGGTGCGCGGGCGCCCTGCGGGCGTCGAGCGTGTGGGCCCGGCCGCGGCTGTCGTAGGCGGTGACGGTGGTGGCGTTCTCGTCCTGGGTGGCCGCGGCCACCCAGGGCGTGGTCCCGGCGACGAGCGCGGGGCGCATGGACGCGTCGCCGAGTCGCAGCCGCAGCAGCGGGCCGACCCCGCTGCCCAGGCCCTTGGCGGTGGCGATCCGGTGGTCGGCCGCGGTCAGGGTGGACCGCAGGGTGCCGCCGGCCTGTCGGGCCAGGGCGGTTACCTTCACCTCGTCGGAGGTGAGCGCGGCCGTCCGGACGCGGGCACGCCAGGCGGAGTCGGTGAGCGTGCCGGCTATCGCCCGTGCGGCGTGGTCCTCCGCGGCCGTGACGGCGGACCTGGGGGCGGGGGCCTCGACGGCCGCCGTGGCCGGAAGGGCGGTCAGGGTCTGGCCGGCGCACAGGGCGACCAGGGAAGCCGCGACGGCGCCGAGGCAGCGTCGCCGGGGGTGGCTGGGTCTCACGTGGATCGATCCTCCTGGGCGAGTGGTCGATGTCGCACTGTCAGGTGGGGCCCGTGCACGCGTCTATGCGGGTAGACGGACGCGTGCAGCTACAGAGTGACGGTGACATGACACTTAGACAAGAGGGCTTCCGGTGGGACAGGCATGAACTCTCCTGCCGGCGCCCGGAGTTCAGCAGGACCGCGACAGTGGCAGCGGACGGCGACGCCTGACGGGGGCCACGACCGACCGTACTGATGACGGTCGCGGACCCCGCCAGGCGCAGCGCCTCGGTGGCCCTGGACGAGCGGGCACTCGGCGGCGATACGGGCGACGGCGTCACCCCGCTCGGCGGCGCCCGAGAACGCGCGCCTCGCCGAACGAGCCACGATGTCTCCGTGGGACGGCTCAACGCTTGAGCACGAACGTGAAGTCGCCGGAGAGCTTGCCGCTCAGCCGGACCGCCGAGGCCACCTTCCCGTCCGCGATCAGCCTCTCGACCTCGGCGCGGGAAAACCCGCACCCCTCAGCGATGAGCCGCACCGGCCGGACAGGAATCCGCGCCGCGAAGCGGACCGATATGTCGATCACCGCGCGGTCCAGGTGGTCCGGTCCGCCGGTGTCGAGGCGCCAGGCGCCGTCCCAGTCGAGGGCGATGCGGTTGCGGCGCCGCACGACCGGGTCTTGGAGCAACTCGGCGGCCAGGCGAGGGCAGTTGGCGTGCAGCCGCTCCAGCAGGGCGGGCTGCACGGAGCGCACGTTCACTCGCTCCAGGATGCTCAGTCTGGCCGTGTCCCCGCATCCCGTGCACAGCACGAGGAGCCAGGCGTCGATGAGCTTGTGGTGGGCGTTGACGCGGAATTTGCCGTCCGGCCGGAAGCGGTCGGCCGCACACGTGTGGCAACGGCGTAGAACGAGCGGCAGGCAGGTGGGCATGACCGCCCAGGTGGTGAGCACAGAAGTACACCGGTTTCAGTGAGAAGTCCGCAGCAGGAAGCAGCACGGCGCGCAGGGCGCGACGCGCGACCAATCAGCGCTCGGGAGGTCTCACAGGGTGTACAACGGCACTCCTTCGCCGGACGACTTGAACCGGCGGTACGTTAGTGGCGTCCGAGGACGCGTGCCACTGTTTTTGGCCGCCGGGTGAACGTCCCCGGAGCCACGATCCCGACGTTGCTCACGAGGCCGCCCCCAGCCGAGTGACGAGGCCACTGGCGAACGGGTTTTCGGCCAGGAGACTCGTCTGGGTGTTACCGGCCCGCGTCGCCGAGCGGTTGTCCGGCAGAGGGGCCCATGCGGTCGGTGCGTCGAGCCCGCCACCACGGCACGAGCTGGACGACGCCGAACGCCACCTCGGCGACGAAGAACAGCCACAGCCAGCGCGGGGCACCGTGTGCCAGCGCATACGCCTGCCACGCGGCGAACAGCGTGCGCGCGATGCCGTCGAACAGTCCGTGCGCCGGCAGCGGGTTGATGATCCGGAGCAGCGCCCAGACGACCACCACGGAACCCATCAGATTCGCGTAAAGGATCTCTATCGGGTCGAGGGCAGGCAGGGCGCCCAGCCCGAGCGCGTCACCGATCTTCGACAGCGCGTCGTGCACCAGGGCGTAGGTCCACGGCGTGGCGAAACCGGCCGTGACCACGAGGTCGTACCAGGCACTCGTGCGTACGACGCGAAGATAGGCGGGGTGGGAAGGGGCGAAAAGACGGAACACGGCGAGGCTCCTGCTGGTCTCCTGCACGGACGCCACGACGGTAAACAGTGGAGTACTGTCCAAGGTCAAGTCCGCAGTTCAGGGGGAGCCGTGCGTATCGGGGAGCTGGCCGCGCAAGCGGGACTGACCAGGGACACCATCCGTTTCTACGAGAAGATCGGTCTCGTCACGGGGCGGCGTCTGGCCAACGGTTATCGCGACTTCCCGCCGGAGGCAGTGCCCTGGCTGCAGTACGTCCGCACCGCGCAGACGCTCGGCTTCTCGCTGGCCGAGATCGCACAGACCGGCGAGGAACTGCGGAACGCGCCCGACACCGCCGAGGCGTTGTCCGCGCTGTTCAAGGAGAAGATCAAGGTCATCGATGCGCGTATGGCGCAGCTTGCCGCCCTGCGGGCCGAGCTCGACGCACGTGTGGACACCGGATGCCCGCTACGGGCGGCCGGCTGAGCCGGGTGAGCATCGGCACGCTGGTCGAACAGGCCGTCGCCACCCCCGTCAGCCGGTGCTGTGCCTACATCCATCGGATCGGGGTGGGTATGGGACAGCGCAGGCTGCGTGACTGGCATGAGGCCGGGGTGTGGCAGGCCTTGCACGAGCTGCTGCTCGCCGAGTTACGGCCGGCCGGCATGCTGGACTTCTCCCGGGCCGCGGTGGATGGCTCGCACCTGCGGGCGATGAAGGGCGGCGCGAAGAGTGGGCCGTCTCCGGCTCCTGCACTGGTTCCGCCGCCTGCGCACCCGCTGGGAGATCCGTGACGATCTCCACGAAGCCTTCCTCATCCTCGGTTGCGCCATCATCTGCTGGTGCTCAGCGGGTACCGCGCGCGGTGTTTGGTGCGGGCCACCAGGCTGCGTCTGAGATCGCAGTCGCCGGTGAGCCGGTGAGCCGGGGGACGACGTCGGTGACCACGGAAACCTCGCCCCTCTCGATCGCTTGGTACCAGGAGATCCAGGTCTCGATCTGTTCCCCGCTCATGCCCTGCCGCCATCGCCGTGCGAAGGCTTCCTCAACGGTCTCGGATTCGTAGCGGTAGGGCCGACCGGTGGCCGCGGCGATCCGGGTGACCGCTTCGTCGAGGGTCAGGGCCTCAGGCCCGGTGATCTCAAGCGTCGCGCCGTCGTACTGGGAGCGTGGACCCTCGTCGAGAGCGACGGCAGTGATCACCTCGGCGATGTCCTCGTGGGTGACGAAGGCGGCCCGGCCGGTGCTCGCGGGGCCGCTCACGACGAAGTCCTCGTCGGCGAGGGCAGCCGGCGTCGACGTGTAGAAACCCGCCCGAAGCACCGTGTGACGGATCCCGGCCCCTGCCAGGAACTGTTCGGTCATCCACTGGTCGCGGGCGTTGAGGTAGGTCGCGGTGGGCGCCGCGCTGACGAGGGACACGTACAGGACCCGGTCCACGCCAACCGCGATCGCGGCCTCGACCGCAGTGGCGTGTTCTTCCAGCCGGCGCCCCGTGCGGTGGCCGGAGACCAGAATGAGAGTCGCCGCGCCCTCCAATGCCTTGCGCATGTCCGAGGCGTCGGCGTACGCGGCCGGACCGCGTCGCTGGGCGCCTGGCAGTTCAGGCAGGCGGTCAGGGTGGCGTCCGACGAGGAGTTGGGGGACGCCATGGTCGGCGAGTCGGGTCGCGATCCGGCTGCCCAGCGCCCCGGTCCCCCCCGTGACCGCCACCGTGGCCGGGTTCTTTTCCGTCATGCCTTCCCTCCATGTGCGGCCGCTGTCGATCGCGGCACTCCTGCTTCCGATTACGTCCGGCGAGAAACAACGCCTTCGGCTGCGTCTTCCGGATGTGTGATGACGCGGTAGTTCACCACCACGCGCGCACGCCCCTGGGTCGGACTCCCCGCCTCAGTGCAGCGGTCGCGATCCACGCAGCGAGCCGCGGCAGTGGCGTGCCGCACCCGAAGGCTCAGCCGGCCGAGCCCGGATCGTTGGGGTGCGGCTGCAAAGCGGTGATCACCGCGGTCGCCCAAGACCACAGGGGCAGGCTTCCGAGGACCTTCTCACGCAATTCCGCCTCGTCGGCGGCGCGCCACACGGCGATGACGCGAGGCTCCCCGACGGTACGCCACAGCCGGGACAAGCGGCCTTCGGCGGCGAGCTCCTTGGCCCGTACAGCTTCGGCGGCGCGGCGCCGGTCGACCTCTGCTTGGTTGGTCCCCTCTGGCACGCTGATGGTCATCTCGACCAGGAACTCCTTCATGGCCTATTCCTCCGTCGTATATTCGACTGCTTCTTGCCTTGCTTCTACGGGGAACGCGGGGCTTCACGACCGTCTGCGAGCCCCCTTGGCGAACGCCCGGGCTTCCTCCTGGTCACCGACACCGTTCGAGCGGACGCCCGCGCGCAGGGCATAGCTACTGCGGCCCTCCCGCGAGCGGGAGGTGAGGTGGCCCGGCGGGCCGATGCTCAAGAACGCTCAGACTTGTCTAGGGCGTGATGGTTGCGGTGCGGTAGAACTCGGCCGCAGTGAACGTGGCAGGGACACCGAGTTCGGCGGCGACCGCGCTGATCGCGTCAACGCCGACGGCGAGGTCGACTCGGCCGTCGGTGGTGAACTGCGATGCGACGTAGGCGTCGTAGTGGGCTCGGACTTCATCCTCGGTGTGTCGCCCGAGGAACGTCTGTAGGTGCCGCACCGTGGTGTCGGGGTCGTCGTGGATCACCTTCAGGGCGCGCAGATGGGCTCGTACGACGGCCTGAACCGCGGGGTCGTCCGGATCGGTGTAGGTGGGGTCGACGGCCACGCCCACCGTGGGGATCTGAAAGTGGTCACCAAAGAAGGCCAGCACCTGCCAACCGTGCTCGGCGGCGACCGCCTCCGGTGCCAGGGTGTCGCCGACCACGGCGGCGTCGATACTGCCCTCCTCCAGCTGGCGCAGGTCCATGCCGAAGTCGCCGGGCCAACGGACGATGGTCTGGACGTCGCGGTCCGGGTCGAGGCCAGCCTGGCGCAGCACGATCCGAGTGAAGCACCCCGGTCCGGTGTGAGGAGGGTGTACCGTCACCCGCCGGCCTGCCAGGTCGGCCACCGAGGTAATACCGGAGCGGGCGAGAATCCAGAACAGCGGGCGGTAGGTGTTGATGTTAAGCGCGACCCAGGGGATGCCATCCCTCAGTCGCGACAGCACTGTCCGGCCGAGTCCGATGACTGCACCATGACGCAGCCGCTGCGCATCCCAGGTGCAGCCGTCGCGCACGGCGACGTGGACGCCCTCGTCAGCGTAGAAGTCCTCCTGGTCGGCGATGTAATTGACCAGCTCCTCGTGCGGGCCCCGCCCGACGTAGGCAAGATCGATTGTGTGCATGAACGTCTTCCTTTGAGAGGGCGGTGTGCCAGATGCGGCCCGGATCCGGGCGATTGGCCCCCTGTGCGGGGACGACGATTGGCCCCGTGTGCGGGGACCGTGACGCGTCAGTACATGAACATCCCGCCGTTGACCACGGCCGTGGTGCCGGTCATGAAGGTGGTCCTCGCCGGCGTAGAAGACGATCGCTTGGGCGACGTCGGCCGGGTAGGCAATGCCACGATGACGGCTGACCCGGTCATGACCCCACCTCCTCCTCATCACGGGCCGGCGGAACGACCGCCCCTGCCTGGTCGTCGTCGACGCCGGGTGCCGAACGGATCGCCCCGTAGAGCACGGTGTCGACGGTCGCCCGCAGCAGATTTGCCGCCGTCCAGTCCAGTTCGTGCGGCAACTGCGAGGCAGACAGCCGCTCCAGAGCGCCGCGGGTGATCTCGCTGAGCAACTCGGGCGGCGTAAGCAGCAGTCCCTGCCGGTGGCCGTCCCGGAACAGCTCGTCGAGCCGCCGATAGACCACCGCGTCCGTGCGCTGCTCCACGTACCGGCGCAGCATCGCATCGCCGCCCCGCCCGGTCGCGAGTTGAGCCGCGCCGATCCGCCCAAGCTCACCGCCCGCCGCGATTAGGAACCGCTGGACTCTCACACCGAACGGCCGCCCTTCCGTGTCCTCGGCCGCTGTCACCAGGGTGCGCTCTACCGCCTCGAACTGCCGGTCCAGCACCGCGGTCAGCAGGCTGCGCTTGTCCGGGAAGTAGCGGTAGATGGTCTTCTTGCTCATCCCGAGCTCCCGAGCGAGATCGTCCATGCTCACTTGCGCGAAGCCTGGCGCTAGGAATCGTTGGGCGGCCGCCTCGATGATCACATCAACACGCTGCCCTCGACGCTCGGAAACTGTGGAGCCGGAATCAGTTTCCATAGTTTCCCATCGTTGCCACCCACCCTTGGTCTGTCAAGGCGCGCCGGCCTGTGAGGTCCGGAGCCCTGCCTCGGCAACCGACAACCCGCTGTGGTTCCTGATCATTTGGAACACGCAGGCCGACCATTCACTGACGGTCACGAGGGGACTACGTCAGACCAGCCTCCTTCAACGGACTCCGCCGCAGGTCAGAGCGCCATGCACAGTGATCTACGCATGCACTCCGGATCCGTCCGTGAGTGCGGGGTCGCTGGCGTTCGGTAGGGGTCCCGACGAGACGTCGGAGGCACTGAGTGGTATCACCGGGGAAGCTCAGCGGCACAGGCTTCGCCGTCGCGCGAGCGAGAGCGTCGACGCCGTCGAGGAGGGCGTGTACCGAGAGTTCGGTGCGAAGCTCTACTACCGGGAGGAACGGCTGGCTGGCGTCGTGGTCGATGCGCTGCGAGGACCCCAAGTCGTCGTGGAGGGGGAAGCCCTGGTCGGCCGGGTTCCCTCCGTTCTGGAGCAGTGGATGATCGGCCGTACCGAGGACCGCGAGCCGGATTCGGACCTCTGCTACCTGGACGCTGTAGTTCCTGTGCCGGAATCGCTGGGCATCGTTCTGGATGTGCAGCGCGCGGGTGATCACCTGCTCACGCGGCCGGTGGTCGTGCCCCGTGAGGCGCTGGACGACCTTCCTCACTTCCTACCCCGAGAAGCGTGGTCCCGTTGCTGAGCGCCCATCGGGTAGCCGGGGACGACAGCGGAGTCAGTCCGGTGGATGGCAGCTGATCACGACCGTAGCCAGAGGCTGATCGAAGCCATCGTCGCGGTGCCATGGCAGATGTCGGCACGTTTGTCCCCATCAACTGACAGCCTGTCACCACAAGGCGCAAGCGGTTCATGTTGCCAGGAGTCCTGAACGGGCGAGCCCACAGCGGATCAGGGCAGCAGCCGTCGTACGCAGCAGGTGCCGGCGAAAGCGAGGGCGCTGCCGTGCCGGCGGCGGCGCCCGCCTCGGCAGGCGGGGCTCACCGAGCCGGCGTCGCGGCGCATCACCGCCCTGTCTGATCCAGAACTACTGCCGTCGGAACCGCATTCCAGTCCGCTCTCATGCGGCTGCCACGCGCCCCATGGTGATCCACATGGTGAATGCGAACAGGAAGTCACCCCGCTCGGCCGATTGACGGGCAGAGGTGAGAAATCGCTCCGTCAGGTCCGGCTGGACGCAGATCCGCAGCGCCTCGTCATCGAAGAAGGGGACGACGACGGCTGCGTCCTCCGGCACCGTGAACCGAAGCGTCACGGGGAGCGTGGTGGTCGCCTCGAGGCCTGCCTTCACCATGCGGGCGCGGGCGGTGCGGCCTGCCGCAGGGTGCGGGAACGGGAATTGCTCCGCGACTTCGGTCATGTGGTCGAAGCCGTCCCAGGTGAAGGACGTCCAGTCGGTGTCGATCACGCACACGCGGCCTCCGGGGCGGGTCACCCGGACCAGTTCCTTCATCGCGTGATCGGGATCGGACAGGTGCTGCAGCACCCGCTCGCACCGCACTCCGTCGAAGTGGCCGCTGGGAAAGTCGAGAGCGGTGATGTCACCGACCGAGTAGTCGACCGGGGTGCCGTCATGCCTGGATTCGGCGACCGAGACGGCCAGGGCGGACCGGTCGACGGCGGTCACGGAGCCCGCGGCGCCTACTCGCGCCCCCAGTTGGCGGGCCACCTCTCCTGCACCGCACCCGACGTCGAGCAGCCGCTCACCCGGTGCGGGCGCGAACATCTCATGGGCCGCGGACCGCATGCGCAGCATCTCGGGATGAGCCGCCGCGGCATCGAGATAGCGGATCACGCGACGCTGTGCTTCGTCCGGAGCACCGTCCAGGTGTGCGAACGGATTGCTGGGCGTCTGGGGATTCCCGGTTCCGCGGGAACCAGCGGTGGGCGCAAGAGGGGACGCCGTGTCCATAGTCGTTTCCTGCTTCGAGAGGAGGAATAATTGATGGACATAGTACTTGCCGCGTGAAGTAATCGGAACATGCGCCCAGCACCGTCACGTCGGCCGACTGGAGGGCAGGTGGAACGCCGCGGCACCTGTGCCGCGTCCTGCGTCACCGTCGGCCGTGGGCACGGGGCGCGCGCGGAAGGTCCGGCCCGGCGCCCAGGTGCACTGTTCGTCGTGTGCCTACGACCTCTGTACCGTGCGGCGCCCCGGACCGGCGCCGCCCGGATCGACGAGGTGGATCAGGTCATTCGGATTCGGCAGGCTTCAGCCGTAGGGCGAGGCTGTTGATGCAGTACCGCCTGTCCGTCGGCGTGGCAAATCCCTCGCCCTCGAACAGCTCTCCGAGATAGGACCCGCAGCGAGCGCACCGCACCACTGGATAGGAGGACCCGTCCTGCTGCACTTCGACCGAGTCGAGATCCTTGGGGTCGTAGAACGCGGGCCAGCCACAGCGGGAGTCGAATTTCTCCTCGGAGGTGAAGAGATCGGCACCGCAGGCCCGGCAGGAATACACGCCCTCTTCCTTGGTGTCGGTGTACTCGCCAGTGAACGCCGTTTCGTCCGCGGTGCCACGCAGCACCCTGAATTCCTCCGGGGTCAGTTCCGCGCGCCACTCGTCGTCCGACTTCTCGATTTCGTACGCCATGACTTCATCCTTCAGAATTCGGAAGCGCTGCTCAAGAAGGTGAGCAGCGCTGGAGGGGTCGTTGCCTCATCGACCTTCACATGCGGCAGTCCCGCGCCGCGGCCGCGCGGCGTCATGAGTTCCACGGGACAACACTCGATGGTACCGGCTCACCCCGGAAACCAGTCGGTTAAGCACCCGCGGGGGCACGTGTGAAGAGGGCCGGCAAGATCGCCGTGCCTCCTCAGTGGCCGTCGAGTTGCACGCACACGAACAGTTATATATTATTACTTTCAGTAACATACTCACCTGAGTATTCACGAGGCCAGGCGACTTCAGAACCGTCCCGAATACTCGTACGTGCAGCAATCACGGGCGCGCCGCACTGCCTTCCGCGTGCCGCGGATGCCCCCCTCAGCGATTGAGACCATCCGAGGAGACATCATGCCCGAGGCTCTCCGTGCGCCCTCCCGCAGGAAGTTCCTCTCCACTTCGGCCGCCGCCGTGGCCGCGTCGGCGACAGGCGTTGCCGGCCTGCGCCCCTGGGACCTGTCCGGGAAGCCGGTCGCGGCGAGCGAGCGGCAAGCCGTCCGGCCGTTCCGGGTGGACATCCCGGAGCGAGAACTCACCGAGCTGCGGCGCCGTATCGCGGCGACACGGTGGCCCGACCGGGAAACGGTCCGCGATCAGTCCCAGGGTGTCCGACTGGCCACCATGAAGGAACTCGCCCGCTACTGGGAAACCACCTACAACTGGCGAAAGATCGAGGAGAGACTCAACTCGCTGCCCCAGTACAAGACGGAGATCGACGGGCTCGACATACACTTCATCCACGTTCGCTCCCGTCACTCGGACGCGCTCCCGATGATCCTGACCCATGGCTGGCCCGGATCCGTCCTGGAGTTCCTGAAGGTCATCGGTCCGCTCAGCAACCCCACGGCCCACGGCGGCCGCGCCGAGGACGCCTTCCATCTCGTCATACCGTCCATGCCCGGCTACGGCTTCTCGGAACGGCCGGCGACCACCGGGTGGAATCCCGACCGCATCGCCCGCGCCTGGGCCGTGCTGATGGAGCGGCTGGGGTACAAGCACTACGTGTCCCAGGGCGGCGACTGGGGTGCCGTCATCTCGGACAAGATGGCGGTCCAGCGGCCGGCAGGACTGCTCGGGATCCACGTCAACTTCCCCGCGACCGTCCCGCCGGACATCGCCAGGAAACTGGCGTGCGGCGACCCCGTACCCGCCGGGCTGAGCCCGGACGAGAAGGCGGCGTACGACAAGCTGGCCACCTTCTACAAAACCGGGTCGGGTTACTCGGCGATGATGGTCACCCGCCCGCAGACCGAGGGATACGGGCTGACGGACTCCCCCGTCGGCCTGGCCGCCTGGATGTACGACAAGTTCGCCGCCTGGACGTACAGCGGCGGCCACCCGGAGCGCGTGCTCACCAAGGACGAGATGCTCGACGACATCACGCTCTACTGGGTGACGAACACCGCGACCTCCTCCTCGCGGCTCTACTGGGAGAACAACGCCAACAACTTCAACGCCGTTTCGGTGTCGGTCCCCGCCGCCATCACTGTGTTCCCCGGCGAGATCTACCAGGCACCGAGAAGCTGGGCGTCGCGCGCGTACCACGATCTCTTCTACTACAACCGGGTCCGCAGCGGCGGCCACTTCGCGGCCTGGGAAGTCCCGGACATCTTCACGAAGGAACTCCGCGCGGCCTTCGGTACGCTGCGCCGCGCACAGGGCGCGGGGAAGTAGAGCGCCTCCGCGTCCCCGTGCATCACGCTGGTCCGGGCCGGGGGCTGTCACAGACCTCGCTGCTGCCCTGTCCTGCTGACGTGCGCTTCGGCGCACCGGGTCCGGCGAGATGTCGCCGGTGTCCGCAGGGAAGCCGAATCAACGAACGGAGACAGTGATGAAGATCGTGGTCGTCGGCGGTACGGGGCTCATCGGCTCGCAGGTGGTCGCGCTGCTGCGCGACAGTGGTCACGAGGCCCTGGCGGCCGCTCCCTCCACGGGCGTGAACACCCTCACCGGTGAGGGTCTGGCACAGGCACTCGCGGGCGCGGACGTGGTCGTGGACGTGCCGAACTCCCCCTCCTTCGATCCGCAGCCGGCGCTGGAGTTCTTCACCCGCTCGGAGCGGAACCTGACCGAGGCCGAGAAGGAGGCGGGGGTCCGCCACCACGTGGTGCTCTCCATCGTCGGCGTCGACCAGGTGCCCGACTACGGCTACTACCGGGCCAAGGTGGCCCAGGAGGAAGCCGTGCGGAACAGTGGCGTTCCGTACAGCATCGTGCGCGCCACCCAGTTCTTCGAGTTCATCGCCCCGGTGATGGACATGACCACCGAGGGCACGGAGGTGCACCTGCCGTCCCTGCGGCTGCGCCCGATGGCCTCCGCCGACGTCGCCGCCGCCGTCGCCGATGCGGCGCTGGGCGAGCCGTCGTACGGCGTCCGCGACATCGCGGGCCCCGAGATCGAGCGGCTCGACCGGCTCGGTGAGATCACCCTGGCGGCGAAGCCGGACGGCCGCTCCATCGTCACGGACGAGACCGCGAGTCCGTTCGCGGGCATGCCCGACGTCCTCGTCGGCGACGACACGGCCCACCTCGCGTCCACCCGCTACGAGGACTGGCTGAAGAAGCAGAGCTGACCGGTCCCGGCGTCGTCAGAGCGACGACGGGCGTCCCGTGGGCCTGCGAGCCGACCGCTCGTAGGCCCTCAGCTTGTCGGGCGCCAGGACCCAGTACAGCCCGTCGATACCGTCCGGCCCCACGGTGACGCTCACCACGGCGACCGTCACCCCGTCCTGGACGAGCAGCAGGCCGGGCAGACCGTTCGCCTCGGCCACGCCGTACTCGGCCCCGGGGAAGAACCTGTGGGTGAAGGCGCTGACCCTGGCCACGCGCCCGGCTCCCACGATCTCCACCCGTGCCACGCCGCGCATGCCGTTGCCGTCCGCGTAGGCGACGACGTCCTCCGACAGCACGCTCTCGAGCGCGGCGACGTCCCCGTGCCGCGCGGCGGCGACGAAGGCCTCGACCAGCCGTCGGTGCCGGGCCGCCTCGACGGGTTCCCGGCGCTCGGCGGACAGGCGCTTGCGGGCCCGGCTGAGGATCTGCCGCGTATTGGCCTGGCTCAGCTGGAGCATGCCCGCGATCTCGTCATACGCGTAGCCGAACGCCTCCCGCAGCACGTAGGCCGCCCGTTCCACGGGGTTCAGCTTCTGAAGGATCAGCAGCACGGCGAACTCCAGCGCCTCGCCGCGCTCCGCGCCGACCTGCGGATCCACACTGGTGTCCACGGGCTCCGGCAGCCACGGCCCGACGTATGCCTCACGACGGACCCGCGCCGACTGAGCCACGTTGATCGCCAGACGCGTGGTGATCTTCGCCAGGAACGCCCCGGGATCGCGCACCGCGCCGCGATCGGCGCCCTGCCAGCGCGGCCACACGTCCTGCACCACGTCCTCGGCCTCGGACACGCTGCCCAGGATGCGGTAGGCGATACCGAACAACCGCGGACGTAGTCGCTCGAAGGTGTTTGCCGCTTCGTCGAGGGAGCCTTCGGTGAGCGGCTGTCGCTCGTCCATGGTGCCGGTGCCTCCGCAGTTCGACCGTCGTGCCCCCAGGCGGGCGTGCCTCCGGCGCGAGGACGGCCCGCCCGCTGCGATCCTACGGCGGTTGCGTCTGCGCTTTCGCCACGTGGGCTGTCACAGAAGGGGAGGCCGTCTTGTCCTTCCTCTGGACAGTTCCTGTGTGGAGGAGAACATGAGCGCTGAGCACGCACACCTGCCCCCGGGCGTCGAGGTGATCGCGGCCCTGCCGGAAGCGGCGGCCCGGATCCCGGCCGGCGCCGAGGCCAGGACCATCCGGGTCACCCTGCCACCCGGCGACCCCGGTGCGCCGCCGCACCGGCACCCCGGGCCGGTCTTCGGTTACGTGACCCAGGGCGAGATCCTCTTCGAGCTGGAGGGGCAGCCGCCCCGGGTGCTCAAGGCCGGGGACGCCCTGTTCGAGCCCGGGGGCGACGTGATCCACTACCAGGGCGCCAACAACCTTCCGGACGCGCAGTCGCAGCTGGTGGTGACCATGTTCGCGCCGCCGGGCACCCCGGTTCTGACCCTGGTCGGCGCGGAGGAGCTGGGCGAACGACGACACCTGCGGATTCCTCGGCCCTGATTCCCGGAGGCCCGGCGACGCGGGGAAGCCGCGCGGCTTCGTGAAGCTCACCTCGAAGCGAGGGCCGGACTCACACGTCGTGGCCGTGCCTGTGCGTCGCCCCCGGGTCCCCGCGAGCGCGCGCGCCGTCCTCGACGGCACCCGCGCGCGGCGATCGTTTCCCGCACGCGGCAGCGGCTCAGACCGCCCAGCCGATCAGCAGCCCTGAGAGCAGAGCGGCGGGGCCCGCCAGCCACACGGTGACCGCGCGCTCGGTTCGCCATGTGTCCAGCACGAGCGTGGCGAACACGGCTACGAAGAGCCGGAAGAAGGTGTCGGCCAGTTTCCCGTCCAGCGCGGCGATGACCTGGCCCGTTCCGAAGCCCAGGGCGGTCCAGAGCAGGAGGGGGTTCGACGTCCGTGTGCCTGTCGCCAGGACCAGGACGGCGATGACCAGCACGACTTGCAGTATTTCGACGATCAGCACGGCTGTCTCTCTCGCGACACGGACGCCGACACCACGGTGTTCACGAAGGCGGCCTCCTCGGTCCCGACCGTAGGAGTAGGTGGTGTCCGCGTACGCCGGGTCCGCGGTCACCTCGAACTGTCCCTTGGTGGTGGCCCCGTCCGGGTCGGTCGTCCTCGCCGACAGGGCCGGCGTCCCGCTGATCAGACATCGGCTCCTCACCCACCCCCCACGGAAGCCGCACAGCTCCCACGGTGATCCTTTACGAAGCCGTGACCGCCACGCCTCAGCCTCCCGCGACGCCCTGCCCGCCCGGGCGGTGACCCGATGGCCGGCGCCCGCCGCAGCGCCGGGGTCACGGGGCCCTCCTCGACCGAGCCGTCGCCACCGTGTGGCGGCGGTGCGCGCCTGACGTTCTGGTGGTCAGCAGGTGGCATTCAGTCGAAGTACACGCCGTTTCAACGTCGTTTCACCAGAGTTCCGCCTCGTGCCTACTTCACACTCACGCGCCGGCGTCGCCTCGGTATGTGCCGCGGCTCTGACGCTCTCAGGGCTGGTCGTCACCGGGCTGCTCGCGGCTCAGCCCGCGGCTGCCGCCGACCCCGCCGGTTACCAGAACGTTCGCGTCAACGAGGTCACCTCCTCCGACACTGACACCGTGGAGCTGTACAACTCCGGCCCCACCGCGGTGAGCCTCAGCGGCTGGAAGATGTCCGACGACGGTTTCTCGCCGCAGTCGTTCACCCCGTCCGCCACCACGATCGCCGCCGGCGGCTTCGTCACCTTCGACTCGCCCAAGGGGCTCGGTGACTCGGACAAACTGGTGATCTACACGGCCGGCGGCGCGGTGGCCGACCGCGTCGAGTGGGCCGGCGGCAAGGCGAAACCGGCGATGGCACGCTGCGGCAGAGACGGCACCGGCGCGTGGGTGACCACGACCACCGCCACGTTCGGCGCCGCGAACGCCCCGGGCTGCCCGTCGTCGATCCCGTCGGCGAGCCAGGTGCGCATCAACGAGATCACCTCCGACGGCTCGGACACCGTGGAGCTGTACAACGGCGGAACGAGCACGGTCAGCATCGGGTCGTGGAAGTACGTCGACAACGACACCAGTCACTCCCCGGTCTCGATCTCGTCCTCCTCTCCGAGCGCGACGAGCATCCCTGCGCGCGGCTACGTCACGTTCGACTCCGCTCTCGGTCTGGGCGACGACGACTCGCTCTTCCTTCTCGACGGCAACGGCACCTCGGTCGACTCGGTGACCTGGGCCGCTGACGGCGCCAAGCCCTCTTACGAGCGCTGCACCAATGGCACCGGCTGGTTCCAGACCTCCACGACCGCGACGCTCGGCGGCGCCAACTCGTGCTCCGGCGCGGGTGGTGGCGGGAATGGCGGGCAGACCGGTCATCTGCTGGGCGGCGGGGGCTCGCTGACCAGCGGCTGCACCCCTGAGGCGCCCTCCGGCTCGGGCTCGGCTCCGTCGGGTACGTCTGCGTGGCCGGGCGGCCCGGACGTCACGATCACCGACAACGTCTGCGCGTTCACCACGTCCACGGGCCCGGAGGGCCGCGACCTGAGCGGGCTGGCGTTCGATCCTGCGAACCCGTCGGTGCTGTGGGCCGCGAAGAACAAGAACTGGCTGTACAAGCTGGTCAAGAGCAACGGCAAGTGGGTCCCGGACCCGTCGTGGAGCGCGACCGGCAAGCAGATCCGCTTCGCGGGCGGCTCGGGCCAGCCGGACTCCGAGGGACTGACGGTCGGCAGCAACGGCCACGTCTACGTGACGTCCGAGCGTGACAACGCCAACAACACGGTTCCCAAGGACACGATCATGGAGTTCGACCCGGCCGCGACCGGATCGACCCTGACGCCGGTCCACCAGTGGGACATGACGTCGCAGTTCCCCCAGCTCGACACCGGCAGCAAGGACGACGCCAACCTGGGCTTCGAGGGCGTCGGTTACGTGCCTGACAGCTGGCTGACCGCGAACGGCTGGGTCGACCCGCTGACCGGTGCCGCGTACAACCCGGCGAACTACCCGCTGCACGGTTCGGGCCTGTACTTCGCCGGCCTGGAGTGGGACGGCACGCTGCACGTCTACGGTCTGAACTCCGACGGCACGTTCACCACGTTCGGCACGATCGCGACCGGCAAGGCGTCCGTGATGGACGTGATGTTCGACGCCGGGACCCAGCGCATCATCGGGACCTGCGACAACACCTGCGGGGAGACGCACACCTTCATGAAGGTCGACGCGTCCGGCACGATCGTGCCGGACGTGACCTACACGAACCCGGCCGTCATGCCGATCGACAACCTGGAGGGCTTCGCGCTCGCGCCCGCGTCGGCCTGTGTCAACGGGTCCCGCGAGGCGGTCTGGAGCGACGACGGCATCTACGGCTTCGGCTCCGGAAGCTCCTCCTCCGGACACGCCCTCTACAGCGGCGCCTTCCCCTGCTGATCGCCCTGGCCGCGGGAGACGGCTCACGCACGGGGACCGCCTCAGGGTGAGGCGGAGTCCGGACCGAGAGGGTATCGATCCGGCTCCGCCGTTGCCGGCTTCACACCCTTCGCAGCGCCGTTCGCAGGGCGAGCGGGGTCGCCGCGGCCCAGGCCTGCGGGGAACACGAGTGGGGGTAGGGCACCGGACGGACCGTAGCCGTACGGTCGTAGCCGGCCAGCACCTCGGGCAGCCGGTAGCCGTAGGGGGCGGCTGCCGCCACCAGGCCGTCCACGACCGCGTGGACCTGGTCGGCCAGTCCGTACCGGGCCAGGCCGAGCGCGATGACCGCGTTGTCGTGCGGCCAGGCGCTGCCGCGATGGTAGGAGAGCGGGTGGTAGGGCTTCTGGCCCGCGGCGAGCGTCCGGATCGCCCAGCCGGAGAAGAAGTCCGGCTCCAGCAGCCGCTGTCCGACCCGGCGGGCCCGTGCCGGGTCGAGGATTCCCGACCACAGCAGGTGGCCGGCGTCGGAGGCGAGGGCGTCGACCTGGCGTCCCCGGCCGTCCAGAGCCAGGGCGGGGAAGTCGGTGTCCGGCATCCAGAAGTCGGTGACGAAACGGGTGCGCAGGCCTTCGGCGGCTTCGCGCAGGCGGCTGGCGTAGGACGGGTCCCGCCAGACCGCGGCGGCCAGTTCCGCGGTGCGGATCAGGGCGTCGTAGGCGTAGCCCTGTGCTTCCGAGACGGCGACGGGGCCCTGGGCCTGTGTGCCGTCGGTGAAGCAGACGGCGCCCGCCGAGTCCTTCCAGTTCTGGTTGACGAGGCCGTTCGGGTCGGGCTGGTAGACGAGGTAGCCGTGTTCGTCCAGGCCGCCGTCGGTGAACATCCAGTCGACCGCTCGCCGGGCGTGCTGTTCCAGCCGTACGGCCAGGGCGGGATCGCCGGTCGTCTCGTGGTGGGCGTGGAGGAGCACGAGGAAGAGCGGTGTGGCGTCGACGGCGCCGTAGTAGCGGCCGTAGGGGATCTGCCGGAAGTGCGCGAGTTCGCCGTGGCGCGTCTCGTGGACGATACGTCCCGGTTGTTCGCCGCTCACGGGGTCGTGGTGGCGGCCCTGGGTCGCCGCGAGGGCGCTCAGTGTGGCGGCTGCCGTCCCGGGGCGCTCGGGCAGCAGGAAGTACGACGTCAGCAGTGAATCGCGGCCGAAGAGGGTGAGGAACCACGGGATGCCGGCGGCGGGGACGGCGACCTCCTCGCCGTCCAGGCCGGTGACCGCGACGGTCAGCAGGTCCACGTCGGCCAGGCCGCGTTCGCAGGTGCGGGCCAGGTCGTCGGCCGGCGCCGTGATCCGCCGGCGCGGCCGTGGCAGGGCGGGAGCCCCGGCCGGCAGTCCGTGCGGCACGGCGCGGACGGTGAGACGGAGTTCGGCCTCGCCGTGCGCGGCGAGCGGCAGCTGCCAGCGCAGCGTGCGGGCGGTGGGCAGGTCCTCGACGGTGTCATGACCGGTGGGCGCCGGGTTGCCGACGACGGTGGTCCGGGAGTGCCAGTCGTCGCGGTGGTAGTCGAAGACCAGTCCGTCGTCGGTGTGCCGACTCTCGCGGCGGGCGCCGGGCTTGGCGTAGTGCCGGTCGTCCGCGCGCAGTTCGAACAGGTCGGCGAAGTCGACGTCGGCGGTGATCTCCACCAGGGCGGTGACCGGCTCGGGACGGTTGCTCACCAGGCGCAGGTGTTCGGTGAGCTCACCGGCGCTGACGGTCTGTTCGCGGAAGACGGTGTAGGCGGGCGGGTTGTCCCGGGTGCCTCTCGGGGTGAGGACGCAGACGGCGGTGTCGTCCGTCGTGGCGTCGGCGGGCACCAGGGCGACGGGTTCGGTGCCGTCGACGGTCAGGTGCCAGCGGCTGAGATGGCGGCCGTCGCGCAGGAACAGTCCGTCGGGTGCGGTGCCGTGGGTGCCGTGCATGCCCCCGGTGGCGTCGACACGGGCGAAGGTGGCGTCCCGCACGAGCTGGACGAGGGTGTCGGCCGGGGTCATGGGGTGGGCTCCTTGGGGTCGGCGCACAGCAGGTCGAGCGTGAGGGCGGCGGTCCAGGAGAAGTGCCGGGCGCCCCGGGCCGCACCGGTGGTCGGGTCGACGTACTCGGCGAAGTCGGACCGTCCCGCCTCTGCGAGGAATCCCCGCCGCAGCCGTTCGGCGTCCTGTTCCCGGCCGTGCGTGCGCAGACCGCGGTGGATCAGCCAGGCGGTGTTGAACCAGGCGGGGCCGCGCCAGTAGCGCTGGGCGTCGAAGGCGTGGCCGGTCAGGGCGTAGCTCGGGACCAGTCGGGTGGCCGGTGCGTCGAAGCGCGGGCCGGTGAGGGTGTCGACGAGGCGGCTGACGACGTGCGGCGGCAGGTGAGGGGCGAGGAGCGGTACCAGGCCGGTGACGGAGTCCTCCCCGACCAGGGTGTCGGTGGCCAGGTCGCGGACGCGGAACACGCCCGCGCTGTCGTCCCACAGACGGGTCACCAGGTGCCGGGTGAGCGCGTCGGCGCGGGCGGAGTGCGCCGTAGCGTCCGCTCCGGTCTCCCGTGCCATGGCCGCCAGGGCCCGTTCGCTGACGATCAGCAGTGCGTTGAAGCAGGGGTCTTCCACCGCGAAGGTGTGCCGGGCGGCGCGGTCGTCGTAGCCGGCGTCGCGGTAGTCGGTGACCAGGCGGACGTAGCGGCCGTAGTCCAGGTCGGTGGGTCTGTCTGCGGGATGGCCGTGGTTGAGGTCGGCACGACGGAAGGCGTCCGGAGCGGCCGGTTCCACGCGTCGCAGCGCCTGGTCCCAGCAGGGGCTGTTGTCCATGCCCGGTTCCCAGGGGTGGACCACGGCGGCCAGTCCGCCACCGCCGAGGTCACGGTGGCCCAGGAGGTAGTCGTGCCAGGCGGCGAGGCGGGGGTGGACCCGGGTGAGGAAGCCGCGCCGGCGGGACTCCGCGGGATCGGCGCGGTGCACGAGCCAGGCCGCCAGGGCGTGCACCGGTGGCTGGACGATGCCGGACGTCTCGGGTGACGCCGGCGCGCCCGCCGCCCGGCCGGCGGTGGAGGAACGCCAGAAGTCGGGGCTCGGGAAGTAGGCGTCGTCCGGTACGGCGGGGTTGAAGACGATGTGGGGTATGCGTCCGTCGGCCCACTGGGCGGACAGCAGCGACTCCAGCTCCTGCTGGGCGCGGCGGACCGAGAGGTGGCGCAGGCCGATGGCGATGAAGGCGGAGTCCCAGCTCCACTGGTGGGGGTAGAGGGTACGGGACGGAACGGTCGAGGCGCCGGTCCAGTTGTCGATGAGGACCCGCGCCGCACCGCGCCGCAGTGTCAGGTCCGCGGCGGCGGTGGGCGCGGGCCGGTCCAGGAGGGACTTCACGCGCCGGACCTCTTGAGGAACGCGGGGACGGACCGGACGGCTTCGACGGGGTCGCCGGTCAGCCGGCATTCGAGGGCGAGGTGCCCGTCGTAGCCGATGGTGTGCAGGGCGCCGAGCCATGCGGACCAGTCGAGGTGGCCGGCTCCGGGCTGGAAACGGTTGGAGTCGGAGACCTGGGCGTGGCCGATGACGTCGGCGTGCGCGAGGATCGCGGCCGCGGGGTCGCTCTCCTCGATGTTCATGTGGTAGCTGTCGATGCCGATCCTGATCGAGTCCAGGCCGATGGCGCGGATCAGGTCGGCGGCCTGCTCCAGCCGGTTGACCATGTGGTCCTCGTATCGGTTCAGCGGCTCCAGGAAGAGGGTCACGCCCTCCTTGCGGGCGTGTTCGCCGAGTTCGGTCAGGCCGCTCAGCAGGACCTCGCGGTCCTCCTCCTCGGTGCGCGGGGGTTCGAAGGGCGGCAGACGGCGGGAGAACATGCCGTAGGAGGCCGGGGTCTGGGCGCCCCGGCCGCCGATCTCCGCGATCACGGTGAGCTGGGACTTCATCTGGTCGACGGCGTCGCGGCGCAGGTCCGCGTCGAAGGCACCGAGGAAGTGCAGCATGTCGACGCACACGGTGGGCATGACCACGCCGTCCTTGCGGGCCTTCTTGAGTTCGTCGAGGCGGGAGGCGAAGTGGAAGTCGCCCTTGCCGCGCAGTTCGATGGCGTCGTAGCCCGCCTCCTGGGCGAACTCCCACTTGGCCTGCAGGGTGTCTCCGGGCAGGAGTTGTTCCTGCGCCGCGGTCTTGAGCATGAGGGGCCTTTCGAGACGTTCAGAATTCCAGCACGACCTGCAGCGCCTCGGCGGGGCGCTCGTCGAGCAGCACGTAGGCGTCGGCGGCGTCGGCGACCGGGACGACGTGGCTGACCAGGGAGGTCACGTCCACCTGGCCCTCGGCGACCAGCCGCAGGAAGGTCTGCTGGAGGCGCTCCACGGTCCAGCGGTGGGACAGCTGCGGCGGGACGCCGCCGATCTGGGAGCAGATGAGCTGCACGCGGTTGTGGTGGAACTCGTCGCCGAGGCGCAGGCCGATGCCGTCACCCTGGTAGAAGCCGGAGGCCACCACCCGCCCGCCGACGGCGACCGACCGCAGCGCGGTGTGCAGGGCGGGGTAGGCGCCGCTGATCTCGATGGCGAGGTCGGCGCCGAGGCCGCCGGTGGCCTCCCTGATGCGTTCGGCCACCTCGTCGGTGCGGGCGTTGAGGGTGTGCCGGGCTCCGTAGCGCTCGGCCGTCTTGAGGCGGCCGTCGAGGGCGTCGACGGCGGTGACGCGGGCGCCGTTGAGCTGGGCGAGGCGGGTGGTGAGCAGTCCGATGACGCCCTGGCCGAAGACGGCGACGTCCTCGCCGAGGTGGATGTCGCCGGCCAGGACGGCGTTGTAGGCGATGGCGCCGACCCGGGCGAAGGCGCCGGCCAGCGGCTCCAGGCCGGCGGGCAGGGTGTGGCCGATCATGCGCTCGGCGGGGACGATGCCCTCGCTGCGGTGGCCCCAGATGCCCCACACCAGGGCGCCGACGGCGGGCAGGCCCGGGGTCCCGGCCAGGTCGGGGGCGACCTCGACGACCTCCCCCACCTCGGAGTAGCCCCAGCCCGCCACGGGGTACTGGATGCCGGCCGCGCCGTCACGGAACAGCCGGGCCTCGGGGTCCCAGGTCCGCGTCAGATACGGGTTGGTCCCGCGGTAGGCGGTGAGTTCGGTACCGGCCGAGATGCCCGAGTAACGGGTGCGGACCCTCAGGTGCCCGGGGGGCAGATCAGCTCCGGCCTGCTCGGTTACCTCCACCTGGCGGGGGCCGGTGAATTGGACGACGCGTTCCACGGATGACTCCGGAAGGGGTTGCGAGTGCGGTTGCGTCGACAATATCCCGAGCTTATGTCTTGTCAACCAGCAAAAGTGATGCTGTGATGCGTCTTCAACAGACGGAAGTCGTAGCAAGGACATGCAATGCACACCATGAGCCGGCGATCGAAGACGATCGCGGTGGGCATCACGGCGGCCTTGGGCCTGGGGCTGCTCACCGGCTGCGCCAGCAGCACAGGACCGGGCAGACCGGACCGGGAGATCACGGTCTGGTCACAGGAGAACCTCCCGGACCGCGTCGCCGTGACGCAGAAGATCGTCAAGGGCTTCGAGGAGAAGACCGGCATCAAGGTCCACCTCGTCGGGGTCGACGAGGGCCAGATGCCCCAGCTGATCATGTCGGCCGCCGCCTCGGGCTCGCTGCCCGACGTCATCGGCGCCGCGCCCATGGGCCAGGTCTGGCAGATGTACAGCAACGGCCTGCTCAACACCGGCATACCCCGGCAGATCATCGACAAGCTGGGCCGCGGCACCTTCAACGCCAACGCGCTGAGGCTCACCTCGGACGGCGGCCGGAGCCTCGGCGTGCCCTCCGACGCCTGGCTGCAGCTGCTGGTCTACCGCAAGGACCAGTTCGACGAGAAACACCTCACGGCTCCGGACACCTACGCCCGGGCGCTCGCCGGCGCCAAGGCGCTGACCACCAAGGGGCGCTACGGCATCTCCGTGGCCACCGACCCGGGAGACGCCTTCACCTCGCAGAGCTTCGAGAGCGTCGCGCTCGCCGACGACTGCCAGCTCGTCGACGGCCGGCACCGGGTGGCCCTCGAGTCGCCGCAGTGCCGGACCGCGTTCAAGACCTACGACGAGCTGGCCCGCACCTACGGCGCCCCGGGCACCCAGACCGTGGACTCCACCCGCGCCACCTACTTCGCCGGCCAGTCCTCCGCGATCATCTGGTCCTCGTTCCTCCTGGACGAACTCGCCGGCCTGCGCAAGGACGCCCTGCCCAGCTGCCCGCAGTGCAAGGGCGACCCGCGATACCTGGCGCGCAACAGCGGCATCGTCACCGCGATGAAGGGCCCCGACGCCACCGAGCCCGCCCAGTTCGGCGAGATCACCTCATGGGTGACCACCAAGACCGCCGAGACGGCCGCCTCCCGGGAGTTCATCGAGTACATGATGGAAACCGGCTACGAGTCCTGGTTCGGCATGGCTCCCGAGGGCAAGATCCCCGTCCGGACCGGCACCGCCGCGCAGCCCGGGCGCTACCTGGAGGCCTGGCGCCACAGCAGCATCGGCGTCGACA
The DNA here is from genome assembly GCF_040704595.1 of Streptomyces sp. NPDC046870. Lineage (NCBI taxonomy): Bacteria > Bacillati > Actinomycetota > Actinomycetes > Kitasatosporales > Streptomycetaceae > Streptomyces > Streptomyces sp. NPDC046870. Next base: position 50,201 of record NZ_JBEYXM010000010.1, read on the forward strand.
CCAAGCAGCCCTTCGACAAGGTCTACCCCGCGAGCCTGCTCAACCAGCTGGCCGCCGGCGTCAGCGACATGCGGCGCTGGGGCATCACCCAGGGCGAGGGCGCGCTCGTCGGCGCCACCAACGGCGAGCTGCCCGTACCGAAGGCCATCGGCGCCATGACCAGCGGTCAGATCTCGCCCTCCGAGGCGGCCGGCGAGGCCGACGACGAGGTCACCGCCCTGCAGAAGTCCCTCCAGTAGCCGCCCCCTGCACGTCACGAAGGTCCCCTCATGACAACAGCTCCCGCCGGCACACCCCAGCGCCGGCACACCGGCGGCAGGTCCACGGACCGGCCCGCCGGACGCGTCCGCCGCCCCATGACGGCGAGCCGCCGCGCCAACCGCGCCGGCCTCGCGTTCGTCTCCCCCACCTTCGTGGTGGTCCTGGTGGTGGTGATCCTCCCCATCCTGTGGACCGTCCTGCTGGCGTTCCAGCACGCCAAGCTGGTCGACATCCAGGGCATGGGCCTGTTCGGCAACTGGACCCTGGACAACTTCCACCAGGTCTTCGGCTCGGCCGGTTTCTGGTCCAGTCTGACCACCACCCTGCTGTACACCGCCGGCGCCACGTTCGGCTCCGTCGCCCTCGGCCTGGTCGCCGCGCTCGCCCTGCGCAAGCCGTTCCGCGGCCGCGGTCTGCTGCGCGCGGCGATGCTGCTGCCGTACGTCGCTCCCGTCGTCGCGGTCTCCTTCGTCTGGGAGGTGGCGCTCAGCCCGCAGTACGGCGTGGTCAACAACTGGGGCCACCGCCTGTTCGGATGGGACGACCCCATCGCCTTCCTGTCCACCCGTTCGTACGAAGTCCACCTGCTCGGCCTGCACTTCGACGTCCCGCTGGCGCTGCTGACCGTCATCGCCTTCGAGACCTGGCGGTACTTCCCCTTCGCGTTCCTGTTCATCCTGGCCCGGCTCCAGGCGGTGCCCGGCGGGCTGGAGGAGGCCGCCCTCGTGGACGGCGCGACCACCACCCAGCGCTTCCGCCACATCCTGCTGCCCCAGCTGATGCCCGTCATCGCGCTGCTGTGCGTGCTGCGCTTCATCCTGACCTTCAACAAGTTCGACGACGTCTACCTGCTGACCGGCGGCGGCGCCGGTACCGACGTCGCCGCCGTGCGGGTCTACGACTTCCTCACCGCCCGTTACGACGTGGGTGCCGCGGCCGCCCAGGCCCTGGTCCTGGCCGTCTCGCTCATGGTCCTGATGGGCCTCTACTTCAAGTTCTTCGGCAACAAGGTCCAGGAGGAGTCGTGATGAGCCGGGCTCAGTTCGAGGAGAGATTCTTCGGCGTCGCGCGCTGGGTGGTCATCGCGTTCCTCGCCGTGATCACGGTCGTGCCCTTCTACTACATGCTGCTGCTGTCGCTGAAGCCCATCGACGCACTGCTGCTCGACCCGGGCTCCCTGTGGGTCTCGGCGAAGGACCTCACCCTCTCCACCTACCGCGACGTGCTGCGCTCCACCGACGACGGCGGCCAGGGCTTCCTGAAGTTCCTGCTCAACTCCGCGCTGGTCTCGCTCGGCACCGTCGCCCTGACCATGCTGGCCGCGGTGCCCGGCGCCTACGCGATCAGCCGGCTGAAGTTCTTCGGGCACCGCCAGGTCAGCGCCCTCTTCCTCGCCGTCTACCTGTTCCCGGCGACCCTGCTGGCCGTCCCGCTGTTCGTCGTCTTCGCCAAACTGCACCTGTCCTCCAGCCTGTTCGGCCTCGCCGTCGTCTACGTCGCCCAGACCGTGCCGGTGGCCATCTACATGCTGAAGAACTACCTCGTCACCATCCCCTCCTCGATCGAGGAGGCTGCGGCGCTCGACGGGTGCAGCCGGCTGCAGACCGTCCGCAAGGTGGTCCTGCCCCTGGCCCTGCCCTCCCTCATGGCGACCGGACTGTACGTCTTCATGATCGCGTGGAACGAGTTCCTGTTCGCCCTGCTCTTCCTCGCCGCGGACCCGGGCAAGTGGACGGTGCCGCTGGGCCTGGCCCAGCTCTCCAACGGCGTCGAGGTGCCGAAGACCGTACTGATGGCCGGATCGGTGGTCCTGACGATCCCCGTGGTACTCCTGTTCTTCGCCGCCGAGCGGCTGCTCACCGAGGGTTTGACCAGCGGTGCCGACAAGAGCTGACACCATGAGGGAACCGATGCTGACACCGAGCCAGATCAGCGCGGGCGAGCTGTTGCAGCTCATCCGCGGCGGCCACGCGAACACCCGCGCCGATCTCCAGCGGATCACCGGGCTCTCCCGTTCGACCGTCGGTCAGCGACTGGACCTGCTCAACCGGGCGGGATGGCTCAGGCACGTCACGGGTTCCTCCACCGGAGGCCGTCCGTCCCAGCGGATCGTGTTCGACCCGAGGCACGCCTCGGTCATCGCCGTGGACCTGGAGACCAGATACGCCCGGGCCGCGGTCCTCGACCTCAGCGGCACCATCCTCGCCGAGAACACCGGGCCGCTGGACATCACCGAGGGGCCGGAGGTGGTGCTGGACCGACTGGCCGGGTGGTTCCCGGACCTCCTCGCCGCCGCCGGTGTCGACGCCGGGCACGTCTGCGGGATCGGACTGTCCGTCCCCGGTCCCGTGGAGTGGGAGACGGGCCGGGTCATCGAACCGCCGATCATGCCCGGCTGGGACCGGTACCCCATCCCGGAGCGTCTTCAGGAGGCCTACGCCGAGCACGTCGGCGGGAGCCTGGAGGGCGGCCCCGTCCCCGTGTTCGTGGACAACGACGCCAACCTCATGGCACTGGCAGAACAACAGGCCAATCACCGGGACTGCACGGCGTTCGTCCTCGTGAAGGTCTCCACCGGCATCGGCGCCGGTGTCGTGGTGGACGGCAAGGTGTACCGCGGGATCGACGGCGGCGCCGGCGACATCGGGCACATCCGCCTGCACGACCGGATCGACGTCTTGTGCATGTGCGGCTCCCACGGCTGCCTGGGCGCCGTCGCCAGCGGCCGGGCGCTGGCGAGGGACCTGAGCGCCCTCGGCATCGAGGCCGCGTCGGCCGCCGATGTCAGGCGCCTGCTCGCCGAAGGGCACCCCGACGCCGTCCGGCTGGCCCGCGAGGCCGGACGGAGGGCGGGCGAGGTCCTGGTGACCGTGGTCAGCCTGCTCAACCCCGGCGTCCTCATGATCGCCGGCGAGCTCTCCGGGGTCCCGTTCATGACCGGTGTCCGGGAGCTGCTCTACCAGCGCGCGTTCCCCCGAGCCACCGCCAACCTCCAGGTCGTCACCTCACGCCTGGGCGCTCACGCGGGCGTCATAGGGGCGGCCGCCATGGTCGTCGAGATCCTCTACTCCCCCGACCGGGCCGACGCCCGGCTCGGCTCACTCACCGCCTGAACGGGCCGCCCACGCGGATCCGCCACGGCGAGCCGGGGGCTGCCGGCCCCCACGCGCGCAGCACACTCGTACAGACAGGAAGACCGTGACCGTCACCTCTGCCCCTTGGACGGACCGCCCCGTCGAGGTCGGCCTCGTGGGCGCGGGCCCCTGGGCCCGGGCCATGCACGCCCGTATGCTCGCCGCCGGGCCGGAGACCCGGCTCGCCGCGGTGTGGGCCCGCCGCCCCGACGCCGCGCGGCAGACCGCCGCGCCCTACGGCGCACACGTCGCCGCCTCCTTCGACGACCTCCTCGACCGGTGCGAGGCCGTGGCGTTCGCCGTTCCCCCCGCCGTGCAGGCCGAGCTGGCGCCGTCGGCGGCGCGGCGGGGAAAGGCGCTGCTGCTGGAGAAGCCGCTCGGCCCGGATCTGCCGGCGGCGCGACGTGTCGCCGATGCGGTGCTCGACGCGGGCGTGGTCTCGCAACTCGTCCTCACCAAGCGGTACCACCCGGTCACCGACGCCTTCCTCGACGCCGCGCGGGGTCGCGAGATCACCGGCGCCCGCTCCTGCTATCTCCACGGAGCGTTCCTGGGCGGGGACTTCGCGACGGGATGGCGCCTCCAGCACGGGGCGCTGCTCGATCTCGGCCCGCACCTGCTCGACCTCCTGGACACCGCCGTCTCGCCCATCACCGCGATACGCGGCTCCGGCGACCCCCGCCGGTGGGTCGAGCTGACCTGCGAGCACGAGAACGGGGCCGTCAGTCAGGCGTCCCTGTCCGGTTCCGTGGCCGTCGACCGCGCGCTCACCCGGGTCGACCTCTTCGGCCCCGAAACCACGTTGACCTACGACACGGCCGGGATCGACCACGAGGAGTGCTGGCCGATCCTGCGTCGCAGCTTCGCCACCGCCGTACGCACGAACCGGCCGACGGAACTCGACGCGGCGCGCGGCCTGTATCTGCAACGTCTCATGGACCGGGCGATCCGGACGACGCCGTGACCCCGGTCCGGCGAACGTTCGCCGCGCGTGCTCTGCGGGTGAGCGTGGACGGGCTGTGTCCGGACGGGCAGGGGCCCGCGCGTCATCATCCATGTCCAGCCGGCAGAGACATGTGGTCAGCAACTGCGGTGGTACGCGATGTCGTTGACGTAGACCGACCACTCCGTCCGGGACAGTCCGGTTCCCACCCGCCTGCACAGGGAGGCGATGGTTCGGCTGGGTGTCAGGGCGTAGGAGATCGACGGCACGTGACCACCCGCCACGCGCAGGGTCCGGTCGTCCGCGGTGAAGGTGAGGGCCTTGATGGTCCCGGCGTTCACGTACAGGGGGCCTCCGATGGGTTTGCGGGAGGTCACGTCCCATAGCCGGACGGTTCCGTCTTCCGCGCCCACGGCCAGGATCGTGCCGTCGTGTGAGAAGACGAGAGCGGACACCCCTGCCGTCGATCCCTTTCCGTTCGCGTCGGCGGGCTCGGTGGGATCGGGGGCGGCGGTCAGGTCTCCCAGGCGGTGGGCAGCGGTCCGGTCCCACAGTGTCACTCCTCCCGCCTCGTCCCCGGCCGCCAGGTGGCCCCCGGTCGGGTCCTGGGCCACGACGGTGGTGCGGTCCGAGGTGAGTGTGTGGCTTCTGTGGCGTTTGAACGGCAACTGCTCCACATCGCCCTCGGAGGTGGCCAGCAGTCGGCCGTCGGGACTCAGGGACAGGCTTCCGGCGACGCCTGGAAGCCTGTCGATCCTGGCCGCGCGGCGCCAGTCCCACAACTCCGTGCGGTCGTAGGACAGGGAGGCGAGCACGGTGTGCCCGTCCGGGGTGATCGCGAGGCCGTCGACCGTGTCGGTGTCCTCGCCGGTGCCAGGGAGGCGCAGGACTCGGTGCCGGGTCAGGTCCCGGCTGTCCAGTACGGCCAGCGTCGTGGGCGTCTCGGTGTCTCCGCCTCCGCTCGAATACGCGAAGGTCCGGTTGTCCGGACCAAAGGCGAGAACGTCCCCGCAGTTCGCCCCGCTGTCGCCGGCCTGGACGACAGCGACATCCGGGTCCGGGGAGCAGGGGGCGGTCGGCACAGGGACGGCCCTGCTGTGGCGCGTGGGTACGTCCAGCAGTGTCAGGCGGTGCGTGCCGCCGGCCTGTCGCGCTGTGGCCAGCCATGTGCCGTCGGGGCTGAAGGCAGCGGCCGTCGTGGGGTCAGCGTGCCAGCCGTCGTCGTCGGTGTGGGCCAGGGACACCGACCAGACGGTGGTGTCGGAGGAACCGCTGGTGTAGCGCATGACTCCGTCGGCCCGGTCGAACCGCACCATACCCGGTGACGACTGGTGCGGCAGCGTGGAACCCAGCACCGGCGCTGTCGGGTGGTCCACCCGCCACAGCAGGACATCGCGGTCGTCGGTGGTGGCGAAGAGCCGGCCGTCGGTGCTGAAGCCGATCTGCCGCACCCCCTCGTGGGCGAAGGTGCCCATGGCCCGGCCGGAGGCCGTGTTCCACATCGCCAGTCCGTCATCGGTGGTGAGCAGCAGGGCATGGCCGCCCGGGCTGAAGGCGGCGGTGGGGCATCCGTGGCCGGAGGACGCCTTCTCCCATCGTCCGGGCATCCGTCGTCGGCCGGCGACCCGCCAGACCTGGACTGTGCCGTCGGGGCGGCAGACCGCCGCCAAGCGGTCGTCGGGGCTGATCGCCAGGACGCTGCGGGAGTTGACCTGGACGAAGGTGCGGGAGTCGCCGGTGCCCTGGAATACTTCCGCGAGCCCCGGGTCGTCGGTCCACGCGGCGCCCGGGCAGGTCTCGAACAGCACCGTCCGCCGGTACGGGTCCCACAGTTGGGCCGGGCGGAGCGGCGCGTCGAATTCGGGTGTCCCGGTCTTCCTGCACTCCGACCTGGCAGTGGCCAGCAGCGTCCTGCCGCTCGCCCCGAAGGCGACCTCCTCGACCGGTCCGGGGGTGCGCAGCACCGGGCCGTCCGGCAGTCCCGTCGAGGTGCTGTACAGCCGGACACCCGAGGTGGTCGATACCGCCAGCCTGGTTCCGTCCGGTGACAGCGCGAACCCCGGGTTCTCCTGAGTGCGGACCGTGAAGCGGCTGAGCCGGTGGTGGGTGCGCACGTCCCACCGTTCGACCCGGCCGTCCCGCAGCGTCACCAGCGTGCGCCCGTCCTCGCTGAGGTCGACCGGTGCCGAGCCGGAGCCGGGAACCCGGAAGGCGTCCCGCGGAAGCTGGGTTGCGACCGCCAGCAGCGCCGAGCGGGTCTCCGGGAGATCGGCGATCTTCCAGGCGGCCACGCTGAGTTTCATCGCGGTGGCCGGGTCGGACAGCCGCAAGGTGTCGGCCACGGCGGCAAGACGCCGGGCCTCGGTCCGTACCCGCTCGGCGTCCGCCACCCTGCTCTGCTGCCAGCCGACCAGCCCGGCCAGGACGGCCAGGACGGCCAGGACGGAGACGGAAGCCAGCAGCCGGCGCAGCCGCCGAGCCGAACGGAACACGGCACGCTGTTCACGGTCGCGCGCTTCCAGCCCGGCGGACAGAAAGGACCTCTCCAAGGCGGTGAAGTCGGCTCGCCCGCCGGGCACCGTGAAGGCTTCCTCCGCGGCGGCCAGTCGCGTACCCCGGTACAACGCGCCCGGGTCGCGGTCCAGGTCGTTCCATACCTGTGCGTCCTCGGTCAGGCGGCGGTGCAGGCGGAGCCTGGACCGTTCGCCGTCGATCCAGCCGTGCAGCCTCGGCCACGCCGTGATGAGCGCCTCGTGAGCGAGGTCGACGGTGTCATCGTCCAAGGTCAGCAGGCGGGCGCGGGCCAGGCTGTCGAGAACCGCGGCGATCTCCGCCACGGGGGCGAAGTCCAGCTCCTCGCGACGGACGGGGCGGCGGGTGTCCGGAGTCCCGTCACCTGGTGTGACGAGGCGAAGCAGGACGGCCCGCGTGAGTTCGGCCTGGACGGGGCTCATGCCCGCGTAGACGCTCTCGGCCGTACGGGCGATCGCACCTCGCAGGCCGCCGGCTGCCTCGTACGCGGTCTCGGTGAGCGCGCGGCCCTTGCGACGGTGCCAGGTCTCGAGGAGGGCGTGCGACATCAGCGGCAGGGCGCCGGGTTCCCCCTCGACCTCATCGAGAATTCGGGCGGTCAGAGAGCGCTCCACGATCAGCCCACCGGCCTGGGCAGGTCTGATCACCGCCTCGCGCAGCTCGTCGCGGCTCATGGGGCCCACCAGGACGCTGCCGTCCTGCAGCAGGGCGGTCAGCTCCGCGTGTTCGGCGCAGCGGCCGAGGAAGTCGGCGCGCACGGCGATGACGACACGCAGCCGGCTGGCGGGATCGGCGGCGTCGAGCAGCCGGCCGATGAATCGATCACGTTCCTCGGGGTCACGGCACAGGGTGTAGAGCTCTTCGAACTGGTCGACGATCAGCCAGGTGTCCCCGTCGCCGTCCTTGGGTGTCAGACGCTGCGCGTGGGTGCGCAGCGGGTGCTCGCCGGGAGTGAGGACCCGCAGCGCCGCCGGTACCGCACGGCCTGCTGCCGGGGTTCGCAGACGGGGAATGAGGCCGGCCCGCAGCAGGGAGGACTTACCGCTGCCCGACGGCCCGAACACCGCGGTGAACCGGCGGGAGGCGGTGAGTTGGAGCAGGCGGTCGGTGAGCTGGTCACGGCCGAAGAACAAGTCGGCGTCGCCGGGTTCGAAGCGGGCCAGTCCCCGGTAGGGCGCCTCGGCGTCCTCATCGGCGCGCGGCTCGGCAGCCACTTCCGCGGCCGTCTCGCGCCACCGCGTCTCCCACTGCTCCGGATCGCCGCCGCACGCCCGGACATAGGCCAGCACCACGGGCAGCGTCGGCAGCCGGTCCCCTGCGGCCGCCTGCGACAGGGTGCTGGCCCCCTGCCCCGTGCGCTGCGCCATCACACGGTAGGTGGGACTTCCGGCCTCCGACCGCAGCTTGCGTAACTCGGCGGCGAACCGCGCCACCGGCCCCGCAGCCGGGTCGACCGGGTTCTCGCGACGCCCCGCCATCGACAGCTCCCCTCCCCCGTCCCGCCGCCCTCGTGGACTCGGCACCGTGGCCCGAGAAGCTACGCGCACCGCCGGCACGGGGGCAAACCACGGACACGGTCTTCGGTCAGCGCCCGTCCCGAAGCCCCGGCGAACGAGCCGGACGGGTGAGCCGTGCCGGCGTCGACGCCGCTCAGCGCCGCGACATGACCCGACGACGACCGGAACGTCCACGTCCTTCGGTGACCGCACTGTCCGAGGCGCCGACGCCCCTGCATGTCACCGATCACTGTGATCTGCGTCGCTGTCACTCGTTTGTCTGTGACGTTCGTCGGCCTGCGTCCGCTGGGAGAACGGGTCATCCGTGTGACGGGTGTGCCGATCTGTCTTTCTTCTGTGGCCGTTGCCGGCCTTCTGTGGGGTGGATACGTCGTGAGCCGTCGTACGTCGCATGCGTACAGACCGCTGAGTTTCAAGCGACGGGCGTGGTTGACGCTCGGTGCTGTGGTGCTGGGCGGGGGAGGGATCGTGACCTATGCGGTCGCCAGCCCGTCCGGGGGTCCGGGCGCCGAGCGTGCCAAGCGGCCGGCGAAGGTCTACGACCTGTCGCTGGCCGGGAGTTCGCAGGACAGACGGGAGCTCACGCGCGAGGACACCGAGGAGTTCTCCCTGCTCGGCGTCTCGTGGACGGGTGCCGCCAAGCGGCTGGGGGGCACGGTGCGGGTGCGCGCCCACAGCCTTGAGACCGGCGAGTGGAGTGCCTGGCGGAACCTGGAAGTGAACGCCGACCCGCTGGAGAAGCCGGGCCCGCGCGTGCGTGGCGCCTCGGAGCCGTTGTGGGTGGGCCCCTCGAACGGTGTGCAGGTGCAGGTGGTCCGCGAGAACGGCCACGCCGGCAGGCTGCCCGGTGGACTGGAGGTCAACCTGGTCGACCCGGGTGTGGTGTCCACCGGCGAGACGAAGGCGAGCGGCGCTGCGGCGGAGCCGGCCGGATTCGCCGTCCCCGCGGACACCGCGGACCCCAGCGGCAGCGCGCCGGCCGACCCCGGGACGCCCACCGAATCGCCCACGCCGGGCGACAGCGCCGATGTCACGCCCACGGACGGGCAGACCACCACGTCTCCCTCGCCGACCGACACGACGTCCGAGCCCGGCCCCACCGGCTCGGTCTCCGTGTCGCCGTCGACGAGCACGTCCGCGAGCCCGTCGGCCACCACGCCGTCCGCTCCGCCTTCGACCGTGCCGCGGCCGCCGATCGTCGCACGTGCCGGCTGGGGCGCGGACGAGTCGATCAGCCCGGAAGCACCCGAGTACAACGACGACGTCAAGGCCGTGTTCGTCCACCACACCGACGGGGCGAACGACTACTCCTGCGCCGACTCGGCGTCGATCGTGCGGAGCATCTACGCGTACCACGTGCAGGTGAGCGGCTGGAAGGACATCGGCTACAACTTCCTCGTCGACAAGTGCGGCACCCTCTTCGAGGGGCGCAAGGGCGGGGTCGACCTGCCGGTGTTCGGCGCCCACACCTACGGCTGGAACCGGGAGTCCACCGCGGTCGCGGTGCTCGGTGACTACACCACCACCAGCGCCTCCGACGCCGCACTGGCCTCGATCGCCCGCCTCGCGGCCTGGAAGCTCGGCCAGTACGGCGCCCAGCCCACCGGCACGACCCAGCTGACCGCCGGTGCCACCCAGAAGAACCTCTTCGGCACCAGCTTCACCGCCGGCGGCACGTACACGTTCCAGCGGATCTCCGGCCACCGCGACGGCTACAACACCGAGTGCCCCGGCGGCCTGCTCTACGACCAGCTGCCGACGATCCGCACCTGGGCGGCCGGCCCGGTCCAGGGCCTGAAGGTCACCTCGGTGAGCGGCGCCACCCCTTCCGGCTCGACGTACTACACCAAGGGCGCCCTCACCGTGAAGTGGACGGCCACCACACCGGCTTCGCTGATCTCGAAGTTCGAGCTGCTGGTCGACGGCAAGACCGTCGCCACGACGTCCGGCAGCGCCACCTCCGCCGGCACCACCCTGGCCGTGGGCAGCCACAGCGTCGCCGTCCGGGCCGTGCACCAGTCGGGCAAGACAGCGACCAGCGCCGCACTGACCGTCGTCGCCGAGACGACAGCTCCGACGTTCACCACCACGCCGAAGCTGTCCCTGCGGACCGGAACCGTCAACACCACCGCCGTCCCGGTCGCGCTCGGCTGGAAGGCCACCGACGACAAGGCCCTGCGGTACGTGAAGCTGCTGTCCCCCACCACCGGCACCTTCGCCCCCGCCACGACCGCCTACAACACAACCGCCAAGTCCGGCACCGCCACCACCTGGTCGATGCGTGCCTACGACTACGCCGGCAACTACCGCACGTCCTCTCCCGCGTACACCCCGATGATCCTCCAGGAGAGCTCCGCCACCAGGTCCGGCACCTGGAGCACCCGCTCCTCCACCAGCTACCTCGGCGGCAAGTCCTACTCCAGCGCCTCCAAGGGAGCCGCCCTCACCTGGACGTTCACCGGCCGCTCGGTGGCCTGGGTGGTCTCCCGGGCCTCCAGCTCCGGCCAGGCCTACGTCTACGTCGACGGCACCAAGGTCTCCACCGTCGACCTGAAGTCCTCCACCACGTCGTACCGGCAGGCGGTCTGGACCAAGACCTGGTCCGGCAGCGCCAAGCACACGATCAAGATCGTCGTGGTCGGCACCAGCGGCCGTCCCACCATCACCACCGACGGCCTCGTCTACATCAAGTAACACGTCACCCACGGGGGTTGAGGCAGCCGTAGCGACCGGCGCATGCGGGAACGCATGCGCCGGTCGCTGCGACATAGCGGTTGTCGGAGCCGGCAATGAGTACGCAGCGGCCCGGCCAGGGCTTCGTCGATGCGCTCGTGTGCGGCCCTGGGTGGCGAGCCGCCGGCATCACCGGGCCGTTGAACGCGATGAGTTGTCCGAGGCGGCAGCACCGGGAATGCTGGCCTGTGGCGTGTGACGCGACAGGCCGGAGAACCGGGGGACCCATGGCTGCTGTACGGGCGGATGACGTCCTCGAAGCATCGCAGGTGCGCGTCCACTCGGTCGCCGGTGAGGTGATCGGTGCCGGGTTCCTCGTCGGTGCCGATGTGGTGTGCACCTGCGCCCATGTCGTCACCCGGGCACTCGGCGTGCCGGACGACACGGAGCAGGCGCCCGGCGAGCCGGTGCTCCTTGACTTTCCGTTGCTCGACGGCCGCCCTCGGGCCCGGGCGAGGGTGGTGTCCTGGCGGCGCGGCGGGGCGGACGTCGCGCTCCTGCGGCTCGACGCGACGGTCGAGGAGGCCCGGCCGGTGCCGCTTGTCGACGGGACCGGCGTATGGGGGCACACGTTCCGGGTGCTCGGCTACCCGGTCGACGCGGACCATGGGATATGGGCCTCGGGCACCCTGCGCGCCGGGCAGGGCTCGGGCTGGGTGCAGATGGAGGCGCACGGGCCGGGGCCGAGCATCTCGGAAGGGTTCAGCGGGGCGCCGGTCTGGGACGACGCGCAGGACGGCGTCGTGGGAGTGACGGTCGCTGCGCATTGGGGCGAGCGCACCGCGTATCTGTTGCCGTCGGCCGAGCTGGTCGACGAACGGATTCTGCGGCCGCGCTGCCCGTTTCAAGGGCTCGCGGCGTTCACGGAGGACGATGCGGAGTTCTTCCACGGCCGCGACAGCGACACCGCCCGCCTGCATACGGCCGTGCGCAGAAGGGCGGTGACACTGGTGGCGGGGCCCTCCGGGTGCGGAAAGTCGTCCGTCGTACGGGCCGGCGTGCTGCCTCGGCTGCGGGCCGAGGGCGTGAGCGTGTCCGAGCTGCGGCCCGTCCCCGGCGTGCGACCGGCAGCCGTACTGGCCCGGGCGCTGACCGGTGTGCTGGAGCCGGGGCTCGGCGAGGTCGACAGGCTTGTCAAGGCCGAGGAGCTGGCGGGGCTCCTGGAAACCGGCGACGACGTGCCCGCCGGGTTACGGGCCAGGATCCTCGCCTGCGGCGGCAGCGCCGGGCACGTCCTCTTCGTCGACCAGCTCGAGGAGTACGCGGGTGCCGAGCCGGATGCCGCGCGTGAACTGTTCGGGCTGCTGGCCGCCCTGGCGGGCAAGGACGGCGCGGCCGTGTTGCGGGTCGTCGCCACCACGCGACCCGACTCCCTCGGCGTGCTGGTGACGGCCGGTACGTCCGACCTCGTCAGCGACGCCGTGCAGTTCGTCGCGCCGTTGGCCGCCGACGATCTGAAGCGGGCGGTGACCGCGCCCGTCGACGTCGTGCCGGGGGTGTGGTTCGAGCCAGGGCTGCCGGAGCGGATCGTCGCGGACGCGGGTGAGGAACCCGGTCGGATGCCGCTGGTCCAGTTCGCCTTGACCGAGCTGTGGAAGCGGCGCACCCGTTCGATGCTCACTCACGCGGCCTACGACAGCCTGGGCGGCGTCGCGGGCGCCCTGGTCACCTACGCGGACAACGCCCTCGCGGAACTCGGCCAGGCGGAACAGGACCGCGCTCGGCGGCTGTTCGTGCAGCTGGCCCGGCCGGGCGACGGTGGCACCTTCTCGCGCAGACCCACCCGCACCGCCGACCTCGCCCCCGAACTCCTCGCGCTGGCGCGGAAGCTGTCCCCCGGCAAGCTCGTCGTCCTTTCCCGTGCCCCGGGTGGTGGCGAGCACGAGGAGATCGTCGACCTGGCGCACGAGGCGCTCACCAAGCTCTGGCCCCGCTTGAGTCAATGGCTCGTCGCCTCCCGGGACTTCCGCGTCTGGCAGGAGCAGTTGCGGGCCGACCTGCGGCGGTGGCAGGCACAACACCGAGAGTCTGCTCGCCTGCTGGCCGGAACGGACCTGGCCGAGGCCGGCCGTATGCTGGCCGAGCGTCCAGAGGACATCTCCGCCGACGAGCGCGCCTTCATCCAGCTCAGCCGACGCCACTCCCGGCGGGGCGCCCGCCTGAAGCAGGCCGCCGTCGGGGCTCTGGCCGTTCTCACGGTGCTCGCCGTCGTTCTGGCAGTGTCCACGTACCAGAGCCTCGAGCAGACCCGGGATCAGTTACGCACGCAGGCCGCGGACCTGCTGGCCCAGGCGGCCGAGGACCGCCCGGGCAGCGATCCTGCCACCGCGTTGCAGCTGGCCCTGGCCGCGTGGAAGACCAAGCGGACCGACCGGACCCGCCAGGCCCTGCTGCATCAGTACGTGCGAGGGCAGTACCTGGTGGGCAGCTACCCGTCGGTGTGGGTGGGGCGGGTCACCGGTATGAACGCCACTCCGGACGCTCGCACCCTCGTCGTACGGTCACAGCCCGGAGGCGGCGACCGTTCGAGGATCACCGTGGTCTCCGGCGCCGTGCGGGGTGAACCCCGGGCACGGGAGCTGGGCGGCGTACCGGAAGGAGAGATCCCGGCCACCGCCATCAGCCGGGATGGCCGCTTCTTCGCCGCGGTAGCAGGCAGGCAGGTGCGGCTGTGGCGGCTGAGCGACCCGAAGCACCCTGCCACCCTCGCCCTCGGCGGTCGTGACGTCCCCGACAGATACGCGGCGAATCTGGACTTCGACGGCCACGGCAGTCGGCTGCTGCTGACGATGAGCGACCGCTCCGCGGGTTGTTACCAGGACACCCGGCGGTGCGTCCCCGCCTTCGCCGAGGTGTGGCAGGTGCCCTCCGGTACTCGCATCGGCGTCCCCGGCCGGCTCGTGCCCGAGAAGGGGTTGAAGGAGGCCGCGTTCACATCCGACGCGGACAGCGTCGTGACCATCAGCACCTTCGGGGAACTGCGCAAGCGCGTCGAAGTCAGGGACTTCGCCACTGGCCGGCTGCGATATTCCTTCGCCACTGGTGGAGACGATCACGCGGAGCTTCGAGCCGGCGGCGAGGTCCTCGTCAGGACGGACCCCACATACGCGCAGGTTCTCGGACGCACACCCGGCCGCACGTGCCGGCTGCCCGATGGCGTAGGCCAGCCGGACGCAACCTCCTGGTACGAAGTCGACGGCGCGGCAGGCGCGTACGACGCCGGGCTCCCGGACGCGGGCTACGCCGAACTGACGCTGACGGACCTGCGTACCGGGCGCACATATCGCACCCGCGTTCCGACTTCGGGCAGGACCCCCACCGATTACGCGGGTGTCGCGGCGGCGCCCCGCGCCGACGGCGGGCTCACTGTCCTCGTGCCCGTCGGCACAGCGCTGATGGCGGTTCGGGCCGAGCCGACGGGCGACGCGCGTTTCCCTGACATCAGCACCGCTTACGAGACGTACGCAGCGTCTCCCGATGGGCGTTTCATCGCCCGGGCCACCGACCGGCGCCTTGAGGTCCTGGACGCCTCCCGCAGGCGTCTGCGCTCGGTGCCGCTGCCGCCCCCGGCCGATGCGCTCGACTGGATACCCGTGTGGACAGCCGACTCGCAGCGGATCGTGGTGTGGGGCGAGAATCACAGCCTCTACCGGTCGTACTCCGTACGCGACCTCGGCAACAGCGCGTCGCTCGACGGCATCGTCGCGAAAGCGAGCGAAGTGGACAGTGTCGTGCCGCTGGAAGGCAGCGAGATCGTCCTGCTGGCCAAGGACGGTACGCTCACCCGCGTCGACGCCGCCCACGGGGTACGCGGCCGGCCGTTCCGGGTCCACCCCGCACCGACCTCCGTCGGATCCATCAACGAGATCTCCACGAGTGGTCGGCTGATCGCCCGTCCCGGGCACCCCGGACAGGTCGCCGCGGTCACCCGGAGGGGAGCCCGACGCGGAGAGATCCTCGTGTGGGACGTCCGTGCACCGCGGCGCATCACGACGCTGTCGGGAGGGCCGGTCATCAGCACGTCGTCCGCCTCTTCTTCGTCCGTCACCGGCCCGCTCGCCTTCGACGCGGACGGCTCGCACCTTGCCGTGCAGAACGCCGACGGACAGGTGCGGGTGTGGGACGTGGACCGTGGAAGGCAGCTGAGCGGTGGCGCGCTCGTCTCCTCTCTTGACGCCCTGGTCGGCTTCGGCCCCGATGGCAGCGTCATCACCTACGTGGACGCGAAGCACCAGGTGCAGATCCATGACCTGGCCGGCGACGGTACGTCCGCCACGCTGGCGGTCTCGGGAGACGAATGGACGGCGGGCCTCGTGGACGGCAACCGCCTGATCATCGACACCGGAGAGCTGCGCCAGACCTTCGACCTGCGCCCCGAAACCCAGTTCCGCACTCTGTGCGCTGCCGCGGGGCGCGACTACACCTCGGCTGAACGTGAGTTGCTCCCGAAGGGAACCCCGTCGAAACCGCCCTGCGCCTGACAGGCCCCTCAGGCACGACACCATCGAGAACGGAGCCTGCGAGCGCGGGATCGAGCACTTCGCAGTTCCGAGCCAGGTTCGTCGGAGGAGTCCGGCGCTTCTCTGCACGATCACCACGCACGGCGGACCATGCTCCGGCCGGGCCAGCAACCACTGGATCAGCGCTGCGATGCGCGGCCAGGACGCGACCCTGGAGAAACTCCGCGTCGGCCGCCACCTCGAAGAGGCCATGGTCAAGGGCCCCGTCCCACTCCATCTGGCGGAGGTCTTCGGGCTCGACGAGAAGACCGCGACGCGCTATGCGGACTCCGCGCGGGCCCTGCTGGAGCGGCCCCTGGAATCACCAGGGTCTTGAGGGGCCGACGCCTCAGCGATGGCCCCTCGAGATCCCACTCAACAGCTCCCGCCCTTGCGGACTTTCGGAGGCGACGGGATCAGCGGGTGGGCGGGACGAACTCGGGCTGGTCGAGCAGGCGCAGCCAGCTTCCGTCGGACTGACGCCTGACGACCTGCGCCCGCGCGCCGGCCCCGTCCCTGGGCGGGGTCGAGGTGAGGGCGATGTCGCCGCTGATCAACGTCGGCAGCGGCTGTTCCGGCTCGAAGCGGGGACCGTTGGCCAGCGCCTTCTCCCATAGCGCACGGATCGCCTCCCGCCCCACCGTCAGCTCGCCGGGCGGGTAGGCCATCACTGCGTCCTCCTCGTACAGCAAGGCGACCCCGGCCGCGTCACCGGCATTGGATCGCTCGACGAACAAGCGGGTGATGTCCTCGGGCCGCATCGCCTTCTCGTACTCCGGCATGGGTTCCTCCTGACGTCGGGCTCTGGCACTTCTCAGCGTGATCGCCCGCCAACCAGAAGTCCAACAGATGGATCTTCTACAAGCTAGAATTCGCAGGCATGGAACTAAGGCAGCTGGAATACTTCGTCGCAGTCGCCGAAGAGCAGAACTTCACCCGTGCGGCCGAGCGGGTGCACATCAGTCAGTCCGGCGTCAGCGCCCAGATCCGCCAGCTCGAACGGGAACTCGGTGCCGAACTGTTCGACCGGTCGGCCCGAACCGTCACCCTCACCGTCGCGGGGAAGGCCGCACTCGAACACGCCCGCGCCGCACTCGCCGCAGCTGGGGCAGTCGGCCAGGCAGTGGGCGAGGTGACCGACCTGCTCCGGGGCCGGCTCACCGTTGGGATGGTCATCGGCTGCACCCTCACCCCGCTCTTCGAAGCCCTCGCCGTATTTCACGAGGCGCATCCCGGTGTGGAGATCTCGCTGCTGGAGGACAGCTCCGACCGGCTTGCCGAAGGGGTACGTGCCGGCGCCGTCGACGTGGCACTCATCGGGACCGCAACGGCCACCCCCGACGGGCTGGACATGCTGACAATCCTCAGCGAACGGCTCATCGCGGCAGTCCCGGGCGGGCACCCCTTGGCGAAACAGCGACGGGTCACCCTACGCGACCTGATTGCCTACCCGATCGTGTGCATGCCACCCGGCACCGGCCTGCGCGCCGTATTCGACCAGGCTTGCGCCGCACAGAGCCTCCGACCCTCGATCGCGCTGCAAGCCAGCGCCGCGGATTCCCTTGCAGACCTCGCCGCCCGCGGGCTCGGCGTCGCCATCCTCAGCAACTCGATGGCCGCGAGCTACCGCGACCGGCTCACCGCCCGCACCATCGATGATGTCGAAACACCAGCATTGCTCGCCCTGATCTGGAAGAGCGCACACAACCCCTCGGTACGCGAGCTGCTCGTGCACTGCCGACAAGCCTTCACGGACTTTCCGGGACCGCACCGGTAGACCCCCGGGTTCCCGCCGAACGGCCTTCAGTTTTCGCGAACTCGCGGGCCGCAGGCCACCGGCCGCACCGCGAAGGCGTACATCGTCGAACGGATCACCCTGGAAGCCGAACGGCTCCTCGCACACGACCGTCTCACCGCCGCCCACTGCGCCGACGTGCTCGGCTTTCCCGACGCGTCCGACTTCTCGGTGCTCTTCCGGAGGGCCACGGGCACACGCCCGGGCGCGTGGCAGGCGGCGGTGGCCGCCGAGTGAGGAGGTACCGGCAGGAAGGACCTCCAGGTCGCCTGCCGGAGGGCCGGCTCACGCCGGGGGCTCACTGCCCAGGCGGTGCAGCGCACGCATGGCCTCGCGTCCGATCCGGGCGATGTCGCCGAGGGTCGAACCTGCCTGGTCGAGGCACCGGGCGGACTCTCCCCCCGTGGGAGAGCCCAGCGCCGGGCCGCGGCGGGCGGACCCTGCCGCGCCGCCCCGTCCCGCGCGGCGGGGAAGCGCCGGGCATACGTGTCCCTCGCGCCCAGGGGAGCGCAGGTGCGCGCACACCCCCTCGTGCGATCCCTACCCGCCGGCACACGGGCGGTGCGCGGTACGGGACGAGCGGAGACTGTCCCGGACTGTCCGGGACGTGTCCCGGACGGCGGGACGCTGGAGGGAGCGGTCCGGGCCTCCCTAGGATCCGGAGACGTCGCCGCCCGACACGGCAGAGGCAACGGCCGCCGGCTGCTCGCCGGTCCCGTGGAGCGGCTCGCGCGACGTACTCCCGACACACCCGATCCCCTGAGGAGGAGAACCATGTCCAAGGTGCTGGAAACCGTGGGCGGCAGGCTGCTCGGCCTGTTCGTGCCCAAGGTGGAGGCCGCCGCTTCCGCCCAGGCGTGTCAGTGCTTCAACGAGTGCTGGCAGTGCGCGCGCAGCGCGTGCTGCGTCAACACCTACTGCGGCTCCATCAACTGCTGGCGGTCCTGTCCGGCCTGCTGATCCGGTGACGTGACCGGGGGCACCGGCGTGCGGCACCGGGCGGAACGCCGTGCCGTCTCCCACCGGTGCCCCCGGCTCCCGGTTCCGGGCTCCAGCTCCGCAGGAGGTTCCCGTGCAGTACCTGGAATTCGGCATCCGCTGCCTGATCGGCACGGTGCTCCTGGCCGCCGCCGTCGGCAAGGCGGCGAGCGGACGTTCGTTCGCCGCGTTCACCTCGTCCCTGGACGACCTCGGGCTGGTGCCGCCCCGGGCCGTCCGCCCGGTGGCGGTGGCCGTCGTCGCGGGCGAGGCGCTGGTCTGCCTGCTGCTCGCCGCGCCGTGGGCGGGTCTGCCGGCGCTCGGTCTGACTGGGGCGGCGGTCCTGCTCCTGGCCTTCGCGACGGCCATCGCCTGTGCCGTGGCCCGCGGCACCCGTGCGGTGTGCCGGTGCTTCGGAGGAGCGTCCACCGGCCCGCTCGGCGTGCGCCACATCGTACGCAACGTCCTGCTCGCCGGGCTCGCCCTGGCCGCGGCCGGAACCATGCCGCGCCCGGACATCGGTTCCGCGCAGCCGGCCGGGCTGCTCGTGGCGGCGCTCGGCGGGCTGCTCGTGGGCGGCTGCGTCGTCGCGCTCGACACCATCGCGGGCCTGTTCCGGCCCCTGGGCCCCGTACGTACCACCGGGTCCCGGCGCCCCGTCCGCCCGGGACGGTGAGCCGGGCCCCGCGCCACCCCTCACCCACCTCCGCACAGGAAACGGAGAACCACCGTGCCCATCGTCATCGCCGTTCTCGCCCTCGTGGGGCTGCTGTGTCTCCTCGATCTGGTGCTCACCGTCGGTGTCATCAAGCGGCTGCGGGAACACACCGAACTGCTCGCCACCCGGGGCGGCGGCCGGCTCTCCCTCGCCACCGGGGACGAGGTCGGGGAGTTCTCCGCCGTCACCGTGGACGGGGAGCGGGTGCACGACGGCATGATCCACAGTGAGACCGTCGTCGCCTTCTTCTCCCCGACCTGCGGCCCGTGCAAGGAGAAGCTCCCGAAGTTCGCCGAGTACGCCAGGAGCGTGCCGCGCGGACGCGAACAGGTCATCGCCGTGGTGATCGCGGACAGCCCGGAGGAGGCGGAGGCGGCGGCCCCGATGCTGACCGCGCTGCGCCCGGTGGCGCGCGTGCTGACCGGCCGGGACGCCGACGCCGTCGCCGAGGCGTGCAAGGTGCAGGGCTTTCCCGTCGTCCTCAAGGTCAACCGGAGTACGGACGGCCGTCTGCTGGTCATGTCCGACCAGGTCGACGTGGACCGTCCCGCCGTCGCCGCCCGCTGAGCGGCGTCACCGTCCACCGCGCCATGACACGCGAACGCCCCGCCCCGACACACCCGCGCCCCGCCCGGGCCACCGCCGCCGAGTCCCCCGCCGACCACCGCTCGCCCCGCATCCGGCCGTCCCATGTCCTGGACGCGGCGCGGATGGTGGCGCGGGCGGCTCCCGGCGTCCTCGCGCTGTACACGGGGCCCGCGCTGGCCCTGGGGTTCTTCCCGGTGGCGGCCGCCTGGTCGCTGAAACTCGTCGTCGACCGCCTCGCCGCCGGTGCCGGCGTGGGCGCCCTGCTGTTCCCCGTGGCCGTGTTGACGGCGACCGGGGTGGCGACCGGGGCGCTGCCGCACCTGGCGCACTACCTGCGCACCGAGATGGACCGCCGGGTCGGGGTGTACGCCCAGGACCGGCTGTTCCTGGCCGTCGACCGGTTCCCCGGGCTCGCCCGTTTCGAGGACCCGGTCTTCCTGGACCGTCTGCGCCTCGCCCAGCAGACGGTGGTGGCCAAACCGGTCGCCGGCCAGGCCGTCGAAGGAGCCCTGGGCGTCGTCCGGTCCGTCCTCACCGTGGTCGGCTTCCTCGGCTCCCTGTTCGTGATCAGCCCGCCGACGATGGCGCTCGTCCTGCTCGCCGCGCTGCCCGTGCTGGCGGCCGAACTCCTGCTGTCACGCAGGCGTGCCGCCGCCGTCTGGGAGATCGGGCCCGACGAGCGGCGCCAGTTCTTCTACATGGGCCTGCTCGCCAACGTCGAGGCGGCCAAGGAGATCCGCCTCTTCGGCACCGGCGCCTTCCTGCGCGGCCGGATGCTCGCCGGCCGGCGGAGCGCGGACGCCTCCCGCCGGTCGGTCGACCGGCGGGAGGTGCGGATGCGCGCCGGACTCGGCCTGCTGTCCGCGTCGGTGGCGGGCGCGGGGCTGCTGTGGACGGTCGCCGGCGCCCGGGGAGGCGGACTCACCCCCGGCGACGTGGCGGTCTTCCTTGCCGCCGTGGCCGGGGTCCAGACGGCCCTGACGGCGCTCGCGGGCGAGACCGCCACCACCCACCACGCCCTGCTGCTGTTCGGCCACTACCTGGCCGTGGTGCGCGCCGGGCCCGAACTCTCCGCGCCCGCCGACCCCCGC
Organism: Streptomyces sp. NPDC046870; assembly: GCF_040704595.1. Taxonomy (NCBI): domain Bacteria; kingdom Bacillati; phylum Actinomycetota; class Actinomycetes; order Kitasatosporales; family Streptomycetaceae; genus Streptomyces; species Streptomyces sp. NPDC046870. Next base: position 70,990 of record NZ_JBEYXM010000010.1, read on the forward strand.
CCGCTGCCGGAGCTGCGGCGCGGCATCGAGCTGCGCGACGTGTGGTTCCGTTACGCGCCCGACCATCCCTGGGTGCTGCGCGGTATCGACCTGTGGATCCCCGCGGGATCGTCGCTCGCCCTCGTCGGCCTCAACGGTTCGGGCAAGTCCACGCTGGTCAAGCTGTTGTGCCGGTTCTACGACCCGGTCCGCGGGAGCATCCGGTGGGACGGCGTCGACCTGCGCGACGCCGACGTCGCCGAGCTGCGCCGGCGCATCAGCGCGGTGTTCCAGGACTACATGGACTACGACATGACGGCTGCCGAGAGCATCGCGCAGGGCGACCTCGACGCCCTCCGTGAACCGGAGCGCCTGCGAAGGGCGGCGCGCCGGGCCGGGATCCACGAGGTGGTGGCGGCGCTGCCGCGCGGGTACGACACCCTGCTCTCCCGGATGTTCTTCGCCGAGGCGGACAAGCGGAACCCGGACACCGGGGTCATGCTGTCCGGAGGGCAGAACCAACGGCTCGCCCTGGCCCGGGCGTTCGTACGCGACCGCCGCGATCTGATGATCCTCGACGAGCCGTCCGCCGGGCTCGACGCGGCGGCCGAGCACGAGATCCACACCTCGCTGCGCACCCACAGGCAGGGGCTCACCAGCGTCCTGATCTCGCACCGCCTGGGCGCCGTACGGGAGGCCGACATCATCGTCGTGCTCGACGGGGGACGGGTCACCGAGCGCGGCAGCCACAGCCAACTCCTGCGTGCGGCAGGGCGGTACGCGGAGCTGTACGCCCTCCAGGCGGCGGGTTACCGCCACGAGGCGGACCCGGATCCGGCCACCGCCCCTGACGCCTCGCCGCACATCGCCTGAAGCGGTCTCCGTCCCCGACGCACCCCGCAGAGGAGAAACCACGATGAGTCCCGGCAGCGGCCCCCGCCTCTCGCGAACTCAGGCGTCCCGGGCGGAGACCGCCCCCGACCGGGCCCGTGTCCGCGCCCGGCGCGCACGCCGCACCCGGGCCGCTCTGCTCATGTCGGACGTGGCCCTCTGGGCGGGCGCCGCCGCGCTCCTGTGGCCCGTGCACAGCCCCGGCTGGGGAGCCGGGTGCGGGGCGGCCGCCCTCCTCCTCACCGCCGGGCTCGCCCTCGCGCGGGCCGCGGAGCTGCGGCTGGTGGCGGTCGTCGTCTCGGGCCGGAGCATGGAACCGGCCTACCACGACGGGGACGGCGTGCTGGTCCGCCGCGGCCGTACCCCCGGGCGCGGGGCGGCCGTGGTGGTGGAGCGTCCGCCGTACCAGGCGCCGTGGCCGGACCCGCCCGTGCCGCGGACCGCGCCCGCGCACCGGATCTACGCGCGGCAGTGGTTCATCAAACGGGTCGCGGCCGTCCCGGGCGATCCCGTGCCCCGGTCCGCAACTCCCGCGCTCCGGGACACCCCGGACCGGACCGTCCCCGAGGGCATGCTGATCCTGCTCGGGGACAACAGCGAGCAGAGCTACGACTCGCGCCACGTCGGCTACTTCCCCGCGGAACGCGTGCTGGGCGAGGTGGCCGGCTCCGATCAGCCCGCACGCCGGATGAGGAACACCTGACGGCCCTTGCCCTCGCAGCGCTGCATCACCGCCTCCGCACCGTGGGCGGAACTGGAACCGACGATGCCCACACAGCCGCTTCCCTCCACCCGGAGCACGAACGCGCCCTGCCTCAGCTCGCCCGACGGCTCGATGGTGAACAGGCTGCCGTCCGAGCAGACGTCCATCGGCTCCAGCAGCCCCGCGCCGTCCCCGTCGGTGAGCGCTTTCAGACAGCCCCTGCCGTAGTCGGGGTGGTACCACACGATGCGGTACCTCCCCTCGCCGGCCGGTTCCAGCAGGGTGCTCTGCGGCGCCGCCTCGGCACAGGGGCGCTGCACCGCGACGAGCGGTGTGTACCGCCAGTCGCGGACCCGGCCGTCGGTCAGACACAGCTCCGGGTCCTCCGCGATCCTGATGGTCACCCAGCCGCCGGGCGGTGTCGGCCGGCCTGCGGCCGGTACGCCGGACGGCGGGGCGGCGGCACGGGACTGCCGCCGCGGCACCTGATCCTGGCGGAAGGCCACGACGACCGCGAGGGCGATCGTCAGCACAGCGACGGCGGCGACCGTCAGACCGTGCCGGTGCCGGCCGAGGCGCGTGCCCCGCCCGCCGGTTTCCGGTCCGGGAGGCTCGGCGCCACCGCTTCCGCTGTCCGGCGTGCCCTGATCCGCCGGCGGCCGAGGAGCGTCGTCCACCGCGCTGGACGACGCAGCCGGCTCCTCCGCCGACAGCCACGACGCCTCCTCCGCCGGCGCGGGGGGTCGTGCGACGCGGTCCCGGGCCGCGCACCACCGCGCGAGGCGCTCGCCGTCCCCGCAGGCCCGGACGAAGGCCGCGAGCAGTTCCGGCCCGGGCGGTCGGTCACGGCTCAGCATGGTGCAGAGGCTGCTGCGCGGGAGTACGTCCCCCATGGCGGCGGCCCGCTCCTCGAGCCGCCGGTACGACAGCCCGGAGCGGGCCTTGAGTTCCCGCAGCAACGTCATGAAGTGGGCTACATCCTGGACATCGTCGAGTTCACCGGCGTTGTTCCGTCCCATGGGAGAAATCGTCACGGTGGCCGCTGATCGCCCACAACGACCATGCCCGCCATTGTCGACTTCGACGCAAAGGGGGCCGGTACGGGGCCACCGCCGGACACCACACCACCGGGACGCGAACCGACGCGACGTCCTCACTACGGTACGACGATGACCTTGCCGTGCACCGCGCCCTCCGCGGCACGTGCGTGCAGGGCCGGCAGCTCGGCCAGCGGCACCCGCTCGGCGACGTCGACGCGCAGTTCGCCGCGGTCGATCAGGGACACCAACCGCGCCAGCTGGTCGGCGTCGCTGCGGACGAACAGGTCGATGCCGCGTACGCCGCGCTCCTCGTCGGCGGGGGCGGGCATCCACACCGTGGTGTTCACGACGACCCCGCCCGAACGGACCAGGCCGACCAGCGCGGCCAGCTCGGCCGGATCGACCGGTGCGAGGTTGAGTGCGACGTCGACCGGTTCGGTCACCGCCGCGGTCACTGCGGTCGTGGTGTGGTCGATGACCTCGTCGGCGCCGGCGGACCTGACCGCCTCGCCGCTGCGCGGGCCGGCCGTGGCGATGACGTGGGCACCGGCGTTCTTGGCGAGCTGCACGGCGTAGCCGCCGACCGCGCCGCCGGCGCCGTTGATCAGCACGCGTTGCCCGGCCGTCAGACCGCCGTGGTCGAACAGGGCCTGGTACGCGGTCAGGGCCACCAGCGGGAACGCGGCGGCGTCGGCCAGGGGGACGCTCCTGGGGGCCGGGACCAGGATCTCGGCCGGGGCGAGGACGTACTCCGCCGCGGCTCCGTCGCCGTCCATCGGCAGGAAGCCGACGACGTCGTCACCGACCGCTGTGCCGTCGACGCCCTCGCCCAGCGCGTCGACCGTGCCGGCGACGTCGATGCCGGGAGTGTGCGGCAGCGCCACCGGGATGGGGCCGCGCATGAAGCCGCCGCGGATGTTGCCGTCCACGGGGTTGAACGACGTCGCGGCGACGCGGATCCGGACCTCACCGGCTCCGGGGACGGGCAGCTCCACGTCCTCGTGACGCAGGACGCCGGGCTCGCCGTACTCGTGGAAACGCACTGCCTTCATCTCGGTTCTCACCTTCACTGCGATCGAAGTTGCTCCGAGTTGCTTCGAATTCGAAGCAACTGTCGAGGACGACACTACATCTACTTCAAATTCGAAGCAAGTGTTGCCGGTCGACGGTGAGGAACGAGTCGAACGGTCGCCACCACCAGCCCGCCGGCCGCCACGACCGCCGCGATCGCCTCACGCAGGTCGAGGCCGAGGCGGCTCTGGGCCCCCTGCTGGGCGAGGCCGGCCGTCAGCGAAGACGCTCCCGCCGCTCATGGCGGTCCTCGGAATCCGCGGGCGGAGGCGCCGTCCCCCTATGCCCCGGTCCGCCCGCAGTAGACTCCGGTCATGCCCGATCCATCGCCGTCACTCGATCCCGTGCAGCTCGGCGCCTACTTCGACCTCATCGAGGTGACCAGCCTGCTCCGGCACGCGGTCGAGCAGCAACTGCGCGAGAGCGGTGATCTCAGCTACGTACAGTTCCAGCTGTTGGCCCGCCTCGGTGACTCGCCGACGGGCAGCCACCGCATGACCGACCTGGCCGACGGCGTCGTCTACAGCCGCAGCGGCCTGACGTACCAGGTGGGTCTGCTCGAGAAGGAGGGCCTGGTCGTCCGCGCTCCCTCGCCGGACGACGAGCGGAGCATCACCGTCACCCTCACCGATGCCGGACGTGAGCTGCTCGCGAAGGTGCTGCCGGGTCACGTCGAGGTGGTCAGCGGCCTGTTGTTCGAGCCGCTTTCGCGTGACGACGTGCAGACTCTCGCCGCTCTGCTGGCGCCGGTGCGCGACCACATGCGCTCGACGCCGCCCCGCTCGGCCGCACCTCGCCGCCGCAAGGGCGGAGCGTAAGGACTCGGCAGGCGTCGCGGCCCCGGCGACCGCAGCGCGTCAGGACACGGCAGGACGCCGGGTCGTCAGGTCGGCCGGCGTGCGAACTGCGCCGGTGTCGCCCGGTACTGCTTCTTGAAGGCACGGATGAAGTGGCTGCTGTCGGTGAAGTGCCGGCGCGCGGCGGCCTCGGACACGGTGAGGTGTGATCCGGGGGCGGTGAGCGCCGTGGCCGCTTCCCCCAGCCGCAGACAGGTCGGCGTCGGCGAGGCGGGCGTCGGCCAGGTCCGGCCCGCGTGAGGCGCCGGCCGCCGCACACCGGGAGCCGCACGAGGCCCTCACCGACGACCACGGCCGCCTCCGCGCACGGGCCGACGACGGCCCCGGTGCCGCGCCGCGGGCAGTGCCGATGAGTTTCCGGCCGGCCCGCGGTCTACCCGTCGACGAAGGGAGCGCACCGTGCGCAAGATCATCGTTTGCACGTTCCTGACGCTGGACGGCGTCATGCAGGCACCGGGCGGTCCGGACGAGGACACCCAGAGCGGCTTCGAGCACGGCGGCTGGCAGAAGCCGGTGTCCGACGACGAGGTCGGCACGGCCGTCGCCGGCTGGTACGAGGGCTCCGACGCGATGCTGCTCGGCCGCAAGACGTACGAGATCTTCGCGTCGTACTGGCCGACCGCCGGCCCCGACAACCCGTTCACCGACCGGATGAACGGCATGCACAAGTACGTGGCCTCCCGGACCCTGACGTCCCTTCAGTGGCAGAACTCCACGCTGCTGGAGGGCGACACCGTCGACGCCGTGCGCAAGCTGAAAGCATCGGACGGCGGCGACATCAACGTCGTGGGCAGCGGTGACCTCGCCCAGACCCTCATGCGGCACGACCTCGTCGACGAGTACCGGCTCACCGTCCACCCGGTGATCCTCGGCACCGGCAAGCGGCTGTTCGCCGACGGAGCGATCCCCACCGCGCTGCGGCCGGTCAGCGTCTCGACGACGAAGGGCGGCACCGTCATCGGCGTCTACCGGCCGAACGGCAGGCCCGGCCACGACAGCTATTAGGGTCCGTCCTCCAGGATCACCCGGGGGGATCACGATCACCGCGAGCCGTCACAGAGCGGCCGACGGCCCGCCGAGGGCGGTGGCGACGAGGTTCTCGGCCTCCTCGCAGTCACCCTCGGTGCATCGCTCGCCGCACAGCCGGGTCATCCGGACGCGGACCGGGCCGACGCCCGGCGCTCCTTGCCGACCTGCGGATCTCCGCTGACCCGGCTCTACGCCCGGTTCTTGCGTCGTACGTCACCGCGCACCGTCCGGCCCTCGCGAAACGGGCGGGCGATCCGAGCTTCCAGCCCCCGCCGGGTCACTCGCCGGAAGGGTGCGGACCCCGCGGGACGGCCGCACCCCGGCAGGACCACCATCAAGCCCTTCACCTCGCCCTGGCCACGCAGGTGCCGAGGGACTCCGCACTGACCGATGAGTCAGTGCGCGAAGCGAAGATTGGCTGGAAGTGATCCGACGTCTGCGGTCCGGACCATTGACCGGCGAACCTCCGACCGCAACGCTGGATCGCGCCAGGCGAACGAAGTCCTGAACCCAGTCCATGCATGTGAACAATTGCTTCGCCACTCCTCCGATGTTTCAGGGCTTCCCCCGTCTATCGAGAGGGAGGAACATGAGACGCCGTCGCCTTCGAACGGCACTGACCGGGCTGGTGCTCGCCAGCGCGGCCCTCACCACCCTGCCGGCGGCCGCACCCGCGCCGCCGGCCCCCGTCGGCCCCGCCGCGGCCCGTCCGGCCGCCGCCACCGACTGGTCCACGGCGGTCGTCGACTCCACCATGGCCCGCTACACGCCGAGCACCATCGGCGGCTGGTCCTACCCCGTCGGCCTCTACCTCTACGGCCAGTACCTCACCTACCGGCGCACCCACGACGCCCGCTACCTGGCCTACATCAGGAGCTATGTCGACCGGTTCGTGAAGAGCGACGGCTCCATCGGCCAGTCCTTCAACAGCCTGGACAGCATGCAGGCCGGCCGGCTGCTGGTGATCCTGCACCACGAGACCGGGCTGGACCGCTACCGCGAGGCCGCCAGGAAGATCCGCGACCGCCTCGACACCTACCCGCGCACCGCCGACGGAGGCTTCTGGCACGCGGACACCTCCAGCCGCGCCCACCAGCTCTGGGCGGACGGCGTCTACATGGTGAACCCGTTCCTCGTCGAGTACGGCGAGGAGTTCGGCGACAGTGCGTACACCGACGACGAGGCGGCCAGGCAGCTCTCCGTCTACGGCAGCCATCTTCAGGTCGCGAACGGGCTGCTCAAGCACGCCTACGACGAGTCCAGGAGCGCCGGTTGGGCCGATCCGCAGACCGGGCTCGCCCCCGAGCACTGGTGCCGGGCCGTCGGCTGGTACTCCATGGCGCTCGTCGACGTCCTGGACGCCCTTCCGGCGAACCAGGCACGGCGACCCCGGTTGCTCACCATCTTCCGCAAGCTGGCCGCCGGTCTGGAGAAGTACCAGGACCCGGCCACCGGGCGGTGGTTCCAGGTGATGGACAAGGGCAACCGGTCCGGCAACTGGACCGAGACTTCCTGCTCCAGCATGTTCACCTACGCCCTCTCCCGGGGCGCCCGGCACGGCTACCTCGACCCGCACTACGCCGCCGTCGCGCAGCGCGGCTACCAGGGCGTGCTGGCGAAGCTCTCGGTCGGCTCCGACGGCCGCACCAACCTCGCCGACATCTCCATCGGCACCAACGTCGGCGACTACGCGTACTACGTCGCACGTGACCGGGCCACCAACGACTTCCACGGTCTGGGCGCCTTCCTGATCATGAACGAACAACTGCGAGGTGATTAGTGTCATGAACACGTCCAGAAGGGCGCTGCTGGGCGCGGCGGTCGCGGGCGCGGCCGGGGCGGCGCTGGGTCTGCCCGCCACCGCCCACGCCGCCTCCTGGCAGCAGAAGTGGGCTCCCTCCGCGAGCAGGGACGGCCTCGGCGCCTTCGAGACGATCGAGGACGACCGCGCCGACTCCCACCCCGCGGGGCATCCGCACATCCTCGCCACCGGCGACAACTGGCGCTTCAACATGCACATGGTGGACCGGGACACCTCGACGGACCGTCAGCGCCAGGAGGTCACGGGTCTGCGCACGAGCTCCGGCAGCTACCTCAAGTGGAACGAGGGCCAGACCTGGCGGGTCACCTACTCGATGTACATCCCGAGCTCGCTGAAGGCGACCACCACCTTCACCCACATCATGCAGATGAAGCAGCCCGGTGCCGGTTCCTCCCCGATCGTCACCCAGTCGCTGCGCCGGGTGAGCGGCAAGCAGACCATCGAGCTCACCCTGCCCGTCTCCGGCACCCTCATCGGCCGCACGGATCTCGACCCGCTGCACGACACATGGACCGACGTCGACTTCCAGATCAAGGTCGGCAACGGCTCGGCGGGCTCCGTCCGCTGGATCCTCAGGTCGGGCGGCCGGACCCTCGTCGACGCCGCGAAGACCGGTGTCGACACCTTCCTGGCCGACCGGGTGCGCCCGAAGTGGGGCATCTATCGCTCCCTGGGCGACACCTCCGGGACCTTGCAGGACACCTACCTCCTGCTCACCAACCTGCGTGGCTACCAACTCGTGTGAGGAGCCATCACATGAAACCCCCCACCGGTCCGGGCCGCCGAGCGGCGGTCGTCGTCCTGTTCGTGGTGGCCGTGGTCCTCGGCCTCACCCACCCAGCGGCCCTCGCCGCCCCGCACACCACCCCGCGCGCCGCCGCCGAGTACGACGTGCGCGACTACGGCGCCAAGGGCGACGGCTCCACCAACGACAGCCCCGCCATCGACAAGGCGATCACGGCCGCGAACGCGGCGGGCGGCGGCACCGTCCGTTTCCCCTCCGGGACCTACAAGTCCAAGAACACCCTCCACATGAAGAGCCATGTGACGCTCCGGCTCGACAAGGGCGCCACACTCCAGGGCTCCAGCGCCGACACCTACGACAAGGCCGAGTCCAACCCGTACGACGCCTACCAGGACTACGGCCACAGCCACTTCCACGACGCGATGATCTACGGCGACAAGCTGACCGACATCGGCTTCGTGGGCCAGGGCGTCATCGACGGCGCCGGCAACCTGATCACCGGGAACCCGAAGTCGGGTGAGGCCGACAAGATCATCTCGCTGACCCGGTGCGACGGGCTCAGGATCGGCGACGGTCTCACGCTGCGCCGGGGCGGCCACTTCGCGGCCCTCGTCAACGGCTGCACCGACGTGACCTCCGATCACCTGACCATCGACACCGCGAGCGACCGGGACGGCTGGAACGTCATCTCCACCACCAACGCCACGATCACCAACGCCACCATCCACGCCAACGACGACGCCCTGGTCTTCAAGAGCGACTACGCGCTCGGCGCCAAGCTGCCCAACGGGCATGTGCGGGTGAGTGATTCGCTGCTCGGTGCCAAGTGCTGCAACGCCCTGATGTTCGGCTCGGAGACCTGCGGCGACTTCTCGGACTACCAGTTCGAGAACATCCGCATCGACGGCGCGGACAAGTCCGGCCTCGGCATGGTCTCGATGGACGGCTCGAAGATCTCCGACGTCCACTACCGCGACATCACGATGACCGACGTCCACTCGCCGATCATGCAGAAGATCGGCACCCGCAAACGCTGCGGCAACAGTCCCGGCGTCGGATCGATCAGCGACGTGACGTACGACAACATCACGGCGACCGGCAACAGCCCCTCCTTCAGCCCGACCCTGTGGGGCGAGTCCGGTCACCGCATCAACGGCGTGACCTTCACGGACGTCGACATCACGGTCCCCGGCGGCAACGGCACCATGTCCACGGCCGTGCCGAGCAACGACTCGACCGACTACAACCCCAAGAGCATCGGCACCCGGCCCGCCTACGGCTGGTACCTGCACAACGCCGACAACGTCCGGTTCACCGACAGCTCGGTGAAGTTCGCCTCGGACGACGGCCGGCCCGCGTTCATCGCCAACGCGGCCAGCGGCATCCGGCTCACCCGGTTCACCGCGCGGAAGGGCGGCGACTCGCCCTTCGACGTGGGTTTCCAGAACGTCACCGGCGGCTGCCTGACGGACAGCCACACCACCTCCGGGGGTGCCCTGCGGGTCTCGGGAAGCCAGGACTGCGGCAGTACGGCGGCGAAGCCGTTCGACCTGGAGAACCCCCGCCAGGACTTCCTCCGCGCCTCCGTCGGCGGCCTCTTCCTGCACTGGGGCCTGCGCACCGCACCGGCCCACACCAGCTGCACCGCCTGGGAGAAGGACGTCACCGACGGCGGCTGGACGCCTGACTACTGGGTGAAGGAGGCCCGGAAACTGCACACGCAGTACCTGGTCCTCGCCACCTTCCACAGCCGCCTCGGCTACGCCCGCCCCTGGCCGTCGAAGATCCCCGGATCCTGCTCGACCAAGCGGGACTTCCTCGGCGAACTGATCACGGCCGCCAAGGCCAAGGGCATGAAGGTCATCCTCTACATGACCAACGACCCCCAGTGGCACGACGAGGGCGGTCACGAGTGGCTCGACTCGGCCGCGTACTCCGCCTACAAGGGCAAGAACGTCGACCTGACCACCAACGACGGCTTCGGGCAGTTCAGTTACGACAACTTCTTCGAGGTCATGGACCGCTACCCCGACCTCGGCGGCTTCTGGATCGACAACGACAACTCCTACTGGGAGAGCCACAACCTCTACCAGCAGATCTACGACAAGCGCCCGGACTACACGCTCAGCAACAACAACGAGGACACGCCGATCATGGACATGATCAGCAATGAGCAGAAGACGGGCATGACCCCGGCCTACGACTACCCGCAGGCCGTCTACACCGCCCAACCCCGCCTGACCGAGGCCGACTTCAAGCTGCCGTCGACCGGTGCGTGGTGGTACGACGGCTCCGACCCCTCCGTCGACCGGGCGCTCACCCTCGGCCGCCTCGTCACCAACGCCGGCTCCTCGGTGAAGGCACTGATGGCCGAGACGGCCCAGGTCAACGGCAAGTTCCCGTCGAACCAGGCCTCCTTCAACACCTTCGCCGACTCCTACCTCGACCCCATCTGGGAGTCCCTGCACGGCACCGAGGGCGGCGGCTACATGTACGGCGGCCTCAAGCCCGGCGCCTGGAACGACGGCGCGTACGGCGTGACGACCATCGCCAAGGACGACGCGAACCGGCAGTACCTCCACGTCCTGACCCCGCCCAGCACCGGCACCCTGCGCGTGCGGGACAACGGCTACCGCGTCGCCTCCGTCACCAACCTCCGCACAGGGGCTGCGGTCTCGTGGTCGCAGTCCGGCGGCGTGCTCAGCCTGACCGGGCTCGGGAACTGGGACCCGTACGACACGGTCTTCAAGGTCACGACGGCCGGCCGCCAGGGCATCCTCACCGGCGTCAAGGTCGGCGCGAGCGCCTCCGCGAGCGGGCACGCCGCGTCGGCGGCGGGTGACGGCGACTACCTCACCTACTGGGACAACGACAAGACGCTGCCGGTGAACCTCACCTTCGACCTCGGCTCGGCCAAGAAGGTGCAGTACATCGGGCTCAACCAGCGCGAGGACTCCGTGGCCTACGCGCGCTCGGACACGGAGCAGTCGGCCCGGATCAAGGACTACCAGGTGTTCCTGAGCAACGACGGCTCGACCTGGGGGAGCGCGGTCAAGACCGGCCGGCTGCCCAGTCGCCGGGGCATCCAGGGCATCGACCTGACCGCCGCCAACGCCCGCTACGTCCGGCTCGAGGTCGACACCACCTGGGCCGCCTCCACCGACACCACCCGCTACAAGCGACTGCGGGTCGACGAGGCGTGGATCGGCACGTCGTACGCCACACCCGCGAACGGGGGACAGTCATGATCCGGCTGGGATCGCTCACGGCCGCGACGGCCGGCCTGCTGCTCGCCACGGCGGTGCCGCTCATGGGCACCGCCCACCCGGCGGCCGCCTCCGACAACGGCCAGTCCGTACGGCCCGCCATGGGCTGGTCCAGCTGGAGCTTCGTGCGTCGCTGGCCCACCGCGGCGAAGATCGAGGCGCAGGCCGACGCGCTGGTCTCCAGCGGCCTGAAGGACCACGGCTTCGTCTACGTCAACCTCGACGACTTCTGGCAGAAGTGCGATTCCAACGGCTTCACCGTCGACGGCTACGGCCGCTGGGCCGTCGACACCGGCAAGTTCCCGGACGGCATCAAAGGGGTGGCCGACTACGTCCACTCCAAGGGCCTGAAGTTCGGCTTCTACGTCACCCCCGGCATCGCGAAGAACGCCGTCACCAAGAACACACCGATCGAGGGGACCTCGTACCACGCGAAGGACATCGCGGACACCTCGAAGACCGAGAAGAACTACAACTGCAAGAACATGTACTACATCGACTACTCCAAGCCGGGAGCGCAGGAGTTCGTCGACTCCTGGGCCAAGCAGTTCGCGTCCTGGGGAGTCGACTACCTGAAGATCGACGGAGTGGGCAGCGCGGACATCGCCGACGTCCGGGCCTGGGACAAGGCGCTGCGGGCCAGCGGACGGCCCATCACCTTCGCGCTGTCCAACAACCTGCCGATCGCCGACGCCCCCACCTGGCGGAGACTGGCGAACAGCTGGCGCACCCAGGGCGACGTCGAGTGCTACTGCGGGCCGGGGAGCAACGGCAGCGGCTATCCGCTGACCGACTGGTCCCACGTCTCCAAGCGGTTCGACTCGGCCGCCTCCTGGCAGCCCTACGCAGGTCCCGGCGGCTGGAACGACCTGGACTCGCTGGAGATCGGCAACGGCGACCAGGTGGGCCTGACGGCCGACCAGCGCCGCTCGCACTTCACGCTGTGGTCGATGGCGGCGGCGCCGCTGCTCCTCGGGACCGACCTCACCCGACTCGACGCCGTCGACGAGGCGATGCTGACCAACGACCGGCTGATCGGCGTCGACCAGGACGGCGTCGCCGCCAAGCGGATCGTGAGCAGCGGTGTCCAGCAGGTCTGGAGCAAGAAGGAGAGCGACGGACAGTACGTCGTGGCGCTGTTCAACACCGGGACCTCGGGCAAGGCCACCGTCGCCGTGAACTGGTCCCAGGTCGGCTTCAGCGGCTCCGGCGACGTGACCGACCTCTGGTCCGGTTCCCACAAGGGCGTGATCGCGGACTCCTACAGCGCGACCCTGCGCCCGGGCGAGACCCGGCTCGTCCGGGTCAAGCCCGTCGACCCCCCGGAGGCGACGGCCGCCAAGAACGCCCAGGTGAAGTCGGCGTACGGCTACGGCAACGCCACCGCCCACCCGCACATCGGGCCGTCGTCGACGAACGGCACGACCGACGACTCCGGTGAGCGGGTCCGGGTGGCCGACGCGGTCGACCGCGACCGGGCCTGCGGCTCGGGCACCGACGGCGGCTCCTGCGGCGGCGTGACGCAGCAGCCGTACGACCACCTCGAGGTCTTCACCCGGTACACGGGCTGAGGGGGCATCCGTGAACATCAGAAGAGTTCTGCCGTACGGCGTCGCGGCGGCCCTGGCGCTGCCGCTCGCCGGTCTCGGCCAGGGCACCGCGCTGGCCGCGACCGACTACCAGGCCGAGGACGCCCTGATCTCGCAGGGCACCGTGGCCACCAACCACACCGGGTACACCGGCACCGGCTTCGTCGACTACACCAACGTCAGGGGCTCCTACGTGGAGTTCACGGTGAGCGCGGCCTCCGCCGGCAGCTCCGCCCTCACCCTGCGCTATGCCAACGGGACCTCCACCGACCGGCCGATGGACATCTCCGTGAACGGCACGGTCGTCGCCTCCGGGGTGTCCTTTCCGGCCACCGCTGACTGGAACACCTGGGCCGCCAAGACCGTCAACGTGCCGCTGACCGCGGGCACCGACAAGATCCGGGCCACCGCCACCACCGCCGACGGCGGCCCCAACCTCGACCGCGTCAGCCTCGACGCGGCCGCCGACACCCAGGCCCCGACCCGCCCCGGACAGCCCAGCTGCTCGGACATCGGCGAGGACGCGCTCACCCTGGCCTGGGGCGCGGCCACGGACAACGTGGGCGTGAGCGCGTACGACATCTACGAGCACGGAAACAAGATCGGTGAGGCGCCCGGGAGTTCGACCTCCAAGGCGCTGACCGGGCTCACCCCGAACACCGACTACAACCTCACGGTGATCGCCCGCGACGCGGCCGGCAACACCTCGCTCGCCAGCCCGGTCGTCGACTGCATCACCAGACCCGGCTCCGACACCACCCCGCCGAGCAAGCCCGGCACGCTGTCCGCGAGCAACGTCACCGCGAACAGCGCCGACCTCAAGTGGGGCGCCTCGACCGACGACAAGGCGGTCGTCGCCTACGACGTGCGCAGCGGCGCCACCGTCTACGACACGGTCACCAGCGGCACGTCGACCACACTCACCGGGCTCGCCTGCAACAGCCCGTACAGCCTGAACGTCGTCGCCCGCGACGCGGCCGGCAACGTCTCCGACCCCGGCAACACCGTCACCTTCACCACGAAGGCGTGCGCGACCGACGGCGGCGTCCCCTCCTCGATCGCGACGCTCTCCACCGGCTGGACCATCCCCTGGGGCGTCTACTGGATGCCCGACGGCAAGAGCGCGCTGGTCACCGAGCGGGACGACTTCCGGGTCTGGAAGGTCGCCAAGGACGGCACGCGGACCCAGGTCGGCACCGTCCCGAACGCCGTCACCACCAACGGCGAGGGCGGGCTGCTCGGCGTCGCCGTCGACCCCGAGTGGAGCACCGACCACTACGTCTACTTCATGCACACCGCCTCCGAGGGCAACCGGGTGGTGCGCATGACGTACGACGGCACCAGGCTCAGCGACTACAAGGTCCTGCTCCAGGGCATCAAGAAGAACCGCTACCACAACGGCGGCCGGCTCCTGTTCGGCCCCGACGGCTACCTGTACGTGTCCACCGGAGAGGCCCAGACGCCCGACCTGGCGCAGGACAGGAACTCCCTCAACGGCAAGATCCTGCGCATGACGACCGACGGCAAGCCGGCCCCCGGCAACCCGTTCGGCACCTACGTCTACAGCCTCGGCCACCGCAACCCGCAGGGCCTCGCCTTCGACCGCAACGGGCGTCTGTGGGAAGCGGAGTTCGGCAACAGCTCCAAGGACGAGCTGAACCTGATCAAGCCGGGCGCCAACTACGGCTGGCCGACCTGCGAGGGCACGTGCGGCGTCGCCGGGATGACCAACCCCAAGGCCACCTGGAACGTCTCCGAGGCGTCCCCGAGCGGTATCGCCGTCGTCCGCAACGTCGTCTACATGGCGTCCCTGCGCGGTGAACGGCTGTGGCGGATCCCGATCAACGGCGACAGCGAGAGCGTGGGCACGCCGACCGCGTACTACGTGGGCACCTACGGCCGGCTGCGGACCGTCACCAAGGTCCCCGGGGCCGACCAGCTGTGGCTGTCGACCACCAACTGCGACAACAACGGCAACCAGCCCGACGGATCGGACAAGATCTTCCGGGTGAGCATCGGCTAGGGTCTTTCGTTTGGATCGGGCCGGATCAGGGAGCGGGGTCCGGTGCCGTGTGTCGCAAGGCGGAGGAGGGCGCCATGGCGGAGCCATGGCAACCGACGACAACGCGGCGAGGCGCGGCACCAGACCCCGCGAACCCGGCATGATCCGAACGAGAGGCCCAGGTCACGCCCGGCACACGCCTCGGCGGCGTGGAGCCGGTCGCCGCCGAGGACGATGCCGGCACCGCGGGCGCGGGCCCGCGGTGCCGGGCCTGCCGCGGCGGAGCCTTCCGCGCCGACGTCCTCACCGACGCGCCCGCCGACGACCGGGCAGTCGCCTTGCGCGGCGCGGCCTTCCCTTGTCCGGCCCGCCGCCGGAGTCAGTCCTCCAGACGGACCGGCATCAGCAGCGAGAACGCCCCGTCGTCGTCCGGGCGGCGGATGGCCAGGGGTGCCACGGGAGCGCCCAGTTCCAGGATCAGCCGCTCCCGGGCCCCGGCGGCCAGGGCGTCCAGCAGGAACTCCCGGTTGACGCCGATGTCGTCCGGCTCCTCCTCACCGTCCTCGCAGAGGGTGAGCGTGCCGTCCCCGCCCACCCGGAGCACGCTGACGCCACCGGACTCACCGTCCCGCCCGCGGACCCCGCGGACCGGACCGGTCCGCAGCGCCTCCCGGAAGGCCGCCACATCGACGGTGATCCGCCGCCCGGCCGGGGGACGGACCAGCCGGCGGTAGTCCGGGAAGCCGTGCTCCAGGCAGTGGCCCGCGGCCTGCCGGTCAGCGGAGTCCAGCGACACCCGGTCACCGTCCAGCGTGAGCCACACCGGCTCCTCCCCTCCCGACAGGGCACGCATCGCGTCGGCGACGGGCAGCGGCACCACGGCCTGCACCGGCGGCCCGTCGTACCCGTGGGCAGCTGCCCGCGCGACGGCCATCCGGTGGCGGTCGGTGGCCACCAGGTTCAGGCTGCCGCCCTCCACGTCGAACAGGATTCCGCCGAGCATCGGCAGATCCGGGTCCGTGGCGGCGGCGAAACGGACCGCGTCCAGCGCGGCGGCGAACTCCGGCGCGGGGACGGACAGCCGTACGGCGGCGGTGCTGAGCGAGGTCAAGGGGTTCTCCCTGGCGTCGAGTAGGGCTCGGAGCGCGGAGAACTCCCTGCGGGCAACGGCCAACTCCCGTTCGAGACGGCGCAGATGGGCCTGGAGCAGCCCCCGCACCAGATCCGTGTCGGCGCCGGACCATCCGGCCAGGACCATCCGGATGTCCGCCAGGGGCAGGCCGGTCCGGCGCAGACAGGCCAGCAGCCGGGCCTCCGCCACCTGCTCCGGCCCGTACCAGCGGTAGGCACTGACCGGGTCCACCCGGGCCGGAACCAGTACACCGGCACGGTCGTAGAACCGAAGCGCGCTCACACTCAGTCCGCAGTCCCGGGCCATCTCCCCGATGCTGCGCATCTCGTTCTCCACACCCGCAACTGTGAGCCCTCGACCAGGTCGAGGGTCAACCCGCGGCCGGAACCCCCCGACGGGCCGCCGGACAGGCCGAGCGGCACGGGGCACGCGGCCCCGCCGGCCTCAGGGAGCCGCTGCTTGCCCGCTCCCTGCGCGGACCCCTCGCGGATCCGGCGCTGGAGGAACAGAAGGACGACCAGGGTGGGCGGCGCGGGGCCGGTCACCCGGCGGGTGTGCCTGCGGCCGCGCTGCGGTAGGCGGTGATGCCCAGGGCGAGCAGCCAGTAACTGAACAGCGCGCCCATCAGGGCGGTCGTGCCCCAGCCGTTCGCTCCGCCCGCACCGGTGGTGCGGTCACCGGTGCAGAGCCACCACGGTGTCCACCACCGCGCGGGACTCCACCTGCTCATCGCGCAGTGCACGCAGAGCCGGCACGACGTCCTTCGGCGCGTCGACGAGGACCTGGCCGACGACGTGCGCTCCCGCTGGAGATCCGACAGCGACACGAGCAAGAACACTCCCTCGCAGCGAAGATCACCTTGGTATGTGGCCGGCGGAAGTTCTCATGACGGGGATCAGCCGGGCGGAAGATCGCGTGCCGGTTGTTTCAGCGCGGTTCGGACGAACTGGCCCGCGCGGTCGAGCGCCAATGCGCCCTCGTCCAGGATCGGCGCGAAGCCCTGGAAGACGTGTGGCACTCCCGCGGTGATGTCGAGGATGACCGAGACGTCGGCGGCTGCCAGGCGGGAGGCGAGCCGGATGGAGTCGTCGAGCAGTGTTTCGTGCGTTCCGACCTGCACGAGAGTGGGCGGCAACCCGTGCAGGTCGTCGAACAGCGGGCTGTGCTCCCGCGCCGCGGTAGCACCTTCGCCGGCGTAGTCGAGCACGCGCCGGGCGAGCGCTTCCCGATTCACCGCGACGTCCACGGACGCCCGCGTTGTCATCGAGTCGCCGGCCAATGTCAAGTCGATCCACGGCGACAGCAACACCGCGCCCGCCGGTACGGGCCTGTTTCCCGCCACCAGTGACGTGAGTAGTCTCAGTGCCACCGCGCCTCCGGCGGACTCCCCGATCACGATCAGTTCGTCGGCGCCGATACCCGAGTCCAGCAGCGCTTCATAACACGTCGCGGCATCGGTCGCCGCGGCCGGTGCCGGGTGCTCCGGCGCAAGCCGGTAATCCACGGTGACGACCCGCAGTCCCGATCGCCGGGCGATCTGGGTCACCAAGCCCAAGGAGCTGTTCGCCGAACCCATCGCGAACGCGCCGCCGTGGAAGTAGAGCGCGGTGCCGACCGGTTGCGGCGCACCGTTGATCGTGACCGACAGCGCGGCGACACCCGCCAGGTCGAGCTTCTCGACGATGGCGTCGGTGGGCACCGGCTGCGAGCTGAGGATCTGTTCGAACTGCGGCCGTTGGACGTCGAGATCGCCACCGAGGTCGAGCGGCGAGTTCCGCCGGAGTTCGCGGACCTGCTCGCGTTGCTCACGAGTCATGCTGTCACCTGCCTGGTTTCGAGGCCGGTGCGGTGTGGACGTTCGACCGGGCTGAGGACGACGGTGCGCTTGTTCGTCATGATCGCGCCTCCGCCGACTTGACGTGCTGCGCTACCAGTGCCGAAAACTCTTCGGGCTCGTCGATCGGAACGATGTGGCCGGCGTTGGGCAGCAGGCTGGCCGTCAACTTCTCGCTAAAAGGGGCGAGTTGACGCGCGGTGCCCTCGCCGACCGCGCCTCCGCCGATCGTGAGCACCGGAAGTGTGAACACGTTGTGCGCCACCCACGAGGAGATCCAGCCCGCGTTCGCGGGCATCGCTCGGTAATGCTCGAAAGCGGCCCGCAAGGACTCCCGCCCACGGTACGCCTCGACGATCCGGGCGGTCAGCGCCTCCGAGAGGCCGCGGCGGCTCCCGCCGTCGAGGAAGAACCGGATGTAGTGGTCTTCCCGTCCCTCCAGCAGGTCTTCGGCGAACCCGCCCGGAGCCGAGTGGAGCCCGAACCACCAGGGGGCGCCGCTCGCCGTGAAGGATTCGGCTCCGGGCAGTGTGCCGATCACCGCCTCACTCAGCGTCAGGCTGGACACACGGTGCGCGTGGGTCGCCGCCAGCGCGAACGCCGGTGCGGTGCCGAGGTCGATGCCGACGACGTGCGCCCGGCCGATGTCAAGCGCGTCGAGGAGCCCGACCAGGTCCCCGGCGAGCTCGGTCGCCAGGTAACCGCCGGCCGCTCGGTCGCTGTCGCCCAGACCGCGTAGATCCGGCGCGACGACACGAAGCCCGGCCGCCGTCAGCAGCGGCGCGACTTCGGACCAGATCGCCCGCGTGTGCGGAAAACCGTGCAGCAGCAGGACCGCGGGGCCCTCACCCGCCACCTCGACCGCGAGGCGGACGTCGTTCACCGAGATGTACCGCGCTTGGGCGTCCGCCAGGTAGGCAGTCAACATCGTTCATCTCATCCAGTCGGTTACTATCGGATACCAGGCGAACATAGGAGACCGACCGTGGACGTTCAAGGAGGCACTTCCCGGAACCCTGGTCACCTCGGGGTGACCCCTCACCGCGGCGACCTCTTCGATGCAGCCTGCCCCACCAGGCAGCTGCTCGACCGGGTCGGCACGAAATGGACGACAATGCTCGTCCTGACCCTTGACCAGACCGATGGCGAACTTCGTTTCACCGAACTCAAGCGAGCCCTGACCGGGATCTCCCAGAAGATGCTGACGCAGACCCTGAGGTCGCTCGAGCGGGATGGCCTCGTCACCCGCCGGGTCGAGCCTTCCGTTCCGCCACGGGTGTTCTACGGGCTCACCGCGCGTGGAAAGTCGTTGGCACAACCCCTGTCACAGTTGCGAGAGTGGGCGGAGATGCACATGCCACAGATTCAGCTCGATCAGGACGCATTCGACCGTTCACTCTGAGCGCAGGGCTGGTCCACGGCCGACCAGGTCGGCGATGAGCAAGGTCGTCGGGAGTGTCTGATGGGTCCCGTGACGGGTGGCGGTGGATCCGTGAGTGAGAGCGAGGTGGGAGAACAAGCTCAGCGTGTGAGCACGCACCCAGCCGCGACGCCGGGCCGGAGCATGGCTCCGAAGAACAGGCCGACGATATAGGCGGTACTTCCGGGTGGATACCCTTGCGCCTTTCGGTCCTTCGGGCAGGTAGGCGACCGGTACACGGGTTCCAAGGGCCAGCCCCGTCCCGTCGTGGCAGGTCGGAACCGGACGGGTCGGCCCTGCCGGTCGGTCGTTTCACCCGTCATCCGTCCCCTGTTCTCCCTCGCACAGCGCCCGCCCGGTACGGGGCGCGCATCAGGAGGACGCGGCGCGTAGCCCGCTGGTTCGCGAAGGTGCATGGACACACCGGCTCCTCGGGCTTACGCGCTCGTGGCGAGGGGCCACGCAGGGCCGGTAGCCGCCTTCGCCGTCGGGCACGCGACTGCCGCCCCTGATGAGACTTCGTGGAGTCGAGCCAGTCAACTAGGTGTTGCGGGACAGGAGCTTGGTGACGCAGGCCGATGTCTGGGAAAGCAGGATGCTTAGGCGGGCGTCGGTCGGGTAGCGTGCGGGCCATGTCGAGTCCTGAGTCAGACAAGGTGGGGGCTTTCGGTCACGCCGTCAGCCCCCTGAACCACTGAGTTCGTAGCCCTGTCGTCGCGCCGCTTTCTGTGGTGGGACGAGTTTGCGCTCGGGGCTGGCCGCGGTGACGAGATGACCTTCTCGTGCCTCTCCTCACCTCGGAGCCACTCGATGCCCCTCCCGCTGTACCTGCTTGCCCTGGCGGTCTTCGCCATGGGCACCTCGGAGTTCATGCTCGCCGGCCTCTTGCCGGACATCGCCTCGGATTTCGACGTCACCGTCGGGACAGCAGGCGTGCTCACCTCGGCCTTCGCGATCGGCATGATCGTCGGCGCACCCCTGGTGGCCGCGCTTGCCCGTAACTGGCCCAGGCGCCCGGCCCTTCTGGGGTTCGTCCTCGTTTTCGCGGCAACTCACGCCTTGGGCGCCGTCACCACGAGCTTCCCCATCCTGTTCGCTACCCGAGTCGTCGCCGCAGTCGCGAACGCGGGGTTCCTCGCCGTCGCTCTGACGGCTGCGGCCACTCTGGTCTCACCCGACAGGAAGGGACGCGCACTGGCCGTCCTGCTGTCGGGCACGACGGTGGCCACGATCGCCGGTGTCCCCGGTGGGTCAGTGCTCGGCACGGCACTCGGCTGGCGGGCCACCTTCTGGGTAGTCGCCGCTCTCTGCCTGCCTGCCGCTCTCGGCATCCTGAAAGGCATCCCCGCAGGACGTGACGAGGACGGGGCGACCGGCAGGCCGGCGTTGCGAGCGGAGCTCGCCCAGCTCGCCCGGCCGCGGTTGATCCTGGTGATGCTGCTCGGCGCGCTGGTGAACGCGGCAACCTTCGGCAGCCTCACCTTCCTTGCCCCCGTGGTGACCGACAGCGCCGGGCTGGGCGAGTTGTGGATCTCTGTCGCTCTGATGCTCTTCGGTGCCGGTTCCTTCGTGGGCGTCACCGTCGCCGGACGGCTGTCCGACCGAAGTCCCGGCCCGGTCATCGCGGTCGCCGGTCCGCTGCTGCTCATCGGCTGGCCCACTCTGGCGGTGCTGGCCAACGAGCCGGCCGCCCTGTTCACCCTCGTGTTCGTGCAGGGCGCGCTGTCGTTCGCGCTGGGCAGCACGCTGATCACACGGGTCCTCTACGAGGCTGCGGGAGCCCCCACGATGGCCGGCTCGTATGCGACGGCGGCGCTGAACGTGGGCGCCGCCGTCGGCCCCGTCGTCGCTGCAGCCACGCTCGGCACCGAAGCCGGGGCCCTCGGACCGCTCTGGACAAGCGGGCTTCTCGTCGCAGTTGCGCTGCTCATCGCATTCCCCCTCCTCACCGTCATCACGGCCGGCCGGAACACGGAGGTGCTGCGGTGACACATGCGAACGCGCCCTTGAACATCGAGGGACGTCGACGGCTTGTGGAGCGCTGCCGCACCCGTCCGATCGCGCACGTCGCCGCCGAGGCCGGCGTCTGCCGCGCCTGTCTGTGGCGACGCTCGCGCCGTCCGCCGAGGCGTCAAGGGTTTTGGAGGACTGCGCGGCGGCGGGCGGGTGGGGTCATGGCTCATTCGAAGGCGGGCGAACTCTTCTTCCGGCTGGCTGTCGCCCATGGGCCGAGGGCGAACCTGTCACTGTCCCGTCGTACTTCCAGGGCTCCTGCGCCGCCGAAGTGCGCGGGAACGAGCAGCTCCCGTTCGTCAGCCGCCCGCCCGAGAACCCGACGGCGGCTGGCCACCGCTTGTTCCGGGGCCAGGCAGGCGTTGCTGTTGCAGCAGGGGTGCAGGATCTGCACCGGGCTGTGCAGCAGATCTCCGACGAAGACTGCCCGGTCGCTGCCGGATGCGAGTCGCAGCACGGATGAGCCGGGAGTGTGACCGGGCGCGGACTCCAGGGTGAGGTGTTCGTCGATGCGGTGGAGGCCGTCCCACAGCACGGCCTGTCCGGCCTGGTGGATGGGCGCGATGCTGTCTTCGTAGATCAGGCGGTCGACCTGCCGCGCGCCGTTTCCGTACGCGTTGTCCGGACCGTAGTGGAAGTCGTCGGCGGCCGGAATGAGGTATTGCGCGTTGGGGAACGCCGGTACCCACTGCCCGTCCGCGTCGACGGTGTTCCAGCCGACGTGGTCGACGTGGAGGTGGGTGTTGACGACGACGTCGACATCCTGCGGGCGGACACCGGCCCTCGCCAGGAGGCCGAGGAAATCGCTCTGGGCGCGGTGGAACGGTCCCATGCCCGGTCGCTCGCGCCCGTTTCCCGCTCCGGTGTCGACCAGGACGGTCCGGCCCGCGCTGCGCAGCACCCAGCTCTGCAGAGCAAGCACCGCCAAGTCGCTGTCCGGCTCCCAGTGGTCCGGTGCCAGCCAGTCCTCGTTGTCCTTCCACACATCGGCGGCAGCTCCCGGGAACATGCCGGAGGTAGGCAGGAACGGCTGGTGCCACTCGACGACCCGGACGACCTCGACGTCTCCCAGCACCATGCTTTGCGCACTCTCGTTCTCGTTCATCACGTGATCCACCTTAAGAAAGGCCGAACGACCGTTTCGATATGCATCCGGCTCGAAAAAATACGAACGCGTCTCATCCTTCATACGGCACGTATCCTGGACGGATGGATGTGGTGAGCGATGCGATCTCCGCCGTGCGCCTCGGGCACCCCTGGTCCCACCGGTTGCGGACAAGCGGGAGCTGGTGCGCGCGACTGGACCCGTACGACGGCGCGGGCTTCTACGTCGTCCTCAAAGGCCACTGCTGGCTCCTGACCGACAGCAGCGCCCCCCTACCTCTCGGTGTGGGGGACGCGGTGTTGCTTCCCCATGGCACAGGCCATGTCATCGCCGATTTCCCGGTCGATGCGGCGGCAGCGAAGAAGAAGGCGGTGCCGTTCGAACAATGGCTTGTGGAGACAGAGTCGCGAACCCAGCCCGACAGCTGCGGGACAGAGGTGCTCTGCGGCAAGTACTGGCTCGACTGCAGCCGCATGCATCCGCTCATGGCAGAGCTGCCTGAGGTCGTCCACCTTCCCAGCCGAGTGGGCAGCCACCTCGAACTTCGTGCCGCCATCGATCTGCTCGCCGGTGAGCTGGATGAGATGCGACCCGGCTCCTGCGTGGCGCTCCCGAGCCTGCTCGACCTCCTCCTCGTCTACATGATCCGTGCCTGGATGACCGAGGCCCCCAGCGGAGCCTGGCCCCGCGTACTGGGCGACCCGGTGGTGGCCGCCGCCCTGCGGGCGCTGCATTCGGACCCGGCCGCACCGTGGAGCAATGACCGTCTGGCGGCGGAGGCGGGCGTCTCTCGTCCCACCCTGGCGCGCCGGTTCACCGCCCTGGTCGGCCGCCCGCCGATGGCGTACCTCACCTGGTGGCGCGTGATCCGCGCCGCCAACCTGCTCCGCGACACCTCGGACACCCTGGCCACCATCGCCGGCCGAGTCGGCTATGGCAGCCCGTACGCGCTGTCACACGCCTTCCAAAGGGAGTTCGGCACCACACCGGGCCGGTATCGAGCCCAGGCCGCGGGACGATCCGCTGACGCCGAAAGAAACTGACAGCGGGAACCTGGTCAGGCGGCTTGACTGGAGCCGACGGCGGCCGGGTCCCGCTCGCGTAGCGGGGCGAGGCCGACGTCGAGTTTCGGGCCGTACGCCTCGGGCTGGATACCGGGTTCGTGCGTTGGATACTCGCCGAACCGGTTGATGTGCTCGGTCAGGTAGGGGAGATGTGGGCCAGGTCCTCCGGGTCGATCTCCCAGCCCTCTTCCAGCAGTTGCCGGACAATCTCCGCGATGTCCAGGGCGTTGTGGAAGATCACTGGTCCTGGATCCAGGACCGACAACTGGAAGTCCCTGATCGCGCAGGCAGATCCTCTCAGGCCAGGAGAACCTCGAATACGATCACCACCGCCAGCACAACGTACACGACACACGCGGCATAATTCAGCACAGCCGTCGCTTTCGTTGAGCCGGTGAGGCGGGCGTGAAAGAATCCTGACAGCACACCAATGGACCCGTAAAGAATCACCTCCATCAGGACGTTGACTGCACCGAGAACCAGCATCTGTAACTCTGCGTTCTCCGCATTTCCTGTGAACTGCGGGAGCACTGCGAGGTAGAAGAGTATTATTTTCGGGTTCGTCAGGCTGACCAGCATTCCTCGCAGATACCACCTACCTGTCGTGATATCGCCGTGTCCGTTGATCGCACGACGTGCACTTCGCATCGTCACGTACGCCAACCACAGCAGATACGCTGCACCCAGAATTCTCACCGTATCAAGCACCGATGGGTGCGATTCGGCGATCTCCCCCATCCCGGCCACGACGGCGGCGGCATAGACACTCATGCCTGTCCCTATGCCGAGGATGGCCCTCAGCGCGGACAGGCGGCCCCCTTCGAGGCCCACTGCGAGCATGTAGGCCATATCGGGCCCGGGTGGAGCGAGAAAGAGCAGGATCACCGCGACATAGCTCGGCAGTACCGCTAAGTCCACCATGGTCAACTACCTCCGGCATCGGCGTGGCGTGCCAGGAGCCCATCGCCGGCATCGCGCCCGGCCTGTCCCTCCCCCTGGAGGGTGACCGCCCGGGCGACGGAGATCGTGGCGATGACTGCTGCGGTCCTTCGTACGGGAACCGGCCGAGGCGATGGGAGGGCCGGTGTTCGTTCTCCTACCAGCCCTCCCACGTCCCCGTGCGCGTCAGCCGGGTCAGGTTCCGTGAGGCGGCGGACGGCTGTGGCGCCGGCGCGGCCGACGGCCGCTTCGGCACCGGCGAAGATCGCGCCCTGGAGCGTGGCGGCGAGGTGCGCCTCGCGTCAGGAGCGGTCCTCGTCGGTGGGGCCCGTGGGGTCCCCGTGGCGGCCGAGCATGGCGGTCTTCGACGCCTTCACCGGCTCAGCCCTTCCGGCGGCGGCAGGCCAGCCACACCACGACCGCACCCGCTGCCGCCAGCAGCACCTTGCGGTTGTCCCGCGCCAGCTGGGCCCCCCGGGCGGTCTTCTCCCGCACCGGCTCGGGCGCCTTCTCCTCCCACAGCTGACCGGCCTGGGCGGCCTTGGCCCGGGCCTGCTCGGCGGCCTGGGCGGCCTTGTCCTTGACCGGGTCGGGCAGGCGGTCCTGTGCCTGGTGGGCCAGGTCGGCGGCCTTCGCCTTCAGTTCCACGGCCTTGAGGGCGGCCTGCTCCTTCAGCTCGTCGGCCTTCGCGGCAGCCTGCTCCTTGACCTCGGCGGCCTTCGCGGCAGCCTGCTCCTTGACCTCGGCGGCCTTCTCCTGGGCGCGTGCCTTCACGTCGGTCTTCGCTGCGAGCGCCTCGACCGTGTCCCCGAGCTCGTGTCGGGTCTGTTCGACCTGCTCGCGCAGTTCCTCGGGGCTGGTGGCGGTGGGCTCGTCGTGCGGCGGCTGGGTCATCGGTGCGCACTCTCCTTGATCTCGGCCACGTCGGCCTTCACGTTCTCGACCGTCTGCTCGGGCGTGGGCGGCGCGGCCTGGTCGACCTGTTTCTTTCCACTCATGGCCAGCACCGCGGCGATCACACCCAGCACCGCTGTGACGATCAGCCCGGCTGCCCACACCGGCAGCGCCACGGCCAGCGCGGCGATCACGGTGGCGACCAGCGCCTGCGCCATCAGGAAGCCGACCACGCCGGCCCCGCCGAACAGCCCGCCACCCTTGCCGTAGCGCTTGCCCTTCTGTTTCATCTCCGCCTGCGCCAGGCGCAGTTCGCCGCGCACCAGCTCGGTCAGCTGCTGCGAGGCCCGCTGCACCAGCTCGCCCACCGGCTCCTGGTCCAGGCGGTCCACGCTCCGGCCGGACCCGGCGTGGTGCGGCTGCGTGCTCGACACGGCGGTCACCTCCCGTTCCTCTGCGTTCCTGCGGGCGGACCGCATGGGTCCGCCCGTCCTCTGGGCCCGGGAGTACCCCGAGCCGGCGAGTTCAGGGCAGGCTGTGTGAAGTGATCGCATCCCGAGACGGTCGCCGTGCCGCGGGGCCCGCACCGCTCGTGCGTGTGTTTGCTCGCAGGTGGTGGCGGCTACTCGAGCGGGTAAGCCTGCGTCGCAGCGAGGGACGGCGTCGACGGGACCGCGAAGAGACGGACAAGGGGTTGGTCGCGATGACCGTCGCGGCACAGCAGGGCGGCGGAGGCGGTTCCAGCGGCCTCTACGACGTACTGGAACTCATTCTCGACCGCGGGCTGGTGATCGACGCGTACGTGCGGGTCTCCCTGCTCGGGATCGAGATACTCAAGATCGAGGTGCGGGTCGTCGTCGCCAGCGTCGACACCTACCTCCGCTTCGCCGAGGCGTGCAACCGCCTCGACCTGGAAGCGGGGCCGGGCAAACCAGCCGGGCTCGCGGAGCTCACGCAGTCCGGCGGCCGCGGCAAGACCGAGCGGGCCCTGCCCGGTGCCCGGGAGTCCGGCGCCTTCCAGGGGGCCCGCGACGAGGGCCGGGAGCGTCAGCGCGACCGGGTCGCGCGCGGCAAGGGGGAATGACAGCGACTGGCCCGCCACAGGCGGCAGCACAGCGACCATCCCGGCAACAGGTCCCTCCGGTCCCTCCGGTCCCTCCGGCCGGCGACACCTGGGCGGGTTGCCACCGGTGCCCGATCACCAGCCGACCCGTGTGAAGGTCTGGTGTGCGGATGGCTCGCGGGTGCGGGTCTCGCACTTCCAGAGCATGGATCGGGCCGGCCGAAGCATCCGAAGAGGCATGGAGTGCTTGATTTACCAGGAGCGGACGGGCGAGTGCGAGCAGATCGACTGCCGGCAGGCGGACGCCGGGTGCGAGGTCACCCTGGACCGTCTGGCGGACTTGAAGCCGGATGAGTTCGCCTGGATCCGCATGCACGATCCGGGCCAGGAGGAGCTGCAGCGGCTGGGCGAGCACCTCAAGCTGCATCCGCTGGCCATCGAGGACGCGGTCCAGGCCCACCAGCGGCCGAAGCAGGAACGCTACGGCGACGTGCTGGCCGTAGCGGTGAAGACCTTGTGGTTCGTCGAGCGGACCGCGGACGTGGAAACCGGCGAAGTGATGGTCTTCCTCGGACCGTCCTTCGCGCTGACCGTGCGGCACGGGGCGGACGATCCCACCGCGGAGGCCGCGCGCCGCCTCGCACAGCAGCCGGACATGGCACGGCTCGGACCGGTCGCCGTCCTGCACGCGGTGACCGACGTGATCGTCGACGCGTACGCCGAGGCCGCCGCCCAGGTACGCACAGACCTGTCGGAACTGGAGCGGTGCGTCTTCTCCCCCGCACGGGACGACCTCACGGAACGGATCTACTCGCTCAAACGCGAGGTGGTGGAGTTCCGTGACGCCATCCAGCCGCTCGTCCCCGTCATGCAGCCCTTCACCAAGGCGGGGGACGACTGGCCACGGCAGGTCGTGCCGTACTTCCGTGACGTCGCCGACCACCTGACCCGCACCGACACCGAAGTCCGGGCGATGGACGACCTGCTCGCCTCCGTCCTGGACGCCCATCTCGCGAAGGTGGGCACCTGGCAGAACGACGACATGCGCCGCATCAGCGCCTGGGCGGCCATCTTCGCCGTTCCCACCATGGTCGCCGGGATCTACGGCATGAACTTCGCCCACATGCCCGAACTCGACTGGCGCTACGGCTACCCGTGCGCGCTCGCCGTGATGGCCCTCGGCGCCGGACTGCTGTACCGGGCCTTCCGCCGCAACGGATGGTTGTGACCGTGGCCCCGCTGCGTCGGCGTCGACCGGCTGGACGAGACTGTCGCCGGACGGGACGGTGGCCGGAGGACCGCCCCACATGGCGGGCCCGCACTCGCCTGCTTGCGGTGAACCGGCCCCGCTGGACGTCTGCCCGACCGGAAGAGACCCCGCTGGAACCCGGAGCCTTGGCCGTTCACGCGACGCCACCCGGGGTACACGAACCCGTGCGTCCCTGCGGCCATCCGGCAAGAGGAGGTTTCCGATGGACCTGGCGGAGCTGCTCGCGGATGCGATGCGCCGGCAGTGCCTGAGCTGTGAGGCGCTCGCCCATGCGGCCGGAATCCGCGTCCCGCGGATCAAAGCGTTCGTCGAAGACGGAGCCGCAGGGCCGATCCGCCCGACACCGGAAGAGCTCACGGAACTGGCCCAGGTGCTGTCGTTGCCGCTTCCCGACGTGCTGGCGGCGAGCCGGGGCCGTCGAGCCGTCGCCTATGCGGGTCAGCCCGTCTGACCCGTCTGACGGACCAGCCGGGCGTCGGAGCCGCGCAGTTGCCGTGCCGGGGCCGTCAACGGGCGCTGGCCGCCCATGGGATGGGGGACGAGACACGGTGCTGCGGAACGCCTCCCGGCACACCGAGTTGCTCTACACGGGGCGGTGTCCGGAGACGGTGCCGCCCGGGTCGTCGGCCAGGGCGATGCGGGCGGTGATGCGTTTGCCGACCGGCTCGCGCTGCGCCTCGAACCCCTGGACGACGGCCATGACGATCTCCATGCCGTGCTGGCCGACCCGGCCGACGTCCGCGGCCCGTGCGATCGGAAGGGTCGGGTCGGAGTCCCACACGGCGACCTCGACCATGTCACCGATGACGCGCAGGTCCAGCAGCACCGGCCCGGGGGCGTACTTGTGGGCGTTGGTGACCAGTTCGCTCACCACCAACTGGGTGAGGTCCATGGCACGCTTCGAGACGGGCAGGCCGTGCCCGGTCTGAACGCGAGCAAGGAAGCCGGCGGCCAGGTGACGGGCGTGCGCGATGTCCGTGCCGTCTCCGACCAGGGCCACGCTGGTCTGTATGACCGGCCTGTCCGGCACCGCACCGCCTGCCAGCACCGGGTCTGTCTCCATCACGGCTGCCATTCGCTCCCCGTTCATGTCTCCGTGCGTCTACCCGCGCACCTCGGGATCACGCCGGCCTCTTTTCTGTTGGATCGGCCACACGTCGACATCGCTCGTACCACGCCGGACGGCGCTGCGCCGGAGGTCGGAGTGTGCCAGGATCACCGGCATGTCTGAGGAAGAGATGACGGGTACCGAACACGCTGGACAGATCGGGCAGCTGTCGGTCGTGACCGCCGTCACCGACGGCATCCGCGTGCTGACCCTGGCGGGAGAGATCGACCACCACACCGGCGACACTCTGCGCCATGCCCTGGACGCCCCCGACGCTTCCCGCCCCCGTGTCGTCGTCGACATGCGCCAGGTCACCTTCATGGACTCCAGCGGCATCAACATCCTCATCGCCGCCCACCAAGCCCTCAGCGAGGCCGGCGGCTGGCTGCGCCTGGCCGCCGTCGGCGAATCCGTGATGCGCACCCTCACCATCCTCGGCGTCGACGCCGTCATCGACTGCCGCGAAACCCTCCGCGAAGCCCTCGCCGCCTGACCGCCGACCGGTGCGGCCATGCCCCGCCCGCGTCCTGGTTCCGGCTCACTTGACCCGGTCCGTACGGTGTTCGGGTGAAGGACATGGTCATCGACGAACTCCGCGCCGCGTATGACGCCCAACTCCGTGGTGTCACCCCTCCGGGCGGCGGCGCCCGCATCGAGAAGGACGGCCCCTTGACCCGGGTCGTCGGCCGGCACCGCGGCTTCGTCACGGGCCCACGTGACCTTGGTGTGTACGGGGCGGAACTCGACGCGCTCATAGCGCGGCAGCGTGACTTCTACGCTGCCCGTGGTGAGGCGGTCGAATGGAAGACCCGCGCCCATGATCTCCCCGCCGACCTCACCGACCGGCTCACGGCGGCCGGCTTCGTCGCCGAGGACAGCGAGACCGTGCTCGTCGGGCAGTCCGCGGATCTGGCCGCCGGTCCCGTGCTGCCCGACGGCGTGTCCCTCCGCCGTGTCACCTCCCGGCCGGACCTCCGGCGCGTCGCCGCAATGGAGAGCACCGTCTGGGGCGAGGACTGGAGTCGGCTCGCCGACGACCTGGCCGCCCGGATCGAGAACGCCCCGGAGAACACCGTCGTCCTCGTCGCCGAGGCACGCACCGAAGTCGTCTGTGCGGCCTGGCTGGTGTTCAACGACGGCGTCGACTTCGGCGGCCTCTGGGGCGGCTCCACGCTCAAGGAATGGCGCGGGCAGGGCATCTACCGGGCCATGGTCGCCCACCGGGCCCAACTCGCCGCGGCCCGGGGTGTCCCGTACGTCTACGTCGACGCCTCAGCCGACAGCGCCCCGATCCTCACCCGCCTCGGCCTGCACACGATCACCACGACGACACCGTACGTCTGGTCACCCTGAGCTCGGCCGGCCTTCGCCGGCTCCTGCGTGAGGGGCATCTCCCATGCACCGCCACGTACCGGGGGCCGTACGACGCATGCGCGACGAGGACTGAACGCGCACGCCTCGCGGTGCTGTTGACCCGCTCCTGCCGCACCGTGCGTCCTTGACCGCCTCCGGGCACCGCCAGGCTGACGCGGCCGCCTGGAATGCCGCCTTGCTCCCCCACCGCACCGTGCCGCACCCGAGACCACCCCGACTCGCCGGCGCGACGTGGGCTTACCCGGCGTAACATCCGGTGCGGTGATCACGCTGTTGGAAGGTGACAGGTCCGCTCGTCCGTTGCGGACTGTCCGGCCACGGGCGCCTGCTTCCACTCGTCGGAGTGCGAACTCCGCCCCTGCGTCCCGCGTCCGCCTTCGACCCAGCTCTCGCAGGAACGGAGTGCACTCAGACCTACCTGTCTTGTGGGAACTTGCGCCTCTTCTCGCCCGGGTCGCTCCTCTGACCGCCGCCACGGTTCACAGAAACAACACGTCCTTTTGATACCCACGAACGTCCGGTCCGCCGGACCCCGGCACGCCCGCACCGTGACCCACGGTCGGGTCCGCGGTGTCTATCTGCCGCGGCTCGCGGATGCCCTCGCCTCCTCCATGGCCACCTACGGCATTCCCCTGCTGGTACTGGGCGCGACCAAATCCTCGTCGCTGACCGGGATCGCCTTCGTCATGGCGTGGGCGCCGCGGCTGTGCACGTTCGCTCTGGCCGGCCTGGCCGTCGACCGTTTCGGGCCCACCCGGGTCTTCCGGCTGGCCGCCACGGCGCGGGCGCTCGTCACCGCTCTCGCGGTGCCCGCCCTGGCGACGGCGGACGACACCACCACCCCGGGGCTGGTCATGCTCCTGGCGGCGTGCGCGGGCTGCCTGACCCAGTTCAGCTTCATCGCGGCCGAGAGTGTCGGCGCGGTCGCCAGCCGGGACGCCGGCGACACCGCGCACCGCCTCCAGTCCGTGCTGCTGGGCATCGACCAGGCGGCGGCCCTCGCCGGTCCCGCGGCGGGCGGCCTCCTCCTTCAGTGGGCCGGCTTCAGCGGCATGCTCACGGCGATCAGTGGCCTGTCGGTGGTGTCGGCCGCCATCACCCCTGGCACGCACCGGCCGTCCGCCGAGGCAGGGGAGGCGACCGTACCGGCCGCCAGGGGATGGCGCACCGGCTGGGCCACCCTGCGTGCGCTGCCGGCGCTCACCTGGCTGGTGGTGGGGCTGGCACTGTCCAACCTGGCGCTCGGCCTGCTGGAGGCGGCGACCCCGGTGATCGTGGTGCAGCGACTCGGCCGGTCCAGCGCCCTGGTCGGGGTGGTGTGGTCCTGCGCGGCCGCGGCCTCGCTGCTCGCGGTCGCCACCAGCCGCGTCGCGATCGACCGGTGGGGGCTGCAGGTGGTGGGCCGCTGCGCCGCTCTCGTGACCGTGGTGCCGTGCTTCCTGATCGCGCACACGGGCTCCTACCTGACGTACCTGGTCCTCATCGCCGTCTTCATGGCAGGCGACAGCGTGCTGGCCGTCGTACTGCGCACTCTGCGATCCCACCTCATCCCCGCCGAGGTGTTCGGCAGCACGCTGTCCGTCACCGTGCTGATCCTGCTCGCGCCCTATCCCGTCGCCGGCATCCTCATGGCCCTCATCGACCCCGCCGCCCTGCACACGACGATCACCGTCTGCGCCGTCCTGCAATGCGTCGGCCTGGCCTGCGCCTTCACCCGCGGCACCCGCCCCCGGCCGCGCCACGCCAGGCATCGGAAATGAGCCCGGCCTCGATGTGCCGATGGGGCCGCGCGGGACGTGCGGGTGTTCCTCGGCACGGCGCGCCCCCGGCTGAGCAGACGCCGCCCATCGACGTGGCCGAGGTCAGGCCGCCGAACGGGAGGGCACCCGAGCCCCCTCAGGCGGCAAGTGCGCGGCGGGTGCTGGGGTAGCAGTCCATGATCTCGTCCAGGCCGACCATCTCGATGATGCGCAGGACCGATGCGACGGGACCGGCCAGACGCAGCCAGCCTCCGGCGCGCTGTGCGGCATGGTGGGCGGTGATGAAGGCGTTGATGCCGCTGGAGTCGATGAAGGTGACGGCGCTGAGGTTGATCACGGTGCGGGCCGTGGCCGCACCGTGGGGGAAGAGGAGGCTGTCGCTGAGGTCGTCCACGTTGTGGTGGTCGATGGCGCCGTGCAGCGTGACGACGCTGATGTCCTCGGTGGCGGCGGTCTGTTCGGGAAGGGGACGGGGTCGGGCCCCGGAGTGGGATGGCATGGTGCCTTCGGTGAGCTGTCGGGGGTGACGGGGCTACTGCCTGGTCCGGGCAGGATCGACCGGCTTCCGTCGAGGATAAGCGGCATCTGTCCGTGGCGTCTGCGATGCACCGATTCCGGTCGTCGATGCCCGCGTCGGTTCCGCGGTTCGCGGGGTCTGGCTCAGGAGGTTGCCGCTCTGCCGGGCGGTGGGCGGGGCCGGTTGACAGCTCGCCGAGATCGGCCTCGGGGCGTGGGTCGCCTCGTTCACGCATGGCGCGCAGGCCGTCGTACAGCGGGGACTGCCGGCGCTGGAAGGCGTTGGGCAGGTCTTCCCGAGCCTGCTCGCCGGTGGGGCTCGGTTCGCCCGTCAGGGAGGTCGGCGTGCAGTCCTGCGGCCGCTGTTGTGCTCCTGGTGCCCGATCGCGGCATCGGCCCAGGCCCGCAAGGGGTCGAGCTGTCCAGGGCACCCATGACCGGCTCCCCCGGAACGAGCGGCGCCTCGGCCTGGCGGGTGATGACCGCCTCGATCAGGGCGTGCTCGCGGTCGAAGTAGTGGTAGAGCTGCGACCCACTGATGCCGGCCGCCTTGCGTACGTCCTCGGC
Organism: Streptomyces sp. NPDC046870; assembly: GCF_040704595.1. Taxonomy (NCBI): domain Bacteria; kingdom Bacillati; phylum Actinomycetota; class Actinomycetes; order Kitasatosporales; family Streptomycetaceae; genus Streptomyces; species Streptomyces sp. NPDC046870. The sequence goes on from NZ_JBEYXM010000010.1 coordinate 104,043, forward strand.
GCTGGTGCCGGCCACCCCTACGAGCACGCCCGAGGAGCAGCCACACGGGCCGTCGCCTGCCGACCCGGGCGGTCGACGGGCCGACTGGCACCCCAGCGCTTCTCTACGGCACGGACCGGATCGCGGAGATGTCGAACTGCAGTCGGACCTTCTCGCTCACCATGGCGCCGCCCGTCTTGAGGCGCTGGTTGTAGGCCAGACCCCATTCGGTGCGGTCGATGGTGGTGGTGCCGTCGAAGCCGGCTCGCTCGTAGCCGAACGGATCCAGGACCGATCCGAGGTAGTCGAGTTGCAGGTGGACGGGCCGGGTGGTGTCGCGGATGGTCAGGTCCCCGGTCATGCGGAAGCTCCCATCGCCTTCGTGGCTGGCGGAGGTGGAGCGGAAGGTCATTTCCGGGTAGCGACGCGCGTCGAAGAAGTCGGGACCGATGATGTGCGCGTCCCTCTGCTCCACGCCCGTGTCGACGCTGGCGACCCGGATGACGAGGTCGGCGCGCGACTCCGAGGGCCGGCTTCCGTCGAAGTACAACATGCTGTCGTAGTCGGTGAAAGCCCCCCGGACCGTGGTCACCATGGCATGCCTGACGGAGAATCCGATGCGGCTGTGGGCCCGGTCGATGGCCCACTGCCCGGTCAGCGCCTGAAACGCCGGGTCGAGCGCGACGCTCCGCGGTGCGGCCCCCGTGTCCGGGGCGCCCGTGCCGACAGGCGTCGTCGGGTCGATGACAGCGCTCTGGCGGCGACTGAAGATTCCCATGTGCGTGAGCCCTTTCCATCAGACCGCTCCGTGCTATCACGGCTTCGCCGGCACTACCCGGCCGGATGGGCGGTCTCGTCTGGTTTCCATGCGGTCCACTGCAAAGCTCTACAAGAACCGCATGATGTGGCGGTGCGCTGTCGGACGGGTGCCGCATCGGACCACCGCGAACGACGCGGAGGCGTCTGCCGGGCCGCAGTCCGCGTCTCGCGTGTCCCGGTGAGGCGCTACTTCGGCGGCGTGGGCGTGTCGTGGGTGTGGTACATCGCCTGTACGTCCAGCTCCAGTTGGACGGTCGGACCGACGACGGCGATTCCACGGGCCAGCATGGAGCGCCAGTTGAGCGTGAAGTCCTCCCGGTGGAGCTCCGCCTTTGCCAGAGCCGCGCAGCGCAGTTCCTGCTCGTAGCCTCCGTTGACCGTCCCGAGGTAGGTCGTGTCGAGTCCGACCGAACGGCTGGTGCCGTGCATGGTGAGCGTGCCGTGCAGGGTCCACTTGGAGCCGCCGCGGTAGGCGAACCGGGTGCTGGTGAAGTCGATGTACGGGAAGCGTTCGACGTCCAGGAAGTCGGCGGAACGCAGGTGATTGTCACGCGTGTTGTTGCCCGTGGAGATGCTGGAGGCGTCGATGCGCACCGAAACGTGCGAGTCGGCCATGTTCGGTGCGATACGGATGCCGCCCTCGAAACGGGTGAACCGGCCGTGGACATGGGCCATGCCCACGTGCTTGGCGATGAACCGGATCGCGGTGTGCGGAGGGTCGAACAGCCAGGTTCCGGCCGTCGGGAGTTCGAGCTGTCGGGCGGGCTCGAGCGCGACACGCCTCTGGGGCAGCGCCACCCCGGCGGCGATGTCCAGTTCCTCGCGGGCGGGCGACAGACCCTCGGCCACGGTCAGCACGCTGTAGGAGCCCGGTGACAGCGTCGCCATGAAGTACCCGTGGGGGTCCGTGGTGCCCCGCGCGGCCACCCGGTGGGTGTCGAGCGCGGTCACCGTGACCTCGGCTCCGCCCATGGGCTGCCCCGTGGGATCCACGACCACGAAGCCGAACGCCCCGGCATCGGGCGGCAGCGGGACCGAGAGGCTCGGCGCGGCACCGGAGGCGCCGCGGGAACGCCGGCGCTGGAGCAACCTGAGAGCCATCGAGTTCACCTTTCTCACATGCGTTACCGCCACACGGTCCGCTCAGCTGCTTGCGTTCGCGGTCGCCAAGAATCACCTGCGGCAGAGGGATGGACGCGAAGCGAACAGTTCCTTGGCGATCATAGAGCCGTCCGTGCACGGGATTCCGGCCACGGCATCGAGGCTGCTCAACGCCCTTCGGGTGGGTGCCAGGCCACCTATCAGCTCTCCGACCGGCCATATCGCGGTGGCTCGGCTTCATCTGTTTGCGGCAACGCTGTGGTGAAGGGCACAGAAGGGGACCGGTATGTTCACAGGCAGTCTGCGGTTTCACCACGGACCCCACACGGGCGGGATGGGCAACCGGCCCTTCGGTGCTCCCCCTGAGGGTGGTCGGCCATCCCGGGGGCGGGGGCAGGCCCGGCGGTGCGGTTACGCGGTGAGGCGGGCGGCGAGGAGAGCGACGTCGTCGTGGAAGGCGCCCTGACGCTCGGCGAGGAGGGCCTCGCACAGCTCGGGCAGCGGGTCGGCGGCATGCCGGGCGGCGGCGGCAGCGGCTTGACGCATGCCGTCGTCGATCGAGTGGCCGCGCTCCTCGACCAGGCCGTCCGTGTGCAGGAGCACGGTGGCGCCCGCGGACAGCGGGCACTCGTGGTCCGGGCGGGACGCACCGGGCTCGACCCCCAGCGGCAGACCGACCTCTTCCGGCAGGTGCCGGCACCGGTCCGGAGTGGCGACGAGGGGTGGCAGGTGGCCGGCGCTGGACCAGCGCATGATCCGGCCTCCGGCCGGCGCGGGTTCCAGACGGGCGATGACGACGGTGGCGAGCGGACCTCCGTGCAGCTGGTGCAGGGCGTCGTCGAGGCGGTGCAGAACGCGGCTGGGCGGCTCCTGCTGATCGAAGGCGATCACGCGGAGCATGTTGCTGATCTGGCTCATCACGGTGGCGGCCTCCAGGCCGTGGCCCATGACGTCGCCGACCATGAGGCAGGGCACCTGGCCGGGCAGGTTGATCAGGTCGTACCAGTCGCCGCCGATGCGGGGGACCTCGGTGGAGGGCTGGTAGCGGGCCTCCAGTTCGAGTCCCGGCAGCGTGGGCAGGTCGGGCAGCAGACGGCGCTGGAACTCCTCGGTGGCCTGCCGCAGCCTCTCGTAGAGGCGGGCGTTCTCGATCGCGACGCCTGCCGCGCTCGCCAGCGCCGTGACGAGGTCCTCGTCCTCGCCGGTGAAGACGCCGGCTTCCTTGTCGGCGATGTAGAGGTTGCCGTAGACGGTGTCGCGCACCCTGATCGGCACCGCCAGCAGCGTGGTCATGAGGGGGTGGTCCTCGGGGAAGCCGGCTGCCTGCGGGTGGCCGGCCAGATCGTCCACACGCAGGGGCTCGGGGTGGCGGACCACCTCGCCGAGCAGTCCGGTGCCGTGCGGAAGCGGGGGGCCGCCCTCGCCGCGGAACTGGTCGGCGCCGAAGCCGGAAGTGATCAGATCCGTGAACTCCCCCTCCTCCCCGAGGACCCCGATGGCCGCGTAGCGAGCGTCGACCAAGCCCCGGGCCGCCTCCGCGATGGTGTGCAGCACCACTGTCAGATCGAGCGCGCTGCTGATCGACAGCACGGCGTCCAGCAGGGAGCGCATCCGCCCATGCGCATGGGCCAGCTGCCGCAGGCTCTGCTGGAGGTGGTTCAGATCATCGCCGCCGGCACCCGGCGGGGGTTTGCGGCTGTGTGCGTCACGATCGCCCGAATCCCTGGTCACGGCCACCCCACCTCCTTTCCTGACCCCTGCGCCCAGGCATCGGGTACCCGCGATGCCCGGCGGCTGATCGCGGACCCCGGCCTCCGCACCGGCGAACTCGGCACCTGGCCATCCAGGGTGGAGGGAAAAGGGTCAGGTTTGCAGGTGGGAAGACGATGGGGAGCGCGGTGCCGGCCGGGGCGGCGGAGGGTGGGGTCTCCTTCACCCGGGCACCCGGCGAAGCGGGCTGCCCCGGCACACCTGTCTCCGTCCCGCTGCCGTGGACGGAAGGAGCCGTACAGCGCCGGGAACTCCCGACCGCTTCCGCTGCTTCTACAGTCCTGTAGATTCAACCTGGAACGTCATCGTCTCACCGAGGAGGAGAGCAGTGGGAGTTTCCCTGTCCAAGGGTGGCAACGTCTCGCTCAGCAAGGAGGCGCCGGGCCTGACCGCCGTCCTGGTCGGACTGGGCTGGGACGTGCGGACCACCACCGGTGCCGACTACGACCTGGACGCCTCGGCCCTGCTGCTCGACGCATCCGGCAAGGTGCTCTCCGACCGGCACTTCGTCTTCTACAACAACCTGACCAGCCCGGACGGGTCCGTCGAGCACACCGGCGACAACCTGACGGGTGAGGGCGAGGGCGACGACGAGACCGTCAAGGTGAACCTCGCCGCCGTACCCGCCGAGGTCGACAAGATCATCTTCCCGGTGTCCATCCACGATGCCGAGAGCCGCGGCCAGAGCTTCGGCCAGGTCCGCAACGCGTTCATCCGTGTCGTCAACCAGGCCGACGGCGCGGAGATCGCCCGCTACGACCTCTCCGAGGACGCCTCCACCGAGACGGCGATGGTCTTCGGCGAGCTGTACCGGAACGGTGCCGAGTGGAAGTTCCGTGCCGTCGGGCAGGGATACGCCTCCGGGCTCGCCGGCATCGCCGCCGATTTCGGCGTCAACGTCTGACGGGCGGGCCCTCCGTGTTCGGACTGAGCGAACTCGCGATCATCCTGATCGTCGTCATAGCCGTCCTGGCCGCCAAGAGGCTGCCCGAACTGGTCCGGTCGGCGGGCAAGTCGGCGCGCATCCTCAAGGCCGAGGCCAAGGCGATGAACGACGGACAGCCGACGGCGCAACCGCGCGTGATCCGAGGAGAGACCATCACCCGCCCGGACGCCTCCGCGGTTCCCGACGCGGACCACCGGCCGGCCGCGCCCCCGGACGACGGGGAGCCGCAGCGGCGCTGAAGCGATGGGCAGGCGGTCGGCACCTGACGGGTGACCGCCTGCCCACCCTCGCGCACCGGCACGGGGGAATACGCACATGGGCATGAGGTGAAGCACGTTACCTGCCGAGGATCCGCTCCATGCCATTACCGCGCCGAACAGGACACAGACGCGCCATGAACATCCGGCCGCCGCTCCGATAGCATGTTCGAACTCGCGCCGACCGCCCCTCCCACGACACAGGAATCCATGCCCCAGCGCGAAAAGTGACCCTGTTTAACTACCCACCAAATCGGCCAGACAGTTGACAACTAGAACATCGCGGAAGTTTCCCCGAATAAACGGGATAACGACACCCGCCGCGTGGCGTCAACCACGCGCGATACTGTGGGCCACGGCTGGTGTGGCGGCACTCGGATTCCTCATCGCCCTGGAGATCTTCGCGCGTCGCTGCGCCGGCATACCGGGGCCGCTGACCGAACAGGCGAAAGAGACGATATTCCCGCCCAAACCGGGACCGCTGTACGCCGGTCTGGCCCTGACGATGGTGGTGCTCACCTGGCGGCAACGGTTCGTCGCGGCCGGTGCCGCGATCGGCATCGACGTCGTCTTCGTACTGGTGCGACGGGCGGTCGACGCCAAGGTGGCCGACGGTCATTTCTTCGGCAACGGCGCCTTGTGGGTGATGTTGGGCTGCGCGGTCATCGCCGTCACGCGCCGCAGCGGCCGGGAGCGTGTGCTGCTGCTGAAGGGCGCCGGGCTGGGCCTGCTGCTGGCGATCGGTCGCAAGACGGGTGACATCTGGCTGCTCATCACCGCGAAGACCCGCCCGGCCGTACTCGATCAGTACGTGGCAACCGCCGATCAGGCGCTGGGCAACCCCTCGTGGCTGCTGGGCCGGATACTCCAGGCCACCGACCCGATCGGCACGCACGTTCTCGGCCTCGTCTACGCCCAGCTCGCGGTGGCCGCGGTCGTCGTCGCGCTGTACCAGTTGCGCAACGTCGGGGTCGAAGGCCGCTTCCCGCGCCACCATCTGGTGCGCACCTTCCTGGTGATCGGCCTCCTCGGGCCGGGCATCTACATGCTCTTCCCGGTGGTCGGACCCGTCTTCGCCTACGGCCCGGGCGCCTCCGGCACCGGCGGCGTGCACTGGGCGGTGGCCAACCTGTGGCCCCACACGCCACCGCCCGTCACGGTCCCGCACCCGATGTCCTACGACCAGATCACCCCTCGTAACTGCATGCCCAGCCTGCACACGGCGTGGGCCACCGCGATCTTCATCCACACCCGCAAGGGTCCTCGGGTCCTGCGGTACGGGGGCACGTTCTGGCTGATCGCCACGCTCGGCGCGACGCTGGGCTTCGGCTACCACTACGGCTCGGACCTCATCGCCGGTGTGGTGTTCGCGCTCACGATCGAGGTGGCCCTGCGCTCGCTCGACCGTGGCTGGGAACGGTCAGGCGTCCAGCTTGTCGCTCACGGGACGACGGTCTTCGCCGTGCTCCTGGTGTCCTACCGTTATCTGCCGACGGAGATGGCCGGACATCCTTGGCTGTTCGGACCGCTTCTCCTTCTGGCGATGGCGTCAGTGATCCACCGTTACGTACGCATCACCGAACTCTGGGAACCGAAGGCCGCTCCGGCACCACAGCCGGACCCACGACCCGAGCTGGTCTGACATACCGATCCAACCGGTTCCGGTCGTATTCAGACGGGTGGCCCCGCCGACCGCGTCCACGCAACAAGGCGGCGGGCCGCCTGCCGGGCCGGGCTGGACGCCTGCCAAGCCGGCGCCCGCATGGATGTGCATTTCCAGGAGCGCGGAGTAGGCGGTGCGCGCGTTCGCCGAGCGGGTGGGGGGCCGGATCACCCACTGGACGGACGGCTCCTGGGCCGGGGAGGAAAGCCGCGTCCGGCGGGCGCACGGCGCCGAGGGCGGCGCCTGCCAGGAGGTCGGACGGGCGTCAGGCGCCGGCGCCCGCGATCTGTGCGTGGGGCCCGGGCGGGTGGCTCTCGGAGGAGCCGCGCAGCAGAGGTGCTCGGCGTCGGGGGGCCGTGTCACCGCGGGCGGCCTCGTAGACCTGGCCGATGTGCAGCAGGTCGGGTTCGGCCAGGTGGTTGCCGATGAGTTGCATGCCGATGGGCAGGCCCTGGTGGTCCTCCCCGATCGGCAGGGACAGGGCGGGGAGGCCGGTGATGTTGGCCGGTGAGGTGAGCCGGAGGAGGCTGTCGGTGATGTCCTCCGTGTATCCGTCGTTCCATCGCATCACGGTCTGCGAACGCAGAGGCGCCGTGGAGGCGACGGTGGGTGTGGCGAGAACGTCGATGGTGGTGAAGAGTTCGCGCCATGCCTCCCTGATGAGGCTGCGGCTTCGCTGCGCTCTCAGATAGGTGTCGGCTGTGATCATCCGTCCGGCCTCCAGGAGGGTCCGCAGACCGTCGCCGAAGAGCTCCGGGTGGTGACGCAGGTGGTCATCGTGCGCCGCCGCCGCCTCGGGGGCGACATGGCCCCACAGCGTGGGGATCATGTACGTGGTGAGCGGCACGGTCACGTCGACCGCGGTCGCTCCGAGTTCGACGAGCCGGGCCGTCGCCCGGTGCACCGCGTCCGCCACGTGTGTCTCCACGTGGTCGAAGAAGTAGTTGGCGGGGACACCGACTCTCACGCCCCGTAGGTCTTCGGAGCCCTTGCCGAGCTGGGGCGGATGCGGGGAGACGACGCTCGCCGGATCCCGCGGATCCTGACCGGCGATGGCGTGGAGGACCAGGGCCGCGTCCTGGACGCTCCGGGTGAGGGGGCCGACGTGGTCCATGGACCAGGACAGGGGGGCCACGCCGAAGCGGGAGACCACCCCGTAGGTGGGTTTGAGGCCCACGAGCCCGTTGAACGACGCGGGGACGCGGATGGAGCCGGCGGTGTCGGTGCCCAGGGCGAAGGTGGCGGAGCCGACCGCCACGGCGGCGGCCGACCCGCCGCTGGAGCCGCCGGCGATCCTGTCGCCCGCCCAGGGATTGGCGGTCTGGGGGGTGACGAGGCCGTAGGCGAACTCGTGCATCTCGGTCTTCCCGACCAGGATCGCGCCGGCCGCGGTCAGCCGGTCCATGACCGCGCTGTTCTCGGCGGGGACCCGCTCGGCCCACAGTGCGGAGCTGGCCGTGGTCAGGACGCCGGACGCGTCGATGTTGTCCTTCAGCGCGAAGGGGACGCCGTGCAGCGGGCCCAGGGAGCGCCCCGCCATCACGTCCCGCTCCGCCTGGGCCGCCCTTGCCCGGGCGACCTCGGCCGTGCGGGTCACGAAGGCGTTGAGGGTGTCTTCGGTGTCCGCCGCCCGTTGCAGGACGGACTCGGTCAGTTCGACCGGGGAGAGCTCCCTGGCGGCGATGGCCCTGGCCGCGGCGGCGGCGGTGAGTTCACAGGGCCGCGTCACCGGAGTCCCCCGGTGGCACCGCGGCCGGTGACGGTGAAGACGGGGGCCGGTGCGGTTCCGGTGAGGTCCAGTGCGTCCAGGGTCCTGATGATCCCCGTGATGCGGGCCGCCAGTTCCGCGGCCCGGTGCTGCGGGAAGTCCGCCTCAGGCTGGTCGCCGGAGGACGTTCCTGGGGCGCTGCGCGAGGGCGACGGCATGGGTGGGTCCTCTCGGGACGTCGCGCGACGGGCGTCGCTGCCGGGCGGCTGGGCGGCTGGGCGGCTGGGGAAAGCCCGACGCCCCTGCTGACGGGGGATGGACTCACAGGGACGTCGGGCGGTCTCGGAGGCGCCGGCCGGCAGCGGTGCCGCCGGCCGGCTCAGGGGTGCTACACGTCGAGGGTGACGTCGTACGACTCGAGCCAGGCGTTGAGCGACAGGGGCACCTCGAGGTCGATCCGGGTGATCTGCGTGCTCTCGGCGCTGACCGGCCGGGTCAGTCGGTCCTTGACCCGGCCCAGGTCCAGCAGCGGCAGGATGGGAGCGTCGCCGCTGGAGAGGACTTCGGCGAACCGGTCGCGCAGCTTCTTCTCGTAGCCGGAGTCCTGAGTGCTGGGGTAGGGCGCCTTGACGCGTTCGGCGATGGACTGCGGGAGCACGTCGCGCGTGGCGGCGCGCAGCAGGCTCTTCTCGCGTCCGTCGAACTTCTTCATCGACCAGGGGGCGTTGAAGACGTATTCGACGAGCCGGTGGTCGCAGAAGGGAACCCGGACTTCGAGGCCCACGGCCATGCTCATGCGGTCCTTGCGGTCCAGGAGCGTGTTCACGAAGCGTGTGAGGTTGAGGTAGGACAGCTCCCTCATCCGCTTCTCCAGTCCGCTTTCCCCGGGCAGTACGGGGGTTTCGGCGATGGCGGTGTGGTAGCTGTCGCTGCGGCGGCCCGGGATGTCCAGCCGGGTGAGGAGGGAGGTGTCGAAGAGGGGGGTGCCGTCGTAGAACGGTCCGGGTGTGCTGGTGAGCCAGGGGAAGGTTTCGGCGGTGAGGACCTCGGGGTCGTGGAACCAGCTGTAGCCGCCGAAGAGCTCGTCCGCCGATTCCCCCGAGAGCGCGACGGTGGAGCGCTGGCGCACGGCCTGGAAGAGCAGGTAGAGGGAGGGCCACAGGTCGCCGTACCAGACGGGCGGCAGGTCGGTGGCGGCCAGGACGGCGGCCCGCACGGCGGGGTCGCTGAGGTCGTCGCTGTCGAGGAGGATCTCCTTGTGGTCGGCCTTGACCAGTTCGGCCAGGTCGCGCACGAAGGGGGCGTCCGGGGTGCTGCGCAGCGGGTCGGGGACGAAGTTCTCCGCGGCGCCGACGAAGTCGACGGAGAAGGACCGTACGGGTCCGGCCCCCTGGTCCTTGAGTGCCTTGGCGGCCAGGGCGGTGACCGCCGAGGAGTCCAGGCCCCCGGACAGCAGGCTGCACAGCGGAACGTCGGAGATGAGCTGCCGGGAGACGATGTCCTCGAGCAGTTCGCGCACCGTGCGGATGGTCTGGTCCAGGGAGTCCGTGTGCTCCTTGGCTTCCAGCGCCCAGTAGCGGTGCTTGGTCAGTCCCTGCCGGCCCACGCGGACGAGGTGTCCGGGACGGACCTCGAACATGCCGGTGAAGATGGCGTGTTCGGGGGTCTTGACCATGTCGAGTATCTCGCTGAGGCCGTCGGCGTTGACGCGGCGGGGTACGTCGGGGTTGGCCAGGATCGCCTTGGGCTCGGAGCCGAAGAGGACACCGTGGGGGGTGGGGAAGTAGTAGAGCGGCTTGACGCCCATGCGGTCGCGGACCAGGAGCAGCTCCTCGCGGCGGGTGTCCCAGATGGCGAAGGCGAACATGCCGTTGAGCTTGGTCACGAAGTCCACGCCCCACTGCAGGTAGGCACGCAGGACCACTTCGGTGTCGCTCTGGGTCAGGAAGCGGTGACCGCGGGAGACGAGGTCGGAGCGCAGTTCCCGGTAGTTGTAGATCTCCCCGCTGAAGGTCAGGACGGCCAGGACGCGGCCGTCGTCCTCGGCGAGCATGGGCTGCTTGCCGCCTTCGAGGTCGATCACGGACAGCCGGCGGTGGCCGATGGCGGCGTGACGGTCCGTCCACAGGCCGCTGGCGTCGGGGCCGCGGCAGGCCATGGTCTGGGTCATCGCGTCTGCCGTCGCACGTTCGCGGGTCAGATCACGTTCGAAGTCCACCCATCCGGCGATTCCGCACATGTGTGGTGTCCTCTCGTTGGTGTGTTGGGGACCGGAGGTCTGCGACCGGGCGCCCGGACCGTTCGCGGTGCGGCAAGGTCCGGGCGTGCCAGGTCTTCGCGAGGGCCGGGGCGGGTCAGGCGTTGTCCGGCCAGGTCAGGCGTCGGGCGTAGTGGACCCACACGGCGATGACCATGAGGACGGCCGTCGTGCCGCCCAGGGTCATGACCGTCGAGGGCGAGCTGGCGTCGACGACGATTCCGCCGGTCAGGGCGCCGAGGGAGATCGTGGCCTGGAACGACGCGGTGAACATGACGGAAGCGGCTTCGGGGGTGTCGGGACTCGCCTTGGTGAACCACGTCTGGGAGGAGACGGGCACCGCCCCGTAGGCCACGCCCCAGACGATCAGGAGGGCGACCGCTCCGGCCTTCCACTGGCCCAGAACGGGCAGGAGCAGGGTGGCGGCGGCGATCAGGCCGGCGGCGGTGCCGAAGGTGGCCCGCGGGTGGCGTGCGACCAGGGAGCCGCCCAGGAAGTTGCCGAGGATGCCCGCCGCGCCGTAGATCAGCAGGAAGACGGTGATGAGCCCGGAGCCCGCGTCGGTGACCTGCTCGAGGAACGGTGTGACGTAGGTGTACGTGCCGAAGTGCGCCAGCACGACCAGTACGGTCAGGAGCAGGGCGAAGCGGGTGGCGACGCTGTTGAGCATGCCCCGCAGGACGCCCAGGCGGGTGGTCTGGTGCGGCGGCAGTGGCGGCGTGACGATCAGCAGCATGATCAGTACGCCGACGGTGAGGCCGCCCATGGCGATGAACGCGGTACGCCATCCGGCCAGGTCGCCGATGAACGTGCCGGCCGGTACCCCGAGTACGGAACCCAGGGGCACCGCGGAGAAGATCACCGCTGTGGCCCGGCCGACGGATTCGGCGGGGACCAGGCGTTCGGCCAGTGAGGCGCCGATGGACCAGAAGCCGCCGATGACGATGCCGACGATGACGCGGGAGACCAGGACCAGCCAGTAGTCGGGGGCTGCCGCCGCCAGGAAGTTCGCCGCGGCGAGCAGGACCATGAAGGCGCACAGCATCAGGCGGCGGTCGATCCGCGCGGTGGCGACGGTGACGACGGGTGCGGCGATCGCCGCGAGGAAGCCGGGCATGGTCATCATCAGTCCGGCCATGCCGTCGGAGATGGTGAAGCTCGCACCGATCTTCGTGAGAAGTCCGATGGGGAGGATTTCCGTGGTGACGATGGAGAAGATGCCCAGCATCACCGCGACGACGGCCAGCCATCCGATCACCGGGGAGCGGTGCGGTGAATCGGCCCCGCCAGGATCGCGCGTGGTGGCGGTGGTGGATGCAGCCATGAATTCCGTCCTGTGATGTGTGTGCTGTTGCCTGATCAGTTCAGCAGGCGGAGCGGGGCTGGGGCTGGCAGATCTGCGACATGAGCGCCGTTCCGAAGGGTGGCGTCGGAAATCCGCTCATGGGCGTTTCCGCGGTCGTCGCAGGTCACCGGTTTGATGCGGGGGCTCTACGGCGGAGATCCGACGCCGCGCGGTTCATGCGCGACTTGGGCAAGTTCCTTCCGCGACGCACGCGCATTGCCGTGCATATGTGCGCTCTGGGCGTACTCATGTGCGACTTCGGCAAGATTGCGTTGACCGGTGCGGAGAGCCGGATGAGGGTGGGCTCCATGCCGATATCCGTGGCTCTAATTTTCCCTTCAATAGTTGCTGGATTGGACATCTCAGCAGCCCGTGAGGTTTTCGGCGTCGACCGTTCGGATCTGGTCGACCCGTGGTACGAATTCGCCGGCTGGGCCCCGGACGACGCCCGGAACTGCGATGCCTGCCGTGTGGAGCGGCTGTGGAGCACAGATCAGCTGCCGAAGGCGCACACCATCGTGGTGCCGGCCTGGCCGGACGTGCACGAGGAACCGCCGGCCGCCCTCGTCCGGGCGCTGCGGACCGCACATGGCGCGGGATCCCGTGTCGTCGCCGCGTCGACGGGGGTGTTCGTGCTCGCGGCGGCCGGGCTGCTGGACGGCCGCCGGGCGAGTGTGCACTGGGCGCACGCCGACGCTCTGACCGCCCGCTACCCGCGGGTCGAGCCCGACCCGGCTGCGCGGTACCTGGACGACGGCGACCTGCTCACGTCCGTGGGCGGCGCCGCCAGTCTCGAGCTCTTCCTGCACATGGTCGGCCTCGATCACGGCAGCGCCGTCGCGAAGGCGCTGGCCCGCCGCCTGTTCGCTCCTTTCGCCGACCCGGACGCCGACGCCCCCGCGGTCGTCGAGCACGAGAGGGACGAGGTCCTCGCGCAGATCCTGCCGTGGGTCTCGGAGCGACTGGAGCACGAGCTGACCGTGGACGACATGGCCGAGCAGGCCCGTGTCAGCCGTCGCACGCTGACTCGCCACTTCCGCTCGCACACCGGCATGGCGCCGTTGCAGTGGGTCCTGTCGCAGCGTGTGCACCGGGCCCAGCGTCTGCTGGAGACGACGGCCATGAGCGTCGAGCAGATCGCGACGCAGTGCGGGATGGGAACCGGGGCGACCCTGCGCCGGCACTTCAACCGGACCACGGGCCTGTCGCCGGACGCCTATCGTCGTTGGTTCCGCGCCAAGGGGGCGGGCAGCCCGCCCAGCCGGGCCTGAGCGCGCCGGGGCGGCCCCGAGGTGCCGCGTGACGCGTGCCGTGCGTCGTCGGCGGCCGGCGCTGCCCCGCCCGCCGTTCACCGAGGAAAGGGAAGCGTGTGACGAACCACCCGGCTCCGGCGTTACCGGACGCCTTCTACCACGACCTGGGACGCGGCCGTTTCGAGAGCAGTACGGCCACGGCCGGCCCGTGGAGCCCGAAATGGCAGCACGGCGGTCCACCGTCGGCGCTGCTGGGCCGCGCCATGGAGGAGCACGAACCGCGTGAGGGCTTCCACATCGCCCGCGTGACCGTGGAACTGCCGCGCCCCGTTCCCGTGGCGGACCTGCGGGTCTCGGTGCGGACCGTCCACGCGGGCCGGCGCGTCGAGCTGCTGGAAGGGGAGATCAGCTCGGACGCCGGTCCGGTGATGCTGGCCAGGGCCTGGCGGGTGGCTGCCAGCCCGGCCGACACGCCCGCACTGCGACCCCATCCGCCCGCGCCCGCGCTGCCCGGCGCCCAGACCCCGCACACCATGGCGGGGGCGCATCTCGACGGCTACATCGCGGCCATGGAGTGGCGCTTCGAGGCGGGCGGCGGTTTCGACGTGCCAGGGCCGGGGGTGGCGTGGGCGCGTCAGCGGATCCCGCTGGTGGCGGGGGCCGCGGACACCGCGCTCACCCGCGCGCTGACGTTGGCGGACAGCAGCTGGGCCGTCGCGTTCGAGCTGGACCACCACCGCCGGCTCGTCATCAACACGGACGTGACCCTCGCGCTGCACCGGCCGCCGGCCGGGGCGTGGCTGTGCGTGCGCTCGGCCACGGCGGCCAGCCCCGGCGGGTCGGGGCTTGCGGTCGGGCAGTTGTACGACGAGAGCGGCGAGTGCGGCCAGGTGACGCAGACACTGCTGGTCAATGAGCGGTGAACGCGGGGCGGCCCGTGCCGTGCGCACGGGCCGCCCCACCCACCGCCGGCGGCTTTCGCCCGGCGTCCTAGCCGGGCCAGGAGACCAGCAGCTTGCGCGGGCCGCGGAAGGAGACGTTCGCGGGGAAGTCGAAGTCCTGGTCCTCGACGACCTGCATGCCGGGGGCGCGCCGCGCCAGGAGGTCGAGGGCGATGCGGGCCTCCATACGGGCCAGGGCGGCGCCGATGCAGTAGTGGATGCCCTGGCCGAAGGCGAGGTGCTTGCGGGAGTCCGCGCGGTGGATGTCGAAGGCCTCGGGCTCGGCGAAGTGGGCGGGGTCGCGGTTGGCCGCGCCCAGCAGCAGCAGGATCTTCGCCTGCGCGGGGATCTCGACGCCGCCGACCGTGACGGCCTCGGTGGTGATGCGCCGCCAGGCCGGGATGCTGCTGTCGTAGCGGAGCACTTCCTCGACCGCCTTGGGGATGAGCGAGCGGTCGGCGCACAGCTCCTCCCACTGGGTGCGGTTGGCCAGCAGCCGGCGCACGGCGTTCCCGGTGAAGCTGGTGGTCGTCTCGTGCCCGGCGAAGCTGAGGCCGTAGGCGACGTTGGTGATGTCCGCGATCGAGAGGCTCTCGGGATCCTCCCGGTGGATCCGGACGAGGTCGCTCGTGAAGTCGTCGACGGGGTCGGCCGCGCGCTTGGCGACGAACTCCTCGCAGTAACGCCAGTAGTTGACCATGTTGTTGGCGATGTCGCGCTGTTCGGCGGGGGTCGGCTTGCCCCAGCTGAAGGCGATGCGGTTACCGCACCACGACTTGAGCATGTCCATGTCCTCATCGGGGAATCCGATGAAGGTGAAGATCATGTAGGCGGGCAGCGGGTAGGTCAGCGCCGGGACGAGGTCCACGATCCCGGGCCGGATCTCGTCGACCAGTTCCGTCGCCTTGGCCCACACCTTGGGCTCCAGGACCGAGATCCGCCGGGCGGAGAACGCCTTCTGGTTGTGCCGGCGAATGCGGGTGTGGCGCGGAGGGTCGCAGTCCGACATGACCGGATAGGCATGGAATCCGGCCTTGACGATGCTCTGGGCCTCCTGCGTCAGGGGAAACACCGGGCGCTGCCCGACGGCGGCGGAGAAGACGCGCGGGTTCATCAACGCGCTTTGGATGTCCTCGTACCCGGTTATCACCCACATGTCTATCGCCGGCGCGTAGAAGGCGGGTCCTTCTTCACGCACGGCGGACAATATCGGGTAAGGGTCCTCGACGTAGGCGTCACCCAGCGGGTTGAAGCTGTGGTTTACCGGGCATGCCGTCATGTCCGTCATAACGAAACTCCCAGGGCTCGGCGGCCTTCAGTCTCGCCCGTCGCCGACCGTTTTGAAAACCGGAAAATTCTGGGCATCAAGCGGGGTTTTTTATGTCTGAGCGAATAAGCCTGCGGCAGCTGGACTATTTCGTCGCGGCAGCCGAAGCCGGAACGCTGACCGGCGCGGCGGAACTGCTGTACGTGTCGCCCTCGGCGGTGTCCGCCGGTATCGGCGAGCTCGAGCACCGGGTAGGGGTGCAGCTGCTGCTGCGGGCCAGGGCCAAAGGGCTCACCCTGACGGCCGCCGGACGCCTCTTCCTGCCCCAGGCCAAGGCCCTGCTGGCGAGCAGCGAGCAACTGCGCGCCAGCGTGCAGGAGGTGGGGCGTCGTCCGACCGGGCACCTGGTGACCGGTTGCTTCACGACGCTGGCCCCGTTCCTGGTGCCGTGGCTGCTGGCGGAGTTCCCCTTCGCCCACCCCGGCGTGACCCTGGACTTCGTCGAGGGCTCCGCGACCACGTTGCAGCGCCTGCTCCGGGACGGGCGCTGCGAGGTGGCGCTGCTGTACGGAGTGGACGTGGACGACGGCATCACGTTCGACAGGCTGCACTCCGTCGAGCCGCACGTCCTCCTGCCGCAGCACCATCCGCTGGCGGACCAGGACAGCGTGCGTCTTTCCGATCTGGCCGGCCTCGACATGGTGATGCTCGACGTGCCGCCCAGCCGCCGCTACTTCAGCGATCTGCTCACGCGGGCGGGGATCGCTCCGGTGGTACGCCACAGCACGTCCAGCTTCGAGGTGGTCCGCGGCCTCGTGGCGCGGGGCGCCGGCTACTCCCTGCTCATCCAGCGCCCCGCCCTGAACGTCAGCTACGAGGGCCGGGCCGTGCAGGTGTGCCGGATCGCCGACGAGGTGCCGCCCCTCGATGTGGGACTGGCGCGTCTGGAGGGCGCGCACGTGACCCAACGGGCGGCGGCGTTCGCGTCGTTCTGCCGTGCCGGTGTCTCGCGGGCGCCGTGGGCGGGGGCCGCGGCGCCGCACGAGGCGCCTCGAGGTTGATGTCGTAAACGTGCCAGCCCTCTTGGGGGCGGAGACTCAGGATGGGCCCATGCATGAGAATGCGGAACACTGCGTCCGGGCAGTGCAGTCCAAGGACGCGCGGTTCGACGGCTGGTTCTTCACGGCGGTGCTGACCACGAAGATCTACTGCCGGCCCAGCTGCCCGGTGGTCCCGCCCAAGCCCCGGAACATGGTCTTCTATCCCAGCGCGGCAGCCGCCCAGCAGGCAGGGTTCCGGGCCTGCAAGCGCTGCCGTCCCGACGCCACGCCGGGGTCGCCCGAATGGAACGTGCGGGCCAGTCTCGCCGCGCGCGCGATGCGGCTGATCAAGGACGGCGTCGTGGACCGGGAGGGCGTGCCCGGCCTCGCGGCCCGTCTGGGGTATTCGACGCGCCAGGTGGAGCGGCAGTTGCAGGCGGAGGTCGGAGCCGGGCCCGCGGCCCTGGCGCGTGCCCAGCGCGCCCAGGCCGCTCGTCTGCTGATCGAGACCAGCACGCTGCCGATGGCGGAGGTGGCGTTCGCGTCAGGCTTCGCGTCCATCCGCACGTTCAACGACACGGTGCAGAGCGTGTTCGGCATGACGCCCTCCGAACTCCGCCGTCGCGGCCGTCCCTCGGCCACCGCGGGTGCGGTGGCACTGCGTCTGCCGTTCCGTTCCCCGTTGTGCCCCGACAGCTTGTTCGGGCATCTGGCCGTCACGGGCGTGCCGGGGGTGGAGGAATGGCGTGCCGGCGCGTACCGCCGCACGCTGCGGCTGCCTCATGGGCACGGCATCGCCGAACTGAGGCCGACGGGGGCGCCGTACATCCAGTGCACGCTGCATCTGTCCGACCTGCGCGACCTGACCATCGCCATCAACAGGTGCCGGCGCCTGCTGGACCTCGACGCCGATCCGGTGGCCTACGGTGAAGCGCTGCACGACGACGACGTGCTCGCCCCGCTGGTCCGCAAGAGCCCGGGCCGGCGCATCCCGCAGACGGTCGACGGTGCGGAGTTCGCGATCCGCGCCATGCTGGGGCAGCAGGTGTCCACGGCCGCCGCCCGCACACACGCCGCGCGTCTGGTGCGCGCTCACGGCGATCCGGTGGTGGACGCGACGGGCGGTCTGACGCATCTGTTCCCCTCCCCCGCGGCCCTGTCGGCCCTCGACCCGGCCGTCCTGGCCCTGCCGCGCACACGCAGGGACGCCGTGCTCGCCATGGTCGGCGCGCTGGCGTCGGGGCGCCTCGACCTCGGCGCGGGCAGCGACTGGCAGGAGGCACGTGCCAGGCTCGGCGCGCTGCCCGGTGTGGGGCCGTGGACGGTGGAGACGATCGCCCTGCGCGCCTTGGGGGATCCCGACGCCTTCCCCGCCACGGACCTCGGCGTCAAGCTGGCCGCCGCCGCCCTGGGGCTGCCGGGCACACCGGCCGCGCTGCTGCGCCGCGCCCGGCTGTGGCAGCCCTGGCGCGGCTATGCCGTGCAGTACCTGTGGGCCACGGGAGATCACCCTGTGAACGAGATGCCCGCCCGCGACATCACCTCGCCGCCCCCCTCGGCGCTCCGCGCACGCAACGCGTGACGGCCGGCGCGGGGCCGCGCCGGCCGTCACCCCCGTCGTGCGTACGACGCGGTGGCACTCAGGCGGTCAGGTCCACGAAGTGCGCCCAGGAAGGACGGACCACCTCGCTGATCCTGTGCAGCACGGCCGGGGAGACGATGCTGTCGACCGTCAGCGCGACAGCTGCCTCGCCTCCTTCGGTGTCCCGCGCCACCTGCATCACGGCGATGTTGACTCCTGCCTCGCCCAGGATCCGTCCGATGGTGCCGATCATGCCGGGCACGTCCTTGTACTGGAGGAACAGCATCCGGTCGGTGATCTCCAGCTCGATGTCGTAGTCGGCGATCCCGGTGAGTTTCCGGATGTTCCGGGGCCCGGACAGGGCTCCGGAGACCGCGAGCGCACGGCCGTCGGCCAGGGTGCCGCGCAGGGTGATCTGGTCAGTGTGGGACGCGCTTTCGGAGCTGGTGACGAAGCGGACCGCGTCGATGCGCTGCCGGGCGACGAGGGGAGCGTTCACCAGGGTGACCCGCCGGCCGTCGGCGAACATGCCCGCGAGCACACCGCGTTCCAGTACGGAGACGTCGTGCCGGGTGATCGGGCCATGCACCTCGACGTCGAGTTCCACGGGGGGCTGCCCACCGGCCAGGGCCGTGAAGATGCGGCCGAGGTCACCGGCGAGGGGGAGGAAGCGCGTCACCTCGGTGAGGGGAGCGGTGACGTGCAGATTGACGGCGTCGGGAACCAGCTCCCCGGCGAGGGTCCGCCGGACGGCGTGGGCGACCGTGGTGCCGGCCCTGTCCTGGGCCTCGACGGTCGAGGCGCCCAGGTGCGGAGTGGCCACCACGTTGTCGAGGGCCGGCAGGGGTGAGTCGGTGCAGGGCTCGGTGGCGAAGACGTCCAGGGCCGCCCCGGCGACGCGGCCCTCCGTCAGCGCGGCGGCCAGGGCCTGTTCGTCCACGATGCCGCCGCGGGCCGCGTTGACGATGCGCACGCCCGGCTTGACCCGTCGTAACTCCTCACGGCCGATGAGGCCGGTCGTCTCGGCCGTTCTGGGCAGGTGCACCGTGATGAAGTCGGACTCGGCGAGGAGTTCGTCCAGCGTCACCGGCTTCGCGCCCGCCTCGGCCGCCTGGGACGGGGACAGGTAGGGGTCGTAGGCGATGACCCGCATGCCGAAGGCGCGCATGCGGTAGGCCACCAGCCGTCCGATGCGCCCGAGTCCCACGACGCCCAGGGTCTTGTCCGCCAGTTCCACACCGGTGTAGCGGCTGCGCTGCCACTGCCCCCGTTTCAGCGAGGCGTTGGCCTGGGGGATGTGGCGGGCCACCGAGATGATGAGCCCGCAGGCGAGCTCGGCCGCGGTGACGCTGTTGGACGCGGGGGCGTTGACGACGGTGACGCCGGCTCGTGTCGCGGCGTCCAGGTCCACGTTGTCGAGGCCGACCCCGGCCCGTCCGACGACCCGCAGGCGCGGGGCGGCGGCGAGTACTTCGGCGTCCACCCGGGTCGCCGAGCGCACGAGGAGGGCGTCCGCGTCGCGGACGGCCGCCAGCAGCCGTGTGCGGTCGGTGCCGTCGCAGTGGCGGATCTCCACCTGGGGGCCGAGCGCGTCGATGGTGGCCGGTGCGAGGGCTTCGGCCAGGAGCACGATGGGGGTTGTCATGGGGCTCGATTCCGGTAGGGGAACGGCGGTGGGGTCTCAGGAGGAGGGGGTGCGCTGGGGTTCGCCGGCCACGGAGGGGTGGTCCGTCTCGAGCGGGGGCTGGGAGGCGGCTCCGCCGGGGGCGCCGACGGTCGCGAAGAAGTCCCTCTCCACGCCGAGGTAGTTCGCCCAGGGGGCGGGCAGGTCGTCCTGGTAGAACACGGCCTCCACCGGGCAGACCGGTTCGCACGCGCCGCAGTCCACGCATTCGTCGGGCTGGATGTACATCTTCCGGGGGCCTTCGTAGATGCAGTCGACGGGGCATTCCTCGATGCACGCCTTGTCTTTGACGTCGATGCACGGCTGCGCGATGACGTAGGTCATGGAACTACTCCTTGACGGTCCAGGTGTCGGTGCCGGCGAGCAGCGCCGCGAGGTCGCCCTTGCCGTCACGTTCGACGGCGGCGTCGAGCTGGCCGGCCATCTGCGTGTCGTAGTCGGGCCGTTCGACCTGGCGCAGGACGCCGATCGGTGTGTGGTGCAGGGTGTGCGGGTCGGCGAGGCGGGACAGCGCGAAGGCGGTGCCGGGGTCGGTCGCGTGCGCGTCGTGCACGAGGACGTCGGCCTCGTTGCCGGGGGTGACGGGGACCACGCGCAACTGGCCGGTGGCCGTGTCTCGGATGACGCCCTTGCCGCCCGCGTGGCCGAACCGGATCGGTTTGCCGTGCTCCAGACGGATCACGGCTTCCTGGGCGCTCCGCTTGTCCTTGAGGACGGCGAAGGCGCCGTCGTTGAAGATGTTGCAGTTCTGGTAGATCTCCACGAGCGCGGTGCCCTGGTGGACGGCCGCCCGGCGCAGCACGTCGACCAGGTGGTGGCGGTCGGAGTCGAGGGTGCGGGCGATGAAGGTGGCCTCCGCGCCGATGGCCAGGGAAGCCGGGTTGAACGGGGTTTCGAGGGATCCCATCGGCGTGGACTTGGTGATCTTCCCGGTTTCCGAGGTCGGCGAGTACTGCCCCTTGGTCAGGCCGTAGATCCGGTTGTTGAACAGCAGGATCTTCAGGTTGACGTTGCGGCGCAGGGCGTGGATGAGGTGGTTGCCGCCGATGGACAGGGCGTCGCCGTCGCCGGTGACGACCCACACGCTCAGGTCGGTGCGGGAGGTGGCGAGGCCGGTGGCGATGGCGGGGGCACGACCGTGGATGGAGTGCATGCCGTAGGTGTTCATGTAGTAGGGGAAGCGGCTGGAGCAGCCGATCCCCGAGACGAAGACGATGTTCTCCCGGGCCAGGCCGAGTTCGGGGAGGAACCCCTGTACCGCGGCGAGGACGGCGTAGTCACCGCAGCCGGGGCACCAGCGCACCTCCTGGTCGGACTTGAACTCCGTCGCGGACTGCCTGGTCTCGGCCCTGGGCACCAGGGGCAGCGGGTCACCGGGCATGGAGGGCCTCCCGCAGGGTCGTGGCGAGTCGTTCCGCGCTGAAGGGCATTCCGGTCACCTGTGTGTGCGCGGTGACGTCCTTCAGATACGCGGCGCGCAGCAGTGTCGACAGCTGTCCGAGGTTCATCTCGGGAACCAGGACACGGCGGTAGCGGGCGAGGACGGTCCCGAGGTTGCGGGGCCGGGGATTGAGGTGGCGCAGATGTGCCTGCGCGATGTGCTCGCCCTCGCCGCGCAGCCGGCGTACGGCGGCGGTGATGGGTCCGTAGCTGGAGCCCCAGCCCAGGACGAGGAGGTCGGCGTCGCCGGTGGGGTCGTCGACGAGGAGGTCGGGGACGCCGATGCCGTCGATCTTCGCCTGGCGGACGCGGACCATGTGGTCGTGGTTGCCGGGGTCGTAGGAGATGTGGCCCGTGCCGTCCTGTTTCTCGATGCCTCCGATGCGGTGCTCCAGGCCGGGTGTGCCGGGGACGGCCCAGGGGCGGGCGAGCGTGTCGGGGTGGCGTTTGTAGGGCCAGAAGACTTTGGTTCCGTCGTCGGTGGTGTGGTTCGGCCTGACCGCGAACTGCTGCCGCAGGTCGGGCAGTTCGTCCGGGCTGGGGATCTTCCAGGGTTCGCTGCCGTGGGCGAGGTAGCCGTCGGACAGCAGGAAGACCGGTGTGCGGTAGGTGAGGGCGATGCGGGCGGCCTCGATCACCGTGTCGAAGCAGTCGGCCGGGGTGCGGGGGGCGACGACGGGCACGGGGGCCTCGCCGTTGCGGCCGTACATCGCCTGCAGGAGATCGGCCTGTTCCGTTTTGGTGGGCAGCCCGGTGGAGGGTCCGCCGCGCTGGATGTCGATGACCAGCAGGGGCAGTTCGAGGGAGACGGCGAGACCGACCGTCTCCGATTTCAGCGCCATCCCCGGACCCGAGGTGGTGGTGACGGCGAGGGATCCGCCGAAGGCGGCGCCCAGCGCGGCGCCGATGGCCGCGATCTCGTCCTCCGCCTGGAAGGCGCGCACGCCGAAGTTCTTGTGGCGGCTCAGCTCGTGCAGGATGTCGGAGGCCGGGGTGATCGGGTAGGAGCCCAGGTAGACAGGGAGGTCCGCTCGCCTGCCTGCGGCGATCAGGCCGTAGGACAGGGCGAGGTTTCCCGAGATGTTGCGGTAGGTGCCCGGCGGGAAGGCGGTGGCCGCGGGCGGGACTTCGTAGGAGGCCGCGAAGGTCTCGGTCGTCTCGCCGAAGTTCCATCCCGCGCGCAGTGCGGCGATGTTCGCCTCGGCGAGGTGGGGGCGCGTCGCGAACTTGCGCTTCAGGAACGTCTCGGTGCCGGCCGTGGGGCGGTGGTACATCCACGACAGCAGGCCGAGGGCGAACATGTTCTTGCACCGGTCGGCGTCCTTGCGCGGCAGCGCGAAGTCTTTCAGCGCTTCGGTGGTCAGCGCGGTCAGCGGTACGGCGTGCGCGTTGAAGCGGTCCAGGGCGCCGCTTTCGAGCGGTGAGGTGCCGTAGCCGACCTTCTGCAGCGCGCGGGGGGTGAACGCGTCGCTGTCGACAATGACGTCCGCCCCGGCCGGCACGTCGGGCAGGTTGGCCTTGAGCGCCGCGGGGTTCATGGCGACCAGCACGTCGGGGGCGTCGCCGGGGGTGAGGATGTCGTGGTCGGCGAAGTGCAGCTGGAAACTCGAGACGCCGGGAAGGGTCCCGGCGGGAGCCCTGATCTCCGCGGGAAAGTTCGGCAGGGTCGACAGGTCGTTGCCGAAGGCCGCCGTCTGCGAGGTGAAGCGGTCGCCGGTGAGCTGCATGCCGTCGCCGGAGTCACCGGCGAAGCGGATGACCACCTGGTGCAGTCGGCGTGTGGGTTTGGTGTGACGCGCCGCGCCGCCGGGCTCAGGCATGACTCGCTCCGGGCCGCACCCGCGGGGCGGGCCGGGAGGCCGCCGGGGCCTTCTCGGTCCAGATCTCCGCTCCCAGCTGACCGGCGAGGAGGACTGTACCGGCGGTGGGGTCGGGGGCGGACGCGGGCACGATCAGTGCTGCCCGCGGCTGAGCGGCGTCGGTGAAGGCGGTGTCCGGCAGGCCGACGACGAGGAGGTCCCCCACGGTGGCGGCGTGTGCGTGTGCGGGTCCCGTCAGATGGCCGGCGGGACGGGCGGGGGCCTGGAGGAGCTTTTCGTACAGCCCTACGGTGGCGGGGAACTCGGTCTCGGTGACGGCGTGCCGGGGCAGCAGTCGCAGGCCGGTCTCCCGCGGTCGCGGGCGTGTGCCGCCAGGCATGGCCGTCCGTGGCTGCTCGCCGGACCAGGGCCGGTGTTCGACGAGTTCGGCCAGCGTTCCGTCGGGGTAGCGGACCCGTGCCCGCGCGCCGGGAAGGATCGGCTCGGGCGGTTCCACCACGGTGGTGCGGGTGGCTTCGAGCAGGTCGAGCTGCCGGCCCAGGTGGGGCACGATGAGGGAGTAGCGCGTCTGCCGCTGGATCGGGGTGAAGGGACGGGTGCTGGCGATGAGCAGGACGTTGCCGACGGCGGCCAGTTCCAGGCCCCCGAAGTCGGGGATGGGCATGCGCAGGTCGGCCGGAACGCCGAGGAGGCGCTCGTAGTGGCCGATGTGCTCGTCCAGGTCCGGCAACGGGATCAGTGAACGGGCCAGCAGGCGCGGCCGGGTCAGGACGGAGGAATCGGGGCGGCTGCGGAACCAGCGCTCGGGGTCGGCAGGCTGCGTGGGGCGGGGCATCGGTCAGCCTTTCTGCACGGGGTAGGGGGTCGAGGTCCACCAGGGCTGCACGGGTATGCCCCAGGCCGCGAACTCCTCGCTCACGAGGTGGTGCAGGTGGGCGGCGTCCCCGAAGTGCTCGGGCATGCCGGTCACGGTGACCGTCATCTGCCGGCCGCTTCGCACCAGGCACAGCGAGGCCCTCAGGCGGGCTCGGTCCGGCAGGACACCCGGCACGTTCATGGTGCGCAGCGCGAGGGAGTCGGCGGTGCGGCCGGCGAAGTGCAGCACGTCGTGGTCGACGTCGCCGAAGTTGGACGCGACGACGTCGGTCTGTTGCGCTCCGGGGGTCTTCAGGGCCGCGGCGGCGCGGGACGGCAGCAGGTGCCAGAGGGCTTCGGGGACGAGGGTGGCGCTGTGCAGTCCGGATTGCCGTAGCAGCTCTTTGGTGGCGTGCCGGGTGGGCTGGAGGTCCTGGTGGTTCGCGGCGCCGCCGGGAAGGCGCAGCGGGACGACCACGAGTGCGTTGGCCTGTTCGTCGGCGGCGGAGCGGCGCAGGCTCATGGGGATGCCGACGTGCACGTCCTGGCGGTCTGTGCGCGGGACGTGGGCGCGGGTGAGGTTGGCGGCGATCTCCACGAGGAGGGTGTTGACGGTGCCGTGGTGGCGGCGTGCGGCGGCCTGCCACGCCTCGGTCTGGGCCGTGACGATGGCCGTGGTGAAGTAGCGGGGCGTCGAGGCCGGCTGGGGGCCGTGGCGGGGCGCGGAGAGGGTGGCGAGGGCCCGCAGGACGGCAAGCCGTTGGTGCCGTGGCCGGCGCAGCAGCCAGGACGCCGTCCGTGTCAGTGCCCGGGTGGTCTGTCCCAGCGCGTCGGTGAGGTCGCTGTCAGGGGGCTGTTGTGCCGGTGTGCGTGCGGCGATCGCGTGGAGCAGGCCCAGGCCGTCGCTCCGGAAGTGCGGGACGGTCAGCGACACGAGGGAGCCGTCGCCGTAGGGGGCGGCCGCCAGACGCCACAGCCGGCCGGAGTCCGCCGGCAGGGGCGTGAGGGTCTGGGCGTCGGCCCATGCGAGTGCGGTGTCCGGTGTCAGGGGGGTGCGGTCGATCGCCAGGTGGTGCGTGTTGGAGGCCATGACCCACTTGCGGCGGGCGGCGGGGACCGAGCTGCCGGCCGCGGTACGGCTGAGCAGGCCACGGTTGAGGCGCTGCCATTCGGCGTTCAGTTCGCTCTCGGGCAGCGGACCGGGCAGGCGCCACAGGACCTGGACGATGCGGGAGGAGCCCAGTGCCGTGGCGGCCTGGTGCAGCATTTCGTCGGTGGAGTTCAGACGCCACCGTGTCGCGCGCGTCATCGTTGCAGCGCCTCCAGGAGGTGGTCGGCGGCCTGGCGGCCCACGGCGGGGGCGATTTTGAACCCGCCCCCGTTCCAGCCGGCCGCGGTCACCAGTCCGTGCGGACGGGGCCAGCTGGTCACCGATCCGGGACCGGCTGCCGGCACCATCGCGTCGTAGGCCGTGACACCGCCGACGGCGGTGGCGCCGGCGAGCTGCGGAAAGCGCTGCGCGACGACGGCGCGGACGCGTTCCGTCTCGGCCGGGTCGACGCCGTCGCGGGTGCGGGCGGGTACGTCGGTGCGGGTCGAGGGGACGCCGGCCAGGACGGTGCGGTCCGTGTCCCATCGGCGCAGCCAGGCGCCTGTGGTGTGGTCGACCAGGGTGGGCAGGCCGGTGGTGTCCTCGACGCGGAACAGGCAGTAGCTCACTGCTCTCGTGCGCAGCGGAAGGTCGACGCCGGCGGACGCCGCGAGGGGCGTGCTGCCCACTCCGGCGGCGAGGAGCACCGCGTCGGCGTGGACGTCCGCGCCGCCGGAGGTCCGCACGCCCTGGACGCGCGAGGAGGAGTGCGTGAGGCTGAGGGCCCGGGCGCGGAGCAGGCGCAGTCCGGGGCCCGCGTCGCGGTGCAGGGCCTGGAGGGTCTCGGCGGCCGGCAGCCATCCGGCCCGTGGCTCCATCACGCCCACGAGGTGGCGGGGGACGGTGAGCTGCGGGTGGCGCTCGGCGATGTCGTCGGCGTCGAGGACCTCGACAGGGAGTCCGGCGCCGCGCACCGCCTCGATGCGGGGTGTGACCCGGCCGAGGTCGCCCTCGTCGATCAGGGTGAGGCTGCCGTGCCGGCGGACGGCGGGCCAGGAGCCGTGCCGGCCGCGGGCCAGGTAGCGGGCGCAGCTTTCGACGGGCCAGGTGGCGTAGGCGCCGGCCGGGTCGAAGGCGCGTATCAGGCCGCCGGAGACGAGCGTGGCCGCGTCGGTGGCGGAGTCGTCGATGACGATGACGCGGGCGCCGTGGGCGGTGAGCCGTTCGGCGCTGGCCAGGCCGGTGATTCCGGCGCCGACGATGGCGACGTCCGCCCTCAGCGCTGCCGTCATCGCAGTGCCTCGTGCGCGGGGTGGGGCAGGGTGGGGGCGGGGGGTGTCAGGAGGGAGTCGGCGATGTCCGAGGCGCGGGCGGAGAGCATGGCCAGGGCGCCGGCGTCGCCCATGCCGTGACTGGCTTCGCACAGGCCGTTCAGGTAGATCCTCAGCGGCCGGGAGGCGGTCTCGGGGGCCTTGAGTTCGATGGCGTAGTCGCGTCCCACCTCGGGGATGCCCTCCTCGTCGAGAGGGAGCCGGTGGGCCACGCCTTCGAGCAGGGGGTGGTAGCGCTCGTCGTCGGCGCTGATGCCGAAGTCCTTGAATCCGGTGGCGAGGATGACGACGTCCGCGTCGAGGCTGTCGTGGGTGTGGTGGTTGATCTCGCGCATGGTCAGGCGGTGGGGTCCGCCGCCGGAGGGGGCGTCGATCTCCGTGACCTCGGTGAAGGGGCGCAGACGCAGGCGGTTGGAGCCGATCAGGTCGTACTCGCGCTGCACGGTGACGAGGCGGTCGATGACGTCCTGGTCGCAGGCGGCGTAGTTGATGGAGCGCAGGTCGGTGCGCAGGCGGCGTTTGACCGCCGCGGGCAGCGGGTGGAAGTAGTCGACGAATTCGGGCAGGAACACCTGGCGGCTGTAGGGGCTGGTGTCCTTGAGGCGGAAGCCGATGCTGCGGTGGATGGAGGTCACCTGGCGGACGTTGGGCCGTTCCAGCAGGTTGAGCACGATCTCGATGGCGCTCTGGCTGGCTCCGATGACGGCGACGCGGATGTCCTGGTCGTTGAAGGCGTTGATGGAGGACAGGTAGCGGGTGGAGTGGAACACGGTGTCGCCGAGGCTGGCGGGGAAGGGGTGGGGGATGCGGGGGGAGCGCCCGGTTCCCAGGATGAGTGTCTGGCCTAAGTAGTGCTGGTCGTCCTGGGTCTTGACACAGAACACCTCGTTGCCGTCCTGGTCGTCCTGGAGCGTGAGCTGCACGGCGCTCCGTCCGTAGTCGACCTGGTCGGCGAACGCGCCGGCGACCCAGGCGAGGTAGGCGCCGTACTCGCGGCGCAGCGGGAACTTGGCGTTGAGGTGGAGGTAGTCGGTCAGCGCTCCACGGGAGGCCAGGTACTTGATGAACGTGTGGGGACTGTCCTGGTTGCGCTGCATCGCGAGGTCGCGGAACGGGTTGTTCTGGATGTCCGCGCCGGACAGGAGCTGTTCGTCCTGCCACTGGAAGCCGGGTGAGCGTTCGATGAAATGGGCGTCGCTCAGGCGTCCGACCTCTTCGAGGATCACGGCCAGGGAGAGGTTCGCCGGTCCGAATCCGATGCCCAGAACGGGGTGGACTTTCTGTTTCATCGTGTGATGTCCCTCGGCTTGTCGTGCGTGCAAAGGCGGCGGCAGGCACCTGCGGCCGGGGTCTTCCGTGCGGATCAGGCGCGAGCCCGGCATGATCCGCACGAGAGGCCCTGGCTGCCGCAGGTGCCGTGAGCGGCCCTGCGGCGCCGGCAGGTTCTGCGCGTGGGGGGCTGCGCGATGCAGCGGGGCCGGTCTGCGGTCAGGAACTCAGCAGCGCCGTGTCGGTGATCTCGTTGGCGTCGTTGACGTGGACGACCCGGGACTTGAACCCGATCCGCTCCTCTTCGTCGAGCTGGGCGTAGCTGATGATGATGACCTTGTCGCCGGGCTGGACGAGCCGGGCCGCGGCCCCGTTGATGACGACGTGTCCCTTGGGCGCCTGCGGAGACTCGTCGAGGATGGTGTAGGTCTCGAAGCGCGCACCGTTGTTGATGTTGACGACGTGCACCAGTTCGTGGACGCCGATGCCGGCGGCTTCGAGCAGTTCCGGCGAGATGGTGATGGACCCGACGTAGTTGAGGTTGCTGTCGGTGACGGTCGCGCGGTGGATCTTCGAGTGCATGAACGTGCGCAGCATGGTGCGGCTCCTTTTGCGGGTGTGTGATGCCGGTCGGTTGCGGCAGGTGGTGTGAGGGCGCGTTCCGCGGCCGGGGGCCGGGGATTCGGGCGGGCCTGTTACGGCAGGGAGTCCGTCAGGCCGGCGAAGGCGCCGGGGGGCCGGTCGTGGAGATCGGCGAGCAGCGGCGGGGCGGTCTCGGCGGTGGCGCCGAAGGCCGCGGTGATGTGCCGGCACAGGTCGGGGGTGAGCGGCCAGGCGAGTGTGCGCAGGCTCCACAGGAACTGGAGGGCGCCGCTGACGTCGGCCGGGTCGTCGGCGTCGAGGTTCTCGCAGCGCAGGGCGAGGACTTCCAGGTGCAGAGCGAGCGCTTCGGCGGCCTTGCGGATGGAGAACGACTCGAGCCGGTAGGCGTCCTCGAAGCGCTGCCGGGAGGCGGTGAGGGCGGTCACCCACCACGCGGAGGGGTCGGTGTCGACGCGCCGGCCGGTCGCGGTCTCCGCCAGGGCGCTGCGGATCTTCGCCAGCGGGGTGTCGAACCGTGTGGTGATCGTGGAGGCGGCCACGGGCTCGCTGAACTCCGACTGCTGGAGTTCGGGGCTGGTCAGGGACAGTACGAACCGGGTGCGGTCGCGGCCGACGCTCTCCAGGTACTCCCCCGCCCAGCGGACGTCTCCCTTGCTGGTGGAGAACTTGCGGCCCTCCAGCAGGTAGTACTGGTTGGTGAGGGTGCGTGTCCTGGTCGGTTCGACGGGCAGTCCGTGGCGGGCGGCGAGCAGGGACAGCGCCACGTAGACGAAGGCGTTGTAGAAGCCGTTGTCGATGCCGATGAACTGGACCAGTTCGTCGACGCTCTCCCGGTCTCCGCCGCGGGTCTGCCGCAGCCAGTAGACGTGGCCCACGTAGATCTCGGGCCAGGCGTTGATGGTCTGCCCGATCTGGTCGGCGCCGTCCCAGTCGACGGTGATGCCCCAGGTCAGCGGATAGGTGATCGGGATGTACGGCAGGGGGCCGGCGAGTGTCTGCGCGACCACCCGGGCCAGGTCGGGGCGCAGCTGTACGTCGGAGTCCTCGTACCAGTCGGTGAGCAGGGAGCGGTGGCGCTCCAGGTCCAGGACCCAGATGGAGACGGGCCGGCGCGGCAGCTCTCCGCCCGTTCCGCCGGTGGGCAGCAGGGCGCCGGGCAGGTTGTACAGGCCGCAGGCCTCGCAGACGCCGGCCCTGGCGTGTGCCAGGCAGGTGGGGCAGCGCCCGGTGACGAAGGCCTCGGCCTTGTAGGTGCCGGTGGCGGCGTCGTAGGGCAGTTCCACTTCGCGCCGGTCGAAGGCGCCGTTCTCCCACAGGCGGGTGAAGAAGTCCCGCACGAAGGCGGTGTAGTCGCCGTCCGGGCGTTCGAAGAGGTCGACGTCGACGGCCGCGAGGCTCAGCGTGCGGCTGATGCTGTCGTAGGCGTGCCGGATGAGCGACTCGGGGTCGGTTCCTATCCGCTCGGCCGTGGTGACGACGTAGGTCTGGTTGTCGTCGGTGCTGGTGCCGAAGGCGACGTCGTGTCCGAGGATCTTCTGGGAGCGGGCGCAGACGTCGCTGGCGAGCACCGGGCCGGCGAGGTGGCCGAGGTGGAGGTCGCCGTTGGGGGTGGGGGGAGAGAAGGTGACGTTGATGCGTCGCCGGCCTGAAGGGGCGTCGGTCATGAGGGAGGATCCCCCTTAGTCGGTGGGCTGGAGCCAGTAGATGGACACGAACGTCAGCGGCTCGCTCGAACTCGTGTTCGTGACGATGTGGTTGGTTCCGTGCGGGATGTAGATCACGTCCCCGGGTACGACCTGTCGCTCCTCGTCCCCCACCCGGGCGCGTCCCTGACCGCTGACGAAGATGAACGTCTCGTCGGTGGCGTGGCCGTGCGGGGTGCTGGACTCGTCGGGCCGGATGGAGCACAGGGTGCTGTTCCACGGCGGGGTGACGACACCTTCCCAGGGGTAGAGCTGGCGGATGTCACAGCCGTTCTTGCGGATCAGCTCGTCGCCGGCGCTGGTCTTGACGTGCATGTGGTTCCTCTCGTCCGGCGTCTGCCGCGCGGGGTGCTTGCCTCACCCCAGGGCGAACAGGCGCTCGATGGTGTCGGGTGCGAACGATTCGGCGGGCACGTGGAAGGGCCCCTGGAAGGTGGCCAGCCGGGACCCCGCCAGGACGGGGTCGCTGGGCCACACCTCGGCGTAGGCCGAGCGCCGGGCCCTGCCCTGTGCCGTGAAGGTCATGTTCATCGTGGTGCGTACCGAGCCGGAGATCTCCAGGCGGCGCATGCGTTCCTTGCGCTCCTCGGCGTAGGACTCGAAGATCTTCGCGTCCCAGGTGCCGGCGGTGCGCAGGCAGTCGCGGATCATGCGTGCGTCGCGCAGGGCGATGGACAGCCCTTGTCCGATCACCGGGTCGGACCAGCCCGCGGCGTCCCCGAGCAGCACGGCGCCGGGCACGGCGGGGGTGTCGGCCCATGCGTCGTTCATCGGGTAGAAGGCGCACACGGCGGTGGGGGTCGCCGCCGCGAACATCTCGCTGCCGGGGATGCAGTCGAGCTGGAAGGCCTGGAGGAACTCGGCATGACGGTTCGGGCCGGCGAAGCGGCCCTTCTGACCGACGTCGTGCAGGAGGTAGAGGCGGGCGCGGCCACCCTCCCGCGGGAAGACGAAGTAGAGCAGGTCGTTCTCGGTGCCGATGGAGGTGACGTTGACCGGCCAGTCGTGCAGGTCCTCCACCAGCATTCCCCCGCCCAGCGAGTTGGGCGGTGTCTGTGTCAGCCCGATGCCCAGCTGGCGGCGCACCGTGGACATCCTGCCGTCCGCGCCCGCGATCAGCCGGCACGACACCTGGTGTTCCATGTCGTTGAGCTCGTAACGGACGGTGGGATCGTCTCCCCCGCTCACCAGGACGTCGCCGATTCCCCGTACGACGGTGGCGCCCGCCTCCTCGGCGGCGGTGGACAGCGCTTCACAGGCGGCCGGGTGCCCCACATCGAGAACTCCGCGAATTCCGGGCAACATCCGGTCGAGGTGCAGCGCCTTGGACTTCGCGGTTTCGGGATCGACGATCTCGTCGAAACCGATGAACCGGTCGACGTAGGTTCCGCCGGCTTTCAGAATGCATTCTTCGAGGCCCAGGTCGATGAGTTCCTGCACGCCCCAGCAGTTGATGACTTCGCCTCGTACTTTGTCCCGGTAGGAGGTCTGCCGCTCGAGGAGCATCACCTCGTATCCGTCGCCGGCCAGGGCTGCTGCCAGCGCGGATCCGGCTATACCACCGCCGACGACGACCACGTCGAAGCGCTCGGTTTCCGCCATCAATCCTCCTGTACGCCGTTATGAGGGCATGCCTGACATGGCTGACCGAAATCTCAGCCGAGTTTTGCCGGGTGGTGACGGGTTAATCCTTGCTATCTCTTCGGGCCCGCACGAGAGGTGTATGTGACATTCGTCGTCCAGTTTGGGTCAGCAGGACCGCCCTCCGGCGTCATCGATGCCTGAACATTTACTGACGCGCCGAATGCGGGAGTTTCCTGCGCTGCCCGTCGGACGCGTCATCGTGCCGGCTGTGACGTGGGCCAGCCTGCCCCCTGGACGCGCGGTCGCCAACGGCGACTTGCTCAAGTGGGGCGGGCGCGGTCCTCGGACGCCCTCACCCGCACGTGTTCCGGGTGCCGGCGGACGGCACCGCCCGCACGGGGAGGAGTCCGCCGGCCGCACCGGCGAGTGCTCGCGCGGGGATTCCGCCCCGTCGCCCGGCCCGGGCCGGCCGTCCGCCGATGCCCGGACTCGGCGGTGTGCCCCGAGCGGCTGGAGCGTTGTGGGCGACAGGCTTCGGGAGAGGCCGAAGACGGCCGGGGCCGGGATCAGGGCCGGCTCACGGCTAGCGCCTCACGGCATGATGCCGCGCAGGGCGAGGTTCCACATCTGCTCCAGCTGCTTCACCGCGTCCGGTTCGCGGGCGGCCTGCAGCGAGGTCCGTACGCGCATCTCGGCTCCGACCAGGAGGTAGGCCGCGAGGTGGGCCACCGCCGCGGGCTGGGTGCCGGCACGCAGCTGACCCGTGCGCTGGGCTCGGTACGCCAGTTCCCCCACGGCCGGCAGCCAGCAGGACGCCCAGCCGAGGTCGTTGGCAGGCCGCTCCCGGGTCAGCCGCGCCGCGGACCGTACAGCCGTCTCGTCCTCCAGGAGCCGGGCCAGCGAGAGGGTGAGCTCGACCAGTCGCTCGAGGGCGGGGCTGTGCCCCCTGGCGAAGTGCTCGACGACGCGCCGGATGGCCGTGCACCCTTCCGCCTGGACGGCGTCGGCCAGTTCGCTCTTGCTGCGGAAGTGGAAGGTGAGAGCACCGGTGGTGATGCCTGCCGTCTTGCACACTTGCACCAGGGAGGTGCCGGCGTAGCCGTAGCGGTCGAACTCCGACGCGGCCGCCTGCACCAACGCCCGCCGTGTACGCGCTGCTCTTTCCTGCATCTGTGCTCCGGGACGCTATCTGGTTGTCTGGCAGCCACGGTCGCGTGCGCGGGCCTCCCCCAGGGCTGCGCGAGGGCTGCCGACCGGACTCACCACTGCGGCGACGCGGTCAGCGGCTGGCATCCCGCATCCCCTTGAACGATCTTGCAACGGAACACCAAGCCTCGCGGTCACCTGGCCGTTGCCACAAGTCCAACTTCCCCACACGCTCGGCCGAGATGGCCTGTTTCGGCTCGCGCGCGCCGCCGTGGCCTTCCACTCTCGCGGTTTGCCCCGCAGCGCAATGTCCGATTCCCGACTCGCCAAAAACATAGTTGACTCAATTATTCTATGTGGTCCAGAGAGAAGGGGTCGTGTCATGTCCTTGCTCTACCCGCCCCCGGTCGGCCGGCGCGGCGCCGCCGACCACCTGTCCGCCTTCACGGACACCGTGTTCGCCCACCTGCAGCGCGCGGACCAGAGGCGCTGGGGCCACGCCTACCTCCAGGGTCTTCTGACGGTCCCGGGCAAGAAGACCGTCCGGCGCCTGGCCGCGGCCTCCACGGAGTCCCCGACGGCGTTCCAGTCGCTTCAGCAGTTCGTCAACTCCAGCCCCTGGGAGTGGGAGCCGGTGCGGGGCGAGCTGGCGCGCTGGAGCGACGCACGCCTGTCCCCTCGTGCGTGGACCGTCTCCACGACGGTCGCCGCGAAGCGGGGCGATCACTCCTGCGGTGTGCATCGGCGCTTCGTGCCCCATCTCGGCCAGCACGTCAACGGCCAGATGTCCGTCGGGCTCTTCATGTCGGACGGCACGACGGCGGTACCCGTGGACTGGCGTCTGCACCTCCCCGAACGCTGGATGCACCCCCAGCTGCGCCGGCGGGCACGGATTCCCGGCGACGCCCGGTCATTACCCCCGTGGGCCGACGCCTTGGAGATGGCGGACAGGCTCAGGCGGTGCCACGGTGTGACACCGGCCCCGCTCGTGGCCGACATGAGCGGCGCGAAGCCGACGGCCGACCTGGCCTGTGCACTGCTGCGCCAGCGCAACGAGTTCGTGATCGCCGTGCCGCCCGCCTTGCCCGTCATGGTCATCGACCCGTCCGCCACGGGACTGGCACAGCTGCCCTCCTCGGACGGCCGGCGCACGCTGATGCTGTCCCCTTCCGCCAGCACCGTCCTCCACGCCCGCAGCGCCCTGCGGCACGGACAGCGCGCAGGACGCGGACTGACCTGCCTGGCCCGGCTGCCCCTCCCCACCGGGGGCGCGTGGCGGCAGGGCGTCCTGCGTCTGTTCACCGACCCGCATCGGCCCGAGCGGATCTGGCTGACCAACATGGTTCGCCGCCGCCTGAGCGACCTGCGCCTGCTCACCGAGCACCTCGTCCCCGCGGCCGAATGCGTCCGTGAGCTGGAGGAGGACTTCGGGCTGCTGGACTTCGAGGGCCGCTCCTACCCGGGCTGGCACCACTTCATGACGCTGATGTCGGCGGCTCACGCCTACCGGCGGCTGGCAGGCACTCCCCTGCGTTCCGGCCGGGCGCTGCGCGGCGTACCGGCCTGAGCGTCCGCTTCGCGTGCTGGAGCGCGGCAGCTCAGGCACCGGCAGCGCCGCGCTGGACGGCGTACGTCGCCGAGGGCGGTCGGTCAGACCGCGCCGACCCCGCCGTCCACGGCCATCGCGGCCCCCGTCACGAACGAAGCCTGATCGCTGCACAGCCACGCGGCGGCCTCGGCCACCTCCTCCGGGAGGGCGAGTCGCCGCTGGATCGCCCGCGTGTAGGCGGTCTCCTCCGACGGCATCACGCGCATTGCGGCCTCCATCAGCGGTGTCCTGGTACTCCCGACGACCAGCGCGTTGACGCGGATTCCCTGGCCCCCGTAGTCCGCCGCCGCCGCCTTCGTCAGACCGATCACCGCGTGCTTGGCCGCGACGTAGGGCGCCACCGCGCCGGTGGCCAGCTGTCCCGCCGTCGAGGAGGTGTTGACGATCGCCCCGCCCTCCCCCTGCCGGAGCATGACCGGTATCTGCTCGCGCAGACAGTTGAAGACCCCACGGACGTTGACGTCCATGATCTGGTCGTACATGGCGTCGGGAACCTCGTGCAGGGCGGGGCCCGCCGTGCCCCAGCCGGCGTTGTTGAACGCGGCGTCGAGACGGCCGAAGTGCCGGACGGCCTCGTCGACGGCGCGCCTGACGTCCTCCACCGACGTCACGTCCCCAACGACAGCACGAGCCCGCGCTCCGTCAGCGGTGAGTTCCTCGGCCAGTTCGCGCAGCGACTCCGCCCGGCGCGCCATCAGCACGAGCTGGGCTCCCTTGCGCGCGAAGAGGCGAGCGGCTGCCGCCCCGATACCGCTGGAAGCACCCGAAATCATGATCGTCTTTCCCGCGAGCACGCGACCCCCCGTGAAGTGAGCGTGGAAGAACCGACAGCGACACCACTTCGCACACAGTGGCACGAGACCACCGTCGTCCGCTCCCAACTACACCGATCCGCCGTTGAGTTGACCGGGTTCGAGACGTTCGAAGCGATCGCTGCCTCCGGACTCACTCCCGGATCGCGCGCCACGGCGGCTAACGGGACAGGTAGCGCTCTTCGCCCATCGCCACCTTGCCTGCCGCGGACGGCGTGGCGATGGCGGGAAGCAGGCACCGCCACATGTCGCGCACGCGCAGTGGCAGGTCCTGGCGTTCCGTCTCCAGATGCGCGTGCATCTGCGCGCCCGTGCAGGCGTTGACGATCAACCGCGCCACTGCCTCGACCTCCGCGGCCGCCCGCACCTCACGCCGGCGTTGGGCCTCCCGGAGGCTCTCCACCAGCACCCTCGTCCACTGCTGATGCGAGTTCTGTTCGCCGTTCATGAAGAACTCCTGGTCCATCACCAGGCGCGCGCCCGCCAGCAGAAAGACGTCGTCCACCATCTGGTGAGCCCAGCTGAGCGTGACGTCGACGGAGAACTGGAGTCCCTCCGACTCCAGATCGTCAAGGACCGGCCGTAGCCGTTCCGGTTGTAGCTGAACGATTTCCCGCGCGAGTTCCTCCTTGTTCCGGAAATGGAAGTACATCGCCCCCAGCGTCACTCCGGCACGATCCGTGATCTTCGTCAGGGTCGTCGCGAAGAAGCCCTGCTCGGCGAAGATCTCGGCCGCCGCCCGCAGGAGTTCGGCGCGCGTGCGCTGCGCCCTCGCCTGCTGCGGCGCCGACCTTCTACCCGTCATCTGTCCCACGTCTCCAGTCACCCTCTCGACAAGAAACATAACCGTATCTATTTTTATCTTCGAATGTTTCCCGGCGGAGACGCGGCTCGAACGATGATGTTCCGGAAAGGATCACATGTCTCACAGCAGCATGGCTTCCCTACCGCCTGACCTGCACCGCTACGTCGGCAAGACAGACGTGAGCGAGGTGCTCGTCCGCGCACTGGCCGCGAAGACCGACGACACGCACGTCGTCACCGCCCAATGGCCCCGAATCCACCGCTACTACACCTCCGACCCGAGCGGCTACGCCCCTCACATCCTCACCGAGAGCATCAGGCAGGCCCTGGCGCTCATCTCCAGGACGGCCTTCGGAGTCCCCCTGTCCAGCCGCATGGGCTGGCAGACCTTCAACTTAGCGGTGGCGGCGAGCCGGCTGTACACCGAGGAAGGCGACCCGGACATACGCCTGACGGTCACTCATTCGCACGTCACCCCACGCAAGCGGGGGTCCGTCCGCCTCACCGCGTCCGTCGAGGCGACCCGCGACGGTCACCACCTCGGATCAGCCCACGTGACCTACAGCGCGCACCCCCCAGCGATCTACGACCGACTGCGCGGCCCCTACGCCGACCCTTGTACGGCCACGTCGCGTGCGCTCCCGCTGTCCGCACCGGCACCCATCCTGACGGGAAACCGCCGACCCGGCGACGTCGTCCTCACCGCCACCCGGGTTCCCCGCTCCTGGCTGCTGCGGGTCGACACGACCCACCCGGTGCTGTTCGACCATCCGCACGACCACGTGCCCGGCATGGTGCTGCTGGAGGCGTGCGGCCAGGCCGCCATCGCCACCGTCCATCCGCTGCGTGCCGTGCCCACCCGCTTCGACACCACGTTCCTGCGCTACGTCGAACTCGACAAGCCCTGCCTCATCACCACGACACGCCGCAGTACCGCCGACGGCAGCCCCGACACCGTCGACGTCACCGGCATGCAGGACGGCCACGAGGCGTTCACGTCCAGCGTCACCGTCCAGCTCCGGTCCGCCCTGCTCCGCCCGGACCTCGCCCTGGCGTGACGTCGGATCGCCGGCGGTCGCGATGGCGGGCGGGGGGCGGCGCGGCGGTGCCCCGCGCAGGTGGCGCAGCGGCTCGGCTGTGAGGTCGAGGGTCTCGACCTCCGAGCAGGCCGCCCGCAAGGCGCGCAGACCATGCGGCCGATCACCTCCCGGGGGCCGGCCTCCGGCTCCTGGTCGTACCGCTCGGGAGCGGGGGTCGGGGGAAGTCAGCGACCGTGGCAGCACGACGGATGCGGTACAGCCACATTGCCGCGAACATGATCGAGGCCAGCGCTCACGATCTCCGAGCCGGGGTCGGTCACCTCCTCCTGGGCGGCGTCGACTCCCAAGAGTTGATCAACACGGTGGCCCGGGCCGGGCGGCACCGTCTGCACCCGCCGCAGCCCGACCGAGGCGTTCAACGAGGCGGGGGCTTCGTCGCCGGCGGCCGACCGAGGGCTCCGCCCGTCACCGGTGCGGCCGCGCATATGCTGGACGACCACCATCGGGCCGGTCCGGGGTGAGGCAAGCGCCGTCCTCGCCGCCGCGGGCACCACCACACAGGGGCTCCCGGCCGTCCAGTCCACCGGGGACGCGGGGCCCGCTCTCATGCCGGAGGCAGACGTAATGGACACCCCGCGCATCTCGCGCCGCGCGCGAGCCGTCGCGCCCTTCTACGCCATGGAGTTCGGCAAGCACGCCGCCGCGCTGGAGGCCCAAGGGCACCATGTCGTCAAGCTCAGCCTCGGCGAACCCGACTTCGGTGCGCCCCCGGCCGTCCTGGCGGCCATGCGGGAGGCCATGGACGGGAGGCCCCTGCCGTACACGCCCGCCCTCGGCCTGCCCGCGTTGCGGCAGGCCATCGCCGGCTTCTACCGGGACGCGCACGGCGTGCAGGTCGATCCCGGCCGGATCGTGGTGACCGCCGGTGCCTCCGCCGCCCTGGTCCTCGCAGCCGCCGCCCTCGTCGACCCCGGGGATGAGGTCCTCATCGCGGACCCGTCGTACCCCTGCAACCGCCAGATCATGGAGAGCTTCGGCGCCCGGGCCGTCCTCGTGCCCACCACCGCCGCCGGCCGCTTCCAACTGGACGCCGCGTCCGTGCGGTCGCAGTGGACGGACCGGACCCGCGGAGTCATGGTCGCCACACCGTCCAACCCGACCGGTACGTCCGTGCCGTCCGCCGAGCTCGCCGCGATCTGCGCCACGGCCCGCGAGCGCGGCGCGTGGCGTCTGGTCGACGAGATCTACCTCGACCTGGGCGACCATGACGAGCACGGCCAGCCGCCGGCGAGCGTGCTGGCGTCCGACCCCGACGCCGTGGTCGTCAACAGTTTCTCGAAGTACTTCGGCATGACCGGCTGGCGGCTCGGCTGGTGCGTCCTCCCCGAGGCGTGCGTACCCGTGATGGAGCGCCTCGCCCAGAACTACTTCCTGTGCGCGTCGGCGCCCGCCCAGCAGGCCGCGCTGGCCTGTTTCACCCGCGAGTCGCTCGCGGTCTGCGAGGCGCGCCGCGAGGAGTTCGTCCGGCGCCGCGCCCTTGCCGTCGAGGGCCTGGAAGGCATCGGCCTGCCGGTGCCCGTGCGCCCCGACGGCGCGTTCTACGTGTACTTCGACGTCAGCAGCACCGGGCTAACCTCCTGGGAGTTCTGCGAACGGGCCCTGCGCGAGGCACACGTCGCCCTGACCCCCGGCAGGGACTTCGGCGTCCGCACGGCCGACACCCATGTCCGGCTTTCCTGCGCCGCGGCGGCGGACGAACTGCGTGAGGGGCTCGCCCGCCTCGGCACGCTGGTGGCCACGCTCGGATGACGTGTCCGGACGGGCGGGCTCGGGCTCGGGCGCCGCTTTGAAGGCGACGCACCGGCTCCGCCGGACCCGACCGGGCGGCGGCGACGGAGAGCGGTTCGAGCGCGACGGCCGGGACTAGACTTGTCGGGGTGTTTTCTCGCCAGGGAGCAGAACACCTCGCTGGTCGGCCGTGCGGCGACGCTCCGTCCTCACCGCACGCGCACGACGATGGGAAGCGGTGCCACCGGACATGATGCTGGCGATCGTCTTTGCCGTGCTGGCCGCGGGCAGCAACGCGTGGGGAACCGTCCTGCAGCGGCGTGCCGCCGGCGGCGTTCCCGTCTCACGGTCACCCCTCCGGCTCCTCGCCGGTCTGCTACACAGACCGGCGTGGCTCGGCGGCATTCTCGGAGTGACCCTCTCGGCCCTCTTCCAGGCACTGGCCCTGAGCGCCGGATCACTGGCGGCGGTGCAGCCCGTCTTCATCCTGGAGCTGCCGATGGCCCTGCTGTTCGGCAGCTTCGTCTTCCGGGTGCAGGTGTCCGGCAAGGCGTGGTGGAGCGTGCTCTGCATCTTCGCGGGGCTGGCGGTCTTCCTGTTCTCGGCCTCCCCCACGGGCGGACGCGACCAGGTGCCCGGCCTGTGGTGGCCACCGACGATCGCCGTCGTCGGCGCGGTGGAGGCGGCGCTGGCCGTGATCGGTCTGCGCCGGCCGCCCGGTCTGGCCAGGGCCGCCTGCCTGGCGGCCGCGGCAGCCATCGGCAACGCGCTCACGGCGGCCCTGGTGAAGTCCGCCATGGACGTCCTGTCCCGGGACGGCGCGGCCGGTTTCCTCCTCGCCTGGCAGACGTACGGCTTCGCCGTCGCGGGATCGCTCTCCATCGTGTTGCTCGGGTACGCCATGCAGGGCGGGCCGCTCATCGCCTCCCAGCCGGCCCTGACCCTGGGTGACGCCGCGGTCAGCTTCGCTCTGGGTGTGACGTTGTACGCGGAGTCGCCCCGGCACGGACTGTGGCTCGTACCGGCCCTCGCCGGTCTGGCGCTCTTGGCGTACGGCGTCTTCACACTCTCCCGCACCCGGTGCCTCGCCAAGTGCGTCAATCTGGACGAGCGGGACGGGCATCAGGAGGTGGGCCAGCGCCCCGCGGCGATCATGTGACGGCCGGCGTGCCGGACCTAAGGGCACACCGGGCCACATCTCCTGCCGACGAGGCAGGCACCGCGGGACCGGCGCGCCTGGGAGGGGCGTGGAACCGGTTCCGTGGCCCGCATGTGCGGCCCGCCCTCCCCCCGACGCGATGCCCGTCGGCGCCCCTGCCGGGAAGGGCACGGTCGGTCCGGTACCGCGCCCGTCAGTCAGTCGGTCAGCCGACGCCGAGCTGGGACAGCAGGGTCTGGTTGTCCTCGATGTGCCAGTCCTCGACGATCCGCCGCTCGCCGGCGTGCTGGATGTCGATGGCGTTGAAGTCCACCTTCTGCCCCTTGCCCTGGATGCCGTCGAAGGTGCCGGTGAAGTGGCCCCTGAAGACGAGACGAGCGGTGATCTTGTCACCGGTGATCAGCAGGTCTGCCAGTTCGCACGTCAGATCGGGCACGGCGGCGCGGAAGTTCCGGGACGCGGACACCGGGCCTTCGGGCCCCTGAGGCCGGCCGGGCGGCAGGGTGTTGTCCACGAAGTCCGGGCTGACCGACGCGTCGAGGTACTTCTTCTCGCCCGTGTTCCAGAAGGTGTACAGCTGCTGCGCGAGACGTACCTCCAGCGCCGCCCGGCGCTCGCCGATCGAGCGGTCCACCGTCAGTGCCGTCGGCCTCACCAGGTCGGGCGAGCCGTCGACCAGCTTCCAGGGCCAGGCGTGGGAGCCGGTCCGCTGCTGGTCCTTGGCGACGGACGGCTGTGCGGCCAGCGCGGTGCCGGTCGCGACGGCGGCGGCGGCGACAACGGCCACCGCGGCACGAGTGAGCTTGCGGGACATGCGGGTATCTGCCTCTCGGTCGATCGGTTGCGCAAGGGGTTGCCCGGCCTGAGCCGGTTCGGGTCAGCGGCGCGCCGGTCCGCTGCCGATGGGCAGGCGGTAGAGCACGTACGGCTTGCGGCGGAGGTCGGTGCCCCCGTTGTAGGCGGCCTGGCGGTTGAGCTGATTGGCGACGACGTAGAGCTTGTGGTCGTAGCCGACGGAGAACGTGTCGGGCCAGCTGAGCCGCTCGTCCCGCACCAGCGTGTGGTAGGTGCCGTCGGTGTCGCGGCGGACGATGGCCTTGCGCTC
This sequence comes from Streptomyces sp. NPDC046870, assembly GCF_040704595.1. Taxonomy (NCBI): domain Bacteria; kingdom Bacillati; phylum Actinomycetota; class Actinomycetes; order Kitasatosporales; family Streptomycetaceae; genus Streptomyces; species Streptomyces sp. NPDC046870. The sequence continues at coordinate 144,813 of NZ_JBEYXM010000010.1, forward strand.
GATGTCACCCGCGTACACGCGCCCCGCGCGGTCGGTCTCCAGGCCGTCGGACATCCCCTTCACCCCCAGGTCGTGCACCTCGATGGCGGTCTTCCGGGGACGGGTGAGGTCGCGGGTGCGCACCGCGTACAGCCGCCGGCTGGACAGCGGGCAGTAGTACAGCCACTCACCGTCGGGGCTCAGCGCGATGCCGTCCACGCCGATGCCGATGGGTGTCCCCGCGGACGTGCCGTCCGGGCGGTCGAGCAGGGGCCGGCCGTCGACCGTCGGCACGAAACCCGGCTCCGGCAGCGTCGACGGGGCGTCGTCCAGGTGCCGCCACGACTCGCCCGTGGCCAGGTTCACGACGATCAGCCCGTTCGGGCCGTCCGGTGTGGCGTCGGTGAGATAGGCGCAGCCGTGGACCAGGTCGAAGCGCACGTCGTTGACGAAGCTGCGCGGACCGGCCACCGACGCGGGGAGGACGATGGTGCGCACCACCGTGTCGGTGGCCAGGTCGACGGCCACCAGCTTGGGCCCGCCGTAGGGGGCGTCGGCCCACTCCACTCGGCCGGTGTCGACCACCCACAGCCGGTCGGCGGCGTCCACGACGACGCTCTGCACGCCCAGGAAGTGCCGCTCCGGGGCGGCCGTGTCAGGGGTGTTGATCTCCCGGTCCGGGTAGGCGACGGGCTTGCCGTGCCGGATCTCCGCCACGGTGAACGGCACCTCGTCGCCCCACCGGGGGAAGTTCACGAAGACACGGCCGCCTCGCGAGACCGTGACACCGGTCGGCATCGCGCCGTCGAACGTGGCCACCGTCTCCAACCGCGGCGCGTGCGGGTGCGCTTGCGGCGCACCGCCGCCCGGCCGCGGGGCGGCCTCCGCCCGTCCGGTGCCGACCGCCAGGGCCGCGCCCACGGCGAGTGGCACGGCAAGCACCGTACGCCGGTCCGGGCCCGTCGTCGAAGCGGGATGGGGGGTACGCATCAGGACTGGCTCCCAACTGTGCTGGGGCCTTCGCGAAGAAGGTCACCTCGGGTTGCGTTCCGCATCAGCCTGGTACCGCGGGCAAGATGAATCCAATGACTGGATGTGCTCGGCTCCATAGATTGCGTGCATGGCGGCCGTCACTGCGGACACTTCATGCGCCACGCCTATCGGAACGATGAAAACCATTCCTTGGACTCATGTGGCATCGCGAGCGCAAGATCGGGGCGTCCTCGGAAACAGGACGTCAACCGCCCTTACCACTGGAGTCCCGATGTCCGCATCCACCGTCCGTCCGGACCGGTCCGCCGGCGCCGCGCGCCGCGCCCGGGCCAGGCTCCCGCTCAACGCCTTCGGCATCTCCTTCGGCCTGTCCGGGCTGGCGGGGACCTGGACGGCCGCAGCCGGCCTCGGGGCACCGCGGTTGATCGGGACCGCCCTCTGGCTGGTGGCCGCGACCGCGTGGCTGGTCACCGTGCTGCGCTACGCCGCGGCCGGACTCGGACCCCACGAGGTCGCCGACGATCTGCGCCATCCCGTTCTCGGCCCGTTCGCCGCCCTCGTGCCCGCCGCCGCCTCACTGATGTCGGCCCGGCTTGCCGTGTCGTTCCCCCTGGTGGGGAGCGGGCTGGTGTGGGTCGTGGTGGCCCTCGGCGCCGGCTTCGGCGCCTGGTTCGTCGCCAGGCTGCTGACCGTGCCGCGCGACCCGGCGACGCTGCACGGCGGTCATCTGCTGCCCACGGTCGCGGCGTCCCTGATCTCGGCCCAGTCCGTCGCGACGATCGGTCACCCCGGTGCGGCGAAGGTGTTGTTCGCCGCAGGCATCCTGTTCTGGCTGCTGACGGGGAGCCTGCTGCTGGCCCGCTTCGCGACCGGCCCCGCACTCCCGCGGCCGCTGCTGCCGACCCTGGCGATCTTCTCGGCGCCGCCCGCCGTCGCGGGCAACGCCTGGTGGGTGATCACCGGGGGCCGGCCCGGAACGGTGCACGAGATCCTGCTCGGCACGATGGCCGCCCTGCTCCTGCCCCAGCTCGTCCTGGTGAGGGACTACCTGCGGCTCCCCTTCGGCCTCGGTTTCTGGGCCCTCACCTTCACCACCGCTGCGAGTGCGACCTACGGGATACGGCTGCTGTCCCTCACCGCGGCGCCGTGGAGCACCCCGCTGGGCTGGGCCGTGGTCGCCGTCGCCACCGGTGTCGTCGGAGCCGTCGCCGTCCGCTCCCTGGCCCTGGTCCCCTTCCACCGGACGCGCCGTCACCACACCGGTCGCACTGCGCACCCGGCGACGGCGGCCTGCTGAAGCGCGGCACCGGGTGTCCGACGGGCCTGGGCGAGCGCACCACTTCAGTCCGGCCGGCACGTTGCCAGGTGGTCCGGATGGCCGTGCCGGCCCAGGTAGCCCTCTCCGACCGTGGTGACGGCGCCCGGGGGGAGGGTGGCGCAGTAGCCGGTCGCCCCGTCCTGGTAGGTCACGAAGACGCTGACGGTGTCGTCGCAGTCGTTGGCGGCGGTGGTGTAGCGCCAGCTCTCGTACATCGCCACGCAAGCCGGGGCGGCAGGCGGGGGCACCTCGCTTCCCGCGAAGGCGGGTGCGGCCAGGCCGAGCGACCGTCACCGGTGCACAACGGCCGGAGAGTTGTCCGACCCCGGGGATGAGGCTTCAACCTTTTCGGTGAGCTCGGCCCGGTGCGTGCCGTCCGGCCAGGTCGTCGGCCCGGACGGCCGGACGGGGTCCCCAGGTCTGCAAGGCCTCCCGGCGTCGGCCGGCGGCGATGTGGCCGGTTGGGGACGGTGACGGCGGGCCCGCGGGCCGGGCGCTGTCGCACGTGCGGCGGTACGGCGTTCGATGCACGCTGGTGGTGGAGAGAAGCGGACCCCTCGCCGGGTGCCGGCTGCGGTCGGCGGGCGGCAGCGGGAAGGAAGTGTGATGGAGATCGAAGGATCGGCCGCCCTGGTGACCGGGGCGAACCGCGGCATCGGCCACGCGTTCGCCCGCGCGCTGATCGCACGGGGAGCGGCGAAGGTCTACGCCGGTGTCCGCGATCCGGCGAGCGTGAGCGACGAGGACCTGATCGCGCTGCGTCTGGACGTCACCGCGCCGGAGGAGGTCGCCGCGGCGGCAGAGGCCGCCGACGACGTCACCATCGTGATCAACAACGCGGGCGTCGGAGGTTTCGACACCAAGCTGCTGACGGGCTCCTTCGACGGCGCGCGCGAGGCGATGGAGATCAACTACTTCGGCACCTGGGCCGTCTCCCGTGCCTTCGCCCCGGTTCTGGCCCGCAACGGCGGCGGCGCACTGGTCAACATGCTGTCGGCCGCGTCATGGGCCTCCCGGCCGGACTATCCCGGGTACGCGGCCTCCAAAGCGGCCCAGTGGTCCTTGACGGGCGCGCTGCGGGAGGGCCTGCGCGAGCAGGGGACCCTCGTGATCGGGGTCCACGCCGGTTTCGTGGAGACCGGCCTCAGCTCCTTCACGGACGCGTCGAAGATCAGTGTGGAGGACGTCGCCGAGCAGACCATGGACGCGCTGGCGCACGACCGGGCCGAGGTCCTCACCGACGAGCGGACCCGGCAGGTCAAGAGCGCCCTGTCACAACCGGTCGAACGGTGAGGGGTCCCGTGCGGCGCCGACCGGGAAGCGGCACCCGGGTCAGAATCGGCCCGCCCCCCGGTACAGCTCCAGTTCGCCGTCCAGTTCGACGGCGAGGACGGTGGCGTGCGGGTCGAGGTCGGACTCGGCCGGCGGGTCGATCCACAGCACCCCGACCGCCTCGTGGAGTCCGCCGATCACCCGGTGGCCCAGTTCGGTACCGGTGCCGAGGACGGTGACCCTGTTGACCTTGGTGACCAGGCCCCGGACGCCGATCTCGGCGCGCGGGGCGTCGAACACGGTGAGGTAGAGGGTGCGCCGGTCGGGAGAGAGGGTGCTGGGACCGTAGTGGTGCCCGGCCGGCAGGCCGCGCACGGTGCCGTACACCGCCTCCGCGTGTCTGCGGATCCACTCCCCCAGCCCTTCCAGCCGCTCGACCTGCGGCCGCGGGATGGTGCCGTCCTCCATGGGACCGACGTCGAGCAGCAGGTTGCCGCCGCCGCCGATGGTCTCGGTGAAGTAGCGGATCAGCTGGGCGAGTGACTTGTGGTTGTGGTCGTGGTGCTGGTAGCCCCACGAGTCGTTGATCGTCAGGCACAGTTCCCAGGGGCCGTCCGGGGGTACGACGGGGGCGCCCTGTTCGGGGGTGGCGTAGTCGCCCTCGCCGAGCATGCGTGCGTTGAAGACGACGTGCGGGACGTAGGAGCGGATGAGCGCGGCCAGTTCGGGGATGCGCCACTGCTCCTCGCTGCGCTCCCACTCGCCGTCGAACCACATCAGGTCCGGCCGGTAGCGGGAGGCCAGCTCCCGTACCTGGCCGTCCCGGTAGGCGATGAACCGCTCCCAGGCGTCCAGGTCCTCGTCCTCGGCGGCCACTTCCGAGTAGCGGTTGTCCTCCAGCTCCGGCGGGCGGCCCGGCTTGCGGGTGCTGGCGTAGTCGGGGTGGTTCCAGTCGGAGTGCGAGTAGTACAGGCCGACCTTCAGGCCCCTTTCGCGCAGCGCGTCGGCGTACGGGCCGACGTAGTCCCTGCCGAGGCCGAGGTCGCCGTACGCCGTGTCCCACAGGGCGACGCCGTCGTGGTGGCGGCTGGTCAGGACGGCGTACCCGGCGCCCGCGCGGGCGAACAGGTCCGCCCACGCCCGGGGGTCGTAGCGGGCGCCGGTGAAGCGCTCCAGCTGGGACATGTACCGGTCGTGCGGCACGATGTCGTCGTAGAAGGACCAGGACTCCTGGACCCCGTCGACGGCGTAGATGCCCCAGTGCACGAAGATTCCCAACTTGGCGTCGGTGAACCAGGGTTGCATCGCCATCGGTCAGCTCCTGCGCAGGCGGAGGGTGAGGATCTGGAAGGGGCGCAGCTGGACGGGCACGGTGTCGCCGTCGGTGGCGGCGTCCTCAAGGGGGCGCTCCAGCAGGTCGGTGACCTGGGCGGCGGCCAGGGGGAAGCCGGTGCGCAGGAGGCCCCGGGCGCGGCCGCCGCGGGACTCGTAGAGGCGGACCACGACATCGCCGGAGGAGTCGTCGGCGAGCTTGACCGCCTCGACGGTCACTCCTTCGCCGTCCACGGAGACGACGGGCCGCGGCTCGCCCGCGGCCTCGGCGACCCGCAGCGGCAGGTTGAGGGCGTAGCCCTCGGCGACCGCGTCCGCGATGCTCGCGCCGGGCAGGAGGGAGTAGGTCAGGCGGTGCCGGCCCTGGTCGGCCCCCGGGTCCGGGATGCGCGGGGCGCGGACCAGGGAGAGGCGGACGGTGGTCGTCGTACCGCCGTCCTCGCGGACCGTGCGGGAGACGTCGTGGCCGTACGTCGAGTCGTTGATGACGGCGACGCCGTAGCCGGGCTCCGCGATGTGCAGCCAGCGGTGCCCGGAGACCTCGAAACGGGCCGCCTCCCAGCTGGTGTTGGTGTGGGTGGGCCGTTGGACGTGGCCGAACTGGATCTCGGCGGAGGAGTGCGGGGCGCGGATGTCCACCGGGAAGCCGGCCTTGAGGAACTTCTCGGCCTCGTGCCAGTCGATGTCCGTCTCGAAGTCGATCCGGGGGCTGCCGGCCCGGAGGGTGACCGTCTGCGTGATCTTCGAGCCGTTGCCGAAGGAGCGGCTGACCCGGATCGCGCCGAGCAGCGGGTCCTGTTCGACGACCGTGATCTCCGAGGGGTCCAGCAGGTCCGTGTAACGGTTCCTGTAGTGCTTGTCGACGTCCCAGGCGTCCCAGTAGTTCGGCAGGTCGGTGTGCAGGCGCAGCAGGTTGCCCTGGCCGGCGAGGACCTCGCGGCCGGCCCGCAGGTCGTACACGGAGGACAGGGTGCCGTCGTCCGCGATCCGCACGCGCACCAGGCCGTTGTCGAGGACCCGGCCGTCGACCGTCACCGGCCGCGGAGCCTCGGCGCCGCCCGTCAGGGGCGCGCTGCCGCTCGCCGGGACCTCGACGTACACCGGCGTACCCGCGCCGTCGCGGACGACCTCGGCGCGGGCGTAGGGGCTGGTGTTGAAGACCCGGGCGGTGCCGGTGCCCAGCGCGGCGATCGCCTCGGCGGTCAGCGCCTCCAGTTCCCCGGCGACGCGCGCGTACTCGGCCTCGGCCTCGCGGTGCACCCAGGCGATCGAGGAGCCCGGCAGGATGTCGTGGAACTGGTGGAGCAGGACGGTCTTCCAGAGCCGGTCCAGCTTGTCGTGCGGGTACCGGTAGCCGGGCGCGTGCAGGGCGGCGGTCGTGGCCCACAACTCCGCCTCGCGCAACTTGTGTTCGCTGCGCCGGTTGCCCTGCTTGGTGCGGGCCTGGGAGGTGTAGGTGGCGCGGTGCAGCTCCAGGTAGAGCTCGCCGACCCAGACCGGTGCGTCCTCGTACTCGGCACGGGCCTTGGCGAAGAAGGCGTCCGGGTGCTCGATCTCGACCCGCGGGGAGCCCTCCAGGTTCCTCAGGCGCCGGGCGCGCTCCATGATCTCGCGGGTGGGGCCGCCGCCGCCGTCGCCCCAGCCGAACGGGGCCAGCGACCGGGTCGCGGCGCCCTTCTCGGCGTAGTTGCGGACGGCGCGGGCCATCTCCTCGCCGCTGAAGCAGGCGTTGTAGGTGTCGACCGGCGGGAAGTGGGTGAAGATGCGGGTGCCGTCGATGCCCTCCCACCAGAAGGTGTGGTGGGGGAACTTGTTGGTCTGGTTCCAGGAGATCTTCTGGGTGAGGAACCACTCGTTGCCGGCCAGCTTGGCGAGCTGCGGGTAGGCCGCGTTGTAGCCGAAGGAGTCGGGCAGCCAGACGCCCTTGGTCTCGATGCCGAAGTGCTCGATGAAGAACCGCTTGCCGTGCACGAACTGGCGGGCGACGGCCTCGCCGCCGGGCAGGTTGCCGTCGGCCTCCACCCACATGCCGCCGACCGGCGCCCACTGGCCCTTCTTGACCGACTCCTGGATGCGGGCCCACACGCGCGGGTGGTTGTCGCGCACCCACTCGTACTGCTGGGCCTGTGAGCAGGCGAAGACGAACTCCTCGTACTCGTCCGCCAGCGAGGTGACGTTGGAGAAGGTCCGGGAGGTCTTGCGCTTGGTCTCGCGGATCGGCCACAGCCAGGCCGAGTCGATGTGCGCGTGGCCCACGCCGGAGATGCGGTGGGCGCTCGCGTGCGCCGGTTTCGACAGCACCGGCTTCAGGGCCTCGCGGACGGCGGGTGCCGAGCCGGAGACGTCGTCCAGGTCGAGCAGGTCCAGCGCGTGGTCGAGGGCGTGCGTGATCTCGTGCCGGCGCGGGTCGTGCTCGCCCAGCTCCACCATCAGCTCACGGAGCACCTGAAGGTCCAGGTCGAGGTGCCAGACCTCTTCGTCGAGGACGGCGATGTCGGCGCGCCTGAAGGTGTAGAGCGGCTTGTCGCCGGCCGTCAGGACGTCGCCGAGCGGGGTCGGGGCCGCGAAGTCGCCCGCGAGGATGTCCGGGTTGGAGGCGGCCTCCAGCAGGTACTCGACGGCCTCGCCGCCGGTCGCCGGGTGGGCGATCGGCACGTACTGGTTGAGCGGGTTGACCGCCTTCAGCGGGGTCCCGTCGGTGAGGTGGACGAGGGCCTCGGCCTGGTTGCCGGGCCAGTCGCCCACGAAGCCGAGGTCGATGACGGCCTCGACGCGGCGGCCCGCGAACTCGGCGGGCACCCGGCCGTGCAGCCGGAACCAGGTGGTGCCCCAGGGCGGCCCCCACGGGGTGCCCGTGGCGAACGGCTCGTACGGGGCGGCGGCGGCCTCCTCGAAGGGCACCGGCTCCCCGGGGGCCTGCCAGGCCGCCACCTCGAAGGGGACGGTGGCCGCGTGGACCGCGGGCTTGATGCGCTGGGTGTGGAGGCGCTCTGCGCGCTCCTCGATCCGGCGGCGTTCGTCGTGCATGGAGGTCTCCAGAAGAGGGCGGGAAGCACCGGCTGAGCGGACCGGCGTGATCCAGACGAGAGGCCCTAGGTGAGGTAGGCCAGGCCGGGGTGGACCGCGGTGTAGCCCTCGACCAGGCGGCGGGCGACGTTGACCGAGTCGACCAGCGGGTGCAGCGCGAACGCCTTCACGGCCGTCGCGCGGGAGCCGGACTCGGCGGCCGCGAGCACCTCGCGCTCGACGGCCTTCACAGCGCAGACGAGGCCGGTGGCGTGGCCGGGCAGCGGGTCGACGGCGACCGGGTGGGCGCCGTTGGCGTCGACGAAGCAGGGCACCTCGATGACGGCCTCGCCGTCGAGCACCGACAGGGTGCCTCGGTTGCGGACGTTGAGGATCAGGGTGGTGCGCTCGTCGCGGGCGATGGCGCGCATCAGGGCGAGGGCGACCTTCTCGTAGCCGCCGGAGAGGTCGTCGGCGTCGCGTTCGCCGGCGCCCGCGGTCTCGCGGTTCTCGGCCATGTAGGTCGCCTCGCGCTCGGCGCGGGTGCGGTTCCAGACGTCGAGGGCCTTCCGGTCCGGGTCCCCGACCTCCTGGTAGAAGCGTGCCTGCTGGTCGCGCAGGAAGGCGCCGCGGGTCTTCTCGGCCTGCTGGTAGGCGCGGACGGCCTCGCGGTTGAAGTAGTAGTAGTGCAGGTACTCGTTGGGGATCGCGCCGAGGGACCGCAGCCAGTCGGCGCCGAAGAGCTTGCCCTCCTCGAAGGAGCCGAGCAGGCCGGGGTCGGCGAGCAGGCGCGGGAGTTCGTCCCGGCCCGCGACGCGCAGACCGCGTACCCAGCCGAGGTGGTTGAGGCCGACGTAGTCGATCCAGGCCTCCCGCGGATCGGCACCGAGGACCCGGGCGATGCGGCGGCCGAGGCCGACCGGGGAGTCGCAGATGCCGATGACGCGGTCCCCGAGGTGGCGGGACATGGCCTCGGTGACCAGTCCGGCGGGGTTGGTGAAGTTGATGACCCAGGCGTCGGGGGCGAGGCGGGCCACCCGCCGGGCGATGTCGACGGCGACGGGGACCGTCCGCAGACCGTAGGCGATCCCGCCCGCGCCGACCGTCTCCTGGCCGAGGACGCCCTCGTCCAGCGCGACCCGCTCGTCGTCCGCGCGGCCCTCCAGGCCGCCGACGCGGATCGCGGAGAAGACGAAGTCGGCGCCGCGCAGGGCCTCGTCCAGGGACGTGCTGACGGTCACGGCCGGGGCGTCGGCCACGGTCGACGCCTGCTCGGCCAGCACACGGGCGACCGCCCGCAGCCGGCCGTCGTCGAGGTCGTGCAGGACGACCTCGGTCACCCGCCCTTCGCCGCGGTCCGTCAGCAGTGCCCCGTACACCAGGGGCACCCGGAATCCGCCGCCGCCCAGGATCGTCAGTTTCACGTCCGCACCTCTCCTGCTCCTGTCATGACCACCTCGACGCCGGCCTCCTCCAGGGAGGACCGGGTCGCCGGGTCGATGGGGGCGTTGGTCACCACGATGTCCAGGTGCTCTGGACCGCACACCTTCGCCATGCCCGTACCCGGGAACTTGGCCGCGTCGGCGAGCAGCACGACCTTGTCGCTCGCGTCGATCATGGCCCGCTTGACCGGCACCTCCACGACCGTCGTGTCCATCACCTGTCCGCCCGGGCGGACCCCGCTGGTGCCGAGGAACAGCCAGTCGGCGTGCAGCTGGCGCAGGTTGTCCTCGGTGAGGAAGCCGACCAGGGACCGGTACTCGCGCCGGACCATGCCGCCGAGCAGCACCAGTTCGATGCCCTCGTCGTCGGCGAGCTCCTCGTAGACCACCAGGTTGCTGGTGATGACCGTGAGGCGGCGGCCGTGCAACTGGCGGGCCAGCCGGTAGGCGGTGGTGCCGATGTCGAGCAGCACCGACTGGCCGTCGGCGACCATGGCCGCCGCGCGCTCCGCTATGGCGTCCTTCTCGGCCACGCGCACCTCGGCGACCTCGGCGAAGGGCTGGTCGCCCTCCTCCACGACCGCGCCGCCGTGCACCCGCGTGAGCAGCCCGTCCTCCTCCAGCTTGACGAGGTCGCGCCGGATCGTGGCGGGGCTCACGCCCAACTGCTCGGAGAGATCGGTCACGGCGGCGGGACCACCCGAGCGCAGGGCCCGCAGGATGAGTTGGTGTCGTCGTTCTGCCAGCACGACGTGAACACTACTCTTCATCTTCAATCAAATCCATGCTCACTTCTGCTCGACTATTGACCAATCTCGGTGAGCGGCGCACGATTCCGGTCATCGAAATTGACGCGTTCTGACGAGAGGGTGGCGTGTGGACGACGACAGGCCCGATGTGCTGCTGACCGGGCTGCTCTTCTACGACCTCGTCCTCACGGGGCTCGCGAAGCCGCCGACACCGGGCGAGGAGATCTGGACGGCCGGCATGGGCTGCGGCCCCGGCGGGATCGCGAACCTCGCGGTGGCCGCGTCCCGGTTCGGTCTGCGCACCTCGCTGGCCACGGTCTTCGGCGACGACTTCTACGGCGCGCACTGCCGGGAGGTGCTGCGCGACCAGGAGGGCGTCGACCTCTCGCTGTCCCGCACCGCGGAGGGCCGGCCCACCCCGGTCACCGTCTCCCTCGCACACGGCGGCGACCGCGCCCTCGTCACCCACGGCCAGGAGCCGCCGTACTCGCAGGACGCGCTGATGGGCGACCCGCCCGAGGCGCGCACCGCCCTGGTGCACCTCGAGGCCGAGCCCCGCGAGTGGATCGCCAAGGCGGCCGCGAACGGCACCCGCGTCTACGCGGACGTCGGCTGGGACCCCACCCAGCAGTGGTCCCGCGACCTCCTCGACCAGCTCGCGCTGTGCCACGCCTTCCTCCCCAACGAGCACGAGGCCATGGCCTACACCCGCACCGACACCGCGGCCGCCGCGCTGCGCGCCCTCGCGGAACTGGTCCCGGTGGCGGTGGTGACGCGCGGCGGTCACGGCGCGGTGGCCGTCGACCAGACGACCGGCGAGTACGCGGAGGTGCCGGCCCTCGACGTGGACGTCCTCGACGCGACGGGCGCCGGGGACGTGTTCGGGGCGAGCTTCGTCGCCGCCTCGCTGGGCGGCTGGCCGCTGACGGAACGGCTGCGGTTCGCCGTCCTCGCCGCCGGACTGTCCGTCCAGCACCACGGCGGCGCACTCGCCGCCCCCGGCTGGTACGGCGTCGACCGCTGGTGGCGCCGCGCGCTCACCGACCCCGGCCTGGCGAGTGCCTACGGCTTCCTCGCGGACCGGCTTCCGGCCGACCCCGGACCACCGGTGCGGTACGCCCCCGTCACTCCCCCCGCACCGCACGGCTGACCCCACCCCACGCTCATGCGAAGTCACGAAAAGATCCGAAAGGCGGTGGGAGCAGTGCGGCTCTCACGTAGAGGCCTGCTGCGCGCGGGCCTGGCCGGCACGGCCGCCACGGCGCTCGGCGGCCTGGCGTCCGGCTGTGCCGTCCCGACCGGTTCCACCGGCCGGAACATGGTCCTGTGGTACTGGGACGGCGGTCTCGGCGACACGGTCGTGCGGAAGGCGAAGGCCCGCTACGACGCGAACGTCGACCTCCAGGCCATCAAGATCGGCGGCTACTACCGGTCGAAACTGCTCACCACCATGACCGGCCGCGCCCACATCCCCGACATCGCGGGCCTCAAGGGCGAGGACATGGCGTCCTACCTGCCCGACGCCGACCAGTTCGTCGACCTCAGGACCCTGGGCGCCGACACGTACAGGAGCCGGTACCTGCCGTGGAAGTGGGAGCAGGGTCTCGCCGACGACGGCACGATGGTCGGCTTCCCGATCGACTGCGGGCCGGTCGCGCACTTCTACCAGTACACCGTCTTCCGCGAGGCGGGGCTGCCCTACGAACCCGACGACGTCTCCCGTGAGCTGAACACCTGGGAGAAGTTCTTCGCGGCCGGCGAGCAGCTCAGGAAGCGGATCCCGGGGACCTGCCTGCTCACCGACATCACGTCCGTCTTCACCAACGTGGTGCAGCAGGGCGGCAAGCGGTACGTCGACAAGGACCGGCACTTCATCGGCGACCAGGCGCATGTGCGCGACGCCTGGGCGCTGGCGGTGGAGGCCAAGCAGCGGAAGATCGTGTCCGACCTGGTCACCGGCACACCGGACCAGCTGTCGGCCGTGCAGGACGGCAAGCTGCCCAGCCAGCTCGGTGCCTCCTGGGCCACGTACGACCTCAAGAGCGGGGTGCCGAAGACCAAGGGCAAGTGGCGCGTGGCGCAGATGCCGGTCCGGCCCTCCAACAGCGGCGGATCGTTCCTGTCGATCACCAGGGCGTGCCGGGAGCCCGAGCAGGCGTTCCAGATCATCACCTGGATCCTGGACGCCGCCAACCAGGCCCAGGGGTACGTCGACGCGGGACTGTTCCCCTCCACCCCCGCCACGTACGAGATGAGGCAACTGCGGGAGCCGGACCCCTTCTTCGGCGGTCAGGTCACCACCGACGTCTTCGGGCCCGCCGCGCAGAAGATCGCGGTCGCCTACAACAGCCCCTACGACGTGGCGCTCTCGCAGCCCATCCTCGACGAGATCAAGAACGTCGGCGTCCTCGGCAAGGACCCGGACAAGGCCTGGAGCGACGCCATGAGCAAGTGCCGCCGGATCGCCGAACACCTGGGGGTGAGCCACTGATGGCCACCGCACTCGAGAAGCCCGCACCGACCGTGGCAAGCCTGCCGGCCGGCCGCCCCCGCACGGGTCTGCGCCGGTACTGGCACCTCTACGCCGCGATCTCCCCGTTCTACCTCCTCTTCCTCTGTTTCGGCCTGATACCGGTCGGCTTCTCGCTCTACGTCTCCCTGCACCGCTGGGACGGCCTCGGCTCGATGGAGTGGGCGGGCCTGTCGCAGTACCAGTACCTGCTGAGCGACGGCGACTTCTGGCAGTCGGTCGGGAACACGATCGTCATCTGGGCGCTGGCCACCTTCCCCATGATCTTTCTGGCGATGGTGACGGCCGTGATGCTGAACTCGGCGGTCCGCTTCAAGAACGTCTACCGCTTCGCCTACTTCCTGCCCAACGTCACCTCGGTGGTGGCCGTCGCGATCGTCTTCGGCTCGGTCTTCTCCACCAACTTCGGCCTGGTCAACGCCCTCTTGCAGGCGGTCGGCCTCGATCAGGTGGCGTGGCTGAACACGCCGTGGGGCATCAAGATCGCCGTCGCCACGCTGATGACCTGGCAGTGGACCGGCTACAACGCGATCATCTTCCTGGCCGGCCTCCAGACCGTCCCGGGCGAGCTGTACGAGGCGGCCCGCATGGACGGCGCCGGTCCGGTGCAGACCTTCTTCCGGATCACGCTGCCGATGCTGCGCCCCGTGCTGCTGTTCGTGCTCGTCGTGTCCACGGTCACCGGCCTGCAGAGCTTCTCCGAACCGCAGGTGCTGCTGCAGAACACCGCCAACGAGTCCACGTTCTCCGGCGGCCCCGGCCACGCGGGCCGGACGATGGTCCTCTACTTCTTCCAGCAGACCTTCGACAACAACGACTTCGGCTACGGAGCCGCCGTGGCGTGGGGCGTCTTCCTCGTCGTCATCCTCTTCTCGATCATCAACTGGCGCCTGGTGCAGCGCCGGGGCGAAGACTAGGAAGGCCCATCACCATGGCATCCATCCAAGGAACCCGCCGGCCCAGGCGCATACAGGGGACCCGCACCCGGGGCATCGCCCTGCACGCCGTACTCGTCGTCGGTCTGCTGCTGTCGGCCTTCCCGTTCTACTGGGCCGTCGTCATGTCGACGCACACGTCGTCGGAGATATTCGCCTATCCGCCGAAGCTGCTGCCGGGCTCGCACTTCCTGGAGAACGTCCGCAACCTCTTCCACAGCGTCGCCTTCTTCGGCTCGATGTGGAACTCGCTGCTGGTGGCGGGCTCGGTGACCTTCCTGGTCCTGTTCTTCGACTCGCTGGCGGCCTTCGTCTTCGCCAAGTTCGACTTCCCCGGCAAGAACGCGCTGTTCGCGCTGCTGATGCTCATCTTCATGGTGCCGGCGCAGCTGTCCGCCATCCCGCAGTTCGTGATCATGGCGAAGCTGGGCTGGATCGGCACGATGACCTCGCTGATCGTGCCCGCCGCGGCCAACGCGTTCGGCATCTTCTGGATGCGCCAGTACATGAGGGGCGCCATCCACGACGAACTCCTCGACGCCTCCCGCATCGACGGCGCGAACTTCCTGCGCCAGTACTGGCACGTGGCCCTGCCGGTGGTCCGGCCCGGCCTGGCCTTCCTCGGCATCTTCACCTTCATGGGCCAGTGGAACGACTACGCCTGGCCCCTGATCGCCCTCACCAACCCGGACAACGTCACCCTCCAGGTGGCCCTGTCCCAGCTCAACGGCACGCACGGCACCACCGACTACGGCATCGTCGTGACCGGCGCGCTCCTCGCCCTCATCCCGCTGCTGATCGTCTTCGCGATCGGCGCCAAGCAGATCATCGGCGACCTCGGCAAGGGGGCCATCCGTTGACGGACCCACTCCTGGCACTGCGCCCCTGGCAGGCACCGGAGGTGACCTCCTGGGGGCGGCTGCCCATGAACGCCGTCGACCGGCGCTCCGGCGCCCTCTGCCTGGACGGCGACTGGCGCTTCCAGCTGCTGCCGACACCGGAGGCGACGGTCGACGGCACCTGGTCGACGGCACACGTCCCGGGCGCGTGGACCATGCAGGACACCGACGACCTGCCGCAGTACACGAACGTCCGCATGCCGTTCGCACAGTTCCCTCCGCTGGCGCCCGCCGCCAATCCCACCGGTGTGTACGAACGACACGTGGACGTCCCCGCCGACTGGGCCGGCCGCCGGATCGTCCTGCAGGTCGGGGCCGCCGAGAGCGTGCTGCTGGTGCACGTCGACGGACGGCCCGTCGGGATCTCCAAGGACTCCCACCTGGCCGCCGAGTTCGACCTGACCGGCGTCGTACGCCCCGGGGAGCCCTCGGTCGTACGGCTGACGGTGGTCAAGTGGTCCGACGCCTCGCACATCGAGGACCAGGACCAGTGGTGGCACGGCGGGATCACCCGGTCCGTGCTGCTGTACACGACCGATCCCCTGCACCTCGCGGACGTGAGCGTACGGGCACGCCGGGACGGCGACCTGCGCGTGGACTGCCTGGTGCGCAACGCGGCGGGCGACGGGGCGCTGCCCGAGGGCTGGTACGTCACCGGTGACCTGGACGGCGATCCCCTCGCCCAGGACGCCGGGTTCGACCGGCTCAACGCCGAGGACGAACGGGTCTCCGACTTCCTGGGCGAGGCCCGTATCCACGCCGTCGTGCCCGGGGTGCGCACCTGGAACGCGGAGCAGCCCGAGCTGTACGGGCTGACCGTCCGGCTGCACCGGCCGGACGGCACGGTCGCCGACTCCTCGCACCACCGCATCGGCTTCCGGGACGTCGGCATCGTCGGCCGGGACCTGCTGGTCAACGGCGAGCGGGTCTTCATCCGCGGCGTCAACCGGCACGACTTCCACCCGCTGACCGGGCGCACGGTGTCGTACGACGACATGCGCGCGGACCTGGTGCTGCTGAAGCGGTTCGGCTTCAACGCGATCCGCACCTCCCACTACCCGAACGACCCGTGGCTGTACGACCTCGCCGACGAACTGGGCTTCTACGTCGTCGACGAGGCCGACATCGAGTCCCACGACCACGCCCACGAGATCGCCGACGACCCGCGCTACCTCAACGCCTTCGTGGACCGCGTCGCGCGCATGGTGCTGCGCGACAGGAACCACCCCTCGGTCATCGTCTGGTCGCTGGGCAACGAGTCCGACTACGGCGCCAACCACGACGCGGCGGCCGGCTGGGTGCGCCGGCACGATCCCACCCGGCCGATCCAGTACGAGGGCGCGGCCAAGCGCGGCTGGGCGGACCCGGACGTGGCATCCGACATCGCCTGCCCCATGTACGCGCCGCTGGAGGACTGCCTGGACCACGCGCTGTCCGGGCGGCAGACCAAGCCGCTGATCCAGTGCGAGTACTCGCACGCGATGGGCAACAGCAACGGCACGCTGGCCGACCACTGGGCCGCCATCGAGGCCACCGCGGGCCTTCAGGGCGGGTTCATCTGGGAGTTCCGGGACCACGGAATCCTCCAGCGCGTGAGCGACGGCAGGCCGGTCGGGCGCGCGGGCGCCGGACTGTACGGCAACGGTGTCGCCGCGCCCGGCCACCGCTGGGCGTACGGCGGTGACTTCGGCGAGGCCCTGCACGACGGGGCGTTCGTCGCGGACGGGATCGTCTTCCCCGACCGCACCCCCAAGCCCGCGATGTACGAGCACCGGGAGATCGCGGCACCGGTCCGCATCCGGTCCTTCCGGCACGAGGGCGTCGTCCTCGCCAACCACCAGCACTTCCGCGGCCTGGACTGGCTGACCGGCACCTGGGAGCTGGCGCTGGCCAACGGCCGTACCCTGACCGGTCCGGCCGAACTGCCCGGTCTGCGGCCGGGCGAGACCGCGGCCGTACCGCTGCCGTTCGCGGTGCCGGCCGACGGCGGCGAGGCATGGCTGACGCTGCGGGTGACGACGGCCGAGGACCAGTCCTGGGCACCGGCCGGTACGGAGGTGTGCACGCCCCGGATCCGGTTGCGGGCGGCGGACGCCCCGAGGCAGCCGGCCGTGGCCGGACCGGCCGTCGACGTGGACCCCGAGGGGCTGCTGCGCCACCCGCTGCTGACCGCCGCCCCGACGCTGTCACTGTGGCGGGCGCCCACCGACAACGACGAGCTGGGCGGGATGGCGGCGCGCTGGCGCGCCTGGGGCCTGGACCGGCTGGTGCGTACGGTGGTCTCGGTCCGCCGGGACGGCGAACGGGTGACCGTCGAGGCCGCATACGCCTGCACGCTCGGAGCGGTACGGCACCGGCAGACGTTCACGCCCGTCGAGGGCGGCGTCCGGGTCGACGAGTCGGCCGAACTGCCCGAGGAGTTCCACGACGTGGCCCGGGTCGGCTCGGTCTTCGAGACGGTGGCCGGGCTCGACCGGATGGAGTGGTTCGGACAGGGCCCCTGGGAGTCGTACCCGGACCGGGCCGCCGGGGCACCGGTCGGCCACCACGCGCTGCCCGTCGACGACCTGTTCACCCCGTACCTGCGCCCCCAGGAGAGCGGCGGCCGGCACGGCGTGCGGCGGTTCACGCTGTCGTCTCCCGGCGCGACCGGACTCGCGGTCGAGCTGGACGAGCCCCGCCAGGTCTCCGTCACCCGCTACCGCGCCGAGGACCTCGCCGCCGCCGCGCACCACGACGAACTCACACCGCGGGCCGGCTGTGTGGTCCACATCGACGCCGCGCACCGGGGCCTCGGTACGGCCTCCTGCGGCCCCGACACCTTCCCCGCCTACCTCGTCGCACCGGGGGTGCACCGCTGGAGCTGGACCCTGCGCACCGTATGAGTCCCCTGCGTGCCGGGGCGGATCGACGGGTACCGGCGTGTCGTGCTCTCGACGCGTACGAGGAGGAGCCATGCCCAACCGTCCCGAATCCCTTCACGCCGGGGGAACAGCCGTCGTGACCGGTGCCTCCTCGGGCATCGGTGCGGCCTACGCGCGTCGGCTCGCCGCCCAGGGCCACGATCTGGTCCTGGTGGCGCGTCGGGCGGAGCGTCTCCGCGCCCTCGCCGCGGAGCTGACCGGGCGGCACGACGTGCGCGTGGACACCGTCGTCGCGGATCTCAGCGAGGCCGGCGACCTGGACCGGGTCGCGCGGCGAGCCGCCGGGGACGACGTCGGGCTGCTGGTGAACAACGCGGGCATCAACGGCTACGGCCCCTTCGCCGAGACCGACGCGGCGCTGCTGGAGAAGGTGATGGCCGTGAACGTGGTGGCGCTCACCCGGCTCGCTCGTGCGGCCGTGCCGGGCATGCTGGCGCGCGGCCACGGCGCCGTGGTGAACGTGGCTTCCACCCTCGCCTTCGCCGGTTCGCTCCCGCCGGGCCCGCTGCCGGTGCGGGCGGTCTACGCGGGGACCAAGGGCTACGTCGTCACCTTCAGCCGGACCCTCGCCGCGGAGCTGGACGGGGCGCCGGTCCGTGTCCAGGTGCTGTGCCCCGGGCTGACCGCGACCGAGTTCCACCTCACCCAGGGACAGGATCCGGTACCCGGTGACGCGGCACGCGTGCACGACGACGGAGGCATGCCCGCCGAGGACGTGGTGACCGCTTCCTTGAGGGCCCTGGAAACCGGCGAGGTCGTGTGCGTGCCCGGCCTGGTCGACGGCGAGGCGGTGGACCGCGTCGCCGCGGCGGAAGCGGCGCTCCGCGCCTCGGCCACCGGCACGCTCGCCCCGCGATACCTGTGACGACGGGCGGCGTCCGCGGTCCGGGAGCGGTCAGGCGGCGGTCTTCTTGCGGCGGCCGCGGGAGGCGAGCGCGTCGACGAGCTCCTCGCGGCTCATCCTCGACCGGCCGGGAACGTCCTGTTCGGTCGCCCGCCGGTACAGCTCCGCCTTGCTCAGCTTCTGCAGCTCCCGCTTGCCGCCCGCCCCGCGGCCGCGGGACCGCGCCGCCCCGGCCTCCTTCGGCGGAGCCTTCCGCGCCCGCGCCTTCGCCGACCCGCCCGCCGGGGACCGGGCGGCCGCCTTGCGCGGTGCGGCCTCCTCCTCGCGCCCGCCGGCGGGCTCCTCGCCACCCCGGCCGGACCGGGCGGCCTTCAGGCTGCCTTCGAGGACCTTCATCAGGTCGATCACGTTCGTCGCCTCCGGCGGCTCCTCGGCCGCCGCGATCTCCTGACCCTCGGCCTTCGCCTTCACCAGCTCGCGCACCTTCTCCTGGTAGGTGTCGCGGTAACGGGAGGGATCCCAGTCGGAGCTGAGCGCGTCGACCAGTTGCAGCGCCATGTCCAGCCGCTTGCCCCGCCCCGCCCGGCCGGAGGGAAGCTCGGGCAGCTCCCGGCCCGGGTCACGGACCTCGTCCGCCCAGTGCAGCGTCTGGAGCACCAGCACGTCGTCCTCCGCGCGCAACGCGGTCAGGTACTGCTTGTCGCGCATGACGAAGGTGGCGATCCCCGCCTTGTTCGTCTCCGCCAGCGCGGCGCGCAGCAGCTCGTAGACCTCGGCGTACTCCTTGCCGCGCGGGGCGATGTAGTAGGTGCGGTCGAAGTAGACCGGCTCGATCCGGTCGAGGTCGACGAAGTCGGTGATGTCGATGGTCTGCGAGCGGCCCGGCGCGATCTCGTCCAGCTCGTCCGGCTCGACCACGACGTACTGCCCCTCCTCCAGCTCGTAGCCCTTGACGATGTCACCGGTGCCGACCTCGTCACCGGTGCGCTCGTTCACCCGCTTGTTGCGGACCCGGTCCGAGGTGCCCCGCTGCAACTGGTGGAAGTGGACGGTGTGGTCCTCGGTCGCCGTGTAGAGGCCGACGGGGACGGTGACGAGCCCGAAGGTGATCACCCCTGACCAGATCGCCCGAGCCATGACCGTGCTCCGTCCCGTGTCGTCCAGCGCCCGTACTCCCCCCTGTGCTTCCACGCTCGCACCGCTGCCGCGCCCGCGCCCGCCCAGGCCGCGCGTCAGGCACCCGAACGGTCCTCGCGCGGTTCCTGTCGCACCGCCCAGCGGTGGTGAGCCGCCCCCGGGGGGTTCACGATGGAGGGAGCGGCGCACGGAAATCCACAAACGACCACCGCGCTCGACTGGTCGCCGCGGACATGCTCCTGCCCCTCCCGCACGGTTCGCCGCGAGTGCGCGGGCGGCCCCGACGGGTACCGGGTGGGGGCCTGCGGGCGGGTGCGCGGCCACGACCCGTCGGTCCGGCCGCGACGGGACTCCCGTCTCCACGAGCCCACGCGCGCGGCTCGCCCGTCTCCGGTCGCGGACCGTGCCCGCAGGTGCCGCGCGGGGTGCCGGCGACGGTCAGGAGGAAGATCGCGATGCCTACCGAGACCGAGTTGCTCAGGAGCGACGACAAGCAGATCGAGGAGCTGTTCCGCAAGAGTCCGGCGGGCGAGGTCCCCCGGGGCCCGATGGAGGGCGTGGCCATCATCCCGGGGGCCGGGCGCGCGGGGGCACGGGTGCTCGCCGGCGTGGTGAACCGGTTCTTGTGGCGGGGCAAGGTCTTCAGCCCGGAGGGTTACCTCAGCAACCGGCTCACAGCGCTGGACATCCTGTCCATCCTCGCCATGGTCGGGCCCGGACCCAGCCGCCTGGACGACCGCGAGTGCATCGTCATCGACTACTCCCACACGTCCATGGTGTTCGGGTCCGTACGGGACGAACTCCGCCAGGTCGACCCGGACCTGTACCTGGGGCTGATCTGGCTGGCCGGCCACAAGATCGGCTGGTTCACCCTGCGCGCCCCCGGCGGCGTGCGGGGCTAGGGCCTCTCACCGGCCCGATCCAAACGAAAGACCCTAGAACGCCCCTACCGCTTCCCTCGGCCGTCCGGCACCAGAACCGCCGGCAGGTCGGGCCCGGCGCCGTGCGAGGGCCCGCACCGTGCCGCCCTGACGAAAGGCCCCCACCTTGTTCCCCGTCACACGCATCCACGGAGCGACGCTCCGCAACCCGGGCACCGCTCGGAAGTCCACGTCCCGCCCCGCCCTGCGCGGTCCCGCCCTGGCCGCGTCCGCCACCCTGGCCCTCACCCTCACGGCGCTTCCCGCCGCGGCACCGCCCGGCACCGCGGGCGTCCTGCGCGGGACGGTCACCAGCGCGGGGAAGCCGCTGTCCCACGCCACCGTCACGCTCTTCGCGGGAGACCGGACCGGTGTCCGGCAACTGGGGCGCGCCACCACCGACGCGCACGGCTCCTTCCGGCTCCGCCCCGTGCAGCGCGGGGGCTCCGTGCAGTACGTCGAAGCGGTCCCCTCCGGGGACACGGCCCTGCGGCTGCGTGCCGTCGCGGGTGTCGGCCCGGGCGGCGCTGTGCCGCAGCGCAGGGAATCCGCCGTCACCGTCAACGAGTTGACCACCGTCGCCACCGGCTACGCCCTCGCCCAGTTCACCGGCCGGCACGGCGTCTCCGGCCCCAGCCCCGGCCTGGAGAACGCCGCGGCCACGTCGTACAACCTGGCCGACCCGGCCACGGGCAAGCCCGGGAAGGTCGTCACGGACCACAACAACGGCGACAAGAACGCCACCCTCGCCACCCTGGGCACCCTGGCCAACCTGGTCTCCCTGTGCGCTCCGGGGGCGGACACCGGACGATGCCGGGACATGCTGCGCGGGGCGGCACCCCCGGGGGCCGCAGCCCCTTCGGACACCGCGCAGGCCGTGTCCAACCTCGCCCGCGACCCGAGACGGTCCACCGGCACGCTGTACGCGCTGGCCGGACGGGCCCACACCTACAGCCCCGCCCTGACCTCCGCCCCCACGGCCTGGGTCCTGGCCCTGCACTACACCCCGCCCGACGTCTACGCGCCCGGACGCATGGCCGTCGACGCCAAGGGGAACGTCTGGTCCTCCGTCAACTGGCTGCCCGGCACACGGAACCCCAGTACCTTCGTCACGGTCCAGGACCCCTTGGGCAACCCGGTCCTGAACAGCCCCATCAGCGGCGGCGGCATGAAGGCCGGGGCCTGGGGCATCGCCATCGACCACCAGGGTTCCGTCTGGGTGCCGAGCTACGGCGGTGACGCCATGTCGAAGTACTCGCCGGCCGGGAAACCGCTGTCACCCGCGACGGGGTTCCGGGACGGCGGCCTGGACCACCCACAGGGCACCGCCGTCGACCAGCGGGGCAACGTCTGGATAGCGAACTTCTACGGCCTGAAGGGCAACCGCGGCAAGGGCAGCGTGATCGTGTACCCGCACGGTGACCCCTCCAAGGCGATCACCATCACCGGCGGCGGCCTCGACCACCCGTTCGCCCTCCAGATCGACGGCTACGGACGGGCCTGGGTCTCCAACGCCCGCTTCAACGGCGCCAGGCTGATGGACAAGCGCCCCCTCGACGGTCACGCGGGCGGCAGCGTCACCGTGATCGGGCCCGACTTCAAGCCGACTTCGTTCTCGCCCGTCAAGGACGCCTCGTTCGACTGGCCCCTCGGCCTCGCCGTCGACTCCAGGAACAACGTCTGGGTGCCCAATTTCCTCAGCGACTCGGTCACCGAGATCGGGCCGGACGGCAAGGTCGTCGGTGTGCACAAGCTGTCCCGGGCCATCGCCCCCTGGTCCGTGGCCGTCGACGGTTCCGACCGGGTGTGGGTGGCCGGCTTCGGCACCCCGTCCGTCTCCGTCCTGTGCGGCGCGAACACGGGCGCCTGCCCGCCCGGTTCCACCACGGGCTCCGTGCTGTCACCACCCGACGGTTTCCGCAGCAAGTCCATCCAGCACCTCACCGCCGTCCAGCTCGACCAGTCCGGCAACGTGTGGCTGGCCAACAACTGGTCCAAGCTGGCCCCGCCCACCGGCGGTGACGGCCTGGTCGAACTCATCGGCGCCGCCACGCCCGTCTGCACACCGCTTCAGCCGCTGCCGTCCCGCCCGGCGTCCACCGGCCCCACCCCGTGCGCCCTCCAGCACAGCAGCGGGAACCGGTGACTTCGCCGACCCGTCCGAACCCCCACGCCCGGCCAGTCCCTCTGGAGGAACGCCGTGTGCCGTCTCTTCGGCCTCAGCAGCGCCCCGCGCCGTACCCGCGCCACCTTCTGGCTCCTGGACGCCCCCGACAGCCTCAGCCGGCAGAGCCACCGGGACCCCGACGGCACCGGGCTCGGCCACTTCGCCGCCGACGGCACCCCGCGCGTCGACAAGGCCCCCACCGCCGCCTACCGCGACCTCGCCTTCGCCGAGGAGGCCCGCGAGGTCGAGTCGGCGACCTTCGTCGCCCACGTCCGCTTCGCCTCCACCGGCAGCCTGGACGTCCGCAACACCCATCCCTTCGAGCAGGACGGGCGGCTCTTCGCCCACAACGGGGTCATCGAGGGCCTGGACGAGCTCGACGACCACCTGGGCGAGGACCGGTCGCTCGTGGCGGGCGACACCGACTCCGAGCGGTTCTTCGCCCTGATCACCAGGGAGACCCGGCGGCACGGCGGTGACGTCACCGAGGGCATCCGGCACGCCGCCCACTGGATCGCCGCCCACCTGCCCGTCTACGCCGTCAACCTGGTCCTCGTCACCCCGGAGGAACTGTGGGCGCTGCGCTACCCGGACACCCACGACCTCTACGTCCTCCAGCGCCGGGCGGGCGGCCAGCACGGCAGCCGGCACCTCGACCACAGCGGCAGCCACGGCCGTATGCGCGTCCACTCGTCGCACCTCGCCGAGCTCCCCGCCGTCGTCGTCGCCAGCGAGCGCATGGACGACAACCCGCACTGGCGCGAGATGGAGTCCGGCGAACTGCTCCACGTCGGCCCCGATCTCCGTCTCACCCACCAGGTCGTCCTCCCCGGTCCCCCGGCACACCAGCTCACCCTGGACGACCTGCGCCCGGACGCGGCCGCCTCGCAGAAGGCTGCGTGAAGAGACGTGGCGGGACAGCCGACGGAATCACAGTGTGATGCCGCCGTCGATGGTGACGCTCGCCCCGGTCATGTACCGCGACTCCTCGCCGGCCGGGAACGAGATGAGTGCCGCGATCTCCCGCGGCTCGCCGACGCGCTTGAGCGGGCCGACGAGCGCCGTCTTGGTCATCTGGAGGACGCAGGTGCCCGGTGTGCCGCTCGAAGGTGTGCGTTCAGCGGAGCTTACGGAAGGTTTCGCGGACGTCGCCGACGAGTGCTTCGGGGTTCTCGTAGTGGACGAAGTGGCCGCCCTCGGCGTGGGCGTTGACGTACACCGGGTTGAAGAAGGCGCCGGTGGGCCCGTGCTCGAAGGCGGCGACGCGCTCCTCGACGGTGCGGACTCCGGGCGGGTAGACGTCGCCCAGCAGGAAGGTGAAGCCGGCCGGGGGCTCGACCTTCGGTGCCGGTCGTGCACCGGCGTCCAGGGGTAGTGGACGGCGTTGCGGTACATGCGGATGGAGGAACCGATCGTCTCGGTGACCCAGAACGCGGTCGCCTGGGTGAGGATGCGCGGGAGAATGCGCAACACGTGTCGGCTGGTGTCTGACTCCGGCGGGCAGGCAGCCAGCAGGTATGCACGTTGCCCGGCTGTGCTCGCAGAACGCGGCTGCCCGGCCGTGTCCCCATGCACCGGATGCGCAAAGATATGTGTGTTGTGTGCGGCCTACGTATGCCGCATGCCTCGGGAGTCCGGGCTGAGGCACGGATCGTCATTCAGGTGAGGGGTTCCAGCGATGGCTCTGAACGAGTATGCCGACGGGTCGGAGGGCGGGCCCGAGGCGGGCCGCGGCGAAGAAGTGCTCGTGGTGGGCGCCGGTCCCGTCGGACTGGTCGCCGCCATCGAGCTGGCGCGCCGGGATGTGGGCGTTCGTATCGTGGACGCCGCCCCGGGGCCTTCCGTGGGTTCCCGCGGCAAGGGAATCCAGCCACGCAGCGTCGAGGTCTTCGACGACCTGGGGGTCTCGGGCCGGATTCTGGCCACCAGCCGTTCCCAGCTGCCCATCCGCAGGTACCGGGGCCGGACGGTACTGGGAACGAGCGAGGTCAATCCCGGCGTCAAGGAACCCACCGCCGCGACTCCGTACCCCCGCACGATGCTGATCCCCCAGTGGCGGGTGGAGGAGGTCCTGCGCGAGCGGTTGGACGAGTTGAGGGTGCACGTCGAGTTCGGGACGCGACTGGTGGACCTGGCGCAGGATGGCGGGGGAATCCGCACCGGCATGCTGGCCGCCGGGGCACCGGATTCCGCCTCCTTCGACTACGTCGTCGGCGCCGACGGCGCGTCCAGCACCGTGCGGAAGCTGGCGCGTGTCGGGTTCCTCGGACACACCGACGAGACGGTCACGATGCTGACAGCCGATGTCGAACTGAGCGGACTGGACCGGGACGTCTGGCACTGGTGGCCCGGTTCCGACGGCAAGCTGCTGGCGCTGTGTCCGCTGCCGGTGACCGACATGTTCCAGCTGCAGATCGGGCCGGCCCCCGCCGTCACCGGGGACGTCTCCCTCGACGACGTCCAGGAACTGGTGCGGGAGCGCACCGGACGAACCGACATCCGAGTCCGGCGGGTGGTGTGGCAGTCCGTCTGGCGCTCCAACGTGCGCATGGTGGACCGCTACCGGTCGGGACGGGTCTTCCTCGCCGGCGACTCCGCCCATGTCCACCCCCCGGCGGGCGGTCTGGGCATGAACACGGGAATCCAGGACGCCTACAACCTCGGATGGAAGATCGCCCATGTCCTGCGTGGCGCCCCCGAGGCTCTGCTCGACAGCTACCAGCAGGAACGGCTTCCGATCGCCGCCGACGTGCTGAAGCTGTCCAGCGAGCTGGCCGCACGCCGGATCAGGGGTGTCGTACCGGGCGAGGGCACGGGATCCGACACCCGGCAGCTGGGAGTGCACTACCCGGTGAGCGAACTGAATGGCTCGGACCGGCAGGCGCGGGGCCTCGTCCAAGCGGGCGACCGGGCGCCGGACGCTGTGCTCGAGGCACCGGACGGTGCCACGGTCCGGCTCTTCGACCTGTTCCGGGGCACCCATGTCAGCCTCGTCGCCTTCGGCCGCCGCAGCGCCGAGGTCGCCGACGCCCTGGCCGGGCACTTCACCCGTGGGCTGCGGTCGTTCACCGTTCTGCCGCCCGGTGCGGCCCACCTCCGCAGCGGCCTCGGTGCGTTCTCCGACGCCGAAGGGCAGGCCCGCCGCGACTACGGCGTCGACGGGGACGACACCCTGCTCGTCGTCCGGCCGGACGGGTACGTGGGGATGCGTGCCGTCGAACCCGACGAGACGGAGCTCCTTCGGTACCTCGAACGACTGCTGCCCGAGGAGTAGCACCTCATGGGGCTCGCACACCGCGGAGATCGCGGTGCCGTCTCCCCGCCAGGCACTACGGACCGTGAGGTCCATTCATGGAACTCGGCAACACCGTCGTCGCTGCGGCCTCGCGCATCGGGCTCGACGCGGCCCTGATCCTCGACGACCCGGTGTCCGTGGCTCGCACCGGTACGAACCTGTCGATCGCCATGGCCGAGACGGGGGACGTCGACGGGGCCGACGAGCCGGTCGCCCTGATGCTCGGTCAGCTGGACCGGCTGCCTCCGAAGGACCGGATGCTCGCCGAACGGTACGCCAGCCGTGTGCGCAGCTTCCAGCGACGCTACGCCGAGGGCCTGGCGATCGCCCGGTCGCTGGGCGGGCAGTG
The DNA here is from genome assembly GCF_040704595.1 of Streptomyces sp. NPDC046870. Lineage (NCBI taxonomy): Bacteria > Bacillati > Actinomycetota > Actinomycetes > Kitasatosporales > Streptomycetaceae > Streptomyces > Streptomyces sp. NPDC046870. The sequence continues at coordinate 170,904 of NZ_JBEYXM010000010.1, forward strand.
GGAGATCGCGCGCTCGATCGCCATCACGGGCTGGTTCCTCGCCGCCCTCGGCGAGTACCAGGACGCCCTCGCCGCGTGTGAGGAAGCGCTGCCCCTGCTGCGGGCGACCGGGAACCGTCACGACGAGGCCGGTACCCGGGGCAACATCGGCTACGTCCGGCAGCGCCTGGGCGACCTCGACGGCGCGATCGCCGACTACCGCGCGTCGCTGCGGCTCTACGAGGAGGTCCTCGACGAGTACAAGCAGGCGGAAGTGCTCGACGACCTGGCCTCCGCCCAGTTGGAGCGCGGAGAGAGGGAAGAAGCACGGGCCAACCTGGTCCGGTCGGCCGAGCTCTTCGCCGCGTTGCGGGTCGCGCGCGCCGCGGAGATGCGCGCCAAGGCGGAGGCACTCGCCGAGGCACCAACGGCCACGCGGGCCCCTAGCCGGCCGGGCGGACGGCTGGGGGCTTTCGTATGGGGCAGGCCGGATCAGCCCGGCATGATCCAAACGAGAGGCCCTGGGGCCCGGCGTGGGCCGCGGAACCGTCATCGGGCCAGGGAAGCCGCGTCGCCCATGACCACGACGGGATGGTCGGCGGGGTCGAGCGTGCGCAGCAGCTGCTTCATGTGGGTCTTGGAGATGCTGATGCACGCGTGGGTGGGGCCGCCGTGGTCGACGTGGATCCATATGCCTCCGCCGCGGTTCGCCCCCATCGGGTGAGTGCCGTCCATCGGCGACGTACCGGGCAGCCGGTTGTAGTCGATGGCGATGACGTAGTCGAAGGAGCCACCGAGCGGTTCGCCCTCGAAGCCGGTGCCGCCGACCCAGAAGGCGCCGGAGTGGTGGTAGGGCAACTTGGCACCGGGGTCGGGCAGGCGGCCGCCGGCGTCACTGAGGCCGAACACTCCTGTCGGGCTGTGCAGGTCGCCCTCGTAGTGCTCGTCGGTCCATCCCCTGTAGCCGTTGTGCGCGTCCCACACCGCCCCGGGACGCCAGCCGGCGTCGGTCCGCTGCCAGAGTACGACTTTCGAGGTGGCCGACTTCCGGCCGGCTCCGGTGACGAGGACGACCTGCCGGGTGTCGGCCGGGACCTTCGCCAGCGTCTCGGGGCCGAGCCCCGGCAGTTGGGCGGGGAGTTCGGGCCGCGCCCGGGTTGTCGCCTTCGATGCGGCCGGGGCGGACGCCGACTGTCCGGTGTCCGGCCCGGCGGCAGCCTGGTCGTCGGAGATGCTCCTGGCTGCCGGAGCGGAGGTGCCCGCGGGCAGGTGCCGGCAGGCGGTTACGCCCAGCGCGGAGACGACGAGCGCCGCGGTCACCGACAGGCAGGTCTTGTGGAGACGCATGGGTGCAGGCTTTCTCGATCGAGAGGGGTTGGGGGACCTTGCGTGGGGGCCGCCGTGCCGCGACGCGCGAGTGGTGCCACCGCAAGACACGGCGTGCTCGACCTCGTCGGCCGGACCACGGGAGAAGCCCCGGGATGCGAGGGCGTTCCACGGCCTTCGGCCGTTCACCCGGGCGGTCCGCAACGCGGGGGGGTGCCGCGGCCCGGCCGCGGCGCCGAGGCCGCGTACGACGCGGCGGCCGTGGGCGGGAGCCGGGTCCCTCCAGCCGCCTGCCGCCCCGCGTCGGCGGCAGGCCTCCGGATGCGTCACACGTGTGTGCGAGACATGTGTGCGCGGGAAGCCGGCCTGCCGCGTGTACTTCCGTGTCGTCGGCCGGGCCGCGGTTCAGCTGTGGGCGTTCTTGGGCACGGTGATCTGGCGCTCGCCCCAGTTCATCCGGGTGATCGCCCGGCAGTTGACCCTCGTGCCCGCTTCCAGGCCCGCCCTGCCGGCCCTGGCCGAGGGTTCCACCAGCAGGTACTCGTCGCTGAGCATGGAGCCGGTGGCGGGATCGAAGACCAGCCGCTGCCTGGTGGTCCCCAGAGGGGTCTGATACGTGGCGGGGGGTTCGACCCCCACGCCTTCGCGCCCCAGCGCGTCGGTGACGCGTCCGAGCACGCGGACCCCGGGCAGATCGGCCATCACCCGGTACGCCGCGGCACGGACGGCGGGCTTCACGGGCATGGTGACGAGGTTGCCCGCCTGTCGCAGCATCCAGGTACTCCGACCCGACGTGCTGTTGTCGGCGCTGTCGTCCTGGGCGTAGAGCTTCTCCAGGTAGTGGCGGAGTGCTCCGTCGGTGGCGGGCAGCGCCCGCAGCTCCTTGTAGGAGACGTTGTCCGGGCCGAGGGCGTAGATCTTGTCGTCGATGTTCGTCCGCATGACCGTCGGCCGCCCGGTTCCCATCACGAAGCTGTGCCTGACGGTCCCGGATGCCGCACTCGTCTCGGTCTCGACCTCGCGGGGTGAGCCCGCTGCGTGCCAGCGCGTCCGGTCCGCCGCGGTACGGGGCTCGGTCACGGAGTTCAGCCCCGAGACCGCCAGGCTCCCGGTACCGGGCCGCACGCCCACCGACCATTCCTCCGTCGACGTGACGCGCAGGGCGAAGAGCTGCCCGTTCGCCTCGGCGACGTCCGTGTACTGCGATTGCGTGGTGGTCTGCCAGTAGGTCGCTTCGGCGGAGACCTCCGCCTTCCTCGCCGCGCTGAGGAGTTCGATACGACCGTCCACGTCCGCGGCACCGCTCGGTGCCCGCGTCGCGGCGGAGGACCGCGGTCGGGCCGTGGAACCATCGTCCGGCGCATGTGCGCCGAGCGTGTTCACGGTCACCACGGCGGACGCCGCCACCGCTGCGAGGACCACCGCTCCCAGGGGGCGGTACCGGCTCCTCCGGCGCGTGACGTGGCCGTCCGCGGGGTCGGAGACGATGTGCGCGTAGATCTGGCGCTGCCGCATCGGGTCCACCAGCCGGGAGGGGTTCAGTTCGTCGGGCCGTGCGTCGGTGAGCACCTTCATGGCATCGGGCCGTCCGGACCGCTTGTCGGAGTTCTTCATGCAGGCGCTCCTTGCTGCTGGGTGTGGATCGTGGCCTCCGAGGAGGTGTGTGCGGACGCCGCCTCTGTCGCCTGTGCCGTCTCCAGGGCCTTCTCCAGACGGCGGCGGGCTCGGAACAGCCGGACCGTCAGCGTGGCGCCGGTGCAGTTCAGGACCTGGGCCGCTTCCTTGGCGCTCAGGCCGTGCCAAGCGATCAGAGTCAGCAGTTCCCGGTCGGTGTCCGACAGGCTCGCGAGGGCCTTCAACGCGATGTGCCGGTCGGTGACCTCCGCCGCGACGTCCCCGACGTGGAACTGGGCGCCGCGGCTGATGCGCTGTGCTTCCTCCGCGGCGATGGCGTATCGCAGGGCGTCCCGGCGGCGCAGTTCTCGCACCAGGTTGCGGGCCACTCCCAGAAGCCACGGCAGCGCCGGTTCGGGGATGTCGTGCATTCGCCGCCAGGCGACCGTGAACGTCTCGCTGGTGATGTCCTCTCCTGCTTGCCGTCCGACGAGGCTCGTCGCATAGCCAAGGACGCGCGGGTAGCACTCCTCGTAAACGTCTCGGAAGCGCTCGGCAGTTGTCACGGACGCGCTCCCTTCATCCTGGCTTTCACACCGAGCAATGCGCGCTGCGGCCCGTTCCTTACAGGCGGGGGCGGAAAACTTGCCGAAGTGATCGACGTCATATCGTCGCCCCACACCCCCCGCAGGTCCGCCGACGCGTAAGTCCACCGGGCGTGCGGGGTCGGAAGAACGACGCCCCGGGCCCTCGCACGTTGGATCACAAGACGGCCACAGGCACCGTTCAGAGCCGTCGCCACTGCCGCCTGCGCCGGTCTGCTCGCTCTCGCCGCGGCTCTCACGGCTTGCGGCAGCGGCGACGGCAGCAGGGCCGAAGAGGCTACCTGCAAGGCCGCCATGGAGAAGTCACTCAAGGACGCCGTGCGCGGTCAGCTCGAAGGCACCACCCGGGCCAAGGAGAGGAACGCCTGCAAGGGCCTGGACGACGAGGGACTCGTGGAACTCGGCGACGAGGTCGTGAAGGAGGCATACGACGAGGACGGTCGCAGCGGCCTGGTGGGTGCCCGGCCCTGACGCCCGCGGGCCGGGCCGCGGGGACCTGGCCGAGACGGTCAGGTGGGGGCGGGTGGTGCGGTGAGGTGGCCGAGGATGTCGGTGACGTGCAGCATGCGTTCGAGGTGGGACGGCCGGTTGTCCAGGTGGAGGGTGGCTCCTAGGGCGCTGGTGCGGCGGTGGATCATGAGCAGGGCCGTCAGCCCGGAGGAGTCGATGTACGCCAGCTCGCGGAAGTCGAGCCGGACTTCGGCCGGCGGTGGCCCGCCCGCCGTGAGCAGCTGACCGACCTCGTCGAGGAGGTCGTCGCTGGTGTCGTAGTCGAGTTCGCCGCTGACCAGGACGGTCAGCGTGGTGGACTCGCGGCGGACGGTCAGGGTGAAGTCGCCGGGCGGCATGTGCGTCATGCGTGGGTGCCGGGGCCAGGACGGGTGGTGTGCTCGGTCAGGGCGGTCCTGCCGCGGCCGAGCGTGTTCAGGGCGCGGGGGAAGTCGTGGAGTTGGCCGGCCAGGGCGTCGAGTCCTGCCGACAGCGAGTGTGCGGGCACACCCCTGGCCGTGAGGATGCCGGCGGTCCAGGTGAGGAAGGTCGTGAACAGGTCGGGGTCGTCGACGTAGAGGGCGGCGGCCAGGAAGTCGACGATGTGGGCGATGTCCTCGGCGGTGCGTTCGTGCTGGGCGCCGCTGTAGGCGCGCATGGCGGGGAAGCGGTCCTCCAGGTCGGCCAGGGTCTGCTTGACGATCTGGGGCCGGGACCGGGCGACCAGGGTGTATTCCTGGTCGGCCAGGTGCGGCAGGTCGTCCACCGTGTGCCGGATCGCCGAGGCGCCCGGCCGCGGCACGCCCGCCGCCAGGACCGCGACCGCGGCCCGCGCGTCGGCCGCCCACCGGTCGGCGCCCAGAGCGGTGGCGTAGCGGCCCCGGGGGCCGAAGGCGCGGCCGCCGGCCAGGACGGGGACACCTATGGCCTGGCAGGCGGTGATGGCGGCGTGCGCGGTGGGCAGGTGGGTGGGGATCGATCCGGACAGCAGGACCGCGTCGGGGTCGGTCAGGTGCAGGTGGGCGACCAGGTGCGGGGTGGGTGTCTGCGCGCCGAGGTAGTCCACCCGCCAGCCGTGCAGGGCGAGGACCTCGGCGACCAGGCGGGCGGGCAGTGCGTGCCATTCCCCGTCCACGCAGGCCACCGTCACCCGCCCGCGGTCGGGTGCGGGCCGGCCGGCGCCGGGGTGGTGGGCGAGGGAGGCGATGACCCGCTCGTTGATGGCGGTGGCGGCGTGCTCCTGGGCGACGCTGATACGGTCCGCCGCCCATTCGATGCCGACTTTCTCCTGCACGGGTGCGATGACCTGGAGCAGGAGCGTCTCCTGGCTCACCCCCTGGGCGAGGGCGTCGTGGACGGTCGCGACGGCTCGGTGCTCGTCACCGTCGATCACGGCCTGCCACAGCCGTCGCACCGCACCGGCTGTCGCGGTGGGCTCACTCACTGCCTGCTCCTCCTGGTCGGTCCACCGCTCGTACGGCCGTCGACGGTGCTCAACGCGCCGGTGTCGGGGTGATGATGGCCATGACGGCCATGTCGTAGTGGCGGCCGGTGCCCAGCCACTGCGCGGCCGGCATCTGTACCCGCTCCACCACCGCCTCCGCCGGCATGCCCGCGCACTCGGCGAGCGCCCGCCTCAGACGGTCCTCCCCGAAGAGCTCGTCACCCAGCGGGCCGCCACCAGACGGCCGCGCCGGTCGGAGACCAGCACAGGGTAGGGAGCCTCAGTCCACGCCGGGCCGGTCTGCCGGCCGGCCTCGGGTCGACGGGCGGAACAGCTGCGGAGAGCAGTCACAATCAGAGGCACGCACGGTGCGCACCTCACCACCTTCCTGCCATACGGGAACAGATTTCCTTTGGCAACCGTCCCGCACGAGCCCCGGCCATTGCAAGCCGCTCGCGAAAGGCGCACGCGAACACCACGAATCGGTCCGGCGCGAGGCTTGCGGTCAAAGTACGCAATATGGGCAGGGGAGCGCACCGGCACCGGGGGCCCGGGCCCGTGACTACGGGGCGGCACATGTGCCCATGGGGCGGACCGCCCCCGGGACGCACGTGTCACTTACGCTGCGATCCGGCGGCTCACCTGCTCGCCGGCATCATGAGTGTGACCGACGTGCCGTACGCGACGGAGATCGAGCTGCTCTGCGAGAAGGCGGCACCGCATGGCGCACGGCTGCCCCGGAGCATTGACCGTGCGTCCGCTCCGCGACGACGAGCACCAGACCTTCGCCACCGTGCTCGGCGCCGCCTTCGGGGCTCCACAGATGATCATCATTGTCGGGCTCGCCGACATCGGCACCCGGCCAAGGCGCGACCGGGGCGTGTCACCGGAGGGTGCCCGGCGGCGGGGGAACGGCTCACACGCTCGGCGGCGGGCCGTCCGACAGCCGGGCGAGCTGCGCGTGCCACAGTTCGTCCAGGCGCTCCACCCAGGTGGGCGTCAACGTGTCGAACGCCTTCGGGAGGGAGGCGCGGACGGCGCTCTCGACGACGATCTCCGTGCCGTCCCCGACCTCGGTGAGCAGATACCCCTGGTACAGCCGGACACTGGTGCCCAGGCACATCCAGCCGAGGCGGCGGGGCGGTTCGTTCTCTCCCACGTAGACCTCGAACCGGTGGCCGCACCAGAGCACCTCGAAGGTCTGGGTGAAGGTCCGGGTGCTGACCTCCTCGCATCCCGGAACCCAGCTGGTCCAGCCCGCCGCGTCGGTGAGCACGCGGAAGACCCGCTCGGGCGGGCCGGGCACGACGGCCTGGACGTGGTGGAAGCCATGGGCCTCGGCGGGTGAGAAGCCGGACGGCCAGTGGATGTCCGGGTGGCTGTCTGCGGGGTCGTGCATCCCACTCTCTCTCGCGTCGCTTCCGGCTCCGGTCGCCCTCCGGCGGCGCTCGTGACGCGTACCGCAGGACATGCCCCTGTCCAGCATGCGGCATCGCCCGTGCGGGTCCATACGTCATCTGACTGGCCGCGCACCGGCCCGGCGCGTCAGCTGTCGCCGTTCCCGGTCTGCTCGGCCACCAGGTACGCGGCGTACCACTCGGCCCAGCCGGGGTCGGCGTCGCCGGTGCTCTCCGGCCGTTCGGCGTGTGCCGCGGCCGCCCGGCGCAGGGCCCGGGCGAGGTCGTCCGCGGAGGTGAAGGCCGTCGGGCCGGGACCGGTACGGCCGGGCAGGCGGGAGGTGACCTCCTGGACCAGCCACGCGTTGCCGTCCGGGTCGCGGAAGGGGAAGTGCGAACGGTAGCTCTCCCGCTCGGGGTGCAGTCCGGGCTCGGGGGCGGGCCCCCCGGTGTGGTAGTAGTCGCCCACCTCGATCCCCAGCTCCACCAGCCTGTCCCGTTCCGCGACGATGTCGGGGACGCACAGGTACATGTTCTGGGCCGAGCCGGGTTCGGCCGTGGTCAGGCCCGCTCCGAACTGCACCGAGCACGCCGAGCCCGGCGGGGTGACCTGCACCTTGGCAGGTGGGGTGCGGTCCAGTCGCCAGCCGAGCCGCAGATAGAACTCCTTCGCCCGGTCGACGTCGGACACGGGGATCGTCACCACCTCCAGCCGCTCGTCGGAGATGAACCGCACCGGTTCTGCCGCCATGACGTCCCGCCTCTCCCCATGGGTGTCTCACACGTACCTGGACGAACACTACGTCCTCACCAGGGGCAGAACCAGGCAAACGGGAATATCCCATCCCGCCCTCAGATACGTGTGTGACTGTCGGCACATTCGGCCTGGGTGCGAACTGGAAAAGGGACACATGTCGTTGTGATACGTGGTGGGTACATGTTGCAGCGATCCTGCACCTGATCGGGAGAGAACAATGGGTCCGAGCGGAAGGTCGTCCAGGACTGCCGTCGCCGTGATCGGCGCGGGTGCCGTCGGAGGTGTGGTCGCGTCGGCGTTGCACAGAGCGGGCCACGACGTCACGGTCTGCGTGCGTACCGGCTTCGACGCACTGCAGATCGAGGACGGTCCGCGAGTCGAGCGGTTCCCGGTGCGGGTCGTGACCGACCCGGGCGAGCTGAAGCCGGTGCGCTGGGTCCTGCTCGCCGTGAAGTCGTTCGACACGGAGGGCGCGGCCCCGTGGCTGCGCTCCCTGTGCGACGAGAACACCACCGTCGTCGTCCTCCAGAACGGGGTCGAACAGACCGAGGGCGTCCAGGACCTCGCCCCCCGGGGTTCCCTGGTTCCGGCACTCGTGTACATCCAGGCCGAAAGGCTCGCGCCGGGCCGTGTCCGGCTCGGTTACGGCAACACCTTCCAGGTTCCGCGGGGGCCGTGGGCCGAGGAGCTGGCCGAGCTGTTCGAGGGCAGCGGAATGACGGTGGACGTGGCGGAGGACCTGACCACGGCCATGTGGCGCAAGCTGATGCTCAACATCGCCGTGAACTCCCTCACCGCGCTCACCCTGCGCCGCATGGAGGTGTTCCGGGACGCGTCCGTGCGTGAACTCGCCCTCGGGCTGATGCGGGAGGCGGCGGCGGTGGGTGCCGCGCTCGGCGCCCGGCTCACGGAGGAGGACGTCCAGGCCACCCTCGCCTTCACGGCGGACTTCGCCGCGGACAACGGAACGTCCATGCTGTACGACCGGCTGGCCGGAAGGCCGCTGGAACACGACGCCCTCAACGGTGCCGTGGTCCGGCACGCCGAGAAGCTGGGCATCGACGTCCCGCTGAACCGGGCGGTCACCGCGCTCCTCCAGGCACTGCGCCCCCTGAACACCGGCGAGGCGGGGATGCCCCGGCTGCCCCGGGCCGCGTGACCGGCGGTGCCGGACATGCGTGTCGTGACGTCGCCCGCCGGCGGGGGCGCCGTACCCGTGCCGTCACCCGGCGCCTCGCCGTCGCCCTGGCCGGGCCGGGTGCCGACCCGTATTCCCGGGGCGGAGCCAGGGCCGCGGCACGCAAGCCGATGGGACCGCCCCGCACCCCTCACCCACCCCGCCGATCACCGGGTCACGGACAAACGCGCAGGTCGCACCCGGCACCGCCTGGACCCGGCCGGGCAGGACGGGCTGGTACGCGTGGCCGAGTCACCGCGCCGCCTGCTGTTCAGGCATCCGCTGATCACGTCGGCCGTGGTGGCGGCGGCCACCAGCAGGGCCCGCCGTGCGGCGCACCGTGCGCTGGCACGGGTGCTGGCAGCCAAGCCGGAGCGGCGGGCCTGGCATCTGGGGGAGGCGACCTTGCAGCCCGACGAGGAGGTGGCGCTCCTGCTGGAGCGGACCGCCCAGCGCATCCTGGACCACGGGGACGCGGTGGCCGCGATCGCCGCCCTCACCCGGTCCGCCGACCTCAGCCTGCTGGACACCGACCGCGCCCGCCGCCTGTCGGAGGCCGCCTACGCGCCGAGGCGATCGGCGCGCTGAGCAGCGCCTCGACCCTGCTGGAGGACGCCTCCCGGGCCGATCCCGGGCACGGTGCGTCCCTGCGCTCCGCGACCGCCGCCGTGTCACGCGATCGCGGCGCGGAACGCGGCCGGGCCGTCTTGGATCAGCCGCGGGAGCTCGGGGAACTCCAAGAAGCCCCACGCGTCGATCGTGTATCACGGCGCTCCGGCCGCCGCGTGGCGAATTCGTGCGGGTGAACGCGTCGACGGCCGGGCGGCGCGCCGGCGCCGAAGCCGTCCCGGGACTCCGCGCACTGCTCGCCACCCTGGCGGGCGGCGGCGACGCGGTGCTCTCCCGGGCAACCGACGCGTCACGCTGCGTCTCCGGTACGGCCATGCCCGTGAACGCCGGCCTGATCAGTCACCGACCGTGGACCGCCACAGGGACCGAAGGGACCGGCATCGCAACCATGGTCCGCGCTTCGTGTTGCTCAGAGGGTGCGGGCGAACAGGGCGAGGAGCTCGGTCCAGTGCCGCTCGGCCGCGGCCGGGTTGTAGGCGGCGGTGTCGGACTGGGTGTAGCCGTGGTGCGCGCCCTCGTAGACCTCGCACCGGTGCGTGACGCCTGCCTCGGTGAGTGCCTGCTCCAGGCGGCTGACCTGGTCCTCGGGCATCGACGGGTCGTCGTCGGCGTGTGCGAAGTACAGCTCGGCGGTGATCCGGCCGGCGAGCAGGTGCGGGCTGTCGGGCGCGTCGCTCGCCAGCCCGCCGCCGTGGAAGCCGGCCGCCGCGGCGACCCGGACGGGATGGGTGCCGGCCGTGTACAGCGCGAGCCGGGCGCCGATGCAGTAGCCGGTGACGCCCACCGGTCCCTCCGCCACCGAGGGCGCGTCCGCGAGCCAGGCCAGGTAGGCCCCGGCGTCGCGCTCGGTCAGGTCCGGCGTGAGTGACTCCATGACCGGGACGATCCTCTCCACGATGTCCGGGCGGGCCTCCATGTCGATGAACTCGGGCAGTTCCACGACCGGGGCGGGGCCGTGCCGGTAGAAGACGTTCGGGACAAGCACCGTGTAGCCGGACGCCGCCAGCCGGTCGGCCATCGCCTTCAGGTGCGGGCGCAGCCCGAACGCGTCCTGGTACAGGAGCACACCCGGGTGTGCCGTCCCGTCGTCCGGACGGACGAGGTACGCGTCGGCGATACCGTCGGCGGTGGCGATGTCCACGGAGGTTCGGCTCAGGGTGCTCATGGCGGGGCCGCCTTTCGGTGCGATCGGTTCGGGCGGCGGCACCACGGCACACCGCCCCGCTCACACATGTCGAACACACCTGTGCGCCCGGCGATTCCCGTCCGCCATGACCGATCGACATATGTTTCTCAGCTCGGCCGGGTCTCCGCCCGGGAAGGCGCCTTCCGCGAGCGGCCGGCCCGCCCGCAGCAGCTCGTGTCGGCGGTGCCCGTCGCGGCCTCCAGGGGGCGTACGGCGCGGTGACACGCGCGGCGGGAGGCGGCCGTTCCGCCGGGGGAGATGGAACGGCCGCCGGGTCCGCCGCACCTCGATCGTGCGGCGGAGCTTCCCCTTCGACAACGGATCCGGCGCCCCGGAAGGTTCACATCTGCCGGCTCGGCTCCGGAACGGTCCGTCCGCCTTCGGCTCCGCTGCGAACTCATCGTACCCGCAACCGGGTTGGGGCCAGGAACACCTGATGTTCCCCCGCACAGACACATATGATCGTCCGGCGACATGCCACGACCACATGTCACGGAGCCGGTCGTCCGGCTCTGCCCTCACACCGCGAGGACGAGACTGACGTGAACGACTTCCACCCCGGCCGCCGGCGCCTGCTGAAGATGTTCGGACTGGGTGCCACCGCGACCACCGCGACCCTCCTGCAGGCCGACCCGGTGCTCGCCGCGACGCTCGGGTACGACGAGAGGACCGGTGTCTCCCCGGCCACGTACAAGGCCCCCGAGGGGCTGGCGCGGGACTCCGAGGCCAAGCGGACCGCGCTCGACTGGATCTCGGCCAACGAGGGCGCGGTCAAGAAGCTGAGCGACGAGGTGTGGCAGCACGCGGAACTGTCGCTGCGCGAGTGGAAGTCCTCCCTCGCCCACGCCGGACTGCTCAAGGACAACGGCTTCACCGTCGAGTGGGGCGCGGGGGGCTTCCCGACCGCCTTCGTCGCCACGTACGGCACGGAGGGGCCCGTCCTCGGCTTCAACGCCGAGTACGACGCGCTGCCCGGCCTCTCCCAGAAGAAGGGCGTGGGCAGCCACGACCCCCTCGTCTACAACTACGACGCTTACGGCCCGACGTACGGCGCCGGCCACGGCGACGCCCACAACGCCCTGGGCGCGGGCGGCACCGCCGCCGCGATCGCCGTCGCCCAGGCGATCCGGGCGGGCGGCCTGAAGGCCCGGGTCAAGCTGTTCGGCAGCGCGGGCGAGGAGCAGCTCGTCGGCAAGGCGTACGCCGTCAAGGAGGGCGTGTACGACGGTCTCGACGCGTTCCTGGACTGGCACCCGTTCAACATCACGGTGCCGTTCTGGAACACCACCAGCGCGCTGATCTCGGCCACGTTCACCTTCCTCGGTGCCTCCGGTCACGGCGGCACCCCGCTCGGCAACAAGAGCGGTCTGGACGGTGCGCTGCTGATGGCGACGATGTCGGAGTACCTGCGGGAGAAGAACGTCGCCCCGTCGGGGCGGTTCCACTACGCGATCGTCAACGGCGGCGGCGCGCCCAATGTGACCCCGGACATGTGCTCCATCTGGTTCTTCGTCCGCGAGGGCAGCCCGGCACGCGCCCGGGTGCTCTACGACAAGATCGTGGAGTGCGGGAAGGCCGCCGCCCAGGCCAGCCAGACCCGCCTGGTGCACAAGTTCCACTCCGCGACGTGGAACCTGCTGGCCAACAAGGCCGGCGCGGAACTGCTCAACGACAACATGCGGCAGATCGGCGCCCCCGGCTTCACCGACGCCGACCACGCCCTGGCCAAGAGCATCCAGAAGTCGCTGGGCAAGCCCGAGGTGGGCATGCCGACCGAGCTGACCCCGCTCGCTCCCCCGGCGGCCGCCTACACCGGCGGGCTCGCCACCGACACCGCCGACATCAGCTGGCAGGCGCCCACCGCCGTGCTGCTGTCCGCGGCCTACCCGCCCGGCATCCCGAACCACAACTGGGGTGTCACGGCGACGGCGGCCACCAACATCGGCCACCAGGCCCTGCTGTCGGCCGCCCGCTACCTGGCGGCGGCCGCGATCGACCTGATCGAGCAGCCGGAGCGGCTGGACGCGATGAAGCAGGAGTTCAAGGACCGTACCGAGGGCGTCGCATGGGCGTCGATGATCCCGGACGGCAACCAGCCGCCGCTGTACGAGCCGCCGGCCGGCTTCCTGAAGGCGACCGGGCAGAGCTGGCCGCCGAAGGGCGTGACCTGGCCGGTGCCCCCGGTGGTGTCCACCGAGCAGCTCGGCACCACCGGCCCCAACCTCCCGCCCGTCACCTGACGTCCGTCGCGCCCGCGCACTCCCCGCCCCGTGGCCGGTTCCTCCCGGCCACGGGCGGTCCGTCTCCCGTCGGCGGACGCGGCGGTCACCGTGCCTGCGCGGCGCGTCCCCCGGGACGACCACCGGGTGCAGCGCGGGATCGAGTGTGCGCGCCCCGGACTTGCCGCGCGACGGGTGCGCGGAGCGGCGGGTTCGGCCTGGACCACGCCTGCCGGGACGTCGACACCCACCGCGCGACCGGTGTGCGGTCGGCACCGGCGCGGTGGGCGTCCCGGCCGCCGTCCGGGGGGCGCGGGCCTACATCGTCCTGCTCCTGGTGGGTGCCGACGATCTCAGTCGCCGTTCCCCCGGCGAGCGGCGGCGGCGAGGGCACGGAACTCGTCCCAGCACACCTTGGGCCGGGGCAGCGCGCGCCGTTCGAGATAGCGCTCGGTGGCCCGCTTCGTACGGCGCAGCACGCCCAGGGCGTCCACGGCGCGCCCGGAGCCCATCGGTTCCACGACCTTCTCCGGAACCAGCAGCAGTCGGTCACCGGCTGTCTCCAGCCGGCCGCGGACCAGCGCGTTGTGCATGTCGTTCAGCAGCGCGTCGTGGCGGTGCACCAGCAGCGAGGCGGGTCCGGGCACCACGGCGCAGTCGGCGGGCACGTCCACGACGTAGCCGCCGTCGGCGGGCGCCGGCCGGGTACGGGCGAGCACGGGCGCTCCGGACGCGTCGCGGGCGGCCAGCACGGCGCCGGCGTACCGGGACAGCTGCTCGGCGCCCGGCAGCGGGCCCGGGCCGGCGTCCGGCCGGCTCTCCCGCGGCCCGGACACGGTGAACGGCGGCCGGACGACGACCTGCTCGGGCGTCACCGTGATCAGCAGTCGCAGGTAGTACCAGTCCATCGTCCACCGCGCGGGGGCGGAGACGTACGACCGGCTGTGCGGCTGCCGCTCGAAGAGCATCCGCCAGTAGTCCTCGGCGCCTTCGGGGCCCGTCATGATCTCGTCGGGGCATTCCGCGCCGCCGCCCACGAAGATCTGCGGCGCGTCGGTGAGGCCGCTGCCCGTGGGGTCGGAGAAGAGCAGGCCGACGCGTCCGTCACGGCGGATGTTCAGCGCCTTCTGCGCGAAGGCGAGTGAGGTGGTCAGCAGCAGGGTGCCGTTCTCGTTCCGGCGTACGGCCGTCGGCCAGGCGGCCGGGGCGCCGTCGCGTCCGAGAGTGGCGAACTCGCAGGTTCGGTAGGCGTCCAGGACGTCCAGTGGGGCCGCGTCGAGAACTGTCACGGTTCTTCTCTTCCGGTGGGCGAGCGTGGATCGGGGAACACGTGTTCATGCTGGGTGGTGTTCAACTGCCGCTCGTCGGCTGTCAGTTCGGCACGCAGGGCCGCCCGCTGCGGGCAGGCTATCAGTGTGCCTGCGCGCTCTCCGGCGACCAGCGCCGACCCCTGCCCGTCGGCAGGGTCGGCGGTCAGCCACACATGTGCGGATGACCGAATCCGCACTCTCACCTACATGGTTGAACATGCAAGGGTTTACCGGTCGGCCGCATGTGACCGAACCGGCCGGCCGTATTTGACCGAATGGTAGCGCCGAAGCCGCCACGGCTCCGGCGCACGAGGAATGGGAGGATCACATGTCCACCATGAGGACGCGGGTGAAGCTGCGGAGCACTGCCGTCGCCGCAGGCATGGCGGCGGCCCTGATCGGCCTCGGTGCCGGCGCGGCGAACGCCGCGGGCTGGCCTCCGCTGCAGGAAGGCGCCTACCTCTACTCGGGCACCACCGGGACGGGTTCGGTGACGAGGGTCGACCTCGGTGACCTCGGAACCTGCCACACGCTGTCCCAGGCGGCGCGGTCGATCCAGATCGCCAACGGCTCGGCGTCCGTGGAGCTGTACACCTCGTCCGACTGTGGCGGCGCCACGGCATGGCGCAGCGGCTCGCTGACCCAGACCGACCTTCCCCGCCCGATGCTGAGCTACCGGGTGGTCCCCGCGTAACGCAACCCCCGAAGTGCCCGGGTCCGCGCCGTCGACGGCGCGGACCCGGGCACTTGTGTTTTCCCCGCGCCGCGCCCTCGCCTCGCCGGAAGGCGACCGCGCGCGTGACTTAGGTGTACCGAGGGCCGCCCGTGCCGCCGGGACCGGCAGTCAAACGACGGTCGCCCGTCCCGGGCCGCGGGACAAGACTGAGAAACGTCCCGTTGATACGTATGTCGGGCGAGACGCCCCCTGTGCCGGCGTCCGGTGCGGTCTCACGCGCCTCGCCCCGGGATGCCCTACCAGCACAGTCACGTCGTCGTCGGCAGAACGGACAGAGGCTACAACATGGTGAACACATGGCTGATCACGGGCGCGTCCCGGGGGTTCGGGCGCGCACTGGCGGAGGCGGTTCTGGCGGGCGGTGACCGGCTGGTGGCGACGGCGCGACGTCCCGAGCAGCTCGCGGACCTGGTCTCCCGCCACGGCGACCGGGTGCGCGCGGTGGCCCTCGACGTCACCGACGCCGTCGCCGCCCGGGAGGCGGTGCGCACGGGCGTCGACGCCTTCGGCGGTCTGGACGTGGTGGTGAACAACGCCGGGTACGCCAACAACGCCCCCATCGAGGAGATGGCGGAGGACGACTTCCGCGCCCAGTTCGAGGCGAACTTCTTCGGGGTCGTCAACGTCACCCGGGCCGCCCTGCCGGTGCTGCGCGCGCAGCGCTCGGGCACGTTCGTGCAGTTCTCCTCGCTGGGCGGCCGGGTCGGCGGCACTCCGGGCATGGGTGCCTACCAGAGCGCGAAGTTCGCCGTGGAGGGCTTCTCCGAGGTCCTGGCGGGCGAGGTCGCGCCGTTCGGGGTGAAGGTCCTCATCGTGGAACCGGGTGCCTTCCGCACGGACTGGCAGGGCTCCTCGATGGAACTGCACGCCGTGGGACCCGACTACGAGGACACGGTCGGCGCCATGAACAAGTACCGGGCGGAGAACAGCGGCAACCAGCCCGGCGACCCGGTCCGTGCCGCCAAGGTGCTCATCGACGCCGTACGCGACGACGACCCGCCGCGCCGGCTCCTGCTCGGCGCCCAAGCGGTGACCATGGCCCTGGAAGCGGGTGAGGCTCGCGCCGCGGAGACCCGCAAGTGGGCCGCGGCCAGCGGCGCGGCGGACTTCCCGGCCGGGGAGTAGGCACGCCGGGCGAGACGCCCCCGGACGTCTCCCCCGCTCCCCTGATCGCCCTTTCCTCCCCCCACGTCACCTTTCCCGCCACTCCCTACCAAGGAGATCACCAATGTCTCGCAAGACCTGGCTCATCACCGGTGCGTCCAGCGGCCTCGGCAAGGCCCTGGCCGAACACGTGCTGGCCCGCGGCGACCAGGTGGTGGCGACCGCCAGCTCCACGCGGGCCACCACCGAACTGGCCGCGCGCTGTCCGCAGACCGCGTTGGCGGTCAAGCTGGACGTCACCGAAGCCGCCGACCGCGCAGCCGCGGTCCGTGCCGCCGAGGAGCGCTTCGGCGGCATCGACGTCCTCGTCAACAACGCCGCGATCGATTTCGTCGGCGCCCTGGAGGAGCAGGAGGAGGGCGACTACCGCAGGCTGTTCGAGGTCAACTTCTTCGGCGCGGTCGCCCTCACCCGGGCGGTCCTGCCCGGGATGCGCGCCCGGCGCCGCGGCACCGTCGTCAACGTCTCCTCCATGGACGGCCTGGCGAGCCTGCCCGCCAACGGCTACTACTCCGCGAGCAAGTTCGCGCTGGAGGGCTTCACGGAGGCCCTGTGGCAGGAGATCGAGCCGATCGGGCTGCACGCGATGATCATCCAGCCGGGTTCGTTCCGCACCGGCATCGAGAACCGGACGAGGGTGTCCGGCGAGGGCATCGGGGACTACGCCGCCACGGCCGGCGCCTTCCGCGCGATGATGGGCAGCCTCACGCCGGACATGTTCCCCGGTGACCCGGAGCGCGCCGCCGAGGCGATCTACGACGCCGTCACCGCCCCGCAGCCGGCCCACTGGGTCGTCCTGGGCAGCGACGCCCAGCGGCGGATCGGCGTGAAGCTCGAACAGCTGCGGGCCGAGTTCGAGGCCGGCCGGGAGCTGGCCCTGAGCACGGACTTCCCGGGGGCCGCCGACAACGCGGTGCTCTGACGGCCGGCGGGGTTCGTCGCCCGGTAGGGGGTGAACAGCCGCACGGTCGCCACGTACAGCCAGGCCAGGGTCAGCGTGATGCCGAGCGCGGCGGTCCGGGAGCGGTCGCGGGACGTGCCGTGGGCGATGCCTCGACGACGCGCTGCTCGACCGGTTCGTGGCCGCGCCGCGCGAGACGATGCTCGCGGCTCCGGGCGTCGGACCGGCCGCGCCCCAGGTCGGTGTCCCGTGAGCCGGCCGTCGTAATAGTCCTGCCACCAGCACCAGCCGGGTGAGGGAGGCGGGTGTCGGCTGCGGAGCGGGCATGAGTTCTGCCGGGCCGGCACCGGCCGCCGGTAAGCCCGGACGGCCGGTGAAGGCGCCTGCCGCGCCGCCGGGATCAGGCGGGCAGGACGTTGTGGTTGAAGCGGAAGACGTTGTGCGGGTCGTACCGCTTCTTCACCGCGGCGAGCCGCTCGAACCGCTCCGCCCCGTACACCTCGCGCACCCCCTCGGTGTCGGTCGCCTCGTCCGGGGAGAGGAAGTTCACCATGTTCCGCCCCGACGCCCACGGCCGCAGCCCGTCGATCAGCTTGGCGAGGTCGGCCCGCAGCGCGTCGTCATGGCCCGGCGCCCCCACCGCGAAGGCGAAGAGGACGTACGGCAGGCCACGACTCGACACGGCGTTGGGGACGGCCGGCTGCCGGTCGAAGGCACCGCCGAGCGCCCGGATCTCCACGTTCGCCAGCGTGCACCCCGACTCCGCGCCGACCAGTTCCAGCAGTGCCCGTTCCGTTTCCTCGGTGAACTCGTCCAGGCAGACGCTGCGGTCGCAGTACGGCATCGGGTCCACCGGGTCCATGTGGATCTCGCCGATGGCGGAGTAGGGCTTCTCCCCCACCAGGTCGATCAGCGCCGGCGCTGCCGCGCGCAGCAGCGCGATCAGGTCGGCGCCGTCGGCGGCCGAGCCCAGGTAGCCGATCCGCAGGCTGACGACGAAGGCGCCGCGCAGCGGCTCGGGCAGCACCGGGATGTCGGGCAGTCGCTGGACGGCCAAGGAGGAGGTCGTGTCCTCCCCCACCGTGGGCAGCCAGGCGCGCCAGGCGGTGAGCACCTGGGCCAGGTGCTCACCGGGGAAGTAGATGCAGCCGCCGTAGAAGCGGGAGACCGGGAACACCTCGAACTCGATCTCGGTCACCACACCGAAGTTGCCCTTGCCGCCGCGCACGGCCCAGAACAGGTCCGGTTCGCTCACCGGGGTCACCTCGCGCAGTTCCCCGTCCGCGGTGACCATCGTCAGCCGGCGGACGTGGTCGGCCGCGTAGCCCAGACTCCGCCCCAGCAGCGGGCTCTGGCCGCCGCCCAGGGTGTAGCCGACGACGCCGACGCCGGGAGCCGAGCCCACGAGGGGAGCCAGGCCGTGCTCGGCGGTGCGCGGCAGCACGTCGTCCCACCGGACACCCGCCTCGACCCGCACGAGGCGTTCCCGCTCGTCGACGACGATGCCCCGCATCCGCCGCGTCGTGATCAGCAGGCCGCCCTCGGCCGACGAGACCACCTGGTGGGCCGCGGACTTCACCGCGACGGGCAGGCCGTGCCGCCCGGCGAAGCGGACCGCGGCCCGCACGTCGGAGGCGTCGGCGGCCCCGACCACCACGGCCGGACGGAGGGCGCAGGTCAGGTTGAACGTGGCGCACTCCTCCTCGTACCCCTCGGCTCCCGGCTCCAGGACGGGGCCGCGCACGGACCCACTCAGGTCCGCCAGGTCCTCCGGCCGGAAATTGACACTCGCCACGCTGATCACACCTCACTGCACACATGCGGAGCGTTCCGCCGGGACCGTCCATGCACCGGCAGGCGGAACGCACAGGGACACACCCTGACGCCACCTCAACGAGTCGGGCACACCTGATCGTTCACTCCACCGGGCCCGCACACGCACATGTGAATCGGTGAACCGGCTGCCGGACGATCCCCCCGGGCCGGCCGGCGGGCCCTCCTCGGCCCCCTCGGCGCCACCCGGACCCGTACCCTGAGCTGCTCGTCTGCCCGCTGCCGGGAGTCACCCGCACAGAGGGGGCACAAGAAACATCTCAGCCATACCGCGTGACGGAAACCTCATGGGCATCTAGGCTGCTGTCCCTGGTGGGGTCGAAAGGTGGCGGGCGGTGCGGTACCGGCCGGGCGGCCGTCGCCGCGACGGAGCGGAAGCGGCGGCGTAGCCTCGCACTGCGCCCGGAGCACCCGTGCGCACAGGTGGGCCGATCCGCACCGGGTGTGAGGTCGGTGCTGGAGGGAGTGGGGGACGGTGGAACCGAGCATCGGAGCGATAGTCGGCCGCGAGCGGGAGCAGGAGGTGCTCTCCGCGTTCGTGGCCGCTCCCGAGGGGCGGGCCCTCGTTCTGCGGGGCGACACGGGTGTCGGCAAGAGCGCCCTGCTGGACCGCGTCGCCGACCTCGCCGCGGACGAGAAACACCGCGTGATCCGGGCCGCCGGGGTCGAGGCCGAGTCGGAGCTGCCCTTCGCCGGCCTGCACCAGTTCCTGTACCCGCTGCTGTCCTACGTCGACCGGCTCGACGTCGGCCACCGAGGAGCGTTCGACGTCGTCTTCGGCCGGAGCGAGGGCCCGCCCCCCTCGGTCATGACCCTCGGCATCGCCGTCCTCGACCTGCTCTCGCTCGCGGCGTCGCAGAAGCCGCTCCTGCTGGTCCTGGACGACGGCCAGTGGCTGGACTCCTCCAGCATCGAGGTGTGCGGTTTCGTGGGCCGCCGGCTCACCGGCAGCTCGGTGAAGCTCGCGGTCGGCCTGCGCTCCGACCTCGCCTCCGGCTTCGACACCGCGGCGCTGCCCGTCGTGCCGGTGACCACGCTGTCCGAGAAGGCCTCCGAGCAGCTGCTGGACATGCGCCACCCGGGCCTCGACCCCCGGCTGCGCCGGCTGGTCCTCGACGAGGCCCAGGGCAACCCGCTCGCCCTGCTGGAACTGCCGCCCTATGTGCGCGGCAACCTCTCGGCCCGCAGTTCCGGGGAATCGTTCGGCTACACCGGCGTCCCGCTGCCCCTGCGGCTCCAGCACGTCTACGGCGCACGTATCGAGGGTCTCGGGGACGCCGTACGCGCGGAGCTGCTGCGCGGCGCCCTGGACGGTGTCGCGGCCGGCACCACGGCCGGCGGTGCCCGTGGTGCGCGCTACCGCATGAGGGACGCCGACGAGGCCGCGGCCTGCGGTCTGCTGGACATCGACCCGCTCAACGGCGACTTCGTGTTCCGGCACCCCCTGGTCCGGTCGACCGCCGTGCAGATCGCCACCCCGAACGAGCGGCGGGCGGCGCACGCGTCCCTCGCCGAGGTGCACCGCGCCGACGTGGAACGGCGCGCGTACCACCTCGGGGCCTCGGCGGTCGACCCGGACGAGGAGATCGCCGCCGCGCTGGAGGCGGCCGCGGAGTCGGCCACCCGACGGGGCGGCGCGCGGGCCGCCGTCGCCTGGCTGACCCGGGCGGCGGAGCTGAGCGAGAGCCACGAGGAGCGCTCCCGCAGACTGGGGGACGCCGCGTTCATCGCCGGACACGCCGGCCGGCTCGACCAGGCCCAGCAGCTCGTCGGCTCCGACTCGACCGCGGGAAGAATCGATTCTCCCGCCTCGGTGGTGGCATCGGCCTACGTTGCGCTCTACGAGGACGGGGACGTCCGCTCCTCCCAGCACCAGGTGCTGGCGGCGATCGAGGGCGTCCGGGACAGCGGTGCGACCGAGCCGACCGAGGTCCTCACCCGGCTGGTGAACCTGCTGCTGGCCATCAACCAGTACGCGAGCGACGCGGCGTCCTGGGAGCGGGCGCACGCCCTCATCGACTCGCTGGGCGGCCTGGTGTCCCCGCATTCGCGCGTCTACCAGGACGCCTGGAGCGACGTGGTGCGCCGGGGAGCGGGCGTGCACGAGCGGGTGGAGCGGGCCTTCGCGGACCTCGGCGCGCTGGATCCCTGGGACATCAGCAGGCTGTCGGTCGCCGCCTACCACGTGGACACGCTCAGTCAGTACCGGCCGCACCTCCAGCGCGTCGTGGAGCGCGAACTGGAGACCGGGGCCCGGGTCTCCGGCATGACGATGCTGCACCTGATCATGCTGGACCAGATCGCCGTCGGCGAGTGGGACGAGGCCGACCGCACCGGACAGCGCGGGCTGGAGCTGATGACCTCGCACCAGCACACGTTGTTCGCCCATCACAGCAAGGCGTACCTGGGGCTGCTGGCGGCGATGCGCGGCGAGGTGGAACGGGCCCGGGAGCTCCAGGCCGCCGTCGACGCCTGGGCCCGCCCCCGGGGCATCGGCTTCCTCACCCAGATCGCCGACGCCATCGGCACCACCGCCGCCCTCAGCGAGGGCGACTACGAAGCCGCCTACCTCCACGCGATCGGCATCACACCGCCGGGCGCCTTCGAGCCGTACTCCCACCAGGCGTCCCGTACCCTGCTCGACCTCGTCGAGGCCGCCCTGCACACCGGCCGCTCCGAGCAGGCCCGCGAGCACGCCCTCGCCGCCCAGCGGGCGCGACTGCCCGAGATCTCACCCCGCCTGGCCCTGATCACCCACGGCGCCCTCGCCATGACCGCCGCCGATCCCGCCGAGGCCGAACAGTTCTACGGCCTGGTCGAGAGCCGGCCCGCCGGAACCCGCTTCCCCTTCGAGCTGGCCCGGATCCGCCTCGCCCGCGGCATCCGGCTGCGCCACACCCAGGGACGCAAGGCCGCGCGTCCGCCCCTGACCCTGGCGGCGGAGGCCTTCGAACGCCTCGGCGCCACCACCTGGACCGAACGGGCCCGTGCCGAACTGAGGACGACCGGCACCCCCGCCCACCCCTCCGCCGCCCACCTCGCCGCGCTGACCTGGCAGGAGCGCCGGATCGCCGATCTGGCCGCCGGCGGCCTGACCAACAAGGAGATCGGCCAGCGGATGCACCTGTCACCGCGCACGGTCAGCTCCCACCTCTACCGGGTCTTCCCCAAGCTGGGCATCAGCTCCCGGGCGGCCCTCCGCGACGCCCTGGGCAAACTCCGCGACGAGCAGAGCGTGTGAGGGGAAGGCCGGGAAAGGGACGGTTCCGGCCCGGCACGAACCGGCCGGGGCCGACCGGGACCGTGCCCCGCGGATCTGTTCCAAGGCCGCGGGACACGGTGACACCCGCGGCACGGCGTCACGATGACGCCCACGGCACGGCGTCACGGTGACGCCCACGACACGGCCGTCACCGCGGTGGCCTCGGTGACGGCGGCGAGCCGGTCGTAGTCGAGCGTCTCCGGCACGTCCGTGCCCCGGTGGTAGTGGGGGTTCCGGAAGTTCGCGGTGTCGGTGAGCATGAGCGCGGGAACACCCCGGTTCCAGAACGGCGCGTGATCGCTGCGCCCCAGGTGGCTGGCCGGAGGCACGGCGAGTCCGATCAGCAGTCCGAGCAGCCCGTCGGGACGCGGGTCGCGCAGCAGCAGGCCGCTGACGGACGGCGAGGCCGCCGCGGCGGCCCGCTTCCACACCTCGGCCGCGGCGGCCGAGGAACGGCGGTGCACCACAAGGGTGAAGTCGCCCCGGTAGCCCTCGTCACGGGTCGCGGCGGACGCTTCGGGAAAGACGCGCCCGAAGCCGGCCGGCAGGCGCTGGGTCCCCGGGTCGTCGGCGAAGTAGCCGACCGACTCCAGACAGATCATCCCGCGCACACCGCCGTCGCCGACCAGTTCCCGGGCGGCCTGGCGGGAGCCGATGAGGCCCAGCTCCTCCATGTCGAACACGGCCAGGACGACGCGCGGGGCGACGGGCGAGGAGGCCAGCAGACGTGCCGTCTCCAGGACCACCGCGACCCCCGAGGCGTTGTCGTCGGCGCCCGGGCTGCCGCTGACGCTGTCCAGGTGCGCGCCGATCACCACGGCCGGCCCGGCACCGCGGCCTGGCAGCTCGGCGACGAGGTTCGCGCCGCGCAGCCGCCGGTGGAGCCGGGGCTTGAGGGCGAGGGCCCGGTGTCCGTGCCGGTCGGTGGCGCCGACCTGCCAGCGCACGTCGAACGGCTGCCGCCGCACCAGCCAGCCCGCGGCGGTCAGTTCGTCGTGCACGTACGCCTCGGCACGTTCCATCATGTCCGGCGCCCGGAGCCGGCTGCGCGGGCCCGCTGCGAGGAACTCCACGTGCCGCCGCAGCCTGCCGGCGTCCGGGCGGGGGCTCCGGCCGGGCGCCGCCGTCGGGTCGTTCGTCATCCGGTACTCCGCTCACCACGGGGATCAGGGACAACGCACCGGCCGACGGCCGGGCACCCGGCAACAGAAAAAGCGCGAGGGGAGGGGAGCGCTCGGGGCGGATATTAGTCGGCCGATCCGTGAACCCGTGCCGGTTTCCGTCCCGTTGATCCAGAGGAGGACTCCTGCGGCCGGTGTGTTCATCGGCTGGCCCGGCCGCAGGAAGGGAGCGGCCGTCCACGCGTTCTTCCCTGACGTGGGGGCGGCCGCTCCACCCCCGTCCCGTCCCCGGAAAGCGCCCTGTTGTCACACGTGTCGCTGCGGGCGAGGGTGCGCATGAGCCTGGTGGGTGCCGCGGGCCGCGGACCCACTGAGACACCTGTCCCCCAGGGCGTTAGAGTCGGGGGAAGTGTCGGTGTCTCGTTGTGAAGGACGGGTATGGGCGGGCCGCAGGAGAACGCCGGGACGTGGGAGGACGCCGCCCTGACCCGGGCCGCGCAGGCGGGCGACGTGTCGGCGCTGGCGCTGCTGCTGGAGCGGCACCGGCCGAGGATGCGCGCGGTGGCGCTCAGCCTGCTGGGGCCGGGCCCGGACGTGGACGACGTCCTTCGGGAGACGGCGCTGGTGGCGCTGCGGCGGATCGTGGACGTACGCGATCCCGAAGCGGTGGGACCGTGGCTGCGCATGGTCGTGCGCAACCACTGCCGCGGCCTGCTGCGGGCCTCCCGGCGGACGGAACCCCTGGACGAGGTGCCGCTGCCGCAGGACGGCGGAACTCCCGAGCAGGTGCTGGAGGGCCACGCGCTGCGGGACTGGATCTGGGAGGCGGTCGAGTCGCTGTCCCCGACCCTGCGGCTGCCGGTGGTGCTGCGCTACTTCTCCACCGGGATCACCTCCTACCAGCAGATCGCCGAGGCCTGTGCGGTGCCGGTGCGTACCGTGCGCAGCCGCCTGCACCAGGCACGCGCCGCACTGGCCCGCACCCTCGCGGACACGGCGGACTCCGGGCACGAGGACGTGCTGCGCCGCACGGCGGAGAGCTGGCGGGAGGCACACGACACGCTGGCGGCCGCCGAACGCGGCGAGTTCGGCAAGGTGGTCCGGGACCGCTACGCCCCCGGGGTCTCGCTGCTGGTCGGCGGGGAACGGCTCGGCGGTGCCGACCTGCTGCTGTCGGGCATGGACCTCGACCTCTCGGCGGGGGTGCGCCAGCGGCCCCGTCACGTCGTGGCCGGCCGGTCCCTGGTCGTGTGGGAGATGGAGCTGATCAGCCCGGCGGACGACCCGGACCACTGCCCGCCGGGCGTCGCCTGGATCATGACGCTGGACGCGGGCCGCGTCGACCGGGTCTGCCTGTACCACAGCCCCCGCCCGGAGGTGTTTCCCGAGCCCGTGGCGGCCTGAGCCCACCCCTCCCCGGACGTGTGACGCAGGTCACCTCACCGGGATCCAACTTTCCGGTCCCGGCGGTGTCGTGTCGGTGCGACCCACGTCCACACGGCTC
This sequence comes from Streptomyces sp. NPDC046870, assembly GCF_040704595.1. Lineage (NCBI taxonomy): Bacteria > Bacillati > Actinomycetota > Actinomycetes > Kitasatosporales > Streptomycetaceae > Streptomyces > Streptomyces sp. NPDC046870. The sequence goes on from NZ_JBEYXM010000010.1 coordinate 195,558, forward strand.
ATGGAGGCCCCGATGACCGCGTTCCACACGCACCACGACGGCTCGACCCCCGGCACCGACCCGCTGTCCCCCGGCACCCACACCTACCGGCTGGCCGGGCTGGTGCAGCGCTACCACGTCCACGGCGACGGCCCGGTGTGCGTGGCCCACTCGGGCGGGCCCGGCATCCACTGGGAGTACATGCGGATGCCCGCCCTCGAGGAGCACCTGACCATGGTGTACGTCGAGCCCGTCGGCACCGCCGAGGACAGCCGTCTGCCCTCGCACCCGCACGGATACACCCGGGAGCGCTACAGCGGCTTCCTGGAGACACTGATCAACCGGCTGGGGGTGTCCCGGGTGCACCTGCTGGGTCACTCGCACGGCGCCTTCGTGGCCGCCTACCACGCCCTGCGCCGGTCCGAGCAGCTGGCAGGTGTCGTGCTCTACGAGGGCGCTCCCGTCACGGGGCCCGAGCACGGCGCGGAGGCGGCCCGCATGGTGGAGGCGTTCGTGGCGAAGCACGCCGGCCACCCGGGACTGCCGGGCGTGCTGGCCGCGTTCGAGGCGATGTCCGGCATGACCAGTGACGAGGACACCGTGGCCGTCGCCCGGGGTGTGCTGCCGTCGTACTTCGCCGACTACTGGGGGAACGAGGAGAAGTACGCGCCCTTCCGGGACGCGGTCCGGGCCACGTACATCTCCGGCCTGGACGAGGACCTCACCCCGGACGTCATCGACGACCGTGCCGCGCTCAAGGGACTGACGGTGCCGGCTCTGGTGATCGTGGGCCGTCACGACGTGATCTGCGGGCTGCGCTGGGGTCTGGAACTGGACGAACTGATCCCCGACTCCCGGCTGCTGGTGCTGGAGCACAGCGGTCACATGGGGCACGTCGAGGAACCCCGGAGGTTCGCGGACGCGGTCCTCGACTTCGTCCGGGAGACGACGCCACGGGGCGGGACCGCGTAGCGCCCACCTGCCATGCCGCGCGGGCCCCGGCGGGGGCGCGCTCGACGGGGGCCCCGGCGGGACGCACCCGACGGGACTGCGGCGGGGGACGCTCCCCGGTGCCCCCGGTGGAGACACGCTCCACGGGACCCCGGCGGGACACACCCGACGGGACTGCGGCGGGGGCACGCTTTGCGGTGACCGGCGGGGACACGCCCGACGGGGACCCGGGCGGGGCACACCCGACGGGATCCCGGCGGGGCACGCTTCACGGGACCCCGGCGGGGCTGCCCCACGGAAACCCCGGCGGGACACACCCGACGGGGACTGCGCCGGGGCACGCTCCACAGTGCCCCCCGGCGGGGACACGCCCGACGGGGACCCCGGCGGGGCGCACCCGACGGGGACTGTGCCGGGACACGCCCTACGGTGGGCCCGGCGGGGCTGCCCCACGGAAACCCCGGCGGGACACACCCGACGGTGACTGCGCCGGGGGCACCCTCCACGGGACCCCGGCAAGGCTGCCTCACGGGAACCCCGGCGGAGCGGCCCCCGGGGAGCAGCGGGCCCTCGCCGCGCGACGCGTCCGGGGCCGGGGGCAGACCGGCGGGCATGGCGCGGAGCGGACGCGCCGGTCCGGCCGTACGTCGGTCCGGCGTGACCTACGACCCCGTGCCCCCGGTGCGCGGCGCACGCGCGGCGGCGACGACGCCGCGCCGGACGCCGTTCGCGCGGCGCGGGCACGCGGGGCACGTGCCGGCGGCCGGTCTGACGCTGTTCAGCAGGCCGGCCATGGCGTCACTCGTCACCGTGGCGACCGGGATGCGCGAGCACTCGGACATCTCCAGGCTGACGAAGTCGGCGGAACCGGAACGTCCCCCCTTCCACAGCCGCGACCGGACCTGCGCTCCCACGCTTTCGCAGCCGTCCGCCGAAGGTTGCACGGGCGACGCGGTCGTGCTTCAGAAGTACAGGGCGCGGTGGTTGCGGTAGGCGAACGCGTCGCCCGAGCTGAGTATGGTGACGATGTCCTCGCAGAAGCGCCGGTAGTCCGTCTCCTGTTCGGCGGACAGCGTCACGGAGACGACCGGTTCGGGGCCCATCGCCTGCCGCAGGGTGTGCAACAGGCTGTCCGACGGCGTCAGCAGCAGTACGCCCAGGACGCGCCGGAGGCCGTCGGGCAGGACCTGCTTACGCCCTGGTGGCGGGGCGGATGTCCCGGTGGACGCGAGCAGCTCCAGACAGGCGAGCAGATTGCCGAGGTCGGCCGCCGTGACCTCCACCGGGTACAGGCTCGTGAGCTGGTCGCCGCCCGGACCGTACAGGGCGTACCTGACCCGGACCCGGTCGCCCGGTGCGGGGCCGGCGGACCGGCTCGCGGCGTACCACTCGAACCACAGCGGCAGTTGCACCAGTACGTGGACCCAGCTGTCGTAGGCGTCCGAGACGACGTCCTCGTCGTCGGTCCGCAGTCCCTCGCTGTGCAGTCGGTGGAGGTGCTGGAGAAGGGGTTCCTCGAGGCTCTCGAACTTCGCGAAGAACACGGGATCGTCGGGGATGAGAACGTGCAAAGGGGCTCTTCCTCTCACCAGCGCGTCGCCTCGTGAGGGCGAGCGGTCGCCCGGCGGCGGGAAGCCTGTCATGAGGATGAACGGAGCAGCCCCGCGCGGAGTTCATCCGTCTGCCACCCGTCACATGCATCCTGGCACACATGTCGCTGGACGCCGAAGCGCGGACCGCCCCCGGAACCTGCCCCTTCGGCCCTGAACCGCTGCACGATCGACGTTACGCGTGTTACCGCGCACGGTTGGCCCGCACAGCTACCAGGTATTCCGTTCGGGGAACGGCTCACGTGGGTAGGAAACGTCCGCATCACTCTTCCGTGCGAGGGCACGTCAGCACTTATCGTGAACGGTGAGCATGCCCGGCGAACCGTCCGGCGTCGACACTTTCCGGCACGGGACCCCCGCGTGGGTACCATGCACACGTCATCCATATCGAGGAGTGAATGGTCGTGACCACACAGTCAGCCGCCACACTCCGATCGCGGTACGTGGAACAAGCCGCATCGGACCTGGAGGAGAACCGCCGACGGCAGCAGGAGCTGGCGTCGAAGATCGAGGTGTTGAAGCAGGAGGAGGCACTCCTGGCCGACATCCTGAACCTCGCCGAGCGGTACGAGGGCTTCGCGGACGCGTCGCGCCTGCCGGAGCAGTTGCAGGACGAGCCGGCCGTCGGGAAGGCGAAGCGCGCTCCGGGCCGAGGCGGCACACGGCGGCCGGCACCGGCCAGGACCGCCACCGCGGGCGGCGCCGCGCAGGCGGGCGCGAAGGGGAAGTCGCGTCAGCCTCTGCTCGGTGACCTGCTCACGGATCTGCTCGGCCACCACGACGAGCCGCAGCCGGCGAAGGAACTGCGGGACGAGCTGATGGCGAAGTACCCGAACCGCGCCCCCACCCCGCAGGTGGTGCGCAACACCCTTGAGTCGCTGGTCGCCAAGGGCCGCATCCGGCGTCACAAGCAGGATCGCTCGGTCATGTACACCCTGCTGAGGCCCGGCGCCTGACGTTCGCGCCAGTCCCGCGGGCAGGCTGTCCACCAGCCGGACACCGCCGTGTTCGCGGGACGGGTGGAACCCCTCCTACAGCCCGGCCGCGCCTCCCTGCCCGCGCCCGGGTTCTCCTCGGGCCGGCCGGACGGTCGACGTCGACGTCGGGCCGGTGCACCAGCGCACTCCGCCTCGACCCCTCGGTCCGGATCGCTGCGCCTACCTCGCGGGTCCTCCGCTCCCACCGCTCCCTCGCCGCGCCCGTCCACCCGGCCATCGCCGGATGGCTCACGAACCGTGCGGGGGCGTCGTCCGTGCGCGCCGACGACGCCCGGCTTTCTGCTGCCGTCAGCGCGGGACCGCACTGCCCGATTCGTTACCGAAACACACGGCACCCGGGCGCCTTCACATACGTGTGAAGGGTGGGTGCTCGCCCGCGGACCGCCCCGGGCAGAGCCCCTCCACCGATCACGGAAGGACAGATCTTGAGGAAACTGTTTCCCACCACCCGCGCGGGACGCGCACTCACGGTGGGCGCGGTCCTGCTCTCCGCCGGGGCCGCTGTCGCCCCCGCCGGAACGGCCGCGGCAAGCACGGTGACGGCGAGCCGGGGCGAGGTGGACTACGTCGCTCTCGGCGACTCGTACGCCTCCGCGCCGCTCGTGCCCACCCAGGTCGACGCCACCTGCCTGCGCTCCAGCCGGAACTACCCCTCGCTGGTCGCGCAGTCCAGGAGCGCCACGCTGACCGACGTCAGCTGCTCGGGTGCCACCACCGCCGACATGACGGCACCCCGGGCCGACGGCGTGCCGGCCCAGCTCGACGCCGTCCACCGCGGGACCGACCTGGTCACCGTGACGGTCGGGGGCAACGACATCGGCTTCTCGACCGTCCTGGGCACCTGCGCCCAGCTCACGGCGGCCGATCCGGCCGGCACCCCCTGCCGGACCCACTTCGCGGGCGCCGGGACGGACCGGATCTCGGACGCGATCGCCCGCACCGGGCCCGAGGTCGCCCAGGTGCTGCGTGGCATCCACGAGCGTGCGCCGCACGCCAGGGTCCTGGTGGTCGGCTACCCCGACCTCTTCCCCGACGACGGCGTGGGCTGCACCGGCAAGACCGTGCCGCTCGCCATGGGTGACTTCGCCTGGCTCCGCGACAAGGAGAAGGAACTCAACGCGATGCTGGCCCGCCAGGCCCGGAAGAGCGGGGCGCGGTACGTGGACACGTACACGCCCACCGTCGGCCATGACCTGTGCGAGCCGGCCGGCGAGCGGTGGATCGAGACCTTCGCCCCCGAGACTCCGGCGGCGCCGGTGCACCCGAACGCCACGGGTGAGCGTGTGATGGCCTCGGCCGTCGAGACCGCGCTCCCGCGCCACTCCTCGCACCGCTGACCCTCACGGCGTGGCACGGCCGCCGGACCGGCCGGGGACACATGACGCCCCGTCCAGGTCGGCCCGGCTGCCCCGTCTGTGTCGCGGGCCGGTCCGGTACCTCGCGTACCGGGCCGGCCTTCGCTGTTCCGCGGGGCGGGCGCCGCGCGCTGTCCAAGCAGGCCGGACGGCCCGGGGCCGTATCCCGTGAGGACCACGCTCCCCGCCCGGTTCCACACCTGTGCCCCGGTCGGCCCGGCCGGCTCGGCGGGGCCCGGTGCCGCCGGGGCCGGCCGCTCGTCGGGAGCGGCGGTGGCACGGCGGAGGAGGGCACGGCGGTGGCCGGTGTGCCGTACGTCAGCCGACGTCGTTCAGGTCGAGGGCGGCCAGAGCGTCGCGCAGCGCGGCCCGCGAGCTGATGCCGAGCTTGGGGTAGATCTGGTACAGGTGCGTGCCTATGGTCCGGTGCGACAGGAACAGCCGTTCGGCGATCTGCTTGTTGGTCAGTCCGGTGGCCGCCAGTGTGGCGATCTCCCACTCCTGGGCGGTCAGCGCGCCCTTCCCCGGCTGTGCGGTGGCCGACGCGCCGTGGCCGCCGGGACGCAGTTCGGCGGTGGCGCGGGACACCCAGGGGGCCGCGCCCAGCTCCTCGAACGTCCGCAAAGCCCGGGCCAGTTGCTCACGGGCTTCCTTCGTGAGGCGCCGGCGGCGAAGGCGTTCGCCGTGGAACAGGCGTATCCGTGCGACGTCGAACGGCCAGGCGCCGGGTTCGGCCCGGCCGAGCGCCTCGTCGAACAGGGCGAAGGCGTCGTCGCCGGGCGTGGTCAGGGCCTGGCAGGCGAGCACGAGCACACCGAGGCGCGGCGCAAGTTCGGCCATCGAGGACTCCCGCATGGCCGCCGCGTGGGCGGCGGCCTCGGCGGGGCGTCCTGTTCTGACGGCCGCCTCCACCAGGTCCATGGTGACGGCCAGGGCCTGCGGCAGGTAGGGAGCGAGGGTTCCGGGCGGGCCGAGGGCGGTGGCCTGCCGGTAGGCGGCCTCGAAGTCGCCGGCGCCGAGGGCGGTCAGCGCCCGGGCGTGGAAGGCGAGGGCCTGCACACCGTGGGCGCCGCGCGGGACGGCCCAGCCGGCGATCTCCTCGGACAGGGCCGTGCTCGCCTCCGCGTCGCCGCGTGCCGCGGCCACCAGCGCCTGCACGTACTGGAGTTTGCAGGCGAAGGAGCGGTAGCCGTGCTGCTCGCACAGGACCAGGCCTTCACCGGCCAGGCGTACGGCCTCGTCCCAGCGGCCCGTCTGGTAGTGGTCCAGGCACAGGTGCAGCAGTGCGGCCAGGTGCCGGCGCACGGGTGCGGTGCCGGCCCGGCCCTGTTCGACGAGGCGCTGGGACGCCCCCCGCACGTCCGCCAGCCGCTCGGGGTAGACGGCACAGGTGCCTACGCGGATGACGCGGGTCGGGTCCTCGCCGACGTCCGCCAGCAGTGCGTCGAGCGCCTCCCGTGCCCGGTGCCCGGTGCGAGCGGGGTCCGCGAAGGTCTGGGCGCACACCCGCAGCAGCTCGGGGGGTGCGGGAGTGAGCCGGTCGAGCGCCCGGAACAGGGGCCGCCACTTCTGCGGGTCGCCGCTGTACCAGCACAGGGTGGTCAGGGTGAACAGGGCCTCGACGAGGGCGTCGTCGGACGCGTCCCAGCCGTGCCCTCCCGACTCGATCGCGCCGGCCAGCAGCCGGTGCGCGGTGTCGACGTCGCCCTCCTTGTTGATCAGGAGGAGGGCGGAGGTCGCCGCCGCGTACAGCGATTCCCCGGCGCCGGGATCGGCTCGCCGGGCTCCGGCCAGCAGGCGTGAGGCGTCCGCCAGCTCACCGCAGGCGTCGGCGCCGATGTAGGCGGCCTTGGCCAGCCGGCGGCCTTCGTCGGCCGGTGCCGGGCTGAGCCCCGCGGCGCGGGTGAGCGCCGCCACCGCGCCCAGTGCGTCCCCGCGTGCCAGGCGGAGCAGGGCGGCCTGTTCCAGGAGGGCGGCGACGGTCTCGTCCGGGCCGGTCGCCGCTTCTCCGAGGTGGCAGGCGCGGCGTTCCGGCTGGTCGGTGAGTACGGCGGCGAGTGCCCGGTGCGCCCGGCGGCGGTCGGCTGCCGTCGCCTGCGCCACCACCGCCGAACCGATCAACGGGTGCCGGAAGGACAGCCGCCGGGAGGGGGCGGAGAGGGTGATCAGCCGGTCGCGTTCCGCGGCTTCGAGGTCGTCGAGCACGGCACGGCCGGCCCCGGCGGCCTCGATCACGGCCAGGTCGCCCGTGCCGTCGAGCGCCGCGATCAGCAACAACTCCCGGGTGGGCTGCGGCAGATGGGCCACGCGCGAGGCGAACAGTGTCTGCAGGCGCTCGCTGAGAGGCAGTACGGAGGGCACCGCCGTCGGTGCCGTGCGTTGCTCGGCCTCCAGGGCCGCGGACAGCTCCAGCAGCGCGAGGGGGTTGCCGTGTGCCGCCGCCACGACCCGGCGCCGCACCGCGAGGGACATCCCGGGGTGTGTGCGGGTGAGCAACTCGGCCGACGCGGCTTCGTCCAGCGGCCGGAGCCGGTGTTCGGTGAGGCCGCTCGACTCGAAGAAGCCGTCGGAGGTGACGCGGGAGGCCGCCAGGAAGCTGATGCGGCTGCCGATGAGCCGCCGTGCCACGAACCCCAGCACGGAGGAGGTGGCGCGGTCCAGCCACGGCAGGTCGTCGACGACGACCAGCAACGGCGTGTCCTCGGCGATCAGGCGCAGCAGCATCAGGGCCGCGGTGGACGTCAGCAGACGGTTGGGGGGCGGGCCGCTGCCGATGCCGACCGCGACCCGGAGGGCGTCGCGGTGGCCGCTGTCCAGCCGGTCGAAGGAGTCGAAGAGCGGCACGAGCAGCTGGTTGAGACCGGCGTAGCCGATGTCCGCCTCGAACTGCACGCCGCTCGCCCGCAGCACGCGGGTGCCCTGCCGCCTGGCTTCCGCCGCCACCGTGTCGAGGACCGCGGTCTTGCCCATGCCGGGCTCGCCCGTCAGCAGCAGGGACGCGCCGTGGACCGGGGAGCCGTTGAGGTGGGACCGGATGAACTCCAGGTCCTGGTCCCGCCCGATCAGCCGTCCTGCGGCGGAACCGGCCTGGTGGTCCAGGGCGCTCATCGGGCTGCTGTCTCCAAGTGCTGCGAGGAAAGGGGACCTCCCCCGTGCTGTACGTGGGTCCGTGCCGTGTCAACACACGACCCGACAGCGTATCGGATCATCCGGTAGCGTGTGTCCGCTTGGCTACCTGGACGTCTCGGTATGTCACCTCTCACACGGGCCGGGTGTGCGGAACCGGGGGTGTCCGCGGTGGGCGGGTGTGAGACGCCCGGAGGGGCACGGTGAGCGCGTGTGCGGCGCCGGGGGGAGCGTCGCGGTGGCTGCGGTGACTCCCGTACTCGGTGACGCGGCGGGCGACGCGGTGACGCGCCGACCGTCGCTCCGGTGTGGGGGCGCCATCCCCGGGGAGATGGCTGGGTCCGGTCTACAGTCCCAGGTCCAGCGCGAGGCACGAGAAGTACTGCCACGAGCCCTCGGGGTTGTACGAGGCGTTCGCCCCGCCGCCCTCCTCGGCCTTCACCCCTTGGGTCATGTCCTCGAAGCGGATGCGCTCGGGAAGGTGCCCGAAACGGGCGTGCCGCAGTGCCGCGGCGGCGGCGTCGTTGGTGGATTCCTTGTTCATGACCATGCTCCACTTCGTCGACCGTGGAAGGCGTCCTCGCTTCTGCCGGGGACACTCCTCAGCGTGCCCCACGCTCCGTCACCCGTCAAGCCGGTGACGCATGTGTTGCCGGTCACCTCATGACGCCGTCGGCCTGCCCGCCCGGGGTGACCGTGGGCATGGTGATCCTCGGCTGGTCCAGCAGCCGGGGTTCCAGTTCGGTACGTGTGGCCGGGGTGTCCGCCGTCGTGTTCGGATCACCCCGGCGTCGCGCGGCCTGGCACACACGTCCGGCCCCGTTGTCCTCGGCTGCCGGCTCCCCCACGCCCGGCCGCGCCCGTGAGGCGCGCGTCGGCGCCTCCCTCCCCCCACCACGCTGCCAGCCGCCCCGGGGCGCCACACCCCACGGCCGCCCCGATCCGAACGGCGGGGTCTACTGCCCGGCGGGGCGTCGGTAGGCGCCGTGCCACCAGATCCGGGCGAGTTCGCGGGCGAAGGCGGTGTCACCGCTGCCGTCGTCGACACGGATGTGGTGCGCGATCGCCTGGGCGCCTCCCCAGACGATGATCCGGCTCGCGGCGACGGCGTCGAGGTCGGCCGGCGTCGAGCCCGCGGCCTGTTCGGACAGCAGCGTCCGCAGCACCGCCTCGTCGAAACCTTCGAGGTCGGCGGTGTAGAAGTCGCCGATCGCCGAGTCGTAGGCCGCCGCCTCGCGGACCGCGGTGAGCACGCCCTGGTGGGCACGGTGGATCGTGATGACCTCCTCGAAGAACCGGGCGAACCGGTCGGCCCCGCCCCCGGCGCCCGGGTCCCACTGCCGCGCCAGGGCCAGCAGTGACTCGCGCAGCTCGTCGGTGAGCCGCACGAGGACGTCCGACTTGCCCTGGAAGTGGGCGTAGAACGTGGCCCGGGACACGCCCGCCTCCTCGAGGATGCGCTGGACGCTGATCTCGGAGAACGCCTCACCGGAATCGAGCAGCCGCTCCAGGGCGGACATCACCTGCGCCCGGGTCGCGGCCGACCGCGCGGCATGGTGGTCGGCCTGGCGTCGGGTCACGGGTCTCATCGGGCACCTTCCGGTCATCATGCGGTTCCACGGCCCGCAGGCCGCTCTCGCACCCTATGCCGGAACGCCGTGCGCGATCTGTCCGAGAAGATCGGCCGGCTCGCCGGGCGGGGAGAGCAGCGGGGCGCGACCGCTGGGGAGGCGGTACGTGGCATCCGTCCGTTCGGCGAACGGCTCCTGGTGGGCCGGGGAGGCCGCGTTCGTCCCCGCAGAGGAGGCAGCCGGCGGGAGGCGTCTTCCGTCCGGCACGGTCCACCGGCTCGGCGAAGGAGAGCGCGGTCCGGGGCCGCAGGGGGACGACCCCCTCCACCAGGGCGGAGTCCGGCTGCTCGCCGCCGAAGCACGTCATCTGGCAGCCCCGGTCGGCGAGGAGGTCTTCTTCCTTCGTACCGGTGTGCGGCCGTGCGGGACGGCCCCGCGGCGTGGACAGGGGGGCGGCGGTCAGCGCACCACGGGAAGGGCGTACTCCCACAGCTTGTCCGCGGCGGCGGGGTCGACCGACCACTTGGCGACGCCCGTCATCACCTCGGGGCCCCCGTCGACGACCTCCGACTCCTGGTTGTCCTCGAAGTAGCTCCCGCTCACACCTTCGACGAGCGGTGACGCGGCCAGCAGCACCGTGGTGGCGGCGCCCTGGGCCGGGGTCTTGTAGTAGTCGGGGGTGACGAGGTTGCCCTCCGCGTCCATGGCACCGAAGGCCCGCATGGTCGCCTCGTCGAGGTGGCGCTGCAGGTTGGTGTGGATGAACCCCGGGGCGCAGGCGTTGGCGGCGATGCCGTGTTCGGCCCACCGACGGCTGATGCCGACGGCGAGCAGCACGTCGGCGGTCTTCGACTGCGCGTAGGCGACGAACGGGTCGTAGGGACGCCGCTCGAACTGCGGGTCCTCGAAGTCGAAGCCCGCCCGCAGCTGGGCGCCGGAGCTGACCACGACCACGCGCGGCTTCCCGGCCGCCGCGAGGGCCGGGCGCAGGCCGGCGGCCAGGGCGAAGTGGCCGAGGTAGTTGACGGCGAGCTGCATCTCCCAGCCCTGCGCGTTGACCTGGCGGGTCGGGAGCATCATCACGCCGGCGTTGGCGACGAGGGCGTCGACCGGCCCGCTCCAGTCGTCACAGAAGGCACGCACGGAAGCCAGGTCGGCGAGGTCGAGTGCGACGGCCCGTGTGCCGGGGAACTCCTCGACCAGCGGCTCGGCGGCAGCGGGGTTCCGGGTGGCGACGGTCACCTGCGCTCCCGCACCGGCGAGCGCGCGCACCGTCTCGGCACCGAGACCGGAGGCCCCTCCGGTGACGATCATCCGGCGCCCGGTCAGATCGACTCCGTCGAGCACCTCGGCGGCGGTGGCGCGCATTCCGAACGGGGTGGTGGTCAGTGTCATAGCAGTGCCCTGCCTTCAGAGGAGTGGTAGCGCTCGGCGGGACGTCGCACACGTGTCGCTTCCGCCAAGACATCCTACGGAAGACCATACAGCGTGTATGGACAGACTGTCGGCCGACATGGCGCGCATAACGAACATATGTTCCTGTATCCGGTGAACGGCCTCCGGTGTGCGACAGGCCGGGCCCGCTCCGCGCGCGCCAGGTGCTGCCGGCGCTGTCGGAACACGTGTCCACCGACACCGCGCCGGCGGCAGGCGGGCGGGGCCACCTGCCGCCGTCGGCGGTGCTGTGCGTCGTTTTCCGTGGTCCTGGGTTCGTCCGTCGGCGGCGCTCGCCGGCGACGGGGTCGTACGACCGGGGTCAGACGGTGATGGTCTTGTACTCGGTGTAGGTGCCGAGGCCGACCGCGCCGTACTCGCGGCCGATGCCGCTGGCCTTGAAGCCGCCGAAGGGGCCGTCGAAGGCGACGGAGGCGCCGTTGACCGTGACGGTGCCGGTGCGGACACGGCGGGCGACCGCCAGGGCGTGCTCCTCGTCGGAGGACCAGACGCCCCCGGAGAGGCCGTACTCGGAGTCGTTGGCGATGCGGACGGCGTCGTCCTCGTCGTCGTAGGCGATGACCACGAGGACCGGGCCGAAGATCTCCTCCTGCGCGATCCGCATGGAGTTGTCGACGTCGGCGAAGACGGTGGGGGTGACGTAGTTGCCCTTCTCCAGACCCTCGGGGATCTGCGGGCCGCCGGTGACCAGGCGGGCTCCCTCCTCGATGCCGAGCCGGATGTAGTCGCGCACCCGCTGCTGCTGGTCGGGGCGGATCATCGGGCCGATGAAGGTGTCGGGGTCGTTCGGGTCGCCGACCTTCAGCGACTCCACCAGTTCCTTCAGCGCGGTCACGACCTCCTCGTACCGGCTGCGAGGGGCCAGGATGCGGGTCTGGGCGATGCACGACTCGCCGTTGTTGAGCAGGGAGCCGAACCTCAGGCCCGCGACCGCCTTCTCGATGTCGGCGTCCGGCAGGATGACGGCGGCGGACTTGCCGCCCAGCTCCAGGCTGACCCGCTTGAGCTGCTCACCCGCGATCGAGGCGATGCGGCGGCCGGCCCGCGTCGAGCCGGTGAAGGCGATCTTGTCGACGTCCTGGTGCGAGACCAGGTACTCGCTGGTCTCCCGGTCCGCGGGCAGGACGCTGATCACGCCCTCGGACAGGCCCACCCGCTCCAGCAGTTCGGCCAGGAAACCCATGCTCAGGGAGTTCTCCGGGGAGACCTTGAGGATCACCGAGTTGCCCGCCACCAGGGCTGGGATGATCTTGGAGGTGGCCGAGGAGAACGGCGAGTTCCAGGGGATCACCGCGGCCACGACACCGACCGCCTCGCGGCGCACGACGCTGCGCACCGGGGACGCCGGGTCGGAGGGGACGAGCGTCTCCTCCCAGCCGAACTCCTCCGCGGCCTTCAGGTAGGCGTTCGCCTGCCTGGTCAGGCCGGGCTGTCCGGCGCGGGTGAACCAGCCGGCGGATCCGTTCTCCAGCGAGATCAGGTGTGCGATCTTCTCCGCGTTCTCCTCGCGCAGCGCGTTGAAGCGCCGCAGGACCGCGATCCGCTCCGCCGGCGGGGTCAGCCGCCACCCGCCGTCGTCGAAGGACTTCCGTGCCGCGGCGACCGCGCGGTCGATGTCCGCCGGCTGCGCCTGGGCCGCGCGGGCGACCACCGACTGGTCGTGCGGCGAGAGGACGTCGAGCAGCTCCGGGTCGCTCGGCTCGACCCAGGATCCTCCGATGAAAAGCCGGTCGTAGGTGATCATGCGCTTTCTCTCTTCCATGCTCCGGTTCGTTCGGACCTCTCGTCCAACTGCCACTTCAATGTAGCACTTCCTCTAGTTACATACACACAGCTATGGCGACACAGTCACGATCGTCCTCAGCGGAGATACTCTTAGGGGATGAGGGCCGACGCTGCACGCAACCTGGAAACCGTCCTGACCACCGGAGCCCGCATGCTCGCCGCCGACCCCGGCGCGAGCATCGCGAGCATCGCCGCCGAGGCGGGCGTGGACCGGCGGACCGTCTACCGGCGCTTCACCTGCCGCGAGGAACTCCTCGCCGCCATCTACGAGTCGCGCGTCACCGCCATCGAGAAGGCCATCGAGGACGCCCGGCTCCGCGAGGCACCCGTCGCCGTCGCCCTGCACCGCTACGTCGAGAACGTCATCGTCGTCAACCGCACCTGGCCCGTCGACCTCGCCCGCATGCTCACCCACGACGCCATCCGCCGGCGCCGGGACGCCTGTATCGCCGAGGTCGACGCCTTCCTGCGGCGGGCCGTCGAGGAGGGGCTCCTGCGCCGGGACCAGCCGGAGGGCTGGGCGGGGCCGCTGCTGCCCGAGCTGGTGAACCTGGTGGCGCACCGGCACAGGCACCTGGCACCGGGGAAGGCCGCCGACGTGGTGGTCGACACGTTCCTGCACGGCGTCGGAGCGTCCTGAGGCGGAGATCCGGAGGCGCTCGATCGAGGAGCGAGCAGCACTCACCGAGCCGCGTCCCGGCAGGGAGCACTACGGCGGCCCTCGTCGCCCCACCGCTCCGGCGTCGGCCCGCACACTCGCTCACACCATCTCGTCACACTCGCTCACACGACCCCCGGCCACGTGTTCCTGTCCTCCCACCGCGAGAGCACGACCGCGCACACATAGGCTCGGAAGGTGAAGCACGAGGCGGGTCCGGTGGGGAAGGGAGTGGGGTGCCGTGGAGCCGCTCGTAACGATGACCGGCCGGGACGACGAGCCGCGGCAGCTGTCCGCCTCTCAGTCGAATGACTCAGGCCCCGGGATTCCGGGCCGCGGAGCAGGTGAGCCGCGTACGGGGCGGCCGGGCTCGCCATCTGCGCCCCCACCTGCGCCGTCGTGGCGGTGCGCCGGGGCGCCGCCGGAGGCATGCCGGACATCCGGATCCGTCACCGCATCGGACCGTCATGTGACTGATGTGTCCTGATTCGCGACAGGCCAGAGTATGTGCCGCCGGTCCGGCACGGAAAGGAGACGGTCCCCCTCTCCCACCCGCCCGCCGGGAACGCCTCTCCGTCACCTGTTTGACAGGTGACGGGCCGTGTGCGAGGGTCATCGCGCCAGCAGTCGCAGTGACCCCGTACCGCCGATGTGAGCGAAGGTTCCCCGGGCCCGGACGGGTCATCGAACACGCACGACGGAGGGTTTCAGATGATCAACAGGCGTACTTTCAGCAAGGCCGTCGGCCTGGGCACCGGCGTGGCCGCCGTCTCCCTGTCCGGCCTGCAGAACCAGGCGTCCGCCGCCACCTCGCACGGGTCGAGCGGCAGGCCCGTGCCCACCGTGCCCACCATCACCCCCGGCACGCACACGACGTTCCCCACGCTGAAGCAGGTCAAGGCGGGCGTCCTCGACATCGGCTACGCCGAGGCCGGCCCCGCGCACGGCCCGGTGGTCATCCTCCTGCACGGCTGGCCCTACGACATCCACAGCTACGTCGACGTCGCCCCGCTCCTCGCCGACCTGGGCTACCGCGTGATCGTCCCCTACCTGCGGGGCCACGGCAGCACCCGCTTCCTGTCCAGCCGCACCCCGCGCAACGCCGAGCAGTCCGCCATCGCCCTGGACATCATCGCCCTGATGGACGCGCTCAAGATCCACCGCGCGGTCTTCGCCGGCTTCGACTGGGGTTCGCGCACCGCCGACATCATCGCCGCCCTGTGGCCCGAGCGCGTCAAGGCCCTGGTGTCCACCAGCGGCTACGTCATCACCAACGTCAAGGCGCAGCTGACGCCCGCCGCCCCGGCCGTCGAGCACAACTGGTGGTACCAGTGGTACTTCGCCACCGACCGCGGCAAGCAGGCCATGGAGAACCTCGACGACCGCATCGCGCTCTGCCGCTACGTGTGGACCCTGGTCTCCCCCAACTGGAACTTCTCCGACGCCACCTTCGACCGCACCGCCCAGGCGTTCCACAACCCCGACTACGCCGCCATCGTGCTCTACAACTACCGCTGGCGCATCGGGCTCATCGAGGGCGAGCCCCGCTATGCCCGCTACGAGAAGCTGCTCGCCGCCCAGCCCCCCATCCACGTTCCCACCATCACCCTGGACCCGGCCCTCGACCCCTTCACCCCGCCCGGCGACGGCACCGCCTACCGCAGCCACTTCACGGGCAAGTACGAGCACCGCACCATCGCGAACATCGGCCACAACCTGCCGCAGGAAGCACCCACCACCTTCGCCCAGGCAGTCGTCGACGCCGACTACCTCTAGATCCCCGCCCGGCACCGACGCGGTAACCGTCCCCCACCGGTCACTCCCAGGAGGAGTCACAGATGAGCGAAGTCCAGTGGAACCGTCTGACCGCCGCACAGCTGCGCGCCCTCGCGGCCCAGGACGCGGTCGTGCTGCTGCCCGTGGGGGCCACGGAGCAGCACGGCCCTCATCTTCCCACCGGCGTGGACGACTTCCTGGCCGCCGAGGTGTGCCGGAGGGCGGCACTGCTGGCGTCCGAACACACCGGTGTGGTGGTGACGCCCTCCATCCCGACGGGGCTGTCGGAGCACCACATGGCGTTCGGCGGCACCCTCACACTCTCCCTGCCCACCCTGCACGCGCTGCTGCGTGACGTCTGCCGCTCCGTGACCCGGGCGGGTTTCTCACGCATCCTGATCGTCAACGGGCACGGCGGGAACATGACCGCCCTCAACGCCCTCACGACCGAACTGACCGCGGAGCTGGCGACGCCGATCGCCTTCGCCAGCTACTTCGGCGCGGGACGGGAGGTGGTGCGGGACACGCTGGAGACCCAGGACGGGCTCATGCACGCCTGTGAGGGGGAGACGTCCATGATGATGGCCGCCTACCCCGAGCTGATCCACCACGAGCACCTGGCCGAGGCGCACGGACCGCGGATCACCCTGCCCGCGGAGTCGACCGAGCCGGTGTACATGGCCGTGTCCTTCGACCGGATCACGAAGTCCGGGGTCGCGGGCGACGCCCGGGTGGCGAGCCCGCAGAAGGGGGAGACGATGCTCTCCGGCTGCGCGAGGGCCCTGGCCGACATCATCCAGCGCGATCCGTGGGCGCGGTAGCGCACGCCTGCCGGAGAGCACAGCCAGGGCCAGTGACACACGCCGATGTCACGCGAGCCCAGGACACGCGGGCCATGGGCGCGCACCGAGGACACAGGACACGTGTGCGTCCGGTCCCGGGACACGCGGCCGGGTGGGGCGACGCCCTGCCCGGCCGCTCCCGTGTCCGGACGCGACGGGCCCGGGTAGCCACCGGTCCGGCAGCCTCCCGAACGTTCGTCACCGGCTTGACAGGTGACGGCAGGCATGGAAGATTCATCACCAGTCAAGGCGGTGACGCACCGGCGAAGCCGGGCCGCCCGTCAACGGAACACCTGAAAGGGGTCAGTCGTGGTGAGCATCAAGGGTGGGCGCAAGCGAGTGGTGACCGGTGTGGTCTCGACGCTCACGGCGGGTCTCGCGCTCGGCGCGTTCGCCCTCAGCGGCACCGCCAACGGGGCGACCAAGTCCGCCGAGGCTGCCGGAGCCGGCCGACACGTCAAGCCGACCATCGTCCTGGAGCACGGCGCCTTCGCCGACGGCTCCAGCTGGAACGGCGTCATCGCGGACCTGCGCGCCGACGGCTACCCCGTCGTGGCCGCCGCCAACCCGCTGCGCAGCCCCGCCTCCGACGCCGCGGCCCTGCGCACCCTCCTGGACCACGTCAAGGGCCCCAAGATCCTCGTCGGCCACTCCTACGGCGGCAGCGTCATCAGCGAGGCCGCCACCAACGACCCGCAGGTCAAGGCCCTCGTCTACGTGGCCGCCTTCCTCCCGGCGCCCGGCGAGACCGCCCTGGGGCTGACCAACAAGTACCCGGGCTCCACCCTCCCCGACGCCCTCGACCCCGTCACCTACAAGCAGGCCGACGGCACCACCGCCACCGACCTGTACATCCGGCAGGACAAGTTCCACCACCAGTTCGCCGCCGACGTCCCCGCCGGCCAGGCCGCCCTCATGGCCGCCGAGCAGCGCCCCATCGCGCAGGCCGCACTGGAGGAGAAGGCCACCAGCGCCGCCTGGAAGACCAAGCCCAGCTGGGACATCGTCACCACCCGGGACCTGAACATCCCCGCCGCCGTCCAGCGCTTCATGGCCAAGCGCGCCCACGCCCACACCACCGAGGTGGCGGCCTCCCACTCCGTCGCCGTCTCCCACCCGCACCTCGTCGCCGACGTCATCGAGCGGGCCGCCCGCACCACCGTCCGCTGACCCCCGCGGCGCCGGACCGCCCGACAGGTTCCCTGAGCCCGGTACCGCCGGATGCGGCGGTACCGGGCACGGCCGTACGGCCCTCGTGTCCGGCCCGCTCCGTGACGACGGCCCACTCCGTGAGAATGGACGACATGAACCCACATCCCGACTCCCGTCGGCTGGGGAACTTTCTCAGGGCGCGTCGGGCGCAGCTGACGCCGCAGGAGTGCGGCCTGCCCGAGACGGACTCCGCCCGCCGGGTCGCCGGGCTGCGCCGCGAGGAGGTCGCCCGGCTCGCCGCGATCAGCGTGGACTACTACACCCGCCTCGAACAGGGCCGCGTCCGCGCCTCCGCCCCCGTGCTGGCCACCCTGGCCCGCGCCCTGCGCCTGGACGACGACCAGCAGAAGTACCTCTACGAACTCGCCGGCCGCAACGACGACCGGCCGAGAACCCGGCGCCGGCCCGTCCAGCCCGTACGGCCGCCCATGCGCCGCCTGCTCGAACAGCTCACCGACACCCCCGCGCTCGTCCTCGGCAGACGTCTGGACGTCCTGGCCTGGAACCCGGCCGCCACGGCCCTCTACACCGACTTCGCCGCACTCCCGGCGGCCCGCCGCAACTACATACGGCTGCTGTTCACCGACCCGGCCGTCCGGGCCATGCACCGGGACTGGCACCACGACGCCCGCGACGCGGTCGCCGCCCTGCGCATGGAGGCCGCGGCCGACCCCGACGACCCCGAACTCGCCCACCTCGTCCGTGAGCTGTCCGCCGAGGACCGCGACTTCCGTACCTGGTGGGCCGAGCACCGCGTCATCACGGCCGGCTACGGCACCAAGCACTACCGCCACCCCCTGGTCGGCGACCTCACCCTCGACTGCGACACCTGGGCCAGCCCCGACGACTCCGGGCAGCGCCTGATGGTGCTGACCGCCGAACCGGGCACCCCCTCCCACGACGCCCTGCGCATCCTCACCTCCTGGACCACAGCGCACGCGGCCCCGGACCCGGCGCAGCACAGGACTCCGTAGCGGCCGGCCCGTGGGCCGACGGACCCGCTCTGGTGCTCCCGCACGGGGCACCCCGGCCGACAGGCTCACGGCCACACACACCGCCGTAACAGCCGGCCGCCCGACACGCGAGGTCCGCAATCGGCACCGCACAGCTCAGCGGACTGCGCCGTCGGCGCGAGGAGGGCCGCGGCGTGGTGGGGCGCCTCACCGCACGCCCCCGCGGCCGTCAGTCGGCCAGCCGGTCCAGGACCGTCGTCGCGAGGCGCAGCGCGGCGTGCAGCTCCGTCACCTCGGCGACGGTGGGACGGACGACGCCCGACCACTCACCGCGCAGGCCGGGCCAGACGGCGAGCAGCACCTGGGCCCCGGCGAGGCCGAGGTGCGCGGTGACGTCGGTCCGGTCCTCACCCGCGTGCGTCCAGGAGAGCAGGACCCGGCCCTGCGGGACGCGGGACGGTGCGCTCAGCGGCATCCAGGTGGCCATGAGCCTGCCGTCGACCGGCGTCACGAGCGCGCCCCGGACGTCGGCCGGCATGGGTTCGCGCGTCAGCGTGGACAGTTCGACGGTACGGCGGGTCTCCGTGCCCCGCACCAGGGTGAGAACGGGCCGGCCCGCGCGGGCGCTCCTGGGCCTCCGCGCGGAGGACGGCGGCCTGACCGGCGAAGGGTCACAGCAGGGTCGGCCGCACCTGTGGTACCTCGTCATGTTCTCTCCCCCTTCAGGACCGGTGTGTGGTTCATGGCACGAGTCTTCCGGAGACGCGGTTCCGGACACATCCGTCATCCGACTGTTCCCGGTCCGGGTCGCCCGCGGGTGTGCCATGTGCGACCCGTTCCAGCAGGCGGGCGCCGGCGGACAGCGCGGGTTCGGCGTCCGGTACCGGATGTGTGGTGACCGCGGACAGCCGGGCGAGGAGCCGGGCCAGCCGGCCGCCGCCGGCGTACGCCAGGGCGACGCTGCCCTCCCAGAGGGTCTCGCGCAGGCGGGCCGGGGTGAACTGCCCGTCCCCGGCGCAGGCCACGAGCAGGCGGGACGCCAGGGTCCGTTCCAGCGGCCCCGGGGCCCACCTGCCCCCGTCGAGGTCCTCGGCGAGGGCGGCGGTCAGCTCGCCGAGCCGTTCCACCGCCGACGTGTGCGGCCGCGGGACGGCGGCACGAGCGACTGCGTCATGGGACATGGGTATCGAGGGCCTTCTGCTCGGTGCGGGTGGGGTGTGTCCGTCCAGCTCGCCGGACGACGTGCCCGCGCGGGCGGACCGCCCCGAAGGGCGGCGGCGGAGTGTAGATTTCCCTCAGGATATGTGTTTCGCAGGTGTTCGCTGCACCGGCTCGACGAACGCGGGCCGTCACCGCTCGGAGCGCCGGAAGACCCCAGCCATGTGTGCGGCATGTCGGCACACTGCCGAGCGGGCGCCGCCCGAGCCCGCCCGACGGCATCACCACGGAAGGAGACCGGAGCATCGATGAGATCGGACGCACGCTTCAACCGGCTGCGCATCCTGGAGGCGGCGACGGAGGCACTCGCCTGCCCCGGCGACACCTCCTTGAAGTCCATCGCGCGCAGAGCGGGCGTGGGCCAGGGGACGCTCTACCGGCACTTCCCGACCCGCGAGTCCCTGATGCTGGAGGTGTACGGAGCGGAGGTGGACGAGCTGGTCACCGCGGTGCCCGCGCTCCTGACGGCCCTGACGCCGCCGGACGCGCTGCGGGCGTGGCTGGAGCGCCTGCTGAGCCTCGGGCGGAGCACACCCGAGTTCGCGGAGGCGATGCGGCGGGCCACCGCGGCCATGACCGGGCAGTGCCGTGAGCCGTACCGGCCGCTGCTGGACGCGCTGACGTCGCTGGTGCGCGCCAACGAGGCCGCCGGAACCATCCTTCCCGGAACGACGGCCGACGACGTGCTCGTGCTGCTCGGCCCCCTGTGGCACGTCGGCCCCCAGGACGAGGAGCCCACCCGGGCCGCGCGGCTGTTCGACGTGCTCATCCGCGGGATGTGCCCCGCGTCCGCCGCGCAGGACGCCGAGCGCCCCGGCGAGACGCGGCGCGGGACGTGAACCTCCCCGGGCGCCGCCTCGCGCACGGCAGGCTGCATCTGCTGCTCACCCTCGACTCGCTGGTGGTCGTGCTCATCTCGGTCAACAGGAAGGCCGGCGGCACACTCGCCTTCGTCGCGGACAACCGGTTCCTGCGCTGGGTCGAGATCGACAACATGGTCCTCGGCCTGTGCACCGTCCTGCTGTACTACCTGGTCACCGCCCACCTGGTGCGGGACGGCCGGCCGCGGCGGCGCGGCGGCCTGCTCGCGCTCGGTGCCCTGTTCACGGCGGGCGCGTACCTGTACGCCCTGAGCTTCGGCGACCACGAGGTCACCAACTACCTGCACGGGCGGTTCTGCGCCGGGAGCCTGCCCCCGATCTGCCGTGTGGTCGCCTTCAACGACGACGTGTTCTCCGACGCCGTCTTCCTCGCCGGGTTCACGGTGCTGAACACCACGGTCATGCTGGCCCAGTATCTCTTCCCGACCGACCGTGCGCCGCGTGTCTGGGACAACGTCCTGATCGCCGTGAACGCCCTGTTCATCGCCGCGGGCATCACCGCCAACCTGGCCTTCGAGAACGCCGGGTTCGATCCGTTCGTGGTCGGCCTGACAGCGGTGTTCGCGCTGGTCCTGCTGTGGCTCTCGCCCCGGCAGCCGGTCCTCCGCTACTACGGCGTCGCGTACGGCGCCGGACTGCTGGCCACGGTGCTGATCAAGGCTCAGTAGAGTTCGTCGCCCGGGAAGAGGGTGAACAGCCGCGCGGTCTCCACGTACAGCCACACCAGGGTCAGCGTGAGCCCGAACGCGGCCGGCCAGGACTGGTCGCGGGAGACGCCGTAGGTGATGCCGTTCTCCACCTGCCGGAAGTGCAGGGGCAGGAAGGACACCCCGAGGGTGACGCCCACGACCCCCATGACGACGCCGAGGCCGAGGGGACGCAGGCCCAGGCCGTCCGTGCCCATGAGGGGGTGGAGGAACCAGTCCGCCAGGGCGAGGAGGCCGAGTCCCAGGAGCGCGGCGCCCGCCAGGCCGTGGAACCGGCGGTTCGCCCGCATCCAGTGCAGTGCGCGGGCGAGGAGGAGTGCGGCGCAGGCCGCCATCGTCCCGAGCACGGTCTGCACGAAGAGACCCGGTGACAGATGGCGGGAGGCCGTCGTCGACAGCACGCCGAGGAACACGCCCTGGAACGCCGCGAACGTCAGGGCCAGGGACGCGGACGGCGGGTTCCCGCGGCGCTGGACCACCACCAGCGCCGCCGCGAGCAGCGCGGCACCGGCGGCGACGCCGTACGACGCGGCCGTACCGAGCGCGGCGAGCGGCAGCAGGGTCCACGACAGCGCGGCCGTGAGGGCCGTGACCGCGAGCCCCGCCGCCGCGCGGGGCAGGACGTCGTCCATCGTCATCAGGTCGCCGACGTGGACGGGCAGCGGGGCGGCGTCCGCGGCGTGCGCCTGCTCCCGGTCGCTGCCCACCCTGATCCGGTCCCGTACGACCGCGGTCCCCGCCCGCGGGTCCCTGGCCGCCGTCTTCTGTCCGCCCCGCCGTTCGAACTGCGGCCGGGAGAGTATCGGATTGCTGCTCGTCAGCGAGGGCTGCTGCTCGATCGGTGTCACGCCAGGTCCCCTTCTCATGTCGGACGTGCCGCTCCCGGCAGTCGTGGCCGGTCCGGAGCCGACGGGCTCGCCGGAGCACCGGCCTGTCCCAGCCTGTCGCAGGGGACAAACCGCGCGCATCAGTCACTTGACGGTGCGCGGAGCGGTTGCCGCGCTCGCGACGGGCAGTCCCGGCGGCCACGTCGGGCGAGGACCGGGTGTGTCGCCGGCCCTCCGGTCGCCGCGCTGCCGGTGGGCACCGCACGTGGTGCCGGATCAGTCCGCCAGCGCGTAGAAGCGCATCGGCGAGTTCGGCTCGAAACCGATCCTCGGGTACACGGGTGCCCCGGCGGCGGTCGCGTGCAGGGTGGCCCGGGTCAGCCCGGTGGCGCGGGCACCCTCGTACAGCGCCTTGCGGGTCACCGCCTCCCCGTATCCCCGGCGTTGCAGGTCCGGCTCGGTGGCGACGAGCACCACGAAGAGGCGGCCCCGCGCCTCG
Source organism: Streptomyces sp. NPDC046870 (assembly GCF_040704595.1). Lineage (NCBI taxonomy): Bacteria > Bacillati > Actinomycetota > Actinomycetes > Kitasatosporales > Streptomycetaceae > Streptomyces > Streptomyces sp. NPDC046870. The sequence goes on from NZ_JBEYXM010000010.1 coordinate 217,961, forward strand.
ACGGTCGCGGCGCACGCGACCGGGACGCCGTCCCGCAGTGCCAGGTAGGCGTACACCTCCCGCTTCCACAGCGTGGAGCCGGCCAGCCCGTCGCGGCCGTCCTCCAGGTCGAAGCCGTAGGCGCGCGAGTTGATGTCCGCGTAGGCGCGCAGCTGTGCGCCGGTGGTCACTCGCCGGAAGGTGAGGTCCGGGTGGTGGGGCTCGGGGAGGGGCAGCAGGTCGCCGGCCATGCCGGTGCCGGGGAAGGCATGGACCAGTCCGGCGCGTCCCGCCGCCTCCTCCAGCGCCGCGCGGGCGTCGTCCGCGAGCAGGTCCTCGAAGAGCCACAGGAAGCCGGGCCGCTCCTTGGACCGCATGATGTCGGCGGCCTGGCCCAGGCGCCGGTCCAGCAGTTCCGCGTCCGCCCCGGCCTCGTTCAGGGTGATCGCGTTCCAGAAGGCGAAGCGGCAGTCGGCCCAGCGGACGGCGAGACCCGGCAGGTCCCGTACGTCCGCCTCCGCGTCCCGGTCGAGCACCATGGCGCGCCAGACCGTGGAGAGCTGCTCCACCGATTCGACCGCAGCCGCGAGATCCGTCACCGCAACTCCCTCGCCTTCTGTTGTGTGCGTACGTCCTACCCCACCCGCGACAACTGAATACGTGTCGCCTCCGGAAACGTGCGCCCGCCCGGTACACGTATTTACGGAGCATTGATACGTACCGATGATACCGTTGTGTGCGGATCACTGATTCAGCCAGAACGGACCCACCATGTCTTCACACGACTCCGCCTATGACGTCGTCATCGTCGGCGGCGGAACGGCCGGCTGCGTGCTCGCCGCGCGTCTGACGCAGGACCCGGACCTCCACGTGCTGCTGCTGGAGGCCGGCCCCGCCGAGCTTCCGGACGCGGTGGCCCACCCGCCGGCCTGGCCCTCGCTCGCCGCCTCGGAAGCCGGCTGGGGCGACACGACCGTGGTCCAGCGGGTCTCCGGTGCCCCCGTGCCGCTGCCGCGTGGCAGGGGCCTGGGCGGTTCGTCCGCCATCAACGCCATGGTCTTCGCCCGCGGCCACCGCACCGGCTACGACAGCTGGAGCGAGCACGGCGCCAAGGGCTGGACCTTCGACGACCTGCTCCCCTACTTCCAGCGCAGCGAGACCGCCCTCAGCGGGGCTCCCGGGCGCGGCACCTCCGGCCCGCTCACCGTGGCGCCGGCCCGGCAGCCCAACGAGATCCTGCTCGCCTGCCTCGAGGGCGCCCTCGAAGCCGGACACCGCCGCGCCCACGACATCAGCGGAGGCCTGGAGGAGGGCTTCGCCCCGGTCGACCTCAACATCGTCGGCGGACGCCGGCAGAGCGCCGCCGACGCCTACCTGACCCCGGCCATGGACCGCCCCAACCTCCATGTGATCACCGAGGCGGCGGCACACCGGCTGCTCTTCGAGGGACACCGCTGCGTCGGGGTGGAGTACGGCGCGCACGGACGCACCCACACCGTGCGGGCGGCCGGAGAGGTGGTGCTGACGGCGGGGGCCATCGGATCGGCCCTGATCCTCCAGCGCTCCGGCATCGGCGCCGAGAACGAGCTGAGGCAGGCCGGGGTCGAGGTCTTCCACGCACTGTCCGGCGTGGGGCACAACCTGCACGACCACCCGCGGGCCAACCTCGTCTACCGGGCCCAGCGGCCGGTGCCCCCGGCCCGCAACAACCACGGCGAGATCCTGGGGCTGCTGCGCAGCACCCCCGACGCCGTGGGCCCCGACGTGCAGATCATCTTCATCGACATCCCGGTGCCCAATCCGGTCGCCCCGGTGGACAACGGCTTCACCATCGGCATCTCGCCGATGCGGCCGGCGAGTCGCGGCACCGTGCGGATCACCTCGGCCGACCCGTACGCGCCGCCGGCGATCGACCCCCGCTACTTCACCGAGGAGGCGGACGTCCGGGCGGTGCTGTCGGGCATCAGGACGGCCCGCGGGATCGCCTGGTCCTCCGCGCTCGCCGCGTGGGGGATCGAGGAGGTCAGTCCCGGGCTCGCCGCGGTGGACGAGGAGTCCATCGCCGACCACGCCCGCCGGTACTTCGGCTCGTACTGCCACCCCGTGGGCACCTGCATGATGGGCGAGGACGACGCCTCCGTCGTCGACTCCGCGCTGCGCGTGCACGGGCTGGACGGCCTGCGGGTCGCCGACGCCTCCGTGATCCCCTCCATCCCCTCCAACAACACCAACGCCACCGTGTACGCGATCGCCGAGCGCGCCGCCGATCTGCTGCGCCGTTCCTGATCCCGTGGCGCGACGCACGGCACGAACGGGACGTCCCGCACCGTTCCGGCCACGCCGTTTCCGGCCACGGCGCGTCACCCCGTGCCTCGCTCCCGGCGCCTCCCGGCCCCGGCTATTACGCCGTAATAAGTACAGCTCCGCGTGGGAGCGGCCCCGCCCCGGCCGCGAGGCGGGGCGGGGAACGGCAACGGAGAAGGAATGGCCGATTATGGACGTCCTTTAGACTCCAGTGATTGCATGGGCCGCACGGAGCCGGGTGCAGGCACGGCCAGGTCGGCACGGAACACCGGGCCTCCGTACGACGGCCGTGGGAGGACGCCCGATGAATGACCTGGATCCGACCGTCTGCCCGGCCTCGACACGGCTTGTCGGACGCGAAGCGGACCTCTCGTTCATCCAGTCCTTCTTCGCCGACTCCGAGGTCCAGGGAGCGGCTCTGCTGCTGTCGGGCGAGGCCGGGGTGGGCAAGAGCGCCGTGCTCGACGCGGTGGCGACCGGCGCCGTGCACAACGGTGTCCGGGTGCTGCGCGCGGCCGGCGTGCAGTTCGAGGCGGACATCAGTTACGCGGGCCTCAACCAGCTCCTTGTGCCCCTCTTCGACCACCTGGACGTCCTGGACAACCCGCACCGCGACGCCCTGCGGGTCGCCGTCGGCATCGGCAGCGGACCGGCTCCCGACCGCCTCCTGACCTCCACCGCGGTGCTGCTGCTGTTGCGGCTGATCTCCGCCGAGACGCCGCTGCTGATCGTCGTGGACGACCTGCCGTGGCTGGACCGGGCGACCACCGCCGTCCTCGGTTTCGTGGCCCGGCGGCTCGTCGGCAGCCGGATCGGCTTCCTCGCGGCCTCCCGTGAGGGCGCCGACAGCTTCTTCGAGTCGAGCGGCCTGACCGAGCACCGGCTCAGGCCGCTGGACGACGCGTCGTCGGCCGAGCTGCTCGCGCTCGCCCACCCCGACATCTCCCCCGCGGTACGGCGCCGCATCGCCGCCGAGGCGCGCGGCAACCCGCTGGCGCTGGTGGAGCTGCCGGTGGCGCTCTCCACCGAGCAGCGGGCGACCCTGGCGGCGGTGCCCACCGTGCTGCCCCTGACCGAGCGCCTTCAGGCCATGTTCGCCTCGCGCGTGGCCGCGCTGCCCGACCGCAGCCGTGAGCTGCTGCTGATCGCGGCCCTCGACGGCACCGGCGACCTGGCCGCGATCGAGGCCGCCGCGGCCGGCCGGGCCGGCGTCGACGACCTGGCCCCCGCCGAACGCGACCGGCTGGTGACGGTCTCGGCGGACAACCGGCGGCTGTCCTTCCGGCACCCGCTGATCGGCTCCGCGGTGGTGGAGCTGGCGACCGCCTCGGAACGCAGACGGGCCCACCAGGCGCTCGCCGGTGTGCTCGGCGAGCAGCTGGAGCGCCGTGCCTGGCACCTGGGCGAGGCGGCCGTCGGCCCGGACGAGACCGTCGCGTCCCTGCTGGAGGAGGCCGCGCGCCGCCGGCTGCGGCGCGGGGACGCCCTCGGCGCGGTGACGGCGCTGACCCGGGCCGCCGGGCTGAGCCCCACGGCGGCCGACGAGAGCCGCCGGCTGGCCGAGGCGGCCTACGTCGGCGTGGACTCCAGCGGTGAGCTGGAGGACGCCTCGCGACTGCTCGCCGGCGCCCGGCTCGTCCATCCCGGCACCGGACAGCGGTCGCTGCACGCGGCGGCCGCGTCCGCGTTCCTGCTGATCAACAGGGACGGTGACATCGACACCGCGTACCGGCTGCTGGTCGGGGCGATCGAGTCCGGGGACCACGGCTGGGACGCCTGCGACGACGCCCTGATCGAGGCCCTGCACCTGCTGGTGCTGCTGTGCTGGTACGGCGGTGCCCCCGAGCTGTGGCAGCCGCTGTTCGTCTTCATGGACCGGCTGGTCCCCGGACCGCCGGAGCTGCTCTGGGTCGTCTCCCAGACCTTCGCCGACCCCGCGCGCACCGGTCCCCCGGCACTGCCCCGCCTGGCGGAGCTGATCGCCGGCGTCGGGGACGATCCCACCCGCGTGGTGCGCGTCGGCACCGCCTCGGTCTTCGCCGACCGGCTCGGGGACTTCCGGTGGGCCACGCGCCGGCTGATCGAGCAGGGCCGCGCCGGCACGGCGCCCGTCCGCCGGCACCTGGGCGCGCTGATGCACCTGGGCCTGGACTACTACCACCTGGGCCGCTGGGACGACGCCGCGCAACTGGCCGCCGAGGGGCACACGCTGTGCACGAACCACGACTACCGCTTCTTCGCGTGGTACTTCGACTACATCCAGGCCGCCGTGGCCGCGGCGCAGGGCGACGCGGAGACCGCCGCGACACTGACCGAGGACATCGTCCGGTGGGCGACGCCCCGCGGGGCCCACGGCGCCCGGTTCTTCGCCTGCCACGCCAGGGCGCTGGCCGCCCTGGGCAGCGGCGACTTCGAGACCGCCTATCAGCACGCCTGCGCGCTCAGCCCGCCCGGGACCGTGGCCCCCTACGTGCCGATCGCCATGTGGGGTGCGATGGACCTGGTCGAGGCCGCCGTCCGGACCGGCCGGGAGGAGGAGGCCGCCGCCCACGCGGCGGCGATGCGCGCCTCCGCGATGGCCGGGCTGTCACCCCGGCTGGAGCTGCTCGTCCTGGCCTGCGAGGCGCTGACCGCCAGCGGCGAGGAGTCCGTCGCCCTCTTCGAACGCGCCCTGTCCCTGCCGGGACCGGAGCGCTGGCCCTTCGACGCGGCACGGGTGCGCCTCTTCCACGGTGAACGCCTCAGGCGCCTGCGTGCCACCGCGGAGGCCAGGGAACAGCTGACCCAGGCGCTGGAGGTGTTCCAGCGGCTGGGGGCCAAGCCGTGGGCGGCCCGCACGGCGGCCGAGCTGCGCGCGAGCGGCCTGTCCGCGCCGGCCGCCACCAGGCCGGGTCCCGTGGCGCTGACCGCGCAGGAACTGCAGATCGCCACGCTCGCGGCGACGGGACTGACCAACAAGCAGATCGCGGAGCGGCTGTTCCTGTCCCACCGCACGATCGGCACACACCTCTACCAGATCTATCCCAAGCTGGGCATCACCTCGCGGGCCGCGCTCAGAGACGCGCTCTCCGGCCTCGACCTCGGGCAGGACGGCTGAGCGCCCGCCGGACAGGGCCGGTGACGGGTCGTCCGCCCAGTCATTTGACGTATGCCGTTCCGCGCCCGGCCACGCAGAGTGGAGGCGGGGACGGCCTGCCCGGACAGTCCTCCCACGGCGGCCGTGCCTGAGCCGCCGGGCCGCGCGAGAGGGGAACCGGATGCTCGACGCTCCGGATGGCCATCCGGACATCCACTGGCCGTCGGGCTTCTCGCCCGATCAGGCCCACAGCTTCTGCCAGGCGCAGGCGGTGGTGCACGCCCCGCCCGCCACGGCCTTCGCCCTGCTCGCCGATGTGACGCGGTGGCCGGACTGGGTCCCGGGCGTCACCGGGGCACGGACCGGGGCGCTCCCCCGTACCTTCGAGGTGGTCTTCCACGAGCAGCGCTTCGAGATCTTCGTGGGGGAGCACGAGCCGCACCGCCGGCTCGGCTGGTCGGGCGTCGGCGCGGGTGTGCAGCTGTACCAGGCGTGGCTGTTCACCGCCGTCGCGGACGGCACCCATGTCGTGACGGAGAACGTCGTCCGCGGTCCCGTGGCCAAGTCCCTCGCCGCGCTGTCCCCCGTGTGGGCGCGGCACCTGAACACCCTGTGGATCACGCAGCTCAAGCGGCTCTCCGAAAGCGCCCCGGAGGAGCGTGACGCGTAGCCTGCACGGCCCGGTGGCCGTGCGCGTCCGAACGCACCGACGGCCGGCACCCGGTGCGGGCGTCGGCCGTTCGAGGGCGTGGAGCGGGGTGTTCAGGCGGCCTGGGCGGTGCCCTCGGCGGTGAGGCGGGCGTCGTCGGCCGCGGGGGCGGCGGGGGTGGTGTGCCCGGGCTTCCGGGCGGGCCGGAGGAAGACGGCGAGGACGATGCCGACGGCGAGGGCGGGCGCGATCCAGAGGTAACCCGTGGCCGTGGCGTGGGCGAAGGCGTCCAGCGCGGCCTCGCGCGGGGCGGCGGGCAGCTGTCCGATGGTGTCGGGGCGGGCGGCGTCGAAGCCGCCGCCGGCGGGCAGCGCGTGGGTGCGGTGGGCGAAGCCGGTGTTGAGGAGGGTGCCGAAGACCGCGACGCCGAAGGCCGCGCCGATGGACCGGGCGAAGGTGACCACGGCACTGGCGGCGCCGAGGTCGGTGGCGGGCACGCTGTTCTGGACGGTGGTCAGCACGACCATGGGCACCATGCCGATACCGATGCCGGTGATCAGGAAGTAGACGCTCAGCGCCAGGGTGCCGGTGCCGGCCCCGATGGTGCCCAGCAGGAGCAGTCCGGCGAGGTTGGCGGTCAGACCCGCGAGCAGGATCATCCGCAGCCGCTCGACGTGCGCGGCCCAGCGTCCGGCCAGGGACTGGCTGACGACCAGGCCGGCGACCAGCGGCAGCATGGAGATGCCGGACAGGGTGGCCGAGACACCGTGGACGATCTGGAGGTAGGTCGGCAGGTAGACCAGGACGGCGAACATCGCGGCGTTGGCGAAGAAGCCGATCAGCGAGGAGAAGACCACGGTCCGCGAGCCCAGCATGGCCGGAGGCAGGACCGGGGCGGCGGCGCGGCGCTCGACCGGCACCAGCAGCGCGCCGAGGACGGCGGTGGCGACGATCAGCCCGACGATGGCCGGTGAACCCCAGCCCCAGCGCTCGCCGAACGAGGTGATCAGGACCAGGCCGGTGGCGATGCCGGCCAGGACGGTGGCGCCGGCGTAGTCGACGCGGGCCTTGGTGCCGCGGGCGGCGGCGGGCAGCGCACGGGCGGCGACGGCCAGGGCGACGATGCCGAACGGCAGGTTGACCAGGAAGGCCCACCGCCAGGACAGCTGGTCGGTGAAGACACCGCCGAGCAGGGGGCCGACGATGCTGGCGACGCCGTAGACGGAACCGAACATGCCCTGGTACCGGCCGCGTTCGCCCGGCGCGACGATGTCACCGACCAGGGCGAAGGTCAGCACGATCATGCCGCCGCCGCCCACGCCCTGGAGCACCCGGGCGCCGATCAGCTCGGGCAGGTTCTGCGCGAGGCCGCAGGCCACCGACGCGATCAGGAAGATCGAGGTCGAGGCCAGGTACAGGCGCTTGCGGCCGAACATGTCGCCGAGCTTGCCCCACAGCGGGGTGACCGCCGTCGACGCGAGCAGGTACGCGGCGCTGACCCACGCGATGTCGTCGAACCCGTTCAGGTCCTCCGCTATCCGGGGCAGCGCCGTCGAGACGATCGTCTGGTCCAGGGCCGCCAGCAGGACCGCGAGGATCAGCGCGCTCATCGCGGCGGCGACACCCCCCTTGCGGGGTGAGGTGGACTGCTGTGTCTCCGGCATCGAAGGTGCCTTTCTGGAAGTGGTGGGCGGGCGCGTCGGCCGCGGCACAGGCAAGAGCCTCAGCGCAACCGCAATACCTCGCTTATCTGTCACTTCAATGTAGCACTTACTTGGTGCACGTACACACTCCAGTGGCTTTAACTGTGCGAGGCTCCACATTTCCTGGCCTAGACTCGGTGCGGTGAGAGCCGACGCAGCACGCAACCTGGAAGCCGTCCTGACCACCGGAGCGCGTATGCTCGCCGCCGACCCCGGCGCGAGCATCGCGAGCATCGCCGCCGAGGCGGGCGTGGACCGACGCACCGTCTACCGGCGCTTCGCCTCCCGTGAGGAACTCCTCGCCGCCATCTACGACGCCCGCCTCACGGCCATCGAGAAGGCCATCGAGGACGCCCGGCTCCGCGAGGCACCCGTCGCCGTCGCCCTGCACCGCTTCGTCGAGAACATCATCGTGGTCAACCGCACCTGGCCGGTCGACCTGAGCCGGATGCTCGCCGACGAGGCCGTCCCCGCACGCCGTGACGCGGCCGTCCGCGAGGTCGAGACCTTCCTCGCCCGCGCCACCGACGAGGGTCTCCTGCGCCCCGGTCTGCCGCAGGGGTGGGCCGGCGCGCTGCTGCCCCAGCTGATGCACCTGGTGTCCCGGCAGATGCCAGAGCTGAGTCCCGGACAGGCCGCCGACCTCGTCGTCGACACCCTGCTGAACGGCGTCGGGGCCACCTGACCCCCTCTCCCGGCACACCGACGGGCCCCGGGTGACACATGTGCCCATGTGTCAGCCGGGGCCCGTCGGCCGCTGCCGCGGCGGTGCGGTCGTCCGCCGCCGCTCAGCTCACACCACGACCTGGCGGGCCGTGTCCGGCCCCGAGGTCTGCCGTGTCTCCTCGTCACGGTGGCGCGGGGGCGCCGCCGACGCGGCCGGGGCCACGGTCCCGGGGAGGCGGACGCGACGGAGTCGGGACGGCTGGGGGGCGGAGTCGGTGCGCTTCAAGGCTTCTCCCATCGATGCGTTCGACCGGCCGTACCCGCCCCGCGGCACGCGCGGCGCCGAAGGGGCGGACGGGGTGGGTGTTCAAGGGCAACCAGCCAGGGCGCACACACATTCCGGGCCGGACCGGTCCGCACCACACGTCCTACGAAGGGACCTGTCGTGCCGCCTCTGCCTTGGCCGGCCAACAGCCGGGTGACGTCGACCAGTTCGCGGTCCGGCAGGCCGGCGGCGCGCCGACGGCCGCGACGACGCGCACCGCGACCGGCTGCCGCTGATCACGGCGGCACGCGGCGCTGCGGCACACGGGCACCGGGTGGGGCGGCCGGCCCCAGGCCGCCCCGGTACCGCGTCCCCTGCCTGTAGGTGTGACGACCCGACGTGCCCTTCGTCAGACACATGACACCACTTGAGTGCGACAATACGGGTAATGTCTCTTTTGTCGTATCGCTGGATGGTTCTCGCTCTCATGTGTCACGCCAAGGAGATCTCATGCGGTCACTCACCAAGGGCCTGCTCGCCGGAGCGGCCGGCACCGCCGCGCTGAACGTCGTCTCGTACGGAGACATGCTGCTGCGCGGCAGGGGGTCCAGCAGCGTGCCGGCGACGATCGCGGGGAAACTCGCCGGCGGAGCCGGGGTGCGGCTGGGGGAGGGTGAGGACAAGGAGCATCGTGAGGAGGCCCTCGGCGCGCTGCTCGGCTATGTCACCGGCCTCGGGGTCGGGGCGGCGTACGGGCTGGCGCGACGCGACGGGAAGCTCCCGGTCTGGGCGGCCGGGCCGCTGCTCGCCGCCGCGGCCATGGCCGGCAGCGACCTCCCGGCCACCGCCCTGAAGGTGACCGACCCCACCACCTGGAGCCTCACGTCGTGGGTGTCGGACATCGTCCCGCACCTGGCGTACGGCTTCACGGCGGCGTCGGTGTACCGGGTGCTGCGCTGACCGCGACGCCCGGCGGTTCACCCCGCGCGGACCCCTTCGAGGAAGCGGCCGGCCAGGTCCACCCGTTCGGTGAGGGTGGTGTGCGTCTGGCCGAAGTCCACGAACAGTTCGTGCACCCCTGCCTCGGCCGCGGCCCGCGCGTAGTCGACGTACTGGTCCAGGGTGCCCGCCCGGGGCATCTCATCCGGGGCGGTCCTCGAGTCGGTCAGCTCGGGGTTGACGCGCAGGGCGATGTGCAGGGTGGACGGGTCCCGCTCCGCCCGCACCGCCTCCTTCACGACCGTGTCCCACATGGCCATCAGGTGCGCGAGCGGCATCGCACCGGGCAGCCAGCCGTCGAGCCTGCGCCCGATCCGCCGCAGGCCCCTGGGGGTGAACGCGGCGAGCAGCACCGGGGGCCCGGGGCGCTGGCGCGGCTTGAGCCCCACCACGGTCTCCGGGACGGTGAACAGCGGTCCCTCGTGGGCGAAGACGTCCTCGGCCCAGTACCCCTGGAGGACGTCCAGCGTCTCGTCGAGCCGCGCGCCCCGGCCCTGCCAGGGTACGGAGACCGCGGTGTACTCGTCGGGCATCCAGCCCAGACCGAGGCCCACGGTGAGCCTCCCCCGGCTGAGGACGTCGAGGGTGGTCAGCGAACGCGCCAGCATGATCGGCGGCTGCCACAGGCCGTTCAGCGTGCTCGTGCCGAGGCGGACGCGGGTCGTGTGCGACGCGGCGAAGGTGAGCGCCACCAGGGGGTCCATGTGGTTCTCGTAGACGCGCGGCATCACGCCGTCGCGGCTCGGGTACGGGGCGCCCGGAACGCGGGGGGCGAGGACCCGGTCGCCCGTCCACAGGGAGTCGTACCCCGTCTCCTCCGCGGTGCGGCAGACGCGCAGCATGCCTTCCGGCGTGGCGTCGGGGCCGAAGGTGGGAAGGGCCAGACCCAGTCGCATGTGTGTCTCCTCAGGGGGTCGTCCGCTCGGGACGCGCGTCCGTCAGCGCGACGCCGAGCAGGTTCTCCAGGGCGGCGACCGTCCGTGCCGGCTCCACCGCGTGGACGGTGGTGAAGCCGAGTGCGGCCGCGGGGGGAAGGTACTGCTCGGTGTCGTCGACGAAGACGCACTCCTCGGCCGGCAGGCCGAGTCGCTCCAGCACGAGCCGGAAGATCTCCGGCTCCGGCTTGCGCGTGCCGTGGAGTTCGGACAGCACCACGGCGTCGTAGCGGTCGTCCACCTCGTACCCGTCGTAGAGGTTCCACGGGGTCAGGCCGACGGAGTTCGAGAGGATGCCGACCTTCACCCCGGCGCGGCGCGCGGCGGCGGCCGCGGCGATCACCGTGGTCTCGGGGCGCAGGTCGGCGAAGATGCGGCCCATCAGGTTGTCCGGCGATATGCCGAGCAGCCGTCCGGCCGCCTCGTTCCACTGGGTCTGGGTGAGCGTGCCGCGCTCCAGTTCCTCGGTGAGCCCGATCCCCTCGGGATTCAGGTACAGGCCGGTGAGCAGCGTGCCCTCGGCGAGTCCCGCGCGCTTTTCGAAGGCGAGCGCGGCGGGCAGCAGAGGTGTCGTCAGCACACCACCGAAGTCGAGGACGAGGCCCTTGCGGTGCTGGATCATGTCCACACCCTAGAAGGCCGCCGGATCCGGGGTGCCACCGGGCCACCATGTTTCTGGCCGGGTCGTGTTTCCCCCTGCCCATGTTTCTCGCCGGGCAGGCACATGTGCGGCGCCCGCGCCCGTGTGAACCTCGCGGGCGGCCACTGCGTTGTCCTGGTGAAGGGGTTCTTCGCCGCCCCGGCGACGGCGGCGAAGACCCCGGCCCGGGCCGCGCGGGTACCCGGCGCGCCACCCGTGACGGTTCAGCCCTTCAGCCGGTGCGGATGTGCCGGGTACACACCCAGGATGCGCACCTCGGAGGAGAAGAACCGCAGCTCGTGCAGGGCGAGGGCGACGCGCTCGTCGTCGGGGTGCCCCTCGATCTCGACGTAGAAGCGGCTGGCGTTGAGCCCCGCGCCGATCTGGTAGCTCTCGATCTTGGTGAGGTTCACGCCACTGCTGGCGAATCCGCCGAGCGCCTTGTACAGCGCACTGGGGATGTTGCGCACGGAGAAGAACAGACTCGTCATCGTCGGCTCCCCGGTGTCGGGGGCCGGGGCCGCGTCCCGGGACAGCACGACGAACCGCGTGGTGTTGTCCGGGTCGTCCTCGACGCCGGAGCGCAGCACCTCCAGGCCGTGGAGGCCGGCCGCGGCGGGCGGGGCGAGCGCGGCGTGCCGCGGGTCGCCCAGCTCGGCCACCTCGCGGGCCGCTCCCGCCGTGTCGTCGCTGACGAGGGTGCGCCAGCCACCCTCCCGCAGCAGCTTGCGGCACTGTCCCAGGGCGTGGACGTGGCTGCGTACGCACTCCACCTGGTCCAGGGTCGCGCCGGGCACCCCCATCAGGTCGAAGCGGATGGCGAGGAAGTACTCCGCCACGATGAACAGTCCCGACTCGGGCAGCAGATGGTGCACGTCCGCGACGCGTCCCGCCGCGGAGTTGTCCACCGGGATCACGGCGACGTCGGCGGTGCCGAGTGTCACCGCGTCCAGCGCCTGCTCGAAGCTCGTGCTGGGCAGTTCGGCGCTCCCGGGGTACAGGGCGCGCGCGGCGGTCGCGGAGTTGGAGCCAGGTTCACCCTGATATGTGACGGTCGTCACAGATTTGCACCTTTCCAGGAGGTCCCGTCGTCGGGCGGCAGAAGCTGCGTCGCGTACCGCACCTGCTGAAGTATCGGTGCACCGGCTTCCACCAGGTGCACCAGGGGGTGCTCACCGGCGTACCCGTACGACGCCAGTGCCTGGTCGAGGGCCGACGCGACCACCTGGTGGACGGCGTTCCCGGCCCGCCGCACACGCGCGGCGAGCCGCTCCTCGGCGGACGGGACGAGACCCAGCCGCGCGGCGGGCGCGCCGTGCAGGGCCGCCGCCAGGCTCAGCCGCTCGTCGTGCAGCACGGCGGCCAGTTCGGCGGCCACGGTGGCGGGCCGCATCGGTCCCCGGGCCGCGCCGGACGCCGTGGCGGGGGCGGACGCCGTGGCCGGGGCGGCCAGTGCGTCGGTGATGCGCCGGGCCGCCCCGAGGGCCTGGGCCGCGACCGCGGTCCACAGGAACGGCGCGTCCGCGGCGCGCAGCGGGGTGGCCGCCGCGTGCGTCGCGAACCCCGTGGGCACGTGCACGCCCTCCAGCCGGAACACCGGTCCGGGCCCGGCGGCCTCGCCCGGGACGGCATGGACCGCGCCCCGCAGCACCTCGGAGGGCACGGCGAACAGGTCCGGGCCGCCGGGCGAGTCCATGACCGGCCGGGACGGCCGTTCGCCGCCGGCGAGGGGCAGCGCGAGCCAGGGTCCGGTCCCGTCGTGCGCCGGCAGGTGCCACCGTCCGGACAGGGTGAAGCCGCCGCCTGCGGCAGGCAGCGCCACCGGCATGTCCCGGGCGTCCGCGCCGGCTACGGCGGTGGCCAGCGGCGCGGCCCAGTTCCAGGCGGTGGTGAACGCCTCCCAGGCGGCGGACGGGTCGCCGTGGGCGTGGCCCTCGTAGAACGCGAACACCTGCGCGAGGCCGGTGTCGGGTCCGAGCACCCGCAGCTGGTCACCGTGCGTGGACGTCGTCATGGGCCTCACGCCGCCTGTCCGACATCGGCACCGCCGGCCGCCGTCGTCAGGACGACGTTGTGCAGTTCCTCGCCCCGTGCGTACCGGCGCAGTTGCCGGCGCAGGAAGTCCTCGGTCATCGCCGGGAACGCGTCGGTGAAGGCCGCCACGTGCGGGGTGATCAGGACGCCGGGCAGGTGCCACAGCGGATGGCCGGGCGGCAGCGGCTCCGGATCGGTGACGTCGAGCGCGACCCGGATCCGGCCCGCCCGCACCGCCTGGACCAGCGCGCCGGTGTCCACCAGTTCGCCCCGGGCGACGTTCACCAGCAGGGCACCCTCCTTCAGGAGGGCCAGCGCGTCCGCGCCGAACATGCCGCGCGTCCGCTCGGTCAGCGGCGCGCACAGCACCACCGCGTCCGCCGTGGGCAGCAGTTCGCGCAGTTCCGCCGCCCCGTGCACACGTCCGGCCGGTGTGGTGCGCGCCGTGCGGGCCACGAGGACCGCCTCGCACCGGAACGCGCCGAGCCGGGCGGCGACGGCCGCGCCGACGGCGCCGTAGCCGATGACCAGGACGCGCTTGCCGACCAGCGAGGTGCGGTACTCGGGCCGCCAGGTCCCCTCGGCCTGGCGGGCGCCGAACACGTCGAGCCCCCGGGACAGGGCCAGCAGCAGGGTGACCGCCAGTTCGGCGGTGGCCTCGCGGTGCACGCCGCGCCCGGTGCTCAGCCGGGTTCCGGGCGGCATCGCGTCCAGCAGCGGCAGCATGTGGTCGTAGCCGGAGCTGAGCAGCTGAAGCACCTCCAGGTTCCGCATCCGCGGCAGGACGGGGCGCAGCACGCGTTCGGCGCCGGGGACCGGCGGGCCGACGAGGAAGCGGACCTCGGCGGGGTCACCCGGCAACGGGCCGGACCCGTCCCAGTACGCGTAGGTGAGCTCGTCCGGCAGGCCGGGTGTCCGGCTGCGGTGGTACGGGAGCCAGACGGTCGTGCCGTCCTTCATCGTGCATCAGCTTCTTCCCGCTCAGGTGCCGCGTGGAGCGGCACCGACGTGCGGCCGTTCGTACGGCGGTGGGATGTCCGCGCCGGACCGCGTCCCCGCGGAACCTGTCCACGCGGCGACGGTGTCCGGGACCGCCTCGGTCGGCATGTACTCGTTTCCTCACTTGTGAGAACGTATGTGTCATGCGTGGGGGTTCATGTGAGGCTCGTCACCCGGGCGTGTGTCTGGCTTCCCCGGTCTGCACACGTGTCGACATGCGGCCCGCTCACTGCGGGTGGGGCGGCGGTTCCGGGTCCAGCGCACGGTAGCGGCCGCGGTGGAAGACGAGCGGTTCTCGTGCGGGATCCGCGCCGAGCGCGAGGACGCGGCCGACGACCAGGGTGTGGTCACCGGCCTCGTACTCGTCCCACAGCTCGCACGAGACGAACGCGCACACGCCGTCCAGCCGTGGTGCGCCGCCCGGGCCCGGCGACCATCCGACCCCGCGGAACCTGTCGTTCCCGGAGCCGGCGAACGCGGCGCTGACGTCCGCCTGGCCGGCGGCCAGGACGTTGACCCCGAAGGTGCCGGCCGTACGGATGCGGGGCCAGGTCCGCGAGGTACGGGCCGGGGAGAAGGAGACGAGCAGGGGTTCGAGGGAGAGGGAGACGAAGGACTGGCAGGTGAAGCCGAGCGGGCCGGCCGGCCCGCCGGCCGTGACGACGGCCACGCCCGTCGCGAAGTGCCCGAGCACCTCGCGCACGGCGCCCGCGGTGTCCGCCGGCGCGCTGAGGTCGAACATGTGCCTTCTCTTCTTTCTCGCCCGCCGGGCGACGGCCATGGGCCCGCCCGGCGGGCGTGGGAGCGGGTACGGGGCCGCGGGCGGTGCCTCAGACCATGGGGCTGACCGGGCGCTCGTCGCCCACCAGCGCACGGCCGTACATCTCCTTGGCGAGCCCGGGGTTGAGCGTGGGATGCCGGCACCCGGTCTCCAGATCGCGCCAGTGCCGCTGGAGGGTCCTGGTGAGCGAGAAGCTGCCCGCTCCGCTGACGGTCAGCAGGGCCTGCATCGCCTGGCGCAGGCACGTGGAGGCGTGTCCCGCGTCCATCCGCACCCGCGCCCGTTCGACCAGCGTGGGGGTGCTCCCGGAGGCCGCCGCCGTGGCGATGAACTCCGCCGAGCGCCTCAGGTGCAGGTGGGCGGAGTCGACGAGCGTGGCCGCCTCGGCGAGCGCCGCCTGCACGCTCGGCGAGTCGGCGAGCCGGGCGTGCAGCGACATGGCCATCGGCTTGCCGCTCCCGACGGTCTCCAGGGTGAGCCGGAGGGCCGCCCTCGCGATGCCCAGCAGCGGTCCCATGGAGACGACCGTCATGGACCCCGGGGGAATCCGGTACAACGGCTCCTCGGGCAGTCCCCGGCCCTGGAGGACGTCGGCGAAGCGCCGGAGGCGGTGGTACGGGACGAAGACCTCGTCGGCGACCAGGGTGTCACTGCCCGTGCCGCGCATGCCCGCCATGTCCCAGGTCTTCTCGATGGCGAGGGCGGAGATCCGCACGAGAGCCAGTCCTCGTTCGGTCCCGGCACCCGCCTCCCCGGGCAGCGGGACGCCGAGCAGGGCCCAGTCGGCCTGGTGGCTGCCGGACGCCCAGGCCCAGGAGCCGGAGACGAGCAGTCCGCCCTCGACGGGCGCGGAGGCGACACCCGTGCCGGCGAACACCCCGCACATGGCGACGTCGGGGCCGTCGCCCCACAGGTCCTGGCAGGCCCGCTGTCCGAAGGAGGCGGCGATCTGCTGTGCCACGTACGAGACCATCACCACCCAGGCGCTCGACGGACAGGCCGACGCCACTTCGGCCGTCACGTCCAGGCTGTCGGCGGGCGCGAGCTCCTCACCGCCCCAGCGCTTCGGCACGCCGAGGCGGAACAGGCCCGCCTCCCGCAGCGCCCGCTCGGCCTCGGGCGTCAGCCGGCTGTCGCGCTCGGCCGCGTCCGCGGCACGGCGCAGCACGGGGGCGATCTCTCGGGTCGCCGCCACGAGCCGGCGGGTCGGATCGGTGAGCGGGGCGCGCTCGCCGCTGATCGATGCGGTCATCACCACTCCAGGAACAGCAGGATTCGGACTCACGGGTCCGGTTGCCACCGCCAGCATAACCGGACTCAAGGGTCCACTTGTACCGGCGCTCCCTGCGCTCCCGGCGACGAAGCACGGCGGGAGACACGGCGGGAAACACCCCAGGAGGCACGGCAGGCACAATGAACGGGTGAATCCGGTGCAGACGACTCCGCAGCAGAACGGGCTGGACGCCCCCCGCAGACGGGCCGACGCCCGGCGCAACCACGAGCGGGTCTTCGCCGCCGCACTGGAGGTCTTCGAGGAGCACGGGCTCCAGGGCACCGTGCCGCAGGTCGCCGAGCGCGCCGACGTGGGGAAGGCGACGGTGTACCGCAGCTACCCGACGAAGGAAGACCTGGTGGAAGCGGTCGTGGGACACCGGCTGGCGGAGCTGGAGCGGGTCACCGCGCCCGCTCTGGCCGAGGCCGAGCCGGCGCGGGCCTTCGACACCTACGTCCTGCTGCTCTTCGAGAACCTCGCCCGGGACCGTCTGCTGTCCGAGGTGCTCGCCGAGGGGCGGTCGACGGCGTACACCGGTCCCCTGCTCCAGCGGCTGGCCGCGCTGATGACGGAGGCCAGGGCCGCCGGCCGGGTCCGCCCGGACGCCGTCCCGCTGGACCTGCGCGTGGTGCTGTGCGGCATGTGCCTGCAACTGGTCCGTCTCGAGGAGCGGGATCCGGCACTGTGGCGCAGGTACGGCGAACTGACCCTTCAGGCGCTACGGCCCTGAACCCGTCACGGCCTCAACGGTCGGACCCCGCCGGTGCCGCACCCGGCCGCCGCCTGCGTGCCGGGGCGGTCGGGTACGACGCCCCCGGGGTCACGCCACGGGGCATGGCGACCGGCGCCACGTCCGGGTGTGCGGCAGCCGTGCGGAAGATCTCCGCCCAGGACGCCACGGCCGGGCGGCGGCGCAGCAGCGCCCGGCGCTCCCGCTCGGTCATCGCGCCCCACACGCCGTACTGCTCGCGGTGGTCCAGGGCGTAGGCCAGACAGTCCAGCCGCACCGGGCAGGCGGCGCAGACGGCCTTGGCCTCGTTCTGCGCGGCGCCTTCGGCGAACATCCGGTCGGGCTGCGCCCGGCACAGCCCTTGGCCGACCCAGTCCATGCCCGCCTCGCTCCCCTGCGGCAGCCCGGCCGGGCCGCCTGCCGCGTCCGTACACACGTATCGAAGGACACGGACGACACTAGCCCACATGTTCCCCAGTCGGCGCACCAATGACACGTGTCTCCAGTGGTCGCGGACGGTGGCCCCGGACGGCCGCGGATGGCAAGGTACAGCTCGTACGGGTGCGCGCCACCGCGTCCGACGCCGTCAGGGTCACGGTGAAGACCGCGCAACAAGAGCATTTCCGGCCATACCAGGTGACGAACTTCATGAGGTGCATCTAGTCTTTCGACTCAAGGCGGCTCGCAGGGCGGCGGGCCCGCCGTGGAGCACGATCACTTGCCCAGGAGGCCGCACGGAGCACGCACACGCGCGGTCCCGGGGCCCCGAGGAGAGGCCACGGGCAGAAGCGCCGCCACGGGGAGAGCGACGACGTCCTCGTCCCCGCGCCGGCGCGATCCGTGCGCACGGGCGCGACAGCGTCGGGCGGGCCGGTTCAGCGGGGAAGGGAGTGGGGGACGGTGGAGTCGATCGACAGGACGATGGTCGGCCGCGAACACGAGCAGGAGGTGCTGTCCGGCTTCGTGACGGCCCCGGGGGGCCAGGCTCTCGTCCTGCGCGGCGACACGGGCGTCGGCAAGAGCGCCCTGCTGGACCACGTCGCCGACCTCGCCGCCGGCGAGCGGCACCGGGTGATCAGGGCGACCGGGGTCGAGGCCGAGTCGGAACTGCCGTTCGCCGGCCTGCACCAGTTCCTCTACCCGCTGCTCCCCCACCTGGACCGGCTGGACGACAGCCACCGAGGGGTCTTCGATGTCGTCTTCGGCCGGAGCGAGGGCCCGCCCCCCTCGGTCATGACCCTCGGCATCGCCGTCCTCGACCTGCTCTCCCTCGCGGCGTCACAGGAACCCCTCCTCCTGGTGCTCGACGACGGCCAGTGGCTCGACACCTCCAGCACCGAGGTGTGCGGGTTCGTCGGGCGGCGGCTCACCGGCAGCTCGGTGAAGCTCGCCGTCGGCCTGCGCTCCGACGTGCCCTCGGGCTTCGACACGGCCGCGCTGCCGCAACTGCCGGTGACCACCCTGTCCGAGAAGGCCTCCGAGCAGCTCCTGGACCTGCACCACCCCGGGCTGGACCCCGGGGTCCGCCGTCTCGTCCTGGACGAGGCGCTGGGCAACCCGCTGGCACTGCTGGAACTGCCGCCCCACCTGCTACGCAGTGGCCGGACGGCGGGCGACCGGGACGAGACGGTCGGGTACAGCGGCGTCCCGTTGCCCCTGCGCCTGCGGCACGTCTACGGCGCCCGCATCCAGGCCCTCGGCGACGCCGTACGCGCGGAACTGCTGCGCGGCGCCCTGGACGGCGTGGGAGCGGGCACGGCCGCGGGCCGTACGCGCAGGACGCGCTACCGCATGAGGGACGCCGACGAGGCCGCGGCCTGCGGACTGCTGGACATCGACCCGCTCAGCGGCGAGTTCGTCTTCCGGCACCCCCTGGTGCGCTCGACGGTCGTCCAGACGGCGACCCCCAACGAGCGGCGCACGGCCCACGCGGTGCTCGCGCACGTGCACCGCGACGACGTGGAACGGCGTGCCATGCACCTGGCGGCCTCGACGGTCGACCCGGACGAGGAGGTGGCGGCCGCGCTGGAGGCGGCGGCCGACTCCGCGACCCGGCGCGGCGGCTCCCAGGCCGCCGTGGCCTGGCTGACCCGGGCCGCGGAGCTGAGCGAGGACCGCGAGGAGCGGTCCCGGCGACTGGGCAGCGCGGCGTTCATCGCCGGTCACGCCGGTCTGCTGGACCGGGCCCAGCAGCTGGTCGGCTCCGACACCGCGTCCGGTGGGACCGACTCTCCGGCCTCGGTGGTCGTGTCGGCCTACGGCGCACTGTACGAGGACGGGGACGTCCGCTCCTCGCACCGCCAGGTCCTGGCGGCGATCGAGGGCGTCCGGGACAGCGGTGTGACAGAGCCGAACGAGGTGCTCACCCGGCTGGTGAACCTGCTGCTCGCGATCGACCAGTACGCCAGCGACGAGACGTCGTGGGAAGGGACGCACGCGCTCCTCGGCTCCCTGGGCGACCTGGTGTCCCCGCTCTCCCGCGTCTACGAGGACGCGTGGGGGGACGTGGTCCGGCGCGGTGCCGGGGTGGCGGACCGGGTGGAACGCGCCTTCGCCGACCTCCGCGCACTCGAACCGTGGGACATCAGCCGGCTGTCGGTCGCCGCGTACCACGTGGACACCCTCAGCCGGTACCGGCCGCACCTCCAGCGCATCGTCGACCGCGAGGTGGAGACGGGGGCCACGGCGTCCGGCATGATCATGCTGCACCTGATCATGCTCGACCAGATGGCGGTCGGCGAGTGGGACGAGGCCGAACGCACCGGCCGGCGCGGCCTGGAACTGGCGGCATCACGCCACCACGCCCTGTTCGCCCATCACACACGGGCCTACCTCGGTCTGCTCGCGGCGATGCGCGGCGAGGGGGAACGGGCCCGGGAGCTCCAGGCCGCCGTCGACGCCTGGGCCCGCCCCCGCGGCGTCGGATTCCTCACCCAGATCGCCGACGCCATCGGCACCACCGCCGCCCTCAGCGAGGGCGACTACGAAGCCGCCTACCTCCACGCCATCGGCATCACGCCCCCCGGCACCTTCACCCCCTACGCCCACCAAGCCCCCCGCACCCTCCTGGACCTGGTCGAAGCCGCCCTGCACACCGGCCGCACCGACCAGGCCCGCGCCCACGCCCTCGCCGCCCAGCGGGCGCGACTGCCCGACATCTCCCCCCGCCTCGCCCTGATCACCCACGGCGCCCTCGCCATGACCACCACCGACCCCACGGAAGCCGACCACCACTACCAGCAGGCCGAAACCCACCCCGCCGCCGCCACTTTCCCCTTCGAACACGCCCGCATCCGCCTCGCCCACGGCATCCACCTCCGCCATACCCAGGGACGCAAGGCGGCGCGGGTGTCGCTGACCGTGGCCGCGGAGACGTTCGAACGGCTCGGCGCACCCACCTGGACCGAACGGGCACGGGCGGAACTGCGCGCCACCGGTGCGGCCACCGTCGCCTCCCCGGCACACCTGGCCGAGCTGACGTGGCAGGAACGCCGGATCGCCGATCTCGCCGCCGGCGGCCTGACCAACAAGGAGATCGGCCAGCGGATGCACCTGTCACCGCGCACGGTCAGCTCCCACCTCTACCGGGTCTTCCCCAAACTCGGCATCACCTCCCGCGCCGCCCTGCGCGACGCCCTGGGCACCATGCCCGACAGCCAGGACATGTGAGGCCCGGGTGTGACCGCGTGGCCCACCGACACGGCCCGTCGGCGGCGCCGCGGTCAGCCCTCCGTGGGGTGGCCGCGGATGCCGTACCCGTCCAGCCAGCCGAGCACGTAATCGGCGACGAAGCGCCATCCGCCGTCGACGACCAGCGAGTGACCCCGGTCCGCGAACTGCTTCAGGTCGGTCACGGCGGTGGTGTCGCCGTACTGCTTGTACACCGCGCGGGTGGCCGCGTCCGGTACGAGTCTGTCCTCCTGCCCGGAGATCAGCAGCAGCGGGCCGCGTTCCGGGTTGGCCACGTCCGCCACGGCGCGCGGGCTGCGGGGCGCACCCGTGCACCCGATGTCGGCGAGCAGGCGCCGCGGCGCCGGCACCGCGTAGCGGTCGAAGAGCAGGTCGGACTCCTCCGCCTTCACCGTGTTGGCGAAGACGCGGTGGAACTGCTCCGCCGACAGGGACACCAGCCGCCCGGCGGGATCGTGCTCGGCGGAGCAGGACAGCCGGGCGGCGGCCCCGGGCGGCGGCACGTCGTCGATCAGGACGCCGTTGATCGGGGCGGGCGCGATGGCCACCGCGGCACGACCGACGTCGGCGGTGATGAGGTGCTGCGCGATGAGACCGCCGACCGAGTGCCCGACGATCACCGGCGCGGTCTCGAAGGACCGCACGATCTCGGCGTAGTGGTCGGTCAGCGCGTCCAGACCGATGCCGCCGAGCGGTTCCGGGGACTTGCGCACGTCCGAGGCGGCCGCGGCCTCCCCCGGCCATCCGGGCGCGAGGGCGAGGAAACCCCGGCTGGCGAAGCGTTCCGCCCACGACTCCCAGGAGAGCGCGTGCAGCCACGCGCCATGGATGAAGACGACGGGAGTACGTTCCACGGCTGGCTCCTCCGAGCATGACGACCATCCGGCACCGGAACACCGGCGACCGTTTCAGCATCGTTCAGGCACGGATCAAGGGCGACAGTCGAATGACTTAATGTTCGCGGCCGTGGCACGCGGGCCCGGACCGGCCCCTCAACCCGATCCCCGGACAGGACGCCCGGAGACGGAGAGCGGTCCGCCTGGCGGGCGGCCGTCACGGCGTTCACCGTCACTGCAATGCGTGTTCGACGGTCAAGTTACTTATGTACGGCGGTCCCGCGACGGCGAGAGTGGGTGGGGCCAGCCTCCGCCCCAGGGAAGGATCCACCCGTCATGAGCGGCTACCAGCCAGGTGTACAGGCCAGCCGAACGGCATCGCACGGTCGTCCTCGGCTGAGCTTGGACATCGAACGCGTGCTGGACGTCTCCGCCCGGCAGGCGATCAGGGCCGAGTTCAGCTACGATCCGGAGCGCCCCTTGATCGTGTGCGTGGAGTTCCTCATCGCAGGCGGCCCGCGCGTCCTGTGGCGGATCGGCCGCGACCTCCTCCACCAGGGGCTGTACTCGATGAGCGGCTTCGGTGACGTACAGGTCTGGCCGACGCACCTGGAGGAACGGGCCACGGCGCGGCTCCAGCTCGCCTCCGGTGACATGGCCGCGCTGTTCGAACTGCCGGTGCCACCGCTCGCTGAGTGGCTGGAGCACACCTACGAGCTCGTTCCCGCCGGTCACGAGCTGGCCGGGATGGACTGGGACACGACCGCCGCGGACCTGCTCGACGGCCGGGAGGCCGCGTCCGACTGATCACGCGGGACGCTCCCGGCCCGCGGGACGTCGGGCGGCGACGAGGACGGGGCCGCCCGGAACCGTGGGGAACGTCCTCGGCTCCTCCAGCCCGAGGGCGACGAGCTCGTCACTCATGCGCGCCGTGTCGAAGGAGTTTCCGCCGCCACGCGTCGCGGTCCACCGGCCGACCGAGCGGCGCAGCGCGTCCTCGGCGGCGGGGTTGGTCCCCGCCACCAGCCACGCGCCCGGCACCAGAGCCGCGGCCAGGCGCGGGAGAGCGGCCCGCAGCGCCTCCTCCGAGAGGAAGGGCGCGGGCAGCCAGACCAGTTCGTAGCGCTCCTTCTCCGACAGCTCCGCCGCGTCCTGACGGCGCAGGCGGACCCGGGCGGCGACGGCCGGATCCGCCGCGGCGAGTTCCGCTCCCGCCAGCTCCAGGGCCCGCTCCAGTACGTCGATGCCCTCCACCCGGGCCGCGGGGAAGCCGGCGGCCAGCACCACGGCCAGCGCGCCGACACCGGTGCCCACGTCGAGGATGCGGCTGCCCTCCGCCTGAAGCCGTTCGGCGCACCCCGGCAGCTCCGGCACGACCTTCCCGGCGAGCGCACGGCCGGTCGCGGCGGAAGCCCGCCCCTGGCCGAGGAGCACCTCGTCGTCCTGGGCGCCCCATCCGGGTCCCGCGGAGCCCTCCGCGTCCGAGGCGGCGGCGGAGACGGCCTGACGCAGCGAGCTGAGCTTCGCCTCCACCGCGCTGCGTGCGGTCAGGGCGTCCGCCTGGAGGAGCGAGGGGTGGACGGTGAAACCGTCGGCGTCCCTGCGGACCAGACCGACGCTCTCCAGGACCGCCGTACGCCCCGGGTCGCTCGCGAGCACGTCCCGCAGGGGCTGCGACAGCGCCTGCCGCTGGGTGCTCACCACGGCGGCCATCGCCCATGCGGCCGCCTCCAGGGCGGCCACCGGGTCCTCACCGAACGGCAGGGCGCCGCCCGCAGCAGGGCCGGTGTTCGGTGGCGATGCGGACACGGAAGCCTCCGGAGAGCGCTGTTCTACGACACATGTCTCTTCATGCTGGGACACACACATGCTGCCACACACGGAAACACGCACGGAACAGCGCCGAGTGTGCTTCGTTCCGTCCCGGGAAGCCGACCCGCCCGGCTTCCGTGAGGTCCGCGCGATCGGCATGCTGTGTGACCACCCACACCTTCCTCACCGGCCGTTGCGCCGCGCGCCCGGGCACGGCAGAGTGCTTCGCTGCCGCATGCGCCAGACGAGCCATGTGCGTGCGCGGCGGCTCGGCGTCACGGACGAACCGGAAGGAACACGCGTGAGCACGATCTCGGTCCGGGGATTGGCGGTGGCCACGGCCACCACGGTCACCGCTGTCGGAAGCGTCGTCGGCATCGCCTCGGGCAGCACCGCGCAGACCAACGACGCCGGGGCGACGGCAGCGGACGCGACGCTCCTCGTGGACATACCCGCGGGTCAGCAGGCGCAGGTGCAGACCGCGTCCCTGACGCAGCAGGCCGACGCGCAGGCCATCGCCGCGGACGTGAGCGCCAGGAAGGACGCCGAGGAAGCGGCCCGCAAGGCCGCCGCCGAGACGGCGATCGCCAAGAAGGAGCTCGCCGAGAAGGAGGCCAAGGAGCGCGCCGAGGCGAAGACCGCGGCCAGCCGTGGGACCGACGTCCGCGACTCCTCCGGCTTCCCGGTCCAGAGCAGCTACACCGTGGCACAGATCCAGGCGATGGCGCGCCAGATGGTGGGCGGCGGCCAGTTCCAGTGCTTCAGCAACATCGTGACCCGCGAGTCCGGCTGGAACTACCGCGCGGTGAACGCCTCCTCCGGTGCCTACGGTCTCTTCCAGGCCCTGCCCGGCTCCAAGATGTCCTCCGTCGGCGCCGACTGGCAGACCAACCCGGCCACCCAGATCAGGTGGGGCCTGAACTACATGAACAGCGTCTACGGCAGCCCCTGCCAGGCCTGGACGTTCTGGCAGGCCAACCACTGGTACTGAGGCCCGTCGGCCGAGCGGGACGGCACCTGCGGGCGGCGGCCTCCCGGACGCACGTGAACTCCGTGAGACCGCACCGCTCGTCGCCGTAGCGGAGGAATCCCGGCCCGCGCCCGGCCGGGGAGCCCTGCCTCAGGGAGTGGATGTCGCTATGGCCACGGAACCGGACTGGGACCGGGGCGTCTTCGCTCCCGGCTTCTTCGGCGCGATCGTGCGCGGGTCGACCGCTTCCCCCGGCGCTCCCTCGCGGTACAGGCCGTCGGGCAGGCTGTCACGGTCGTGGGGCAGCAGGAAGAACACCCGGCGCTTGTACAGGCCGCTGTCCGGGTCCGGGGAGGCGTCCTCGTCCAGCAGCGCGTACCCGACCATGCGGCCGTCGCGCGCGTACGGCGGCTTGGTGTTGCGCCGCCTTGTCTTGTCCAGCGCCTGACGGACGTAGTCGAGCCGTTCGAGGTTCTCCAGCCACACCACCTCGGCCTCGTGGATGAGGTCGCTCTCGGTCAACAGCGAACTCATGGCTGCAGCCTCTCCTTCGTCGGCGTGCTCCCCGGCCATGGGACATGGCCGGGCATCTGTCCGTGTCGCTCCGGCCCGCCCTTCCCCGGGGGACGGGCCGCTTCTCGGGGGCTCACCGCATCCGGGGCCCGCTCACCATCGTAGAGCGCACTCCGACGACCGTGTAGGCCACGTGGTGGAGAGAGCAGACAAACGGAGGCCGTCATGAGTGCTCCAATAGGGCGATGCCAGGATAATATTTCCGGCCATTTGACTTGATCATATCGGCGGGCGAGGCCACACCCACCTCCTGGCGGACGCGGTTGGCGAAGGCCCGGGGCGTCGCGGGCCGGATCCCCTCGCCCGCGTTGCACCACGAGCTGTACTCCGAGTAGAGGAGCCCCTGCTCCACCCTCAGGTCCTTCCCCTCGCCGTCACGCGTGCAGCATTCGGCGAGGAAACGGCCGATGTGGTCCTCGGTGGTGGCGTAGGCCGTCGTGGCGATACGGACCCTGTCAGGGCCCTCCAGGGGGTCCCTGGTGCGCAGGTAGCGCTGTGCCCCCTCGATGAGCCAGTGGAGGATTCCCGGCCCCTCGTCACGGACCAGTTCAAAGGCGAGGTTGTCGATCCTGCGGTGCGCCGGAACCGTCCGGGTGAAGGGCAGCAGCCGGATGCGCCGCCAGAACGCGAAGCCGCCCGTGGACACCTCCGGACGGTGGTTGCCCAGCAGCCACAGGTGGTGGGTCGGGGTGAACGAGAAGTAGTCCTGCCGCATACGCCGGGCCTTGATCTTGTCGCCGCCCGTCAGGAGGCGGACACGCGCCTCGTCGAACTTGTCGTTCGGCTTCAGCTCGCTGCACACCACCAGGCGGCGCCCGTGCAGTTCGGTCAGCTCGGTGGAGTGCTCCGAGAAGGCCCCGCGGTCCATCAGGAAGCCCGGCGGAGCCGCGTCCGCGTAGTCACCGAGGATCTGGATCATGATGTCGAGCAGCACCGACTTGCCGTTCTTGCCCTCACCGTGCAGGAAGGGCAGCACCTGCGCGCCCACGTCGCCGGTGATGGAGTAGCCGAGCAGCAGGTGCAGGAAGTCGATCATCTCCCGGCCCTCGTCGTCCTCGCCGAAGGTGTCGGCGAGGAACCGGTGCCAGCGCGGGGTCTCCATGGCCTGCGGGGCGACGCTGGTGGCACGGGAGTGGAAGTCACGGGTGGGATCGGGCTTGCGGAGGTGCCCGCTGTGCAGGTCGACCACTCCGACGGGGGTGCACAGGGCGTAGGGGTCCCCGTCCAGCCTGTCGGGGGCGACGGAGATGTCCGGTGAGGCCTTCGCCTGGGTGAGGAGCGCCTTCAGGCCGGTGGTGGACAACGTACGCCGCTTGTGGTTCGCCAGTTCCCGATCGCTGAAGACCCCCCGCGGGTCGGTGGCCGGCATGTCCTCCGCCATCTCCCCCGCGGCCCACAGCGCGGCCTTCTCCCCTCCCCCGCGCTTCCACCGATAGCCGTCCCAGGCGAACCAGCCCAGTCCCTCCACATGCCGGAACTGATCGCGGTGCATCTGCACGAACAGGCGCGCGTTGCCCCGGTCCGAGAGGGAAGGAGGCAACAAGGGAGCCGAGGAGGCGGCTCCGCTGCCGAACGACGCCACAGGGGCGTTGACGAAGCCCTGCGCGGGCAGACGTGCGGGCGCGGCCACCACTTCCACCGTCTCCAGGTCGAGCATCTGCTGAGCGGCGGCCTGCGGATCAAAGCGCGGTGAGCCTTCGGCGCTGCTGCTCATGGACGTCCTTTGAGGTGAAGAGGGCGGACGGACCCTACGGCAAGGGCGTCGTCGACGATCTTTTCATTCCTGGTCTGCTGCCACGGCCGGGCGTAGGAAGCGACACGGACAAGTCGGTCACGAATGGTGGCGTGGTCCAGATGCCCCGCCCCGACCAGGCCACCAGCCGTGTAGGCGGCGCGGTTGAGCTTCTCGGTGAACCCTGTGCCCTCGGAGGCGGCGGCACACTCCGCGACACTGGCGATCAGGGGGTCGAGCAGCCGCTCCGCGGAGGCGCCTCGGCCCCGCGGCCGGGGCCCCGGGGGCGGAACGGCGGCCACAGCGGCCACAGCGGGGCGCTCGGACCCGAGCACGTGTCCCGTACGACGCAGCTCGCGCTGGAGCCATTCCGGGAGCACGGCAGGGCGGCGGGCCGCTCCCTCCGCGCGGTACACACCCTGCGGCGTGCGGGTGCCGGGGGCGACGATGTAGCCGCCTTCGGCCCGTACGTCGACCTGCCAGGCGAGCGCCGTATGGCGGGCGGACCCGGTCGAACACCTGTACCGCGTCGCTGTGTCGGGATTGCGGTACCAGACGTGCAGACCACCTGAGGGAGTACGTACGCGCAATGTGTTCTCGTCCTCGGCAGGGGAGGTTTCACCCCGATAGGCGGCCAGGAGAGCCAGCGTGTCGAAACCTGAGGCCAGCCCGGCGAGCTGCACCTGGTCGGGGATCGGGATGCCGGGGAGGAGCCGTCCCCGGTCCGGCACGGGGGCCTGGTGGGCATCGATGTCAACCACGACGAGGCCGGCGGGACCACAGGCGACCCCGACGCCGGCGGCGGGCGTGTCGCCCCACCAACGCTCGATGAGGCCGGGATCCGTGGTGGCGGCGTGAAAGCCGTGACAAGGCCGTCCTGCGGGGATACACGGGCACTCCGCCGGTTCGTGCCGGCGACCCGAGCAGCCAGGGCAGTTGCCCACAGGGGTCTTGCGTCCCGGTGTCAGCGGGTGAACCGGCCAGCCCTGGGCCGCACACCAGCGCGCGACAGCCCGCGGCGACACGTGCGCAACTGCGGCTGCACTAGGGCTGCTCTCGTCTTCGCGGCGCACGGGAATCGTCCTCGTCACTTCTGTCTGCCCGATCACTTCACACACCTGGCGTGGGACGTTGCCCCCACCAGGGACCGAAGGGACTCTGATGCCAAACGAGTGTAAGGCCCGCTTACTGAAAAGGGAGTGTCTGTCTGACCCGCGTGCCGTTCTATCAGTTTCGTGGGTCCCTTGGGTCCCTGGCTAGGTGCTCCGCTCCCACCCTAGGGGCTGAAGGGACTGAACAGCACGGTGAACTTCGCCTGCGTTTCGGGGAGGAAGCGGTGGGAGCCCGTTCCCAGGGGCGGGGCGAGGGTCCAAAGGGGCCAGGGACCAACGGCCAGGGGCTGGAAATCTGGACGGTCCCTGACCAGTCGGGGAGCATCACCGCAGGTCAGAGCCTTGAGCCTGATCAGGGCAGGGACTGTAGGGACTCAACGTCGCCATTATGAGCTGTACTTGAGTGTTGTGTTGTATGCGCGCGCGTGTACGAATACAACTCTTCTCTACGTCATAATTGCGCTTTTCAGTCCCTACAGTCCCTCTCAGACCCTGTGTAACCGCTCTGACCTGCACAAACATCAGGGACGGAAGCTCAGGGACCAAAACAACCGCAGTCCCTCCCGCCCCTGCGGTCAGGCCCTGTAGGCCCCTGGCCGTCCTGTGGACTCCCTGTTCTGCCCTGCCGGCCCCTGTGAACCTCTTGAGTCCCTTCGGCCCTTGAGTCCCTTGCCTTGTGGCGCAGCGTTCCCTGGCGACGCCCGCGCCCGGGCGCGCCGCGAAGCAGGGACTGAACCTTTTCGGTCCCTGCACTCGTTCCCCTTGAGGAGGCGCAACGTTTCTCCTCGGTCCTTGGCGGTCGCCCCCTCCGGGACTTTGGCGCGCCCCAACCCGGCCTAGGGAAGGGACCAGCCCCTCTTTGACAGGTTTTTACCGACAGGGCGCATTTGTCAACCACCCGTAGTCCGCGAGTCGCAGGCGCGCGTCGGCGTCGTCGCCGGTCGGCCCTCCCCCGCGAGCGGTGAGGTGCAGACCGAAGGGCATCGTGCTCAAGCTCCGTACCGGTGTGCCGCGGAGGGCCCTGGAAGGACAGTGCACGGACGCTGCCCCCGCCATCATCGCCCGCTCCGGGTCCCCCGAGCCGGGACGGCCCCCCTACTTGCGCAGACGCACAGTGAAGGCCGCCATCCCGGAATGCATTGCCCAGCCGGCGGGATGGGTATGGCGACACGAACGGCGCTGGGGTTTTGACGGAGTCGTTCAACCGGCGCTGCAATGTGGTCGAACGTCGCCACAGCGGGGTCATCAGCCTGCCGCCGGTCAGTCTTGCGCCCCCAGGCGCCGGGACTTCAGTCCCTTCCGGCAGAGTGAGGACGCCCTCCCATCGGGACGACCAACTCGACGTCGACCTCGAGCCTCGCGGGTAGGAGCTGCCGATCGCAGATCTTCGGATCGGCCAGGGCTCACAGGATCGGCGTGTCCTCGGCGTGCAGACCGGATACAGGCGCAGGCCGCAGAAGACGGGAGAAGAGGCGCAGTAGGCATGGCCGGCTCAGCTCGCCAGTTCCGCGCACTGGACGGTCGAGCGTGACATGCCGCAGGCCCCGAGTCCCCGCCAGGGAGAGGAGTTCCGGGGCGGTCGCTCCATCCATCGTGTTCCTCCGATGGCGCGTCGAGTTCGAACGAAACCAGGCGCGGCGCAACCGCAGGAGATCCGCGAGGTCGTTGTGCAGGAGAACACAGACTCGGAGGTCATCGTCGTCGAACAGGTACCGACTGACCACCGTGGCCGCCAGCCTCAGTGACCGCCCCTGACATCGGACTCATTCGGCTAGAGCTATTACGGCGTAATAGCTCCGCGGCTGATGGCCCCTCCTCCCCCGTCTGCTGCTTCGCAGCACCACCACTCCCCCGAGCCGGAAAGGCTCTCTGTAACGTGGATGAGGCAGCTCGGTCCTGGGACAAGCCCGGGCGGGCGCGTGATGGAGAGGCCTACGGATCTGACGTTGCGGCGGATCCCCGACCCCTGTCCCAGTGAGCCACCTGTGCCCTGACCTGACTGCACGGTCTGCTGCCCCAGATCCTCCGTTGCTGGAGTGGGCTTGGGGCAGGGTTTTACAGCATCCGGTAGCCCTCGCACTGTCGGAACGTTTCGTGCTCCCACCGCAGGCCGCTTGGCTGGCCGGCATTGGCTGCCACCCTGCGGCCGACGGGCACCGAGGATGGCTGCATCTCTGACCACCGTTCTTGACCATCGGAAGGTGCTGGCCCGGTGAAGCGGGAACAGCTGGAGGGCACCTTCAACGAGCCTTCTACCTCCCCCATGCACAGCCCTGGGCGTCCCAGTGTCCCGGGTCTGCCTCCTCCAGTCCCGCATCCGTCGGCTGTGGGACTGGACCGAGCTCGGCGTCAGGCCAGCGGTCAGTAACGGTTGCAGCGACGGTACGGCGGCCCGCAGCTCTTGATCCGTGACGTCAAAAGGCTCCGGCAGGCTCAGCCCGTACCAGTGCTGACGAACGGCATCCTGACGGTCGGCAATCGCGTTCAAGGCGTGGACGTGACCGAGCATGAGGTCCCCCCGTGCAGGGCGCCCGTCAGTGTCGTCGCAGAACGACACTCGGAAATGGTCAGCAGGTCACCGATCTGTGAGTTTGCGAGGAGCACGGCTCGGTCGGCCTCGACATCGAAGCCGAGCACTGGGTGGCCACAGTCGCCTTCCGGTTCCACCAGCACGGGTTTGCGCAGTCGTCGCCCGACCTCCCGAAGGAAGCCACAGAACACATCAGGTCGATCCTGGCCCTGCAACTCCCGCAAGTCGACATCGAAGTCGACTTCGACGTCGGCATGGAAACGGAAGATGGCCAACACGTCGTCACTCGGCCAGCCCCGCAGGGCCGGGCACTCGCCATTCGGAAGAAGGAACTCACGTCCTCCCACAGCAGGTCAGCCGCCCCTCCATACTGTTCGGCTCGCTGACGCAGGAGGCGATTCACAGTCTGTGAAACGGCGTTCGGGCGGGGCAGGATGTGCGTATGAAGAAGCGCGTGCGAAGTGCGAGCCGCCCTACAAAACCGCTGCTCAAACCCCCTATGCGGATCGGCTCCCTTGATGCTCCGGCCGTCGTCGGTGAACTCCGCAAGATGCACGAGGACGCGGAAGACCCAGACGTGGAGCGCATGCCTGCCGATGACGAACTGTTCGGTGCGCTCGTGTATGCCGAGAAGCACGTGCAGGCGCTGCGGGGACAGTCACCTGAAGTGCAGCGTGCCGCAGCGCTGAAGCGTGTGCAGCTCTGGGAGTACCTTCGTGAGCAGACCGAGGTCCATCAGGCGCGAGCAGTGGATGACGCCCGTCGAGCGGGAGCCCAGTGGATCGAGCTGGCCCCCGCGTTGGCTGTCGGCGCACCGAACGCCGCCTACAACAAGGCGAAGCGGCTGAAGGCCGTCCAGCTCATGGACGGAACGCCTCAGGCCCACCCCGTACGTCGGACGCCTGAGGCGGTCCTCGATGCTGAGCGACGGATCGCCTTGGAGGAGGCTGCCGAGCGTCGCGCCCAGGAGGCGGCGCAGCGGAGGCATGAGCTGTTGGTCCCGGTAGCCACTCGTCTGCTGGAGCAACGCGAGTCCTTGCGGTGCTACGAGGACGCCGACTACTGGTTCGAGGAGATCGAGGCGGTACTCCCCCATTGCCAGACTCCGCTGCAGATGGTGAGCCTCAACCGCTATCTCGACGCGGCCCTGCGTGCTCTGTTCAAGGTGGAGAAGCGGACGGGCCGTTC
Source organism: Streptomyces sp. NPDC046870 (assembly GCF_040704595.1). Taxonomy (NCBI): domain Bacteria; kingdom Bacillati; phylum Actinomycetota; class Actinomycetes; order Kitasatosporales; family Streptomycetaceae; genus Streptomyces; species Streptomyces sp. NPDC046870. Next base: position 249,437 of record NZ_JBEYXM010000010.1, read on the forward strand.
ACCGGCCTTGACCGAGGAGGCCCGGCTGGCTTTGGACGCTGCGGTGGAACTAGAGAAAGGGGCGGGGGCCAGTCACGAACCCGACTCCCCCAGCGCCGTGCCGCGTCGCGCGTGAGTGTCGTTCCGTTCAGGGTCTCCGGCTATTACGCCGTAATAGTTGGGGACCCTCCAAGCCGAGCAGGCCGGCGCACACCTGGGTCATGCCGACGATGCCTGGATCCTCGGGTGATCAAACAGTCGGAGTGCCGGAAGTATCGTCGGCCCCAGGTCAGGCACCGATCGACGGCTCCCACGACAGGGCCTTGAAAGAGGGATCACGTCGGCCCCTCGCCGGTGGACCGTAACCGCCCAAGCTCCAGGCACCCCGTGATCGTGGACCGCCACGGCACCCCGCTCGCGCCGATCAGTGATCACTGACGGGATGTGGGACCGGATCGAGCCGCTGATGCCAGCTGATTCGGTCCGCGGTCGACGGAGGGCCGACCACCGCCGAACCTCGGAAGTCATCGCGTGGAGGTACCGCATCTGCTCTCCCTGGCGGGACCTGCCGGACGAGATCGGTTGGCGCGCTGCAGGTGCCAGGAATAGGGGCGCCAGGCGGGGCCGAACCTGACGACCATGCCCTCGGACGCTCCCGCGACAGCCGTGCACGGCCCTTGGTCCTCCGCGTCACCGCAATCCAGGTGGGCGACGCACCTGCCTTTGAGGCGGTCATGGCAGACATCCGTGTTCCGCGAGAGGACCTGGATGACCGAGAACCCGACCCGATGCCGTTCTGTCATCCCCCAGCCCTCCGAACAGGTCGCCCTCCCCCGGCTGTGCCGGGGCCGTGATGGAGACCGCCCGCCGGCCTTCGACGCGCAACGCCGTCCGGTCGAAGCAGGGTGTGGCCTGGCCATGTGAACGAACAAGCTGGCTATCGCCTACCAGTCAGGACTCCATCTCGCTGCCTTCCTCATCTGGCAGCCGCTTTGGACGGTGCGCTTCGGCTGGGTCCGCGACGAAGCGAGTACGTGGCCTGTGCCGGCGGAGACATAGTCCTCAGTGCCGGCGAGATCAGCTTCATGTGCGAGGCAGGCCGGTGGACCGTGAGCGAGGTCAGCAACCAATCCACCGGGTACTGCCCGGACGTCACCTCCTGGGTCGAGGTCGCCCGCGCTTTGAACGCTGTAGAGCTGCAGCGGCCCTCCGGCTTCACCCACGAGGTGGTGTTCCGGCGGTGCCCCGAGTGCCAGGAGCACAACATCATCCGTGAGGACGACTTCGTCTGCGTCTTCTGCGGCAGCGATCTACCTGCGGCGTGGAACGCGGATCCCTCCGCGTGGCGACCGAGGGACACAGCCACTGCGCGGCGGGTTCAGCACCAAGCTGCACCTGGCCGTCGAGCAGGATCAGAAGCCCATGGCGATCGTGGTGACGGCCGGGCAGCGGGGAGAGGCGCGAGCGGCCCAACCCGTGATCACGAGGCTCGGCGAACACGCCACCCGGCGGCTCCTTCTGCAGATCACCCTGCTTGCGGGCCCCGGCCGCATGCTGATGGGCGCGGCAGACCGTGGAGTCGACGTTCAGGTTCCACGTGATCACACCGTCCGCATCGGCCAGGGACTGGAGGCGGGTGAGGATGCGGTGCCGGGTGCCGTTCCGCTGCCATCGGCGGAAGAGGTTGTGGACCCGGAACCGTATGCCGTCGATCAGCTGCCGTCGAGGCCAGACGGGCGGCCGGCCGGCCCCTGCTTGTCCGTGAGGTCTCCCCGCCCCATTTCGATACACGGCCCAGCAGGGCTCCGCGCGGCACTCCCGCTGTCGACCTATTACGGCGTAATAGCTTCGCCGCATACGAGGGGGTCAGAAGTTCGGGTTCGCGGAGGACATCGAACCCCGTTGAAGCAGGGCACCGCAGCTGTGCGGCCGGTCTCATCGGGCGCGGGCCCGCTCCGTTGGGCCCGCCTCTCCGGATCAGTTGCAGCCCGGATAGGGATCGAGCCGAGGTGCAGTCCCGGCGAAGTAGAGGCTCGACCGTAGTCGGCTCATGAGGTGGGCGAACGCGGGGAGGTCACCTGCCTGTCAGGGCGTGATGACGAACGGGAACGGGGGACAGCGGCTGTCTGCGACCAGGCTGACCTTTTGTGCTCGGCCTGCCGCGGGACGGGTCAAGGGGCGTGGTCGCCAGGCTCGCCGACAGGAGCACCTTTTGATGCGGCCCGGCGGCTTCCCGATGCGCACGGGTGATCGTGAAGTCGACCCCGGCGAACCAACTCGACGTCGCTTTCGGCACCGGCTCGGCCACCGTCTGGTTGATCCCTACACCGCTCTCGCGCTTCAGCTTCCGGTCCGGCGGCGACGGGATGATCCGCAGGAACCGCCCTGCTGAGGGCTGTCCCATAACTGTGGTGGCGCACACCCACAGCGTCGTCAGGGGTTCGAGTTCCTCCACAGATGCCGCTCCTCCAGGGTCCCGAACCGCACGTCTCCGTGTTCAAGGTCGACGAGGATGGGCCAGCAGTCCAAGAGCTTGCTCTCTCACGTCGCGCGGGGCGAGGTACTGCACAGAGTTATAGGGCACGAACAGGAGCCCGTTGCTCTGGCGGACTCGCCCTGTGTCGATGGCAAGCGACGGCTCGTACTCGCTCTGGCTCTCCGCGAGAAATGCCACGGCGAGCTGCGGGGCTGCTTCGTCCTGCTCCACCATTCACGTTGCGGCGTGAGGGTGCCGGCTCGGCCCCCCAGGGGCTGGCCCGTGGGGCCTACCGCTGGAGGACCGCCTCCTAGTAATCGCCGCTTACTGGCGTACGAACCTGACGCTGCGGCAACTCACCCCTCTGTTCGGCGTCTCAAAGTCCCCGGACGACCGCATCATCCGCCACCTCGGGCCGTCACTTGCGCTGCAGACTCGCAGGCGGTTCCGCAGGGGCCCTCTGCTGATCGTGGACGGTGCCTTGGTCCCCACAGGCCGTCATTGACGTCGGCTCTCGTCTCGTTCTGGCCGTCGGCCGGTCCGCGCCTGGCAACCGCAACGACTCCAAGGCGTGGGAGCTGTCCGGCGTGAAAGCCGCCGTGGGCGACACGATGGTGATCACGGACGGCGGCTACCTGGGCACGGGCCTGGTCATCCCTCACCGCCGCGGACACGGGCAGGCCGGACTCCAAGCCTGGAAGAAGGAGCACAACGCCTCCCACCGCAGGGTCCGGGTCCGCGTCGAGCACGCCTTCGCCGGCATGAAGGGCTGGAAGATCCTCCGCGACTGCCGTCTCAGAGGCGAAGGCGCCCACCACGTGATGCACGGCATTGCGCGCCTGCACAACCTCGCCCTCGCCGGTTCTCGCCGGAGGCGTACACCTTGTCAGCCCGCACTGAGCAGGGCGGACGCGTGGCCGGCCCGGCGCAATGCGGGGCACCCGAACCTTTGCCAGGACGGGTTGCGGCTCGTGGTGTAGGTCAGGGTCGTCGACCCTCAGCTCGCGGGGCCTGCTGACGCCAAACCATGTGAGCCCTGGTGGCTCGACTCGTTGGAACAGTTCCCACAGCCGATCAGGCACGGCACCAACGCCCAGGCGTCGAAGGCAAGGGAGCGGGGGAGTGGGCGGCTAGGGGAGTGGGCCCGAGCTATTACGCCGTAATAGGTCGCCGGTAGAACGGGCGCCGGCCAGCGGTACCTACACGACTGCGTCACCGAGGAGCACGGACCCCGCTGGCGACCCCTGTCCAGATGTCCCACGGAGTAGCCCGTCGAACTCCGAGCTCTCCATGGCTGAGCCACCGTCTCCTTTTACTCGTCCGCCCGACCCGGCGTGGCTCTGCTGCCTGGGCGTGCGCCCCCTCCGGTGACGCGAGCCCTTCAGACTCCGCCGCGTGCCATGGAGTCGGTGTCCCGGCCTGGCGGCCTGAGGCCTCGTCAACCGCTGCCAGTCGGTGGTGGCTTCCCGGAATCGGATGAACGTGGCTGAGCCAGGTGGGGGGCTGATGGAGACACACGCGCGCCTGATCGTGCCCGTACCGGTACGTCGTGGCTGACTTTCTGTGGTGCGGGAGCAGCGGGGGAGAGGGGAGTGCGCGATTGGTGACAGTAGCTGCGTTCACCGGCCCGAACCGAGTCCAGGAACCCCGTACGGCGCTGGGTTTAAGTAAAGAGAGCGACACCTCTGAAAAGGGCTCTGACCTGCGGAAACAGTGGTCTGGACCCAGACCGTGTGAACTGCCAGGCAGTTCCTGTGACAGCAGAGGCGGATCCGTGGAACCGAGTGCCCGGTTCCACGGATCGTGGCAGTCAGTTCCCAGGGACCGCCACCACGACTGGAGGAACCGCCAGGCAGTTCTGAGGGACCGCCAGGCAGTTCCCAGGAACTGCCACCACGTCCACAGGAACTGAGTACCGCTGTTCTACAGCAGCGGTAGATTGACGTCACGTACATCTCTCACGCAGGTGTAGATCGGTGTCGAGCAGTTCGCGAAGTGATCCGCGACGACAGACGACACGGCCGACAGGCGGAGTTGATTGACTTCCTGCTCATGTACGTTAGGTTCATGAGGGCGGCTCGAAGGCCGCTCTCAAGGAACGGTGCGGCAATGACCCATGCACGGAGGGCCTGTTGGGAGCAGCACGCAGACTGGTCGATGCCGACACGGGCGAGCCAGTCCTCTATGCGCCATACGCCTTCTCCGGCAGGCACACCCAGGTAGACAAGGCCAGGGTCGAGGCCATCACGGAGTCGAAGGCGTTCACGCCCAGCCAGAAGTTCCTGGTCCTCTGGTGGATCGGCGTCTCTCCGGAAGGGATGGAGCCGTTGAGGGCCACGGGAGCCGACATCGCCAAACGGGTGGGCATGTCGACCGACGCCGTGGGGAAAATCAATAGGAAGCTGACCAAGCACCGCATCCTGGTAGTGCGTGGACGTATCGGAAATTACAACCTTTACCGCATCAGTCCTTACATCGCTTTCCACGGCACAGGCTTGGAACAGCGTGAAGCGGTGAAATCATGTAATCCACCAGACATCCCCGGCTTCGACGAGAACACGCCAGCACGGTGGGAGGCAAAGTGACCAGCGACGACAGGCAGCAAAACCTCAGGCTGCTGGAGGCCACGGCCGGCATGACCGCCAACCAGCGCCTCGTCGTCATGCTCTACGCTCTGCACCCGACTGATCGCTCAGGCGCCGTCCTGGAAACCGCCGCTCAGCTGGCCAAGCTGGTCGGCATGGCGCCACCCGTCTTCTCCAGAACCCGCAAGCAGGTCATCGAACTGGGGTGGCTGGAGCAGACGGAGAAGATCGGTCACATCAAGTACTACCGGTTGACCCCGGGGCAGCTGGGGGAGCGGGTCGTGGTCCCGTTCCGACGGGCCACCTGAGGCGCTCCCCGGATCGATCTGAGGCGGTCTGCGGATCGCGCTAGATGTACGTCACGTCAATGAGGCGCGATCCGTAGGACGCCTTTGACTGTCGTCCTGGTAAGGGGCTGGTCCTCTCCCTGACCCATCCCCGTCCCATCCCGGTCTCTTCGGGCCCCCTGTCGGCCCCCTGTCGGTCCCTTCTTGGTCCGTGGCCGGGCCGACGTCGTGGGCTGAGCCGTCTCCGAGGGGGAGGAGCACTCGGCCCCTGGGTGGAATCCCTGATGCGTATCAGTCGGGCGAATCGCATCATAACGGCCCGACTTTCGAACAGTTCGATTCTTCGCTCAGAACGATTCTCCCGTAGACGCCTCCGGAGAGCCGAGAACGATTTCGCGCTGAGGGCGGCCCCACAGCGGCCGTCGGCATGGCTCTGCCGGGGTCGGCATGCCCTTCTCTGCCTCCGCGTCGGCAGTCTCGGCGGTCTGTTCCCGCCCGGCGTGATCATGCGCCGCTTGCCCGATGTCCCCGTTCCCTCCCGCAGTCCGGCATGAGCCTCGACATACGTGTGTACGGAGACTTCGCAGCGGCGGTTGTTGGGATATGTGTCTCTATACTGACGTCGCGGCCCGTCCGTACACCGGAGAACGCGCACGTGTCGCTTCCCGAAGTCGTCCGAGTTCAGGATGGTGATCCCGTCCTCCGGCAGAGGACGGCTTCCCACGACGGGTAGCGCGAGACGATGGAGAAGACCCGCAACGCCGTCAGTTTCGAGGGTGCCTCAGCGTGTCCGGCTGGCAGGCCGCGGTGGCGCGTCCGGACCGGACCACTCTGGCCCGCGAGGACGAGACGGGCCGGCGCCTCGTGGAGGAGCACGCAGGGCGTACGACGGAGCAAGAGGTGAAGCGGTGGGGCCCCGCGGGATTGGCGGCCACCGCCGAGCAACTGGGCTTCCGGCTGCCGTAACCAGCCGCCCTCGGACGACTCCGCCATGCACATGTATGAACCACATCGCGACACGTGTTCAATGAATTCGGTGTGGACACTCTCCCTCATGACCGATGGACGTGGGATATGTGTCACACGTGTCGGTCGATCGTGCTGGGGCGCCCGCCCGTAGCGACGAAGCCGGTGACGGTCGAGCCGTTGGCAAGCCACTGGAATATACAAGTCACCGTCTTGACTGGTGACGAAGAGGCCTGCCATGATTGCGTCACCGCCTCGACCGGTGACATGACTGTCCGGTCCGAGGTGTCCGCACACCACTCGTTCCAGACCGGGAGCAGCAGCCATGGCAGTCAGCTACACCGCCGTCGTCGACGTCGACGGAGAGGGCCGCAACGGCGGCCACGTCCGCTCCTCCGACGGCCTGCTCCAGACGAGCCTGGCCCTGCCCAAGGAACTGGGCGGCGCCGGCACCGCGACCAACCCCGAGCAGCTCCTGGCCGCCGGCTGGGCGGCCTGCTTCCTCGGCGCCCTGCGCCGCGCCGCCACCACCCGAAAGATCCGCCTGACCAGCACCACCATCACCGCCGAGATCACTCTCACCCACGGCGACGACGGCGAGTTCAGTCTCTCGGCCGTCCTCAACCCCGTCCTCGGCGGCGTCGACCAGAGCACCGCCGAGGAACTCGCCCACGCGGCCCACCAGATCTGCCCCTACTCCAAGGCCACCCGCGACAACATCCCCGTCATCATCAACGCCACCGCCGCCGCCTGATACTCACACCCACACCCACCAGACCGCGGGTCCCGTGCCCCTTCCCCCGGCACGGGACCCGCTTCGCCCCCGACCGCGACGCCGTGACACGGCACACGTGGCCGCGTCGGGCCGGGGGACCGGGACACCCCGGCCGGGCGGCTTAGGACGCCGGCTCGCCGGGCCGTACCGAACACACCGTCAGGTGACTGAAGCGGGGCTGCCGTTTCCGGACGACAGTGAGTACGGAGACGGCGAATGCCGGTACGTCGACACGTGGTCCGCAGACCCACCTCCACATTCGAACCGAAAGCGAGATACCCCATGGACATGAAGCTCGAAGTCGTCATCCTCCCCGTCTCCGACGTGGACCGCGCCAAGGGCTTCTACGTGGAGCAGCTGGGCTGGCGTCTGGACGCCGACTTCCCCATCCACGACGGTTACCGGATCGTGCAGGTCACGCCACTCGGTTCCGAGTGCTCGGTCATCTTCGGCGAGGGTCTCACCGAACAGCCGGCGGGCACGCTCCACGGTCTCCAGCTGACCGTCACGGACATCGTCAAGGCCCAGGAGGAGCTGACCGGGCGCGGTGTGGAGGTCACCGGGCCGTTCCGTGACGAGACCGGCGCGTTTCACCACGCCGGTGACTCCCACCGGGTCCCGGGCCTCCACCCGGAGCGGGCCAGCTACGGCACGTTCGCCGCCTTCAAGGACCTCGACGGCAACGAGTGGTTCCTCCAAGAGGTCACCGAGCGCGCGCCCGGTCGCTGAGACCGGGTCCCGGCGCGACCGTCACCCCCGTCACGCCGGGACCGCCCGTGTGTTCGGGCACCACGACACCCACCCGACCGGCACGCATCCACCGGAGGACACATGCCGACCGAGAACATCCGGACCTACGACGTCATCGTGATCGGCGCGGGCCCGGTCGGCGAGAACGTAGCGGACCGCACCGTCGCCGCCGGGCTGAGCACCGTGCTCGTCGAGAGTGAACTGGCCGGCGGCGAATGCTCGTACTGGGCCTGCGAGCCCAGCAAGGCACTGCTGCGCCCCGCGCTGCTGCGCGCGGACGCCGCGCACGTTCCGGGGCTCGACCCGGCCGTGAAGGACCCGCTGGACGTCGAGGCCGTCCTGGCACACCGCGATCGCATGTCCGCCGACTGGAAGGACGACGGGCAGGTCGAGTGGATCAAGTCGGCCGGCATCGACCTGCTGCGTGGCCACGGACGCCTGGAAGGGGTTCGTGAGGTGTCGGTGCGGACACCCGAGGGCGACACCGTCCGGCTCCGGGCCCGGCACGCCGTCGCGGTGTGCACCGGCAGCCGCGCGGCCCTGCCCGACCTGCCCGGAATCGACACGCTGCGGCCCTGGACCAGCCGGGAGGCGACCAGCGCCCGGCGGGCGCCGGGGCGCCTGGTGATCGTGGGCGCCGGTGTGGTGGGCGTCGAGATGGCCACCGCCTGGCAGGCCCTGGGCAGCCGGGTGACCCTGCTCGCCCGCGAGAACGGGCTGCTCCCGCGCATGGAGCCCTTCGCGGGCGAACTGGTCACCGAGCGTCTGCGCGAGGCCGGCGCGGACGTACGGTTCGACGTCTCGGTCGTCGCCGCGCGACGGCCGGACGACGGCGAGGTGCGGATCACGTTGTCGGACGGGGACGAACTCACCGCCGACGAGATCCTCTTCGCCACGGGACGTGCTCCGCGTTCCGAGGACATCGGACTGGGCACCGTGGGGCTCACCCCGGGCGACTGGATCCCCACCGACGACAGCCTGACCGTCACCTCCGTCCCCGGGAACTGGCTGTACGCCGTGGGCGACGTCAACCGGCGGGCGCTCTTCACCCATCAGGGCAAGTACCAGGCCCGTATCGCCGGAGCCGTGATCGCCGCCCGCGCCCGGGGCGAGGAACTCGACACCGGCCGCTGGGCCCCGCACAGCAGCACGGCCGACCTCGAGGCCGTTCCCGGCGTCGTCTTCACCGATCCGGAGGTCGCCTCCGTGGGCCTGACCGCGGATCAGGCCGAGCGTGCCGGCCGTGCCGTCGACGTCGTCGACTACGAGATCGGCCACCTCGCGGGTGCCGTGCAGTACCGCCCCGACTACCGGGGCCGCGCCCGCGTCCTGATCGACCGTGACCGCCACGTCGTCGTCGGCGCCACGTTCGTCGGGCCGGGCGTCGGTGAGCTGCTGTACTCGGCCACCGTCGCCATCACCGGGGAGGTGCCTGTCGAGCGCCTGTGGCATGCCGTACCCGCCTTCCCCACCATCAGCGAAGTGTGGCTGCGCCTGCTGGAGACGTGGAGGGACTCATGACCACCGCACAGGACCTCATGCTCGTCGTCCTGGGGCTGCTGCCCGACGAGCCCGTGGAACAGGGCGACCTGTCCCTCGCGCTGGCGGGGGCCGAGGCGATCGATCTGCTGGGGAGCGGGGCGCTGACCCTGGACGGCGCACGCATGGTCCCCGGTCCGCGGAGGGCGACGGGTGACCGTCTGCTGGACCAGGCGGCCGCCTCGCTCGTCGGGCAGGAGCCGCACGAGACGGTCGAGGACTGGCTGTGGCGCCGCGGCCGGGAACTCGCCGCGGTCTATGTCGACGACCTGGACCGGGCCGGGCTCTTCGTCCACCCGCGGCGCCATGGCTTTTACCTGTGGTCGGGGCGGACCGTGCCGGCGGACTCGCCGGAACGGGCGCGCGCCGAGGAACGCCGGGAGTCGGGCGAGCCCGTCCTCGGGGCCCTGCTGGCAGCCGTGGGGATCGGCGCCGGCCCATCGGCAGAGGACGAGAGCGCGACCGGGGACGCGGTCACGACGGTGCTGGCCGCCGTGGGGGACGCGGTGACGAGCCTGGAGGCGCTGCGGTTGCGCAGGAACGTCGAGAACGCCGCGTTCGACAACATGTGGCGGGGCTAGGGTCCTTCGTTCGGGTCAGGCGGGATCAGAGCGCGGTTCCAGGGCCCGTGGGCCCGGCGTGATCCGAACGAGAGGTCCCGGGGCCGACATGCGGCCGGGCTGGTATGCCGGTGGTGAGGGACCGTGACACCCATGAGCGAACCGAACGGATTCACCACGTTGACGCGGGGATGCGGCCGGCGGTCCGGGCCTCGTGCGGTGCCTGCGTTCGCCGGGGGCCGCCGGTTCGTCGGACGCGGGGGCGGATCCGGGGTGAACCTTTCGGCCTCGCCTGTCCGTGAACGTAGGGAGGGTGGAGGAAAGCCGTGTGGGCCGCCCGCCGGTGCGGACATGAGGGGAGACGTGCTTGTGGGGACCGGCGCCGAGGTGTCCGGCGGGGGCCGCCCGACGGGGCGCCGCGCCGTCGGCCGCGTCCTTGCCGCTCCGCCCGGAAGTGGCTCACCCGTCCCGCGGGGCGAGTCCCGCCGCACCGGACACGTGCCGGTGTCCGGTGGCGGGACCACCGCCGACGGGACGGGCGCACAGGTGTCAGTCGGCGGTCTCCGTCGGGGCCGAGGCCGGCTTCACCAGGGTGTACATGACGGAACGCTGCTGCTTGTGACGCCGGATGCGGCCCTTGGCGACCAGGGCTTCCAGGGTGTTCCGGACCACCTGCGGGGTGGGGTTGCGGTCCGGGTGCTTCTCGAGCAGTTCGTCCCGCAGCTCCTTCGCCAGGCGCGGCTCGTCGTAGCCGGCGAGCAGTTCCGTCAGCAGGTCGCCGAGCAGAGGCCGGTGCGACTTCCCCTTCGCACCGGCCTTCGCCGGCCTGCCCTTCGCCGCGGTCCTGACCGACGCCGGACGCCGCGAAGCGGTTCCGGAGGCGGGCTTCGCCTTCGCGAGGACCGGCTCGTCCTGCAACTGCTCGGGCAGACGTGACGGGTCGGCGAAGCCCTCATACCGCTCGGCGAGGTTCAGGATGTCCGCCAGGAGGGCCTCCTCCTGCTTCAACACCCTGATCCTTTCCTCCAGCTCCTGCTGTCGCCGGCGGTTCTCCTCCAGGTCCGATGCGGCTTGTTCCACGTACCGCGACCGGAGCGTGGCGGCTGATTGGCTGGTCACAACCGTTCACTCCCTCGATATGGATGACGTTGCGCATGGTACCCACGCCGAGGGTCCCGTGCAGATAAGTGTCGACGCCGGACGGTTCGCCGGGCATGTTCACTCTTCACCATAAGCGCGATGCGCCCGATGCACGTGGCAAGTGCCGGCTTTTCACACGGCTTCCGGGACGTGACCGCCACCCGCACGAGGTTCCTCCTTTGGACAGACTGCCCGGTGAGTGTGTCGTCGAACCCTGGCGCACCGGTGGGACGGGAAGCATCCGCCCCACCGGTCCCCGAGGTCACATCGCCGCGCGTTCGCGGGTGATGAAGGCGGGCGGTCTCCGTCGATCCTCTCCCACACCGCGAGGGACCGAAGAGCCCTGGCGCGGCCGGTGTGGAACATGTCGGGCAGCAGGTGCGGCCCGCGGAGGCGTGACGTGGGGTGCGCGGTCACCAGGGCGTCACCGCTGACCAGGATGCCCCTGCCGGGCAGGTGATACGCGCAGTGCCCCCTGGTGTGACCGGGGGTCTGCACGGAACGGGGGTGCCGGGCAGGTCCAGGGCTCCCGGCACGGGGAAGGCGCGCGGCTCGCGGACCGGAACACGGGTGGTCCCGCCCGCGCGCAGGGCGTGCGCGGCCCACGGGAGCACGCCGGGCCGCCACGCCTGGCCGAGCACCTGTCCGGCCGACACCTGATCGAGGAAGCCGCGGCGGGCGTGCGGCACCTCGTCCCACACGGCGTCGCGGTCGCCGGGGTGGCCGGTTTCCTTGGGCCGGATGATGGAGAGTCGGGGGAACACGTCTGCCGGTATGCGGGGGAGGTCCGTCGGTCAGCGCCGGCTCGTGGGCGAGGGCATGCCCCACGCGGCGCACACGGCATCCCGCAATGCCCTGACGGCCTCGTGCAGCTCCGACGGCAGGGGAGCGTGCGGCCCGGCGGACGGCGTAGCGGGGCGACCCCACAACGGCCTGGTCCACGCCGATTCGTGGACCGGACCGGGCCGGGGCCGGCCGCCGCCGCGTGGGCCTCGTGGACCAGGCGGCGCCGGCGCACGGACGGTGCGTCACGGATCGGCTCCGGGCCGAGCGGTGCGTCCCCGCTCGCGCCTTCCAGGGCCTCCAGGCGGCTCCCCGGTGGTCTGTCCATCGTCCTCCTCTGCCGGTGAGACCGGGCGCGGCGGCATGACCTCGAAACGGCCGGGGGGCCGCGTGCGCCGCGGACACCTACCGGGGCGACTTTCATGCCGGGAAACTGGAAACGTTTTTCACCGGGCCGCGGCCAGGTATGAAAACATCTCCGTCACAGGTGCGCCAGGTGTCTGTCGCGCCGGTCCGTGGCCCCACCTTGGAGGACTCTTGTTCAGCATCACCGTACGTGACCACATGATGGTCGCCCACAGCTTCCGGGGCGAGGTCTTCGGGCCCGCTCAGCGGCTGCACGGTGCGACGTTCGTCGTGGACGCGACGTTCCGTCGCCCCGAGCTCGACGACGACAACATCGTCGTCGACATCGGTCTCGCCACCGCGGAACTCGGCAAGGTGCTCGGTGCGCTCAACTACCGCAACCTCGACGACGAGGAGGAGTTCCGGGAGATCAACACGTCGACGGAGTACCTCGCCAAGGTGATCGCCGACCGTCTGGTGGAACGGATCGAGGCGGGAGCACTGGGGGAGGGCGCCCGGGGGATCCGCGAGGTGGCCGTGACGTTGCACGAGTCGCACATCGCGTGGGCGTCGTACGAGCGGCGCGTGTGACCGGCCGGACCGGTCGATGGCCGAGCCGACCCTCGGCCTCCTCGTACGGCGAGACCGCCACGGCGTGCTGCCGTGGCGGTCTCTTCGTGCACCCGTCAGCGGGGCGGGGGCGGTGCCTACTGGAAGTCGCAGCCCGGGTTGGGGGCGTCCTCGGACAGCGGGGCGCCGTGCGGCAGGACGTAGAGCACGTCGAGGACGACGTCGGTCGTGCCGAGGTTGCGGCCGATGTGCACGTGGTCGGCGCCGGACGGCTCCGTGATGCTGCTGCCGGCGCGGTACACGCCGTCGGAGGCGCAGTCGGAGGCGAAGTGGCTGAGGGTGCCGTGCTGGACGAGGCCGTAGACGGTTCCGTCGTGGTAGTGCCAGCCCGTGCTCTGGCCCGGGGGAATGGTGATCTGGCGGAGGACGTAGTCCTTCCCGCCGAACGTCGTCCGGGAGATGACCGTGCCCTTCACACCGGGACCGGCCGGTGTGGCGAACGCGGTGTTCGCGCCGAGGGAGAGGGCGACGGCCGCGGCCATGGTCGCTCCCAGGCGCAGCAGGTTCTTGCGCATGTGGGTCAAACCTTTCAGGTGCATCGGCAGCGCGTCGGCAGGGGCCGGTGTGGCCGGTCGGGCCGGCGCGCCGGCTCACTGGAACACGCGGTGATGACCGGCGCCGTCGGCACAGGGGACCTGGGGGTCCGTACCGTGCCCGCGCGCGTCGCGTGCCGGGCCGACAGTGTCACACCCATGGCGGGAGACGCCCTGGGCCACCACACTCTCCACCCCATTGCCGCACGACGATCACATGTGTTTACCTTGGTGGCCGCATCGTCCGGCGAGTCAAGGCGGCGTGACGCACGTGACATACAACTCACCGTTCGTACGTGTTTAGAGTCCGTTAAGACCGGGAATCAGCCGGCGGAACAGAAAACCACCTGGTGAGAAGGGGTTCGCCCCTCCGCCTCGGACTGCGTGCGCCCACATGTGCCGGTGGGACGGGGACACGGCACCGCGACGACACAAAAGCAGCAGATTTCTGGCACTCGCCGCTGCCTACAGTGCGAAAGCGGGGGTTACATCCGGCCCCCGGTCGCCGCACGACAGAGAACCAGGATGGTTCAGAACACTATGGCTACGCCCCTCACGGCTATGTCCCGGTCCGACCTGCTCGGCACGATCACGAGGGAACACCGGGACGGCCTCGTCTCGTACGCCGAGAAGATGCTGGGTGACCACGGACTGGCCGAGGACATCGTCCAGGAGGCCATCATCCGGGCCTGGCGGAACATCGACCGCCTGGTGGGGATGGAGGGATCGGTCCGCGGCTGGCTCTTCACCGTGACCCGGCACCTGGTCATCGACTGGGTGCGCAAACCCCACGCGCGGAGGGAAGTCATCGGAGACAACTACAACGACCCCGTGTCGGGTACGGACGGCACCGAGGCGGTGCACGACGCCCTGGTGGTCAAGCCGCTGCTGCGCCGGCTGTCTCCCGAGCACCGGGCTGTGCTGGTCCACATCTACCTGTGTGACCGCACCATCCAGGAAACCGCCGGCATCCTCGGTGTGCCGGCCGGCACGGTCAAGAGCCGCCAGCACAACGCCCTGCGCAAGCTGCGCGCCGTCGTACGGCCGGAGGCCGCTTAGACATCGTTGTCTTCGCGGCGGGACCGCCGGGGGAGCCGTGCGGTCCCGGCGGAGAGAGGGCGCCGCCGCCGGGCGGCCTCCGCGCCCGCGCCCGTAGGCCGGGACGTGTGAGGCTCGGTTTCGAGCCGACGCCTCCGTCATGGACGTCGCGCGCGGACCGGCCCCGTGGAACCGGTCGCGGCCTCTACTCGTCCCCGACGCACATCTCCAGTGCCGAGGTCAGTTGCCGCCGGAAGGCGTCGCCTCTCGGGTGGTGACTCAGCGAGCGGGCGAGTTCGGGCAGCAGGTACTGCTCGGCGACGATCCACGCGGCGGCGTCCGCGCGTCCCTCGAAGCGCTGGGGGCGGACACCCGGTCGCGGCGGCGGCAGGATCACGGTGCTGCGGTGCGGTGCGAGCAGCGCCGTGGCGGCCTCGGCGCTGTACAGGTAGTGCTCGACCATGCGGGCGACCGCTTCCGACCGGGCGCTCGGCGAGTCCAGCAGCGAGCTGAGTTCCGCGGCGTAGGTGTGCAGCAGTTCGTGGCACGTGTACCGCCCGGCGACCAGCTCGACGAGCAGGTGGTGGTCCATCAGCTCGGCCACGTCCTGCCGGGTCCTGCGCGGATCGGTGCCGGCCAGACTGGCGGCGGCCGGCAGGGCGATGTCCCGCGCGGGGTGCAGGCCGAGCAGCCGGAACAGGCGTGCGGCGCTGCTGCTCAGAGTGTCGTAGGAGCGGCGGAAGGCGTCGCGGGTGCTCGTGCGGGCGTCCCGGCTGGACAGGGCGTCGAGGCTGTCGGCCGTGTCGCGCAGTCTGGCCGTGAGCGAGGCCAGCGGGAACCGCGGCTGCGTCAGGGCACGGGCGCCGACGACGGCCAGTGCCAGCGGCAGCCCGCCGCACAGCTCGACCAGCTCCTCCGCGGCGGCCCGCTCGGCACGTGTCCGGTCGGCGCCCAGCCGCCGGTCGAGCAGTTCGAGCCCCTCCTGCCGGGTCATGGGGTCGAGTGTGATGATCCGGGCGTTGTCGGTGACGGCGAGGCCCTCCAGCCGCCGCCGGCTCGTGACGATCGCGAGGCACCCCGGCGTGGCGGGCAGCAGCGGCCGTACCTGCTCGCAGTCCACCGCGTCGTCCAGGAGGAGCAGCAGCCGGCGTCCGGCCAGGGCGCTGCGGTAGGCGGCGCCGAGTGCGGCGGTGCTCGGGTACGACTGGCTGCTGTCCGCGCCGAGCGACTCGAGGACCTCGGCGATGGCCGCGCCCGGTTCCAGAGGGGCCTGGGACGGGTGGTGGCCCTGGAGGTCGACGTGGATCTGGCCGTCGGGGAAGTGGTCGGCCACCAGATGGCCCCAGTGCACGGCCAGCGTCGTCTTGCCCACACCCGCCATGCCGCAGATGGCCGCGGTCATCGTGGGCGGCCGGCTCTCACCCTCCAGCGGAAGCAGCTCCAGGCACTGGTCCAGTGCCTGCTCGCGGCCGGCGAAGGACAGGCAGTCCGCGGGCAACTGGGCCGGCCTGGGCACGCCCACGGGCCGGGGGGCCGGATGGTCCGTACCGGCGGCGATCCGGCGCTGGAGCAGGTGCTGCTGGGCGGCGCGCAGTTCGGGTCCGGGTTCGACGCCCAGTTCCTCGGCCAGTCCCCGGCGGATGTTCTCGAACTGCTCCAGGGCGGCGGCCTGCCGGCCGCTGGCGGCCAGCGCGGCGATGATCCGGCAGTGCAGGGCCTCGTCGAAGGGGTGGCTCTCCACGGCGCGGCGCAGCATCGTCAGCACTTCCTCGGTCAGTGCGGGCTCCGCCGTGAGGACGGCGTCGGCCGCCTCCTTCACCGTCGCCACGAACTCGTGCCCCACCGACGTGAACACCGGGTGCCGGGCCACATGGGTGCCGGCGGCCACGGTCGGACCGCGCCAGAGCCGTAGCGCTTCCATGAAGTGCTGTGCGGCCCGCGCCGGCGCGCCGCTGCTGAGCGCGAGCTGCGCCTGGGCGCGCAGGTCACGGAAGTGCAGCAGATCCGAGGTCGAGGTGTCGACGAGCAGGCGGTATCCGTCCGCGGCGCGGATGAGGTGTGTCGCGTGCGTCCTGCTGCGGAGTTCGGGTTCGAGTGTTCTGCGCAGCGCGCCGATGTGCCGGTGCACCACGTTGACGGCGCTGGCGGGTGGCTCGTCGTCCCACAGGATGTCCACGGCTTCGCCCACGGTGAGCGGGCCGGGGGCGCGCAGCAGCAACAGGGCGAGCAGGGCGAGTCGCTTCGGAGGGCCCAGGTCGATCTCGGTGTCACCACGCGATGCCCGCACGGTGCCGAGGATTGAGTAGCGCACTGTCGCGTCCATCTCGCCGCTGGCCTCGTCATTCTCACGTCGTGCCGTTGGTCGCCCGTCCGGCGGGGTCATCGCTCCGGTCCGGGACGGGGCCGTCCGTCGCGAGGTGGTTCCCGGCAGGCCCGGGGCGGTGTCAGACATGTCATGGCACCCCCGGTGGGAACGGGCCGTTCCGGGGCGGGGGGCTCACCGGGCAAGCATGGCAGTCGGTGGCCGCGGGCGTGTCAGTCCGCCGACTTGCCGTTGCGGCGCCGTCCGGGTCTCCGATGCGTCACATGACGATAGAAGTGCGCACCTCGACCTGTCGAACGCTGGTCCGGGCCGCGGGTGACGGGACCCTGGATGTGTATGACCGGCATGTGCGCCTCGCCTGACGTGTCAATGGGGACGGGACTCATCATCCTCCCCGCAGCGTCACCAGTCAAGGAGGTGACGGATTGCGTGAGAGGACATGGGGAGCGTCAGCAGGGGTGTGGATCAGTCCGGCATGGTGGATCATGGCCGGGTGACAGCCGGAGGTTGCCGGGCCGCACCGCCCACCCGTGTACACGTGCCCGCCCACACGGGTGTGCATGTGTACGCGTTCGGCGGGCGTCGAGTGTGCCGGGACGCCGATGGTGCGAGGACGGCAGGTGAAGCATGCGGAATCCCGCGCCGTTCGCCCTCATGACGGGCTTCCACGGCCGCGAGGCCGCCGCGGGCGCCTGCTGCGCCGGCCGGCCGGTCCGGCCGACGGCTCGCCTTCACGCGTCGCCGAGCTGGTGACAGGAGGAGCCCCCTTGTACGTCCTGGTCCCCGACGACCCCGTGTTCTTCGCCAAGTTCGAGAGCCTTGAGGAGCCGCTCCTCCGCCACCTCCACCTGCTCCACGGCGCGGGAGCGGAGTCCGACGACGAGCGGATCATCGCGGACGCCTACGACAGCTGGGTGCGGGTGCTGCTGAAACTGCCGCTGTGGTCCCAGTGGCACGCCACGGACACGTCCGCCGGGCACGCTCCGGGCGAGCCGGACGGGTACGCCCTCTACGGCGCGGGCGGCACCCAGCTGACGAGTCTGTACCCGGTCGACGTCGACGCGGCCGACCTCGGGCACCTGACGGCCTGCCTCGACCTGTTCGCCGCGGCCGGCAGGACCCGGCGGGCCGAGCCGGGCCGGGCGGACACCGATGCGGGTGCCGACCGCTCCGAGCGGAAGGACACCCTCGTCGACGTCTTCCGGCGCGTCATGGAGGTGTTGCTGCTCCCGCCGCCGCAGCGGCTCCTGGGCGCCTTGCGGCAGGTCGTGGGCCAGGGCCGGACCGGCTCCGTGACCCTGCCGGCCGAGGAGGAGGCGGAGTACCGGCGCTACTGCGAGGACGTCGTGACCATCCTCAGCTTCGGTGACGCGTTCGCCTACCACAGCCATCGCGCCCTGTACGTGTGAGCTGTCCCGGATCCCTCGGGCGGTCGCTGAACCTTCTCGGCGCCGGGACCGTTGTCCAGTTGGAAGGTCCCGCCGTCGGACACGCGGACGGTGGGGCCGGGGCGGGCCTGCCGGGGGGTGTCCATCCCCCTGGCGGACGGATGACCGTCCCCGCGCCGGCGGTCCCGAGTCCCCCGCTCGGGACCGCCGGTGTTTCCCGGCCCGGGGGACCGAGGCATGTGCCGCGGAACGAGGGCCGAAACACCTCTCCTCCACAGGATCTCCTGACACGTGTCTCTGTGGTACGTTCCGTGCTCGGCCGGTCCGGTGATCGCGTGCGACTGCCCGCGCGGTGTGTGTGGGTGGCACGCCTGCCCGGGGCCCGGCTCTCCGGCGAGAAAGGTCTACCGATGTGCGCCATGCAGGTGCCGGCCAAGGAAGGCACCCGTCTCTTCGAGGAACTGTGCGCCGTGCACGGCGTCATGACCCGGGGCGCGCAGCTCGTCGCCGGATCCTTCACGCGGCTGGCGGGCGGTGCGGCCGTCGACACGAAGACGCTGGTGACGACCGTGCAGTGGTTCGTCGACTTCGTGCGCCGTCTCCACCGCGGCAAGGACGAGCTGTTCTGGCCCGCGCTGCGGGAGCGGTTCCCCGAGAGGGTCCGCCGACTCGACCGGCCGGCCGAGGACGCCGACGCGCTGGCCGAGGCGCTCGACGAACTGGAGAGCGTGATCGCGCGGATCGCCGAGGAGCGCCGGGTCGGCGGGTCGCTGAGCTGGGGGCACGCGATGCGGGAGGGGACGCTCGCCTCGCACCGGGCCCAGGACCTGCTGGCCGCACGCCTCGGTGTGGAAGAGCCGCTGCTCAGGGCGCTGGTGCCCGTCATCCTGGACGAGGACGTCGTACGGCTCCGCGAGGCGCTGGCCGACGCCGTCCCGCACGGCGGACCGCATCTGGTCCTCGGTCTCCTGGAGCACCCGGAGCCGCTTGCCGGCGGGGACCGGTTGTACGCCGGCCTCCCGCCGTCCGTGCGCTGGACCCGGGGGATGCTGGCGGGCAGGTTCCGCAGGACGCTCAGGGCGCTGGCGGCGGACTGAACGGACGTCCGCCGGGGCCGCGTCCTCGCGTCCGCTGGGTGCGGGCGTTGCGGGCTGTGCCTGGGGCAGCGGGTGAGCGGATCAGCGGACGGGCATGGCGGGCGCGGTCTTCTTCCGTGCGCGGTAGGCGGCCGCCTTGATCTTGTTGCCGCAGGACTCCATGCCGCACCACTGGCGCCGCATGCCCCGGGAGCGGTCGATGTAGACGCGCGTGCACTCGGGGTTGCCGCACTCCTTCATCAGGGGGACGTCCGGGCCGCTGAGCAGTTCGACGGCCTGCCGCGCGACGGTCGCCAGGGCTTGCCCGGGGGTCGCCTCGTTGTGCCGGCCGGCCATGGTGAGCTGCGGCGTCACCGGGGTCTCGCGTGCGGCGCCGTTGACCACGGCGAGTGCCTCGCGGTCGAACTGCTCGCCGAGACGGCGGTTGGTGACGAGGCGGTAGATGGCCTCGCGCACGGTCGTCGCCTGCCGGACGTCTTCCTCGTCGCCCGGTGTGATCGTGTCCACGAGTCCGGACTCCAGGTACCAGGCGTTCAGCCGCTCCGGTGTCACGAACATCTCGAACCGGGTCGAGCGCCGGGCGCGGAGAGTGGCCGCGAAGTCGAGCGCCGGGTGCCCGCATACGAAGACATGGTCAAGGTTCACATCACCATCTTGACAGGTGACTGCCGGGGAGCGCAAGAAGCGTCACCGTTTCGGGCGGTGCCGTACGGGGGCGGGCTTCGGTCGTCACAGTACAGAGGGATCGCGATCACGGGTACCGGTTGGGGGGCGGGGGAGACAGGGTGAGGGGCGCGTTTCGGCCGGTGCGGGTTCCGGACCGGGTCGGCGACCGGCATCCTGGCGCGCCCGAACCTGGTCGGGGGCGCGGGATCCGGCAAGGCAGCCCGGCACCGGCAAGGCGGCCCTGCACCCGGCCTGCCACTGCCCGCCGCCATGCCGCCCCCGGCATCGCTCCCCGGCGCCCCAAGGCGCCCCCGCCCCCGCAGGCGCCCCCCGCAAGGCACCCCCGGCTCAGCCCCGCGAACCGGATGGCCCCGGGTCGTCCCGCTGTCCGGTGCCCGGCGACAGATGGATCTCGCGGCCCTGCCAGCGGCGTCGTAGCCAGCGGTCGTGGCTGGCCAGGACGATCGCGCCGGGGCCGGTGCCGAGTGCGGCCTCCAGTTCGTCGCACAGGGTGGGGGACAGGTGGTTGGTGGGTTCGTCGAGCAGCAGCAGGTGCGGCGGGCGGGCCACCAGGAGGGCCAGCGCGAGCCGCCGGCGCTGACCCACGGACAGCCCGCCGACGGGTCTGTCCAGGTCCGCCTCGTGCAGCAGACCGAGCGAGCCCAGCGGCACCTTCTCGGCGCGCGCCGGGCCCAGCGACAGCTCGTACGTGTCGCGGACCGTACGTTCGGGCCGGTCGAAGACGGTGTCCTGGGTGAGCAGGCCGACCGTGAGCCGGAGTCGCCTGCGCACCTCCCCCTCGGCCGGCAGCCGGCCGGCGAGCACGGCGAGCAGGGTCGACTTGCCCGCGCCGTTGCCGCCGGTGACCAGCAGCCGGTCGGTCGGCGGGACGTCCAGCGCGTCCAGCGCGAGCCGGCCGGGCACCCGTACGTCGCGCAGGGACACCAGCGGCTGGGGGCTCTCCTCCGCGAGGGCGGCCAGTTCCCCGGCCGCGAACCGCAGCGGACGGGGCGGCTCGGCGACCCGGGTGCGCTCCAGCTCCTCCAGCCGCCGGGTGGCGTTGCGCACCCGGCGGGAGATCTGGTTCTGCACCCGGCCGGCCCGGTGGCCGTAGCCCATCTTCTCGTTGTCGGTGCGGCCCCGGTCCGGTGCGACCCGGTGCGCGGTCACACCCGCGGACTGCCGCAGTTCCTCCAGTTCCTCCTGTTCCTCGGCGTACCGCCGTTCCCAGCGCTCCCGTTCGGCGCGTTTCTCCGCCAGATAGGCGCTGTAGGTGCCGCCGTAGCGGACCGGGCCGTCCACCGCGGGGTCGAGGTCGATCAGGTCGGTGCAGACCGCGTCGAGGAACGCCCGGTCGTGACTGGCGACGACCACGGTTCCGGGCAGGCCGCGGACCTGCTCCTCCAGGAACGCGGCCGCCGTGTCGTCGAGGTGGTTGGTGGGCTCGTCCAGCAGCAGCGCCGACGGCCTGCGCACGAGCAGCGCGGCCAGGGCCAGCCGCCCGCGCTGCCCGCCGGACAGCGAGCCGAGCGTGCGCTCGTGTCCGAGCGAGCCGAGGCCCAGGCCGTCCAGCATCAGGGCCGCGCGGCGGTCGGCGTCCCAGGACTCGCGGTCCTGGGCCTGTTCCAGCCGCCTGCCGTAGGTCTCGAGGAGTTCGGCGTGGCCGGGATCGTCCTCCGGGACGCGGGCCAGTTCCTCGCCGAGCCGTTCGAGCTCCGCGAGGTCCTCGCGGGCCTCGCGCAGCGCCTCGTCGAGCACCGCGGCGATGGTCGAGCCGGTGTCGAAGGGCATCTCCTGGTGCAGGAAGCCGAGGTCGCCGGGGCGCGTGACGCTCCCCGCGTCGGGTTCGTCGACGCCGGCCAGCACCCGCAGCAGGGTGGACTTGCCGACGCCGTTCTCCCCGATCAGGCCGATGCGGTGGCCGGGAGAGGCGGTCAGGGAGATGCCGTCGAGGACGCGACGGCCGCCGAGGGCACGGACGATGTCGCGGGCGAGCAGGGCGGGTCGGGGCACGGGTACCGTCCAACGTGATCGGTGGTCGGCCCGCCGGGCACACGGCCTCGGACGCGGGCCACGTCACACGCCGGTGGCTCACACCGCCGGGGCCCCGGTCTCCTTGAGCGCCCCGTCGGCCAGCCGCAGCCAGCGGTTCACCCCGATCTCGGCGAGGAACCGCTCGTCGTGGCTGACCACCATGAAGGCGCCCTGGTAGGAGTTGAGCGCGCTCTCCAGCTGTCCGGCGCTGACGAGGTCGAGGTTGTTGGTCGGCTCGTCGAGCAGGAGCAGGTGGGGGGCCGGTTCGGCGCACAGCACGCAGGCCAGGGTGGCGCGCAGCCGTTCGCCGCCGGACAGGACGCCGACCGGCAGGTGGGCCCGGGCGCCGCGGAAGAGGAAGCGGGCGAGCAGGTTCATCCGCTCCGCCTCGGGCCGCTCGGGGGCGAACCCGGCGAAGTTCTCCGCCACGGTGCGGTCCAGGTCCAGCAGGTCCAGGCGCTGCGAGAGGTAGGCGATGCGGCCGTCGTTGCGCTTGACCTCCCCGCTGTCCGGGGCGAGGTCGCCGGTGATCAGCCGCAGCAGAGTGGTCTTGCCCGCGCCGTTGGGACCGGTCAGCGCGATGCGCTCGGGGCCGCGGATGGACAGGTCGACCCCGCCGTCGGCGAACACGGCCTTGCCCGCGTGGTGGACCTGCATGGCCTCGCCGAGGAAGAGGTTGCGTCCGGCGGGCACCTGGGTGTCGGGCAGCTCCAGGGTGAGGCGCTGCTCGTCGCGCAGCGCGCGCCCGGCTTCGTCGAGGCGGGCCTTGGCCTCGCTGACCCGGGAGGCGTGCATCGTGCCGGCCTTGCCCGCGGCCTCCTGCGCGCCGCGCTTCATGTTGCCGGCGAAGATCTTCGGCAGACCGGCGTTCTTGAGGTTCCTGGCGGCGTTGCTCGCGCGGCGTTCGGCGCGCTCGCGGGCCTGCTGCATCTCCCGCTTCTCCCGCTTCAGCTCCGCCTCGGCGTTGCGGACGTTCTTCTCGGCGACCTCCTGCTCGGCGCGCACGGCCTCCTCGTACTCGGTGAAGTTGCCGCCGTAGAGGCGCAGTTCGTCGCTGCCGAGTTCGGCGATGCGCTCCATGCGGTCGAGCAGCGCGCGGTCGTGGCTGACGAGCAGCAGACAGCCGTTGAAGTCCCCGAGCACGTCGTAGAGCTTGCGCCGGGCCTCCAGGTCGAGGTTGTTGGTCGGCTCGTCGAGCAGCAGCACGTCGGGGCGCTTGAGCAGCTGGGCGGCGAGGCCGAGGGAGACGACCTGGCCGCCGCTGAGCGTGCTCAGGCTGCGGTCCAGGGTGAGGTCCGCGAGGCCCAGGCGGTCGAGCTGGGCGCGGGTGCGCTCCTCGATGTCCCAGTCGTCGCCGATGGTGGTGAAGTGCTCCTCGCTCACGTCACCGGCTTCGACGGCGTCGATGGCGCGGATCACCGCATCGACGCCGAGCACCTCGGCGACGGTGAGGTTGCCGGTCAGGGGCAGGCTCTGGGGGAGGTAGCCGAGCGTGCCGGCCACCGACACCGAGCCGGTGGCGGGCCTGAGCTCTCCGGCGATCAGCTTGAGCAGGGTGCTCTTGCCGGAGCCGTTGGGAGCGACGAGCCCCGTGCGGCCGGTGGTCACGGTGAAGGACAGGTCGTGGAAGACCGGGGTGTCGTCGGGCCAGGCGAAGGACAGGTTCGAGCAGACGACGGCGGCGTCGGACATGGAGGCGACCTCAGAGGTACTGAGGGCAGAGCTTGGACCTCTGCCCTGGGCAGACGTGGGAAAAGGGGTACGACGAGACAGGCCACGTCGGCGGCGCTCCTGAGCACCGGCCGGTGGCCGTCAGATCCGGATCTCACCCGGAGATGTCGTCGTCACCCACCACGTCTGCGACTCCTCGATACACGGTCAACGTCGGCGCAAGTGTAGCAGGCGGACATCCGTCGTCTCCCTGGAGTGAGGGTTCACACATATGCGCCCGTCCGTTGACAGTCCTGGACGAACATGCCACCATCGTCACCAGTTGAACAGGTGACGGTACCGGAGACGGCCGGCCGCGTTCACACGTGTGGGCCCGCCCGAACCGGTGCCTGCGTCCGGCCGCACCTCGCCGGGATCGTCGCCACCTCTAAGGAGCACACTGACCATGGCAGGAAAGCCGAAGCGCGGGGCCGGGGGCGCACCGGTGGGACGGCGGGCGATGCTGGGCATGCTCGGAGCGGGTGCCGCCGGGCTCGCCGCCGCGCCCTACCTCCAGCGCGGCTGGGAGGGGCTCCTCGGTGCCGCCTCCCAGGTCGACGCCACGGGCCTGACCGGTCTGCTGCCCAACCCGGGCGGTTTCCGGTACTACAGCGTCGTCGGCTCGGTGCCGCACAAGGACGCGACGAACTACGCACTCAAGGTCGACGGTCTGGTGGAGAAGCCGAAGACCTACACACTCGACGAACTGCGTGCGATGCCGCAGACCCGGGTCGTCCACGACGTGCTGTGCACGGACGGGTGGCGGGTGGACAAGACACCCTTCGAAGGGGTGAAGCTGGCGGACATCCTGGACGCCGCCGGGGTGCGCTCCCCGGGCGCGGCGGTCCGCTTCACCTGTTTCGACGGCGCCTACACCGAGAGCCTCACCCTGGAACAGGCCCGCCGCTCGGACGTCCTGGTGGCCCTGAACATGCAGGACAAGCCCATCACCCACGAGCACGGGGGACCGGTCCGCCTCTACGTGGCCCCCATGTACTTCTACAAGTCGGCCAAGTGGCTGTCCGGCATCTCGGTCACCGACAAGGTCGTTCCCGGCTACTGGGAGGAACGCGGTTATGCAGTCGACGGCTGGCTCGACGACGCCGACCGGCACGGCGACGCGGCCTGAACCGCCCGGCCGGGTGCGCCGGTTCAGCACCGCCGAGCGCCTGGTCCACCGGACCACCGGCTACCTGATGCTCGTGTGCCTGGTCACCGCCGCCTGCCTGTACCTCGGGCCGCTGGCCCAGCTCGTCGGGCGGCGCCACCTGATGGTCACCCTGCACGAGTGGTCGGGCGTCTCCCTGCCGGTCCCCTCCCTGCTCGGACTCCTCTCCGCCGACTTCCGCGCGGATCTGCGCAGGCTGAACCGTTTCGCCGTGTACGACCGGCAGTGGCTGCGGGCCGTGCGCAAGCGCCGGAAGTGGCCCGAGGCACGGCCGGCCGGCAAGTTCAACGCGGGCCAGAAGATCTACGCGGGCTGGATCGCCGGCGCCGTGCTGGTGATGATGTCCACCGGTCTGCTGATGTGGTTCATGGGCCTGCTGCCCTTCATCTCCCGCACCAGCGCGATCTTCGTCCACGACCTCCTGGCCTGGGCCATCACCTTCGTGCTGATCGGACACATGCGCCGGGCGTTCGAGGATCCGGAGGCGAGGCTCGGCATGCGCACCGGATACGTCAGCCGGTCCTGGGCCGAGCGGTACCACTCCCGGTGGCTGAAGGAGGAGCGGATGGGTACCGTGACCGGTGAAACCGAGGAAGCGGACAAGGTGTGACATGTCCCCCGAGAAGGGGCGGCTCTGGCCGGAAGGGTTCATGGACGACCGCAGCGCTCCAGACGCCGGGTTCCCGGACGCGCGGGAGCCCGGATCCGCCGGAGCGCTCGGGGACGAGCTGACGGCGGTGCTGCACCGTGCCGTGCACCAGGCCGCTCACCGTCTGCGCGCCGTCACGGCCGCCGTGTACCTGCTGACCCCCGACGGCGGCGAACTGCGCGCCGCCGTGATCGGCGGCAGCCCGCCGTCCGTGCTCACGCTCCCCGGCCGCATGCGGCTGGACTCCCCCTACGCCTCCGCGCGCGCCCTGGCCGGGCAGCGCGTGGCGTTCCTGGCCGAACCCGATCCGCTCGCCGAACCGGAGAGCGGGGCGCTGGCCTACCCGTACACCGTCGCCGCCGTCGCCCTGGAGGCGGAAGGGCGCCGTTTCGGTTCGCTGACCGTACTGCGCACCGAGGACAGCGGGGACTACGGCGGCACGGACAGCCGGGAGCTCACGCGGATCGGCGACCGGCTGGCCGTCCTGCTGGCCGGTCTCCACGCCCGCGGCGCCACGATCGCGCCCGGGAGCCTGCCCGTGCTGGTGCCGGTGTTCGGTTCCGAACCGCCGGCCGCGACCGGGGAGCGGGTCGCCGTCCGGGGTGTGCCGGGCGTGCCCGGCTCCGCGGGGATGACCCTGCTGTACGCCCTTCAGCGGCTGACGGAGATGCTGAACCGGGCGACCACCATGGAGGACGTCGTCGGGGTGGCGGAGTTCTGTGTCATGGCCCCGATGCGCGCCCGGGCGCTGGCACTGACCTCGGCCGCCGAGGGCCGCCTGTGGGTCCTCGGCCACAGCGGGGACTCCGCGGACCTGGTGGCCGAGCTGCACGGCGGCGCCCTGCACGCGGGCACGCCCGCCGCCCGGGCGATGCGGGGGCGGGCACTGTTCGTCCCGGGTTCCGCCGGCGCGCCGGCCACGGGCCGTGTCCCGGACGCCGGCCCCGGGGATCCGTCGAGCGGTGTGCCCGGCGGGGGCGACGGGCGGCATGCCGCCGCCTACCTGCCGCTGGTCGGCAGCCGGCACGTGGTCGATCTGCCGATGGCGGGTACCGCCCCGGTCGTCGGGGTCTGCTGCCTGTCGTTCGACGGGCCGCGGACGTTCCCGCCCGAGGAGCGGGCCGTGCTGACCATGATGGCCGGGCTGCTGGGCGCGGCGGTCCAGCGCATCCAGCTCAGCGCCGCACGTCAGGCGCTCGCCGAGGGCATGCAACGGCGGCTGCTGCCCGCCGCACTCCCCGAGGCGCCCCGGTTGCCCACCACGGCCCGGTACCGGCCGGCCCAGGCCGCGAGCGGGGCGGGCGGCGACTGGTACGACGTGATCACCATGCCGGACGACCGCGTGATGCTGGTCATCGGGGACGTCGAGGGCCACACGCTGGAGAGCGCCGCCGTCATGGGCCAGTTGCGCACCTCGGTGGCCGCCTACGCCACCGAGGGCCACGGGCCGGCCGCGCTGCTCGAACGCACCGACCGGCTGCTGCCCCGGCTGGGCACCGAACTGCTCGCCACCTGCTGCGTGATGGCCGTGGACACCGGGACCGGAGTGGCCGAGGTGGCGCTGGCCGGACATCCGGCGCCGCTCGCCCGGCTGCCCGACGGCACCGTCCGTCCGCTGTGGGCACCGGCCAACGTGCCGCTCGGACTGCACGGGCGCACTCCCTACCGCTCCCAGGAGCACACGCTCCCGCCCGGAACCGTGGTCGTGCTCTACTCGGACGGCGTGCACGAACCGGAGCGCGACGACATCGGCGCCCGCCTGGGTGCCGGCGGGGCGGGCGCCGACCTGGAGATCCTCGCGGACCGTCTGCTGGCGGGTACGCCCGGCCGGCGCGACGACGCCGCGCTGCTGCTGGCCCGCTACGAGGGGGCGGACGGCTCCGCCGCACCCCGGACCGCGCGTTTCCACGTCCACCGGCGTGATCTGCGGGCGGTCAGGGAGGCCCGCGGCTTCGTGCACGAGTGCCTGTGCGAGTGGGGTCTGGCCGATCTGTCCGACGACCTCGAACTCATCACCTCGGAACTGGTGACCAACGCGCTCATCCACGCGGGCAGCGATGTGGACGTACGGCTGCGGGCGTCCGGCCACCGGGTCCGTCTCGAGGTGCGTGACTCGGACAGCGACCCGCCCGTGCCCACCGCCTACTCGCTCACCGAGGAGGGCAGCGCACGGGCGGAACACGGCCGCGGCCTGTACCTGGTCGACGCGTTGGCGCACACGTGGAACACCTCTCCGAGCGGCCGGGGCAAGACGGTCTGGCTGGAGATGGACATCCCCGGCGCGTAGGCCCCTGGACGGAGATGTCCGAGGCAGCCGAGCGCGGGGTGTCGCAGCTCATGACCGCGCCCCGCGACGTAGCGTCCGGGCGGAACACCCAGGTGGCGTTCGAAGCGCCGGTTCAGATGAGCCTTGTCGTGGAAGCAGACACCGGTGGTGACGTCGGCGGGCCGTCGCCCCGAGCGGCAACCGCCGGGCGTGGTCGGTGAAGTGGGCGGGGGAGTCGGTGATCCCGGCGACCGGGGACGCCAGGCACTGATCCGGATCCGGGGCCGCTGGTCCGCCGTGCCGCCCGCTCGGGTCAGGAACGTACAAGACCGGACGCGTGCCGCTCGGGCACGCTCGCGGCATGGAGCCCGGGGATCAGGGAGCGATGACCAACCGGCTGATCAGTCCACCGTCGAGCATGAAGTAGCACCGCACAGCAGACACCTCCGGGCCGGGCCCCGGCCCCCGACGCGTCGCCGTCCACGCGGCTCGGCAGCCGCCGCACCGTCGTCTTCGCCGGCAGGCATCGCGACGGGGGCGGCGGATCGGGCCGCACGGCGATGCGCTGCTGGACGGACGGCGGGGCGTCGGTGATCCGCTGCCCCACCGCCGGAGGGGCGGTTCCGCTCCGGCCGGAACGCGCACATGTCAGCGCGAGCAGAACATGCCGAACGCCGCGCAGGCAGGCGCGGCTCATCCGTCCGCGGCGTCCCCGGCCTCCCAGCGCAGCAGGTCGCCCGGCTGGCACTCGAGCACCTCGCACAGCGCCGCGAGCGTCGTGAACCGTACCGCCTTGGCGCGACCGTTCTTGAGTACCGCGAGGTTGGCGGGCGTGATCCCCACGCGGTCCGCGAGCTCGCCCACGGACATCTTCCGCCGGGCCAGCATCACGTCGATGTCGACGACGATCGGCATCAGATGACCTCGTCCAGCTCGGCCTGCATCC
Source organism: Streptomyces sp. NPDC046870 (assembly GCF_040704595.1). Classification (NCBI taxonomy): domain Bacteria; kingdom Bacillati; phylum Actinomycetota; class Actinomycetes; order Kitasatosporales; family Streptomycetaceae; genus Streptomyces; species Streptomyces sp. NPDC046870. The sequence goes on from NZ_JBEYXM010000010.1 coordinate 278,070, forward strand.
GTGCCGCTTCGACGTCGCGCGCGACGGCCTGGGCGAGCAGCATCCGCAACACGAGCACGATGAGCGCGACACCCAGGATGGCCACGCCGATCCCGCCCATGATGAGGGTGACGCCCGGGTCGTCCCGCTGGCCCGGCGCATTGAGGGCGGTGACCGCGAACCACACGAGGGCAGCCGCCACGATCGCGCCGATCACGCCGTCCACGTACCGGAAGGCGGCGTGGGAGAACACGGTTCCACGTCGGACCATCGTCACCAGCCGCCATACGCAGCCCAGGGCCACCTGGGCCGTCACCATGCCCAGGATCGTGATCAGGCGCAGCGGCGTCAGCGGGAGCGACCCGCCCTCCTTGTCGGTGGCCAAGGCCCACACCATCAACGCCTGTACGAACACGGTGCCGGTGAGCACCACCACCAGCACCGCTCGCAGTGCACGCACCGTCAGCTTTCCCATGCCTCGCCCTTCCATCGAGTTGCGATGGAAATCTATCGAATTTCGATAGGTGAGGCAACGGCTGGCACGGAAGGCCGGACGGAGGGCCCGCCCGCCCGGCCGTCGAATGACCCAACAGTTCCTCGGTGGGTTCCCGCACCGAAGCAGGGTCACGGACCGTCAACTGACTGTGGTCCAGCCGGGGTGCGCCCGGCCAGAGTGGGAGCACGGGCCGAGGGGACGCTCACGGCTGCGGGGCGAGGTGTCCCGCGGCCGTACGACATGTGGTCGCGAAACATGTGACCCGCGCTCTTTCGTCACCAGTTGAACCGGTGATAGTGTCCGGCTCAGTCTTCGGCGCCCGAGACCGCCTCGGGCCGCGTACCGAGGTCGCGGAGGCACGCGTGCGGACGTCCGCCCGCGCAGGCCCGCCGGCCTCGGCCCTTGTCCAGCTCACGTGCCGTGCACCTGTGCCGCCGCGGTGAGGCGCACACCTGATTCCGGGATGGAAACCAATGAGACGCACACTTCTGACCGCCCTCGCCGCCGGTGTGCCGCTGGCCGCCGCGGTGTGGGTGCCGACCGCGTCGGCGGAGCCGGCGAACACCGCCTCCGCGCCGCTCGGCTGCCGCTCGCTGCCCGTGAAGGCCCCCGCCGGCACCAAGGTGGAGAGCGTGACCGTGGTCAGCCACGCGGCGGGCACCGTGGACGTGCCTCCGGTCACCCCGCTGCCCGGGGCGCAGGTCCCCGACGTACCGGCGTTCTGCGACGTGACGGTGACGCTGACCCACCCGGGTCAGGGCGACCACGCCAAGGTGCGCGTGTGGCTCCCGCGGAAGGGCTGGAACGGCCGCCTCCAGACGATCGGCGGCTCGGCCTACGCCGCCGGCGACTACGGCGCGGGCCTGGCCGCCGCGGTCAAGAACGGGTACGCCGCCGCGACCACCGACGCCGGCGTCGGCACCTACATCGACACCGGCTGGGCCCTGACCGGCAGGGGCAAGGTCGACAAGACCCTGCTGAAGAACTTCGCCAGCCGCTCCGAGCACGAGGCCGCGGTCGTCGCGAAGGACGTCATCGACGGCTTCTACAGCAGGCCCGCCTCCTACGCGTACTTCAACGGCTGCTCCACCGGCGGACGCCAGGGCTACATGGAGGCCCAGCGCCACCCCGACGACTACGACGGCATCCTCGCCGACGCGCCCGCCGTCAACTGGGACGAGTTCGAGGTCGCCACCCTGTGGCCGCAGGTGGTCATGAACAACGAGAAGACCTACCCGACCTCCTGTGAGTTCGCCGCCTTCACCGACGCCGCCGTCAAGGCCTGTGACCCGCTCGACGGCGTCAAGGACGGCCTGGTCAACGACCCGGCCCGGTGCGACTTCGACCCGCGCCGGCTGATCGGCACCAAGGTGGTGTGCGACGGCAAGGAGCTGACCATCACGGCGGCCGACGCGGCCGTGGTCCGCAAGATCTGGGACGGCCCGCGCACCGCCTCGGGCAGGAAGCTGTGGGCCGGCGTCCCGATCGGCGCCGACCTGTCGGCCCTGGCCGGCGTCACCCCGCCGGACGCGAACGGCACCGTCAAGGGCGCTCCCTTCCCGGTGCCCGCCGCCTGGGTCCGGACCTGGCTGGAGAAGGACCCGTCCTTCGACCTCGGCACGATCACCTACAGCCGGTTCACGCGGCTGTTCCAGCAGTCCGAGGCCGAGTACGACAAGATCATCGGCACCGACGACCCTGACCTGTCCGCCTTCCGCAAGTCCGGCGGCAAGCTGCTGACCTGGCACGGCCGGGCCGACCAGTACATTCCCGACCAGGGCACCGTGAAGTACCGCGAGCAGGTCGAGCGGAAGCTGGGCGGAACCAGGAAGGTCGACGACTTCTACCGTCTCTTCCTCGCCCCGGGCACGGCGCACTGCGGCCTGAACAACGGCAGCGGTGCCGCCACCGACGACCTCGGCGCGCTGCGCACCTGGGTCGAGAAGGGCAAGGCCCCCAGGACGCTGCCCGCCACCCTGATCAACGCCGAGCACAAGACCGTCACCCGCGACCTGTGCAGCTACCCGTCGGTGTCGCGCTACGACGGCCACGGCGACCCGGCCGCCGCCTCCAGCTTCCGCTGCGTCCTGCCGTCCCGGCACTGACCCGGCCGCCGACCACCTGACCCCACGAGAAAGGCACCCTCCCTCATGAGCACGCAGACAGCCGCACCGTCGAACCCGACGGCGGCGGACGGACGTTCCTCCCTGCTGAGGCTGTACCTGGGCCGCGGCGTGCTGGCCGTGGCATGGGCCCTGGCGTTCGCCGGAGCCCACGAGAACGTCGACGCCGTGGCCATCACCCTGCTCGTCGTCTACCCGCTGATCGACGCGGTGTCCTCGCTGATCGACTATCGCGCCACCCCCGACGGTTCCGAGCGCCGGGTGACCGCGTTCAACGGGGTGCTCAGCACCGTGGCCGCCCTCGCGGTCGGCATCGCCGGGGCCGGCGGTGTCGCACCGGTGCTCCACGTGTTCGGTGCCTGGGCCGTCGTCTCCGGCGCCGCCCAGGTGGTCGTCGGGCTGCGGCGACGCGGTCCCGAGCTGGGCAGGCAGTGGCCGACCCTCATCTCGGGCGGACTGTCCTTCCTGGTCGGTTTCTTCTACAACGTCCAGGCCGCGGGCGACAGTCCCTCGCTCGACGTGCTGTCCGTGTACGCCACCGGCGGCGGGGTGTGGTTCATCCTCCAGGCCCTGCTGCTGGGCTGGAAGGCCCGTCAGCTGCGCACCCGGACCGTCTGACCCTCGACCGGTGCCGTCCCGGCCCGCGCCCCGTGGCGCGGGCCGGGACTTCGTCGTGCGCCGGGTCCTTCGCCGGCGGCCGGGTCAGCCGACGCGGTAGCGCACCGGGAGGGACAGCACGCCCCGGATGATCCCGGAACCGATCCAGTCGAGCGAGTCCGGCGGTGCGGCCAGTTCCAGTTCGGGCACGCGGGACAGCAGGGTGCGCAGCGCGATGGCCGTCTCCAGGCGGGCGAGCGGGGCGCCGAGGCAGTAGTGGATGCCGTGGCCGAAGGCCAGATGGCGGGCGTTCGGCCGGGTCACGTCGAGCACGGCGGGGTCGCCGCCGTCCTGCTGCGGGGCGTCGTGCCCGGCCGAGCCGAGAGCGACGACGACCATGCTGCCCCGGGGGATCGGCACCCCGCCCAGTTCGAGGTCCTCCGCGGCGTAGCGGCTCGTGGAGCGCTCGACGGACGTGTCGTAGCGCAGGAACTCCTCCACCGCGCCGGGCACCAGTTCGGGCCGCTCGCGCAGCAGCCGCAGCTGGCCGGGGTGGCGCAGCAGGGCCAGCACGGCGTTGCCCAGCAGGTTCACCGTGCTCTCGTGGCCCGCGACGACCAGCATCATGGCGGTGCCGACCAGTTCCTCCTCGGAGAGCCGGCCGTCCTCCTCGTCGCGCACGGCCACCAGGGCGGACAGCAGGTCGTCCTGGGGGCGGCGGCGTTTGTCGGCGACCAGCCCGGCCAGCAGTGCGTGCAGAGCGGCGAGCGCGGGGCGGTGCCCGGGTGAGGCCACCTGGAGGGCCTGCCCCGACCAGCGGCGGAAGTCCAGGTGGTGCCGGTGCGGGATGCCGAGGAGTTCGGCGATGACCGTGGCGGGCAGCGGGGCGTTGAAGGCCTCGACGAGGTCCAGCTCGCCCGACGGCGGCATGGCGTCGATCAGGTCGTGGGCGATCCGCTCGATGCGCGGGGCGAGTTCGGCCGTACGGCGGGGGGTGAAGGCGGCCGAGGCCAGCCGGCGCAGGCGGGTGTGCTCGGGCGGGTCGGCCTCCATCATCTGCGCGCCGAGTCCCACCGAGGGCTGGTGCAGGACGTATCCGGCGGCTGCCAGGGCCTCGGCGGCGGGCGTGGCGTCCTTGAGCAGGGCGGGATGGGTCAGCGCCTCCCGGGCCAGGTCGTGGCCGACGATCACCCAGCCCTTCAGACCGAGGTGGAACTCGGCCGGGTGGATGGGGCCGAACTGCCGGAGCCGGGCGTACCGTGCGGGGGAGTCGGCCTTGAAGGCGTGATCGATGACCACCCTGCCGTCCTGGTACGGGCAGTGCTCTTGCGCGCTCATGGATGCCTCTCGCGTTCTGTCGGTCCGGGACCGCCCGGGGCGGTCCCGGCCGGCACCCGACGCGCGGTCAGGTCGTCATGTGGGGAGAACGAGCCGGGTCCCGCCTCGGTTCAGCGCGGCCGGCAACGCCGGAGGGGGCATGCGCACCGCGCATGCCCCCTCCGGTGCCGGAGAACTCAGCTGTCGCTGTTGAGGATGCTCAGCACCTGGAGCACCTGGAGGTAGATCCACACCAGCGTCATGGTGAGGCCGAAGGCGGCCAGCCACGCCTCCTCGCGGGGGGCGCCGTAGGCGACGGCGTCCTCGACCTGCTTGAAGTCCAGGGCGAGGAAGGCCGCGCCGAGCAGGATGCCGATCACGCCGAAGAGGACGCCGAGGCCGCCGCTGTGGAAGCCGAGGCCGTTGCCCGCGCCGAAGGCGGAGAAGAGCAGGTCGGCGACGAGCAGCAGCAGGAAGCCGGTCGCGGCCGCGGCGACGAACCCGGCGAAGCGCCGGTCGACGCGGATCCAGCGCATCCGGTAGGCGATCAGGACGCCGGCGGACACGGCGAAGGTGCCGAGCACCGCCTGGACGACCACGCCCGGCGCGATGTACGTCGAGGTGGCGCTGGAGATGACGCCGAGGAAGACACCCTCGAACGCCGCGTAGCCGAGGATCAGCGCCGGGGCCGGCGCCCGCCTGAACGCCTGGACCAGCGACAGGACGAAGGCGATCAGGGCGGCGCCCACGGCGATGCCGTACGACCGGCCGATGTTCGCCTCGTCGACGGGCAGCAGGAGCCAGGACAGCACGGCCGTCAGCACCACGGTGCCGAGCGTGGTCGCGGTGCGGACGACGACGTCGTCCATCGTGATCGCGGTCCCCGCGGTCCCCGCGGTCCGCGCGCCGGCGTCGGGGCCCGCACCGGCGGCCGGGGCGTAGGGGTTGGTCAGGTAGTCGTCCGCCGGCCGGCCACCGGCCGTGGCGCCCACCGGGTGGCGCGTGGGCGCCCCGGCGGGGGCGGCGTCACGGGTGGCGCCCCAGCGGGAGAAGACCGGGTTGCTGCTCTTCACGTCATTCCTCCTCGTCCGCCGCGGGTGCGGCCTGCGGCACAGCGTTGTCCTCGGGTGTCCTGGGCGGCATACGTGTGACACGCCGCCCACCGGTCCACTCCCGGCCAGCCTGTGCGTCACCACTCTGACAGGTGACGCATCGGGGTGCAAGTCCTCCCTGCCCGGCCCGGTCCTGCTCACTCCGGCGGCGCCGCCGGAGCGTCCAGCAACCGGAGGAGGAAGCCGTCCCAGTCGAGACCGTCCATCTCCGCCTCCGCCGAGGTGATCCGGTAGCTGGCCTCCAGCCACTCGGCGAGCGGCTCGGTGGGCAGCTCGAAGAGGGCCTCCACCTCCTGCGATTCGAGGAGCAGCCAGGACGAGGGACGCTCACCGGGCAGCGTCGGCCACATCCGTACGTCCGCGCAGCCGCTCATCGACGTCAGGCCGCGGTACAGCAGCTCACGGCCGATCCGCCAGATGAGACTCGGTCCCCGCTCCGCCAGGAACTCGACGGTGATCACCGCGGGCATCTCCGCGTCGAACCGGAACTCCGCCTGGAGCGGCTGCCGGGTGAACTCGTCGAGCATCTGGTCGAGGTCCAGGAGCAGCGAAGGCAGGTGCCGGGGCGTCGACCGCGCCCGCAGTGGTGACTGATCACGATGCATGACGGGAGTTCCCCTCCGTGGTAGGAAGCCTGCGCCTCCCACTCTTCGCCCGGGGCGCGATCCGCACATCGGTCACTTGACGGTCGAAGGCCGGGGCGCGGTGGAGCGGCCGATGACGCGGAGATCCGCCCCGCGGGGCCAGAGGAACGTGACGTAAGTCAATGTGCTGCCCCGCGCCGCGACCGTGGCGGAGGTGTCCACCCGTTCATACGTGCGTCAACGTGAGCCCAGGGCCGACCGGATCCGTCGTAACCTGTGCACGCCCCTCGCTCGGTCGAGGAGCGGGGGGCTGCGACGGCCGTTCCCCTGTGCGGGGACCGGACGCGGGCGGCCCCGCCCGGGTTGCCCGGCCGGGGCTCCCCGGACCCGGACCGGCGAACCATCCAGGGCCTTCGGACCGTACGCCGGGGCTCGGCGGGCCGCGCCTCAGCCGGCCGGGTCCCGGCGGGCCGGGGCCGTGCCGGGGTGCGGAACGGGCGCCGGGTCGATGCGGATCGTCGCGGCCCGCGCCTGCGGGCTCGCGACGAGGGCGTCGGCGAGCGCGCCGTACTTGGCGCGGAAGGCGGCCTCGAGCCCGGGGGAGAGGTCCAGGCCACGGGTCCGGAAGCAGACCTCCCGGGTGACGCCGGCCACCTCGATCCGTCCGTGGCCGTGGTCCCGCGCCGCCCGGTACCAACGGGAGCGGACTCCCCGGTACGCGCGGACGTACAGCTCGCCGTCGACGACCACCATGCCGATCTCCACGCCGTCCCGACCGTCGTCCCCGGCGGTCAGGGTGAGGGCGTAGGTCTCGGAGAGCAGGGCCTGGTCCTCGGGTGTCCAAGCGGTCATCGGGTCACACCCTCCGTCCGGCCGGTGCCGGGCTCCGCGGCGGTCCAGGAGGTGAGGATGCGCAGGGCGTCGTGGGAGGGGGTGCCCGGTTCGGCGGTCAGCACCATCAGGCGCTGCCCGGAGTCGTCGGGGCTGG
>NZ_JBEYXM010000011.1:0-243268 GCF_040704595.1 Streptomyces sp. NPDC046870
GCCGGCACACGCGCGTGTGCCGGCCGTTCGGGGCCGGGCGGCGCCCGCGCCACCCGGGGTGATCACTCCCGCTCGCACACGAAGATCGCCGTGCCCGGGATCAGGTTCCCGCGCAGCGGTGACCAGCCACCCCACTCCGAGGTGTTCCAGGCCGGCCACTCCGGCTCCACCAGGTCCACCAGCCGGAAACCGGAGGCCACGATGTCCCGTACCCGGTCGCCGAGCGTGCGGTGGTGCTCCACGTAGACCGCGCGGCCCTGCTCGTCCTGCTCGACGTAGGGCGTGCGGTCGAAATAGGAGGAGGACACCGACAGGCCCTCCGGGCCCGGCTCGTCCGGGAACGCCCAGCGGATCGGGTGCGTCACCGAGAACACGAACCGCCCGCCCGGCCGCAGCACCCGGCGGACCTCGCGCAGCACCAGCCGGGGGTCGGCCACGAACGGCAGCGCCCCGTACGCGGAGCACGCCAGGTCGAAGGAGCCGTCCGCGAAGGGCAGCGCGCCGGCGTCGGCGCAGACCAGCGGGAACGCCCCGCCGATCCGCAGCGCGTGCTGCAACTGGCGGTGCGACAGGTCGAGGGCCACCGGACGCGCGCCCTGGGCGGCAAGCCAGCGCGCGCACTGCGCCGCGCCCGCGCCGATCTCCAGGACCGCCCTGCCCTTCAGCTCCTCCGGCGGGCCGAGCAGCTCGGCCTCCACCTCGTCCAGGCCCTCCGGGCCCCACACGAAGCGGTCGTCGCCGAGGAACGTGCCGTGCTCGGTCTGGTACTCGTCGGCGTTGCGGTCCCACCAGCCCCGGTTGGCCCGCGCGCTCTCCGTGACGTCCGCTGCACGCCGCGTGGCCTCGGGCTCGAACCCGTCCGCCCCCTCCGGTCCGTGCGCTTCCGGCTCTTGGATGATCGGCTCCCTCGTCGTACTCTTCCGTCCAGCCCGCCGGGGGTCCGTGCGGAAGCGGTCCCCCCGGCCCGCGTGGCCTGTCGGGACGTTTCTTCTGCCGGAAATGCGGCGATCTGCCCCCGGTGTGCGCCTTCGCGCATTGACCATGTCCGGCTGCCCCCGTATGCTACAAGTTGCGCTGCGGGCCTGCGCACCTCAGACGTAGCAGGCTGCGCTCGCATCTGTTGTATGTCCCCTCGGTTGTCGAGGCGCCACCGGGCACCCGGTGCTCAAAGTGGCGCTTCCTTGGCTGTCCGGCTTCTGCAGAGCGAAACGGGCTCCCGGCGTAAGCAGTACCTACGACTTCAATGTCCGTACCGGAGCCCTTTCCCACATGACGAGCAGCACCGAGACCACCGCCACCACCCCGCAGGTAGCGGTCAACGACATCGGTAACGAGGAAGCCTTCCTCGCAGCGATCGACGAGACGATCAAGTACTTCAACGACGGCGACATCGTCGACGGCGTCATCGTGAAGGTCGACCGGGACGAGGTCCTGCTCGACATCGGTTACAAGACCGAAGGTGTCATCCCGAGCCGCGAGCTCTCGATCAAGCACGACGTCGACCCGAACGAGGTCGTCGCCGTCGGCGACGAGATCGAGGCCCTGGTCCTCCAGAAGGAGGACAAGGAAGGCCGCCTGATCCTCTCGAAGAAGCGCGCCCAGTACGAGCGTGCCTGGGGCACCATCGAGAAGATCAAGGAAGAGGACGGCATCGTCACCGGTACCGTCATCGAGGTCGTCAAGGGTGGTCTCATCCTCGACATCGGCCTCCGTGGCTTCCTCCCGGCCTCCCTGGTCGAGATGCGCCGCGTCCGCGACCTCCAGCCGTACGTCGGCAAGGAGCTCGAGGCCAAGATCATCGAGCTGGACAAGAACCGCAACAACGTGGTCCTGTCCCGCCGTGCCTGGCTGGAGCAGACCCAGTCCGAGGTCCGCCAGACGTTCCTCACGACCCTCCAGAAGGGTCAGGTCCGCTCCGGTGTGGTCTCCTCGATCGTCAACTTCGGTGCCTTTGTGGACCTGGGTGGCGTCGACGGTCTGGTCCACGTCTCCGAGCTGTCCTGGAAGCACATCGACCACCCGTCCGAGGTCGTCGAGGTCGGCCAGGAGGTCACCGTCGAGGTCCTGGACGTCGACATGGACCGCGAGCGCGTCTCCCTGTCGCTGAAGGCGACCCAGGAAGACCCGTGGCAGCAGTTCGCCCGCACCCACCAGATCGGCCAGGTCGTGCCCGGCAAGGTCACGAAGCTGGTTCCGTTCGGTGCGTTCGTCCGCGTGGACGAGGGCATCGAGGGTCTGGTCCACATCTCCGAGCTGGCCGAGCGCCACGTGGAGATCCCGGAGCAGGTCGTCCAGGTCAACGACGAGATCTTCGTCAAGGTCATCGACATCGACCTCGAGCGCCGTCGCATCAGCCTCTCGCTGAAGCAGGCCAACGAGTCCTTCGGTGCCGACCCGTCGGCGGTCGAGTTCGACCCGACCCTGTACGGCATGGCCGCGTCCTACGACGACCAGGGCAACTACATCTACCCCGAGGGCTTCGACCCCGAGACCAACGACTGGCTCGAGGGCTACGAGAAGCAGCGCGAGGAGTGGGAGCGCCAGTACGCCGAGGCGCAGTCCCGCTTCGAGCAGCACCAGCAGCAGGTCATCAAGTCCCGCGAGGCCGACGCCGCTGCCGCGGCCGAGGGTGGCGAGGCTGCGGCTCCGGCCGCGACCGGCGGTTCGTACTCCTCCGAGGGCGCGGACACCTCCGGTGCGCTGGCCTCGGACGAGGCGCTGGCCGCGCTGCGCGAGAAGCTGGCCGGTGGACAGAGCTGAAGCTAGCCGCTGGGCTTAGCCGATAGCCGGCTGAGGGGCCGTACCTTTCGAGGTGCGGCCCCTCGGTGTTCTACGGGGTCACCGCGATGTTGGTCAGGCCCTTGCCGCCCGTCACCGTGTTGCTGCTGTGGACCGTCGTCGTGCAGCCGGCTCCGAGGTTGGTGACGTTGATCGCCAGGCGGGTCGTCCCGGTGGCGGCCGTCAGGTCCGACCGGTTGCCCCTGAAGACCGTGCCGCAGCCCCAGCCGGGCTGCTGGGTGTGGGTCTGGTAGCCGTCGTTGCCGGTCCCGGTGCCGGTGTTGTCCTGGACGAGGACGTCGTTGCCCTTCACGTCGACCCAGGAGTCGTCGTAGTTGGCACCGGTCAGACCGGAGCCGTCGAAGGTGTTGCCGATGATCCGGGCGCCGGTCGTGCCCTCCTTGATGTCGACGTTCTCGCCGCCCACGCCGGGGCCGATCGTGTTGTCCAGGATCTGGATGCGGTCGCTCCTGTCGGACAGCGTGTTCGCGGTCCCGACGTAGACGCCCTCGCCCATGCCGCGTCCGTCGTTGCCCGTGTCGTAGATCCTGGAGTTCCTGATCACGCCGTCCGTGCTGGACGTGCGGAAGTGCACGCCCTCCATGTCCAGGCCGTGCACCGTGACGCCGTCGACCACGACCCCCCGGGCCGTGTCGATCACGATGCCCTTCTGGCCGCCGGTCACGGTCACGCCCTGGACCGTCCAGTAGGAGGCGCCGTTCAGATGGAGGCCGTAGCCACCGCCGGCGGTGAGCACGGCCCTGGGGGAGCCGGTGAGGGTGATGCGGGCGGACGCCGTGCCCGGCGTCGTCGCCTTGAAGTTCCCGGAGTAGGTGCCGTCCGCCAGGTGGATCGTGTCGCCGGGTCCGGCGGCGCCGAGCGCGGCCTTCAGCTGGGCGGCGGTCGTCACCTCGGTCGTGGGGGCGGCGGAGACCGGGCCGGCGGCGGTCACGAGCAGTCCGCCGGCGGCGAGCGCGGCGGCGAACAGGGAAGTGAGAGGCGTGCGGAGGCGCATGGAGTGCCTTCCTGTCGAGCCGTTCCTCATACGTGAACGACGACCGGCCTGCTGAACTCGGCTGTCGTGAAGGTACGGACCAGGTGACGGACCGTCAAGGTGTCCCGCGTGGGAGATCGCTGATCAGCGGCGTGTCGCGGGAATTCCCCTGTTCCGGGGCACGTTGTCCATGGGGAACACGAGGAGGAGCGGTCACAGTGCTTGATCCGCAGGGTTTGTACGCATGGGAGCCGAAGGGCCTCGCCGTGGTGGACATGGCGCTCGCCCAGGAGTCGGCCGGCCTTGTCATGCTCTACCACTTCGACGGATACATCGACGCGGGCGAGACCGGCGACCAGATCGTCGACCGGTTGCTCGACTCACTGCCCCACCAGGTCGTGGCCCGGTTCGACCACGACCGGCTCGTGGACTACCGGGCCCGCCGGCCCCTGCTGACCTTCAAGCGGGACCGCTGGACCGGCTACGAGACCCCGGCCATCGAGGTCCGCCTCGTCCAGGACACCACCGGCGCCCCGTTCCTGCTGCTGTCCGGCCCCGAGCCCGACGTGGAGTGGGAGCGGTTCGCGGCGGCCGTGCGGCAGATAGTGGAACGGCTCGGCGTCCGCCTGTCCGTCAACTTCCACGGCATCCCCATGGGCGTCCCGCACACCCGCCCCGTGGGCCTGACCCCGCACGGCAACCGCACCGACCTGGTCCCCGGCCACCGCAGCCCCTTCGAGGAGGCGCAGGTGCCCGGCAGTGCCGAGGCGCTGCTCGAATACCGCCTCATGGAGGCCGGGCACGACGTCCTGGGCGTCGCCGCGCACGTCCCGCACTACATCGCCCGTTCGCCGTACCCGGACGCCGCGCTGACCGTCCTGGAGGCCATCACGGCGGCCACCGGCCTGGTCCTGCCCGGCGTCGCCCACGCGCTGCGCACCGACGCGCACCGCACGCAGACCGAGATCGACCGGCAGATCCAGGAGGGCGACGAGGAGCTGACCGCACTCGTCCAGGGCCTTGAGCACCAGTACGACGCCGCGGCGGGCGCCGAGACCAGGGGCAACATGCTCGCCGAGCCCGTGGAGATCCCGTCGGCCGACGAGATCGGGCGTGAGTTCGAGCGGTTCCTGGCGGAGCGCGAGGGCGACAACTGACCTCCGCCGGTCCCGCCGGCGGGGCCAGGGCCTAAGCTTCCGCTCATGCTGACAGTGGGCCTGACCGGCGGGATCGGCGCCGGCAAGAGCGAGGTGTCGCGGCTGCTCGTGCGGCACGGGGCCGTACTGATCGACGCGGACCGTATCGCGCGCGAGGTCGTCGAGCCCGGCACGCCCGGTCTCGCGGCGGTGGTCGACGCCTTCGGAACGGACGTCCTCGCCGCCGACGGCAGCCTCGACCGGCCCCGGCTCGGTTCCGTCGTCTTCGCCGACCCCGACAAGCTCGCCCTCCTCAACTCGATCGTGCACCCCCTGGTGGGCGCCCGTTCCCGCGAGCTGGAGAGAGCCGCGGCCGAGGACGCCGTGGTGGTCCACGACGTGCCCCTGCTCACCGAGAACGGCCTCGCCCCGCTCTACGACGTCGTGATCGTCGTGGACGCGAGCCCCACGACCCAGCTCGACCGGCTGGTACGGCTGCGCGGGATGACCGAGGAGGACGCACGCGCGCGGATGGCCGCCCAGGCGACCCGTGAGCAGCGCCGGGAGATCGCGGACATCGTGATCGACAACGACGTACCCCTGGACGCGCTGAAGAGGCGCGTCGCCGAGGTCTGGGACGACCTCGCGCGCCGGGCACGACAGACCCGCGGCGCCCCGAAGGACACGGAGGGCGACGACGGCGCGGACAGTACGGGATAGAAGGTGCGAAACGTCCGGTAGGACGTGCCGGTACGGAATAGCGGCCCGGCTCGGGGCGTTGAAGCCCGGGAGTGAGGGAAGGACTCTGCCGTGCCCGAGACCAGCGGTTCCACCGGACGTACTCCGGAAACGCACGTCATCGATTTCCGTGCCGCCGAGCAACTGCTCAACGCGCGGGACCCGCGGGGCGCGGTGAAGCTGCTCGACGGCGTCATCGCCGCGCACCCCGAGAACACCGCCGCCCGGCTGCTGCGCGCCCGCGCCTTCTTCGCCGCGGCGCAACTGCGTCCCGCCGAGCTCGAGTTCACCATCGTGCTGGAGCGCGAGCCGGACAATGCGTACGCGCACTTCGCGCTGGCCCGCACCTATGAGCGTCAGGGCCGCCCCGACCAGGCCAAGCGCCACTTCCGGCTGGCGGCGGCGCTGGACCCCAACCCGCAGTACCTGAAGGCGGCACGCTTCGAGGAGTGACGAAGGGGCGGCGTGACGCGGCCGGCGGTCACCGACGGCGTCGGCCGGTCACGGATGGCGGTGTCGCGACATCCCCCGGTACAGGTGGCGGTGTTCCGGCCGCCCCGGACACGGCGGGCCGTCCGGCGGCCGGTACGGGGGTACGTCCCGGCCCGGCTGGTAGTGCGGGCCCTGCCGGATGTGCCGGAGGATCACGGTCATGTCCACGGTGACCAGCAGCCACAGCACCCCGCAGGCCGCCGCCCAGCCCGGACGCCCGGCCAGCGCGAACGCCGCCGTGCCGAAGACCGCCCAGCCCAGCCCCCACAGGCTCAGCCAGAACCGCGCCCGCAGTGCACTGCGCGCGGTCGCCGGTTCACTGCCCGTACGCATCGGACCACCACTCCTCCCCTGCAACGTACTCTTCGACGACGACGTGCATCAACACTCGACGAGGCGACGGGAACCCTCGATGAGAGGGCGTGCCGGGGCCGTCCGTCGAGGCCGAAGGGGGACCGCCCGTGCTGCCGGACGCCGACGACCTGCCCGCACTGCTCCTCGACCTGGCCGTGCCGCACGAGGACGTCAACGAACTGGTCGCCCAGTGGCGCGGGCTGACCGGTGATCCCGGCACGCTCCGGCTCCTGGCGGAATGCGTCGAGGAGCTCTTCCGGGAGCCGGAGGACACCGGCCGCACACCCGACCTGCCCGGCCTGCTCGCCTCGGCCCCGGCCGGCTCGACGGACACCTTCGCCGTGCACGTCCTCCTCGCCGCGCTGCCCCGCACCCGGGCGTACCACCGGGCGCGCGGCATCCCGGCCGAGATCTCCCGGCGCACCCTGGCCGACCTCGGCCGTCACCTCGCCCTTCACCGCAGACGTCACGGCAGGACCGGGACGCGGTCCCTGCGCTGGCTGGTCCGGCACTTCCGCGGCGAGCTGTACCAGCTGGGGCGGCTGCAGTTCGAGCGGGCGAGGCTCGGGGACCGCGACGCGCGGGTGACGGCGCCGGCCGGACTGGACGCGGCGCCCGGAACGCCCTGCCTGAACCTGCACATCCCCGACTTCCACGGCCCGCTGACCCCGTCCGCCTGCGACCGCTCCCTGGTGCTGGCCCGTGCGTTCTTCGCCCGGCACTTCCCCGAGGAGCGGCCGGTGGCGGTGCTGTGCCACTCCTGGCTGCTGGACCCGCAGTTGCGGCGCTATCTGCCCGCCGACTCCAACATCGCGCGCTTCCAGGAGCGGTTCCGCATCGCCCGTGAGGAGAGCGAGCCGGCCGACACCGAGCCCGTCCAGTTCGTCTTCGGGGACCCGGACCTGCCGGTTGCCACGCTGCCCCGCCGGACATCCGTGGAGCGGGCGGTCGGGGACCATCTGCGGGCGGGCGGCCACTGGTACATCGGGCACGGATGGTTCCCGTTCCGGACTGAATAGCTCGAACGAGTGAACCGGGGGAGGGTGGGAACGGGCGTGCGGGCGCGGGCCGTTGTCCGGGCATGAGGATCGAGATGCGTGAGGGCTACGAGGGCACGGGACCGGGCGCGATCACCCCGGACGGCTGCGCGGTCGAGTTGTACGCGCGTCTGCCGGTGGGCGAGGAGCCGGACATCATCGCCGCGGCGGTACCGGCCGGGGCGCACATCCTGGAACTCGGCAGCGGGGTGGGCCGGGTGACCCATGCGCTGCTGGAGCGCGGCTTCACGGTGACGGCGGTGGACGAGTCGGCCGACATGCTGGCCCGGATCCGCGGAGCGCGCACGGTACACAGCTCCATCGAGGACCTCGACCTGGGCGAGAGGTTCGACGTGGTGATGCTCGCGTCGTTCCTGGTGCACGCCGGCGACGAGGAGGTGCGCAGGGGCATCCTGAGGACCTGCGCCCGGCATGTGGCGGACGGCGGATGTGTGCTGATCCAGCGCGAGGGCGCGGACCATCACACCGACGTGCCCAGGGAGCGTGTCGACCCGAGCGGCTTCACCGTGCGGATCGCCTCGGTGCGGCCGGTGGGGGAGGGGGTGAACTCGGTCCACGCGGAGTACGTGTTCCCGGACGCGGTCTGGACGCAGACGTTCCTCTCCAGACCCCTGACGAAAGAGCAGTTCGAGTCGGCGCTGGCGGAAGCGGGACTGGAGGTGGACAGGTATCTGACACCGGACGGGATGTGGGTCCGGGCGGTGCCCTCGGCGTAGTCACCTCGGCACACGGGTTCCTGCGTCCAGAACCGGACGGCGAGCGTCCTCGACCGGTGATGCGTCGGCCGATGAGTTCCACAGCGCCGGCCGGTCTACCTCGGTGACAGCAATCGGGACCGCTTCACCAGGAGAGCCGTCATGTCCAAGACCACCGTGCCCGCCAGTTCCACGATGACGACGCCCGCCGGGGTCCGCGCCGGCGCGCTCACCGGCCGGGCGCGTGGGGCCCGGGTCGCCCTGCGCGTGGTGCAGGTGCTGCTCGCGCTGTTCTACGGCATCGCGAGCGCCCTGCCCAAACTCATGGCGCACCCCACGGCCGTCGAGTCCTTCGACAGGATCGGCTGGGGCAGCGGGGCCATGTACACCATCGGCGCGCTCGAACTCGCGGGAGCGCTCGCCCTGTTGGTCCCGGTGCTGCAGTCCGTGGCGGCGATCGCCCTCAGTGCGCTCATGGTGGGGGCGTTCACCGTCCAGGTCACCGCGTTCGACGGCCAGAACGCGGCGACCCCGCTGATCCTGATCGTCCCCCTCGCCCTGATCGCCTGGACCCGCCGGGCGCACAACAGGGAACTGCTGCGGCTGCTGGGCCGACGGTGACGCCGGAGCCGTGGGCCGGGTGAGGGCGCTTCGGGTGGCTCGGCAGCCGACGGGCCGGCGCGAGCGCGGCCTCGTCGGCTCAGCGTCCGCGCGGCCGTCCTCCCGAGCCGCCGGAGGTACCGCGTCCACCGGAGCCACCGCGTCCGCCACGGCCACCGGTCCCGCCAGGTCCGCCGGACGCGCCGGGGCCGCCCGGATCGGTCAGACCGGGGAAGCCCGCCGGGATGCCCGGGCCGGTGACGCCGCGGAGGCGTTCCAGTTCACGGCGGTCCCGTTTGGTGGGGCGGCCGGCGCCGCGGTCGCGGAGGCCGGCGGGGGCGGTGGCCTCGCGGGGCGGAGGCGGAGGGGAGTTGTCGACGTAGCACTGGGCGGCCACGGGTGCGCCCACCCGCTTGCGGATCAGGCGCTTGACGATCACGATCCGTTCCCGGCCCTCGTGCCGCAGCCGCACCTCGTCGCCGATGCGCACGGAGTGGGCGGGCTTCACCCGCTCACCGTTCACGTGCACATGCCCGCCCCGGCAGGCGGTGGCGCCGAGGGAACGGGTCTTGATCAGGCGGACGGCCCAGATCCAGCTGTCGATGCGGACGGTTTCGCCGCCGGCGGGCCCGGCGGCCTCGGCGGCGGCCACCGCGGCGGCGATCCCGGGATCGAGCGGCCGGCCGTCGGGGGCGGGACCGGTCGCGCCCGGCTCGCCGGTTTCCTCGACGGTCCCACGGTCCACGTTCTCGTCCGCGTCATCGGTAGCCATGCACCGACCTTAACGCCCCGGACCCGCGGACCCGGAAGCGTTTTCGCGGTGGCCGCGGCGGGCCCTGGAGCCACCGCACCCGGAGCACCGGCGGAGCCGGAACCCCACCGAGGGTGCCCCGGCGCCGAGAGCGGGCGCACCGGGCGCCGGCCGTGCAGCGGGTCCCGCCGCCCCGGCCTCCCTGCGGCGGACCGCCCGCCCCCGGGGCATACCGTGGCCGTATGGACGACAGCAGTGCCCTGGCCCGGCTCGACCGGCGGGTCGCGGACTGCCGGGCGTGCCCCCGGCTGGTCGAATGGCGCGAGGAGGTGGCCCGTACGAAGCGGGCCGCGTTCGCCGACTGGACGTACTGGGGACGGCCGGTTCCCGGCTTCGGGCCGGCCGACGCGCGGCTGGCGATCATCGGGCTGGCCCCCGCCGCGCACGGCGGCAACCGCACCGGCCGCATGTTCACCGGGGACCGTTCGGGAGACGTGCTGTACGAGGCGCTGTACGACGTGGGGCTGGCCTCGCAGCCCACCTCGGTCAGTGCCGACGACGGGCTTCAGCTGTACGGCGTGCGGGTCACGGCGCCCGTGCACTGCGCTCCGCCGGCCAACAAACCGACCCCGGGGGAGCGCGACACCTGCCGTCCCTGGCTGGTCCAGGAGCTGACGCTGCTCCGGCCGACCCTGCGGGCCGTGGTCGTGCTCGGTGCCTTCGGCTGGCAGGCCGCGCTGCCCGCGTTCGCGGCGGCGGGCTGGACCGTGCCCCGCCCCCGCCCGGCCTTCGCCCACGGCACCAGGGTCGCACTGGACGGCCTGGACCTCTTCGGCTGCTTCCATGTCAGCCAGCGCAACACCTTCACCGGCCGGCTCACCGGCGGCATGCTCCGCGAGGTACTGCGCACGGCGGCGCAGGCGGCCGGGCTGCCGTAGAGCTCGCGGAGACGGGCCCGGGCTACCTCAGCCGGCGTCGGTAGCGGTGACGTCCGCCGGGACCGAGCCGGACTCGCGGTGTTCGGTGAGGAGTCGGAGCCGCTCCCCGGTGCGTCGGGTGAGCCGGCGCAGGCGGCCGTCGAACGGTTCCGTGACGCAGATCAGCAGGCTGTTGCCGGCCATGGTGAGGGCGCGGTCGCGGAACCGCGTGCTGACGTCCGTGATGGCCTCGGCGTCGTCCTCCTTCGCCGCGCGGGACGCGGCCGCTGCCTAAGGGGGGCGGCCGGCGGGATGAGCCGCCTCGGGCATTCGCGGGTGGGGTGGGCGCCCGGCACCGTAGAAGACCGTCACGGGCGCCAGACGTACCGGACGTCCGGCTCCCGCTCCTCGTTGCCGCTGCCGTCCGTGTACTCGGCGGCGAGGAATCCGTGCCGCTCGTAGAAGCGGTGGGCGGGTTCGTTGACCTGGAAGGTCCACAGGCTGAGGCCCTGGGGACGGCGTTGCTTGGCGAGCGCCACGAACCGGTCGCCGATGCCCCGCCCCCGCCACTCGGGGTCCAGGTACAGCTGGGACAGCGACTCCCCGTCCAGGACCATCAGGCCGACCACCCCGGCCCCGGCCGCCTCGGCCACCCAGGTCTCCCGGAGCGGCACCACGACGTCCCGGATGTGGCCCCGGACCTCGTCGTCGGTGTGCGGCCGGACGACCGTCGGCAGGGCGGCGTCGAAGGAGCGCAGATAGACGTCGGCGGCGGCGCGGGCGTCCGCCGCGACGGCACGGCGCAGGACGACCGCTTCCGTCATCGGCCGTCTCCCGCCCGCTCCGGCACCACGGCGGTGGCCGTGATCTCCACCAGCTGACCGGTGTAGCCGAGACAGGCGACGCCGAGCAGGGTGGAGGAGTGCGGTCCCGTGCCCAGCCCCGAGGCCTCCACCACCTCCCACACGGCGGACAGCACCGAGGGCTCGCCGCTCACGACGTACACGTCCGTCGACAGCACGTGCTCCAGGTCGCTGCCGACGGCACGGAGTTGCTCCCGGAGATTGGCAATCACCTGCTCGGCCTGCCGTACGGGGTCGCCGGGGCCGACGATCTCTCCCCGCTCGTCGAGCGGCACGGCCCCGGCGAGGAACGCGAGCTTCGTGCCGGCCTCGACGACGGAGGCGTGGGAGTAGGTGGGCGGCGGGAAGAGGGCGGGGGCGGTGACGCGCCGGATCACGGTGAGCGGCTCCTCGAACGGCAACGGGCGGCGGGCGACTCCCGATGATCGGACCTCGGCGGGTCCGCGCGCACCCGAATTACACGGACACCGTCACCCGGAACCACACGGGCGCCCCCACGAACGCCCGCCCGGATTCCGGCAGCGGCCCGGGGCGCGGCTGCGCCAGGCTGGGTGCATGCCGCAGTCCTCCGACGCCGACTTCCTCGCCGGCACCGCCGACCGCCTGGCCGCGCTGCCCACCGTACGGGCCGTGGCCCTCGGCGGTTCCCGCGCCCAGGGCACCCACCGCCCGGACAGCGACTGGGACCTGGCCGTCTACTACCAGGGCCCCTTCGACCCCGACGACCTCCGTGCCCTCGGCTGGCCGGGCGAGGTCTCCGAAATCGGCGGCTGGGGCGGCGGTGTCTTCAACGGCTGGGGCCTGGCTGACCATCGACGGACGCCGGGTCGACGTGCACTACCGTGACCTGGACGTCGTCGCACACGAGCTGGCCGAGGCGGAGGAAGGCCGCTTCCGGGTCGAGCCGTTGCTGTTCCACCTGGCCGGCATCCCCACCTACCTGGTCGTCGCGGAACTGGCGCTCAACCAGGTCCTGCGCGGCGACCTCCCGCGCCCCTCCGCCTACCCACCCGCACTCCGCCGCACCGCCTTCGACCGCTGGTCCGGCACCGCCCGCGCCACCCTCTCCTACGCAAGGAACCACCACGCCCCCCACGCCCGCCTCACCGAAACCGTCGGCGCCCTGGCCACAGCCGCCGTCCAGTCCGCCCACGCCGTCCTCGCGGCCCGCGGCGCATGGGTGACCAACGACAAACGCCTCCTGGAGCGGGCGGGGCTGCGGGAGGTCGACGCGGTCGTGGCTGCGCTGCGGGCCGAGCCCGGCGCCCTGGTGGATGCGGTGACGGCGGCCGAGGCCATCGTCGCCAGGGCGTTGCGTTCATAAAGAAACCCCGCACCCGGCACCTTTCACCCGCCCGAAACGTGAGCGTGCCGTTCGCGAGGGGAACGCGATCTACCGTGGAGACACCTCCACCGGCCACCGTCGTCCGAAGGCCCACCCCCGCCCTCGTGTGAACAGGAGCCCCGTGTCGCGGCGTGCTGTACCCCTCTGGCTCGCTCATGCCTTCCGTGCCCAGCGCGGTCCCGTTCCCTGGAGTGCCGTGTGCCGGGGAGCGCTCGCCGCCGGGCCGCTGCTGCTGGCCGGGATGCTCGGCGGGCAGACGGCCTCCGGGGTGCTCGCCGCGATCGGTGCGATGCTCGCCGGCATCAACGACCGGCCCGGCAGCCGGCGCGCGTCCGTGAAGCGGCTCGGGGTGCCCGCGCTGGCCGGGGCACTGGGACTGTTCCTCGGCACGTACGCAGGGCAGGGGCTCGCCGCCGTACCGCTGACCCTCGCCCTCACCGCGCTGGGGCTGTTCGCCGGCGCCGTCAGCGCGGTCGGGCCCGTCGCCTCCGCCGCCGGCACGCAGCTGCTCGTCGCCGCGGCCATCGGCGCCGGGATGCCCGCGGCCGAGAGCGGCTGGCAGCGGGCCCTGGCCTTCCTGGCCGGCGCCGGCTGGCTGCTGGCGCTGCGCCTGGCCCTGCCCACCCCCGGCTCGATCGCCGGTGACTTCCGGTTCGACGGCGAGCGAGACGCCGTCGCCGCGGTGTACGACGCCATCGCCGCGCTCCTCGACGCCGTGGGCGGGGAGGACGCCACCGCCCGGCGGGCCGCGCTGACCGCCGCGCTCGACCACGCCCAGGACGCCCTCGCCGGGCCCCGGCTGCGCCGGTACACCGGTTCCGCCGCCGAACGCCGGCTGCACGCCCGGTTCGCGGCGGCCCTGCCTCTGGCCGAGGCCGCCACCGCCCTGTACTGGGCGGGAGAGGCCGTACCCGCGCGGGCGGCGCAGGGCCCCCGGCGGCTCGCCGCCGCCGT
This sequence comes from Streptomyces sp. NPDC046870, assembly GCF_040704595.1. Taxonomy (NCBI): domain Bacteria; kingdom Bacillati; phylum Actinomycetota; class Actinomycetes; order Kitasatosporales; family Streptomycetaceae; genus Streptomyces; species Streptomyces sp. NPDC046870. The sequence continues at coordinate 13,676 of NZ_JBEYXM010000011.1, forward strand.
CCGCGGTGACAGGGGCACCGGCCCGTTGCCCGCACCGCACCGGTCGGCGCCCGCCCTGCGCGCCCTGGACGACGCCCTGCTGCACGCCGCCGACGCCTTCGACCGGGGCGACGGCGCCCACCGCGGCCTGCTGGGCCGCCGCCGCGGTTTCCGGCACGCCGTGCGGGCCGCGCTGGGCACCGGCGGGCGCGAGTACGGGCTGCGCGTGGCCCTCTGCTTCGGCGCCAGCGCCGCCATCGCCCAAGCCCTGCATCACGCCCGCTGGTACGGACAGCACGAGCACTGGTACTGGCTGCCCGCCACCGCCGTCTTCCTCGTCAAGCCCGACCTCGGCCCGCTCGCCTCACGGGTGCTGTGCCGGGCCGCCGGGACCGTGCTCGGCGCCCTGGTGTTCGCCGCTCTCGCCGCGCTGCTGCCCCGCCCCGCCGGGCTGGTCGCGCTGGTGGCGGTCTGCGGCGCGGTCATACCGGTCGCCACCCGGCACTTCGCGGCGCTCACCGCCGCCGTCACCGTCCTCGTCCTCGCCCTGGTCATGGTCGGCGGGGAGCCGCAGGCCTCGGTCAGCCGGATCGGCGAGACCCTGCTGGCCTGCGCGCTCGTGCTGGTCGTGGGGCATCTGCCGATGCCGGGGGAGCGGGGTGGCGGCGTACGGGCCCGGCTCGCCGCGGCAGGCAGCGCCGCCGACGCCTATCTCGTGCACGTCCTCGGCGAGTCCGGCGACCGGGCCGAGCGATGGGCGCTGCGCCGGGAGGCCTACCGGACCCTCGCCGAGGCCCGGACCGCCATCGCCGTCGCCGCCGCGGAACTGCCCGCCCTCGCCCGCCACACCGAGGGCACGGACGCCGTCGTCGAGGTGCTGGAACGGCTCGTGGACACGACCACGGCCTGCGCGGTGCACCTCGACGAGACCGGCCGGCTCACCCCCCGCCACCTCCGCCGCCTCCGGGATGCGCTGGGTGAGCTGGAGCGGCGGGGCATGCGGGTGCCGGTGGGCACGGCGGCTGCCGCTTAGCTCCTTTACCGCGCCGGACTCCTCGGCCCCGACCTCCTCCTCGCCCTCGGCGCCGCCATCCCGCTCGAAGTACCCGCGGCCCTGAGGGAGCTGAGGACCCGGCTGCCCGCGCCGGCCGCGCGCGGCCACGGGCGGCGCCCCGGGAGTTACGGCACCGGAGTCCGCTCCTGGCCGGAAACCAGGCAGGAGTTGGCCGGAAAATCCACCCTCCCGCGCGATGAGTTCCACTGCCGCCGGCGGTCACCACCCTGAACCGACCGTCGGACAGGAGGACCCATGTCGTACCCGGAGATCGTCTCGCGCGAGCAGTGGCGCGCGGCGCGCGAGGAGTTGCTGCGCAAGGAGGAGGCGGTCAGACGGGCGCGCGAGGCACTCGGCGCCGAGCGGCGGCGGCTGCCCATGGTCGAGGTCGACCCGGAGTACGTCTTCGAGGGCGGCGACGGCAAGGCCACCCTGCTCGACCTCTTCGAGGGACGCGCCCAGCTCGTCGTCCACCACTTCATGTTCGCCCCGGAGTGGGAGACCGGCTGTCCGTGCTGCGCGGCCTTCCTGGACCAGGTCGGCCACCTCGCCCACCTCCGCGCCCGGAACACCTCCTTCGCGGCCGTCTCCCGGGCACCGTTCACCCGGATCCTGCCCTTCAAGGCACGGATGGGCTGGGCGGTGCCCTGGTACTCCTCGGCGCACAGCGCCGACGACGGCGACCGTGACCGCGGCTCCGGCCGAGACCGTGACTTCAACCGTGACTTCGAGGCCACCGTCGAGGCGGACGGCGGGCTGGTCGAGCGCCCGGGGCTCAGCTGCTTCCTGCGCGACCACGACCGGGTCTTCCACACCTACTCGGTGTACGACGACGGGCTGGACGGACTGGGCACCACCTCGGCACTGCTCGACCTGACCGCCCTCGGCCGCAGCCCGGACGGAACGGAGCGGCTCCGGCTGCATGACGAATACGACTACTGATGCGCAGTGATACCCCAGGTGCGAACGCCGACACGCGTAGTGCGGTCCCTGATACGGAGCGTGCGGTTCGTGTCACAAGGTGAGCGGACCCTCACCCTCCGCGCCGGCCCCGTTCCGACAATGTCTCAGTCCCGTCACTGACCGAGCCGTTTCCCCTCTCCAGGGCGTTAACTCCCTACACGTACGACGCTTTCTGGAGGTGCGAGATGGTGAACGGGCGAACGGTGCTCGAACGCTTTCCCGCCGGTGGTCCCCGGGGCTCCTGGCCCGCGGAGGAGTTCGCGCACGCCCGGCGACTCGAAGGGTTGCCCGCCGAGGTCGTCATGGACCTCGCGACGGACACCTTCCTCGTGATCGTCCGCGGCGGCGAGGCGGTCGAATGAGTGGTGCCGGGGCGGCGGTTCAGCCCGGCTCCGGGGCCGGCACCCGCACCGTGAACTGCTGCGCCTGGAGGGCGTACAGCTCCGCGTAGACACCGCCCCTGGACAGCAGCTCCTCCGGGGTGCCCGACTCCACCAGCCGCCCGTGCTCCAGCACGTGCACCAGGTCGGCATGCCGGACCGAGGCCAGCCGGTGGGTGATCAGGACGACCGTCTGCCCGCCGCCCGCCAGCGCCCGGATCTTCTCGAACACCTCCAGTTCGGCCCGCGCGTCCAGCGCCGCCGTCGGCTCGTCCACGATCAGGATGCTCCCGCGCCGGTAGGCGGCCCGGGCGATGCCGAGCCGCTGCCACTGGCCGCCGGACAGCTCGTGTCCGCCGCTGAAGTTCCGGGCCAGCAGGGTGTCCAGGCCGCGCGGCAGGTCCGCGACCACGTCCTCGGCGCCCGCCTCGGCGATCGACGTGGCCAGCCGTTCCTCGGTCATCGGCGCGGTGGAGCGGCCGACGGCCACGTTCACCCGGGCGGTGAACGGCCACCGCTTGAAGTCCTGGGCCACCATCGCGATACGCTCGGCGAGCAGCCGCCGGTCGGCACGGGCCGCGTCGACACCGTCCCACAGGATCCGGCCCCGGTCCGGTGTGTAGAGCCCCGCCAGCAGCTTGACCAGCGTCGTCTTGCCCGAGCCGTTCTCACCCACGAGGGCGATGATCCGGCCGAGGGGGAGGGTGAGGGTGACGTTGTCGAGGGCGGGGCGGGGGGTAACGGCCGGGCGCCCGCCGGCCGCACGCCGGCCGGACGGGTCCTTGCCGGTCGCATCCACGCCGGCCGGTTCCTCGCCGGTCCGGCGTCCCCCGGCCGGCTGGTGGTCCCTGGCCGGGTGTTCACCGGTCGTGCGCTCCGCGGGCGTGCGTTCTGCGGCCGGGTGGGGGACGGTCGCAGGCGGGGCGGTCGCGTGGTCGCCGGCCGGGTGCTGCTCGGCGGGGTGCCGCTCGGCCGGGGGCTCGTCGTGCGGGTAACTGAAGGTCACGTTCTCGAAGCGGATCTCCTTGGGGTCCTCCGGCAGCGGCTCGCCGCCCGCCGGGATGGCCCGCTCGGCCGCCGCGGCGTACAGCCGCTCGAGATCGCCGACGAAGAGGGCCTCCTCGTGCAGCTGGTTGATCTCCAGCACCAGCGTGTCCAGGCTCGCCGCACCCGTGCGGATCGCGATCACCGCCGTACCGGCCACCGCCAGGGCCATCGTGCCGGCCAGCAGCAGTGCGCCCAGCGTCGCGTACGTGGCGAGGGTCGCCAGGCCCGTCCAGGCCGCGGCGATCAGACCGGTCCGCGCGGCCAGCCGGGACAGCCGGGCCTGCTCCGCCTCCGCGGTCTCCGACATGGACCGGAAGTGGCGCAGCAGGAACGGACCCACACCGTGCACCCGGATCTCGGGCGCGGCGGCCGGCTCGGTGAGCAGGCCGCTGATCAGCTGACCCGCCCGCGCGTGCTGGACCCAGGTGTGGAAGGACTCGTAGCGGCGCCGGGCGTTGGTCAGCGCGCTCCAGGCGCTGGGCAGGGTCATGGTGACCAGCAGGGGCAGCAGCGCCGGGTGCAGCACGGCGAGCACGCCCGCCGCGGCGACCAGCGAGATCATCGCGTTGATCACCCGGGTGCTGTAGCCGATCATGTGCCGGGCGGACCGGGCGCCGTACTGGGCCGTGTCCAGCAGTTTGTGGAAGGCGTGGTCCTCGATCGCGGCCAGCTCGACGTTCGCCGCCCGCTCCAGGTACAGCTCGGTCGCCACCCGCTCCACCTTGGGTTCCAGCCGTCCGGTGGCGTAGACGGAGGCGGCCCGCAGCAGCGCGGCGACCAGGGTCACGGCGGCCATCACGACGAGGGCGGGGGCGGCCGCGCGCAGCCGCTGCTCGATGCCGGGGCCGGTGAGCAGCCTGCCGAGCGCGTCGTTCACGGCCAGCAGGCTCACCGCCTGGGCCACGCCCCGGCCCGCCTCGGCGGCCAGTACCACCCGCGCGGCGCGCGCGTCCGCCTGCCGGGCCAGCCGGAGACTGGACGACAGCATGCCGGGCAGCCGGGTCAGCATCGCCCGGAAGGACAGCGTGAGGAAGGCGTCCGCATGCTGGTTCCAGCCCATGTCGTACCGCAGCGGTCCGCCGAACAGCAGTCGTTCCGACGCCGACACCACCGGCTCGGACGCTTCCCGCCTCTTCCTCACCGTGACCTCCCGCACCCCGACGGAACGGCCACTATTCCGGCCGTGGACCCCGGCTCGGCAGGGCGCGAGCGGACGCACGAGGGGCGCGGAGGGAGCACGATCCGCGTGAGCGGCGCGGCGGGCGGGCGCTGGGTGGCGTGGAGGACCTGGCCCCGGCCCGGTGCTGGCGGACCTGCGGGCCGGGCGGTGGGAGTGACGGCCGGACCGGGGCGGCGCCGGTGGCGCCGGACAGCGCGCAGGGACGGCGGAAACGGCCGTGCCCGGGCGGCGACGGCTACGCCGAGACGGCCCGCGACCAGTCCGGCGCCGTTCCCGTCACCCGGCACAGGGCCAGATACAGCGGGATCGGCGGGGTGTACGGGACCGTGCCCTCCGGGCGATGGATGAGCCGCGCGGTGCCGGTGACCAGGGCGCCGACGGCGTAGTGGGCCGGGGACGGCCAGGGCAGGGCGTAGTCGGAGTCCGACGGGACGATCCACCACCAGTGGGAGCCGTCGGCGTACACGCATCCCAGCCGTGGCAGCCGGGGTACGACGAGCGGACCGAGGCGGTCGGGCACGGCGACGGCGTCGCAGCCGAGCGGGGCCGTCATGCCGTCCGGCAGGGACAGGCGGTGGGCCGGATCAGGGGCCGGGCGTCGGCGCTGCAGCCGTACCAGCGTGTCCAGGCCGAGGGCGTGTTCCTGGCCGGCACCGCCGCCGGCGGGCCGCCCGCCGGTCACGGCCGCTCCCCGCGAAGAGGGAACGCCGGTGCGTGGTGCGGGGCCTGGCTTGGTGTCGGGTGCTGCTCCGGGTGCGCGGCGTGCGGGTGCTGTTCCGCCTCCCCGTAGCCGTGCTGCTCGGGCAGCCGGTGTGCCGGTGGCCCGGCGGGGAGGTGCTGATGGTGCTCCGGCTCCCCCCGCCCGTGCGGTCCGGGAGTACCCGACCCGAGCTGCCCAAGCGCCCCGGGACCGAACGCACCGGAGCCGAGCTGCCCAGTCCCCCCGGGCCCTGGCTGTCCCGCCGTGCCCGGCCCGTTCAGCCGGGGAGTCCGCCGTTGCTGCTCCGGTACGGCGTCCCGGCGGCGCTCCCCGGCCGCGTGCCCGTGCTGCCCGAAGGCCACGTCCCCCTGCTGCCCGGGGGCCGCGCCCCGGCGTCCCTCCCGTACGGCGTCCCCGTGCCGCCCCGGTGCCGTACCCCGCCGCTCGTCCTGCGCCACCCGCCCACTCGCCTCGGCCGGCCGGTCGTTGTCGGAGTCGTCCGGGCGGCCCGGCTTGGGGCGGGCCCCCCAGCCCAGGTCGTCGCGCGGCTCGGCGGTGTCCCGGGCGGTGTCGTCCTGCCGGGGCAGCTCTGCCCAGACCAGCAGGCCGGGGCCGTGCTCCTGGGCACCCCAGGCCCGGCACAGCGCGTCGACGAGGAGCAACCCCCTCCCGTGCTCCTCGTCAGGTCGCTGCGGAGAAGGGTGGGGTTCGCCAGGAGCACAGCCCTCGTCACGTACGGCTATGCGCACCATGTCGTCGTGGTCGTGCAGCTCGCACACGACCCGGCCGCTCGCGGTGTGCACGATCGCGTTGGTGACCAGCTCGGATATGACCAGGGCAGCGCTGTCACAGGTGTCCGCGCACACCGCCCAGCCGGACAGCCGGGCCCGCGTCAGGCGTCTGGCCTGGGCGACGGAGCCCGGGTGTGCGGCCAGCTCGAAGCGGAACCTGCGTTCGGCAGTGCCCCCCGGGGAGGTCGCCGCCTCCCCCGCGTTCGAACCGGCTCGCGCGGGGGAACCCGCAGCGGCGCCGAGACCGGAACGGTCTGCGGCGGCGTCTGTTCCTAAAGGCGCGGACGGAATCACGCCTGCCACTATCGCCCTGCCATGGACACTTGGCAAGAGTCACTCTGAAAATTGCAGAGTGCTGTGTGACTCGGTCAGGGCTCGTGGCAGACTGCTGGCAACAGCACGTCGCGCGGCGCCAATTGGAGTCGTCGGAGGTCCGGCCCGGTCTTCGAATGAACCTTCGAGCGGCGCCGCAGGGCTGTCAGCGAACTTTTCGGTGGAGGTGGGAGCGTGAGCGAACCGCGGTCCGCGCCGACGGTGGGCCAGGTGGTCCTCGGCCGGCGCCTGCTGGACCTGCGGGAACGCGCCGGACTGAAGCGCGAGGAGGCCGCCCGCGTCCTCCGTGTCGCCCCCGCCACCGTCCGCCGCATGGAGATGGCCGAGGTCTCCCTCAAGATCCCGTACCTCCAACTGCTGCTGAGGGCCTACGGCGTTCCGGACGACGAGGCCGAGGTCTTCGTCCAGCTGGCCGAGGAGGCGAACAAGCCCGGCTGGTGGCAGCGGTTCCACGACATCCTGCCGGGCTGGTTCTCGATGTACGTCAGCCTGGAGGGCGCGGCCGGCCTCATCCGCTCCTACGAACCGCACTTCGTCCCCGGCCTGCTGCAGACCGAGGACTACGCGCGCGGGGTGCTCAAGTCCGGTGCCGTCGGCCAGACGAGCCCGGAGGACATCGAGCGGCACGTCGCGCTGCGCATGCAACGCCAGCAACTGCTCACCCGTCCCGACGCCCCCCGCTTCTGGGTGGTGATGGACGAGACCGCCCTGCGCCGCCCGGTCGGCGGCCCGGAGGTGATGCGCGCGCAGATCGACAAGTTGCTCCAGGCCACGGAGCTGCCCCATGTGACGCTCCAGGTCGCCCCGTTCGCCAACGGGCCGCACCCGGGCACGTACGGGCCCTTCGTGCTGTTCCGATTCGCCATGCCGGAACTGCCCGACATGGTCTACAGCGAGTACCTGACCGGCGCCGTCTACCTCGACGCGCGCACCGAGGTGGCGACCCACCTGGAGGTCATGGACCGCATGGCGGCGCAGGCCGCTACTGCACAACGCACGAAGGAGATCCTCCGGGATCTCCGCAAGGAGCTGTGAATGGATCGCATCAAGCCGCGCGGACACGTCTACAACGGCATGCCCGCGCGGGAGCTGGGAAGCGAGGGGTGGCACAAGCCCTGGAGCGGCGGCAACGGCGGAAACTGCCTGGAGGCGATGAAGCTGGCCGACGGGCGGATCGCCGTACGCCAGTCGACCGACCCGGACGGGCCGGCCCTGATCTACACCACGGCTGAGATGACCGCGTTCATAGAGGGCGCCAAGGCAGGGGAGGCCGATTTCCTCCTGTCCTGACGTCGACGTGTGTTGTTCCTGTGTCAATTCCCTAACTGTGCCAGCAAGTTGATCACTCATCGCGTGTGACGCCCACGGAGTGCCGCATGACGGGGCGGAACCCGACGGCCGTCGGGACCGACGCCGGCAAGCCGCGTCCCGCGCGATGTACGACTGGTATCTCGGCGGCGAGGACAACCACCCCGTCGACGAGTCGATGGGCCGGCAGCTGCCGGCCCTCGACCCCCGGGTGCCCCGGTGACGGCCCGGGTCACCCTTCACGCAGCGCGCCACGCGCCGGCCGGCCCGGCAGGGCGTACGGCAGCTCCCGGACATCGGCACCGGCACACCCGCCGAGCCGAACCTGCACCAGTCGCCCAGCGGATCGCCCCCGACGCCCGGGCCGTCCACCGCGACAACGACCCGATCGTGCCGGCCCACTCCGGTGCCCTGCTGCGCGGCATCCCGGAGGGCGTCACCGGGTATCCGCAGGCCGATGCCCGCGATCCTGACGCGATCACCGAGGGCGCCCGGCGCCTCCTGGACCCGGACCGGCCGGTCGCCCTGCTGGGCACGTCATCCCCGACGGGGACGGCGCGCACGCCCTCGTCTCCCGGCCGTCGGCCCAGAGGGACGGGGGTCGGCTGTCCGCCCGGCCGTCCGGCAGCCACCTGATGACGACCCACGCCACGGCCGACTTCACCCCCGAGGAGCCGGCGGCGGCCGTCGAGAAGCTCAAGGCCGCCGGTGTCACCCTCGCCCTGCGTTCCCGCGGGGAGTTCGCCCGCTTCTTCACCGGCCTCGAAACCGATCGACCCCGGGGCCGAGGGCGTCCACAAGTGGCACCCCGAACCGGGCGACCCGGTCCCGGGCCAGGACGACGGCATGATCCCCGGGTACGGGGCGGTGGCACGCAAGCCGCAGGCCGAAGTCCCAGCCCCGGCTTCCCCGGGCGGTCCCCGCCTACCCCGGCGGCAGCACCCCGCACAGCGCCTCCAGCGCGGCCCCGTAGACGTGTTCGGCCGGGGACGCGTAACCCACCACCAGGCCGTCACCGGCATCCGTCGGACTCCGCGGATGCCGGAACGCGGCCAGACTGTCGAGCGCGACGCCCTGCCACACGGCGGCCTTCACCGTCGACCGCTCCGTGCCGGGCGGCAGCCGCAGCACCGCGTGCAGCCCGGCCGCGATCCCCGCCACCTCGATGTGCGGCGCCCGCGCGGCGAGCGCCGCGACGAGCCGGTCCCGCCTGCGCCGGTACCGCTGCCGCATGCGCCGCACATGACGGTCGTACGACCCACAGGCGACGAAGTCCGCGAGAGCGAGCTGGTCCGGCACGCTCGCCCACCCCTCCCGCTCGCCCTTCGCCGCCAGCACCGGCTCCACGTACCGCTGCGGCAGGACCATCCAGCCCAGTCGCAGCGCCGGCGACAGGCTCTTGCTGACCGACCCGACGTGGATCACCCGCTCCGGATCGAGCCCCTGCAGCGCGCCGACGGGCCGGCGGTCGTACCGGAACTCGCCGTCGTAGTCGTCCTCCAGCACCACCGCCCCCCGCGCGCGTGCCCAGTCGATCACCGCCGCGCGGCGCTCCGGGTGCAGCGGACCACCGGTCGGGAACTGGTGCGCGGGCGTCAGCAGCACCGCCCGCTCGCGCCCCAGCGCGTCCACCCGCGCCCCGTGCTCGTCCAGCGGCAGCGGCACGGTGCGCACGCCCGCCGCCGCGAGCAGGTCCCGGTGGAACCCCAGCCCGTACGCCTCCACGCCCAGCGGACCACGCAGCACCCCGCCCGCACCCGGCCCGTCCCGGACGCCCCGGCCGAAGAGGAGCCGCAGCGCGTGCGCGAAACCCGAGCAGATCACAATCCGGTCCGGCTCGGTACGCACCCCCCGCGTGCGAGCCAGGTACTCCGTCAGCGTCTCGCGCAGTTCGCGGCGTCCGGCGGGGTCGCCCGGCCCGAACGCCTCGCTCGGCGCCGCCTGGAGCGCCCGGCGGTACGAGGCCGCCCACGCCGCACGCGGAAAAGCCGACGCGTCCGGCGTCCCCTGCCGCAGGTCGTGCACCGGCCCCCGTGCGCGCGGGGGTGCCGCGACGGGCGTTCGTACGGTGTCACGCAGCGGCTCGGCCCGCTCCGCCACCCGCGTCCCGGAACCCTGCCGGGCGGTCAGCCAGCCCTCGGCGACCAGCTCGGCGTAGGCGTCGGCCACCGTGTTGCGGGCCACCCCCAGGTCCGCGGCGAGCGACCGGTACGGCGGCAACCGGGTGCCCGGCGCCAGCCGCCCGCCGCGCACGGCCTCGCGCAGCGCCCTGGTCAGCGCCGCCCGCCGGCCACCCGGGCCCGACAGCTCCAGATGCAGATCAGCACCGATCCGTTCCGCGGAATTGACCCACGATTCCGTCATGGGAATGCACCCTACTGCCAGTCTTTTCGGTCCCTAGGTTGGAGACATGACGACGAACACGACCACCGCCGCTGCCCCCACCGTCGACCTCCCGCACGGCATCGCCGCGGCCGAGGCCACCCGTAGCCGCCTGGACTTCGCGAAGGCCGCCCCGAAGGTGTTCCGGGCGATCGTCGGCCTGGACGCCGCCGCCCGCGAGGGGCTCGAACCGGCCTTGGTCGAACTGGTCCAGATCCGCGCCTCCCTTCTCAACCACTGCGCCTACTGCCTGCACATGCACACCGGCGACGCCCGCAAGGCCGGCGAGAACGAGGACCGGCTGCACATGGTCGCCGTCTGGCGCGAGGCCCGGCACTTCTTCACCCCGAGGGAACAGGCCGCCCTCGCCCTGACGGAGGCGGTGACCCTGGTCGCCGACGGCGGCGTCCCCGACACCGTCTACGCCGAGGCCGCCGCCCACTTCGAGGACCAGGAACTGGCCCACGTCCTGTCCCTGATTCTCACGATCAACACGTGGAACCGCGTGGCCCTGGCCACCGGAAAGATCGCGGGCACCGACGAACGCGCCGCCCGCTGAGACCAGCCCCCCGGCGGTACCCGGCCGCACCCGTTCCCGTCCGTCTCTCCGTCGTCCGTCTCCCCGTCGCTGTGTCAGACCACCATCGGCCGGTCCGTGGGCCGGACCGGGGCCGGGAGCCGGGAACTCCCCGTCAGATAGTGGTCCACGGCCGCGGCGACCGCCCGGCCCTCCGCTATCGCCCACACGATGAGCGACTGCCCGCGCGCCGCGTCCCCGGCGGCGAACACCCCTGGGGCGTTGGTCGCGAAACCGTCGTCCCGGGCGATCGTGCCGCGCGGCTGCAACGCCAGCCCCAGCTGCTCGATGAGACCGTCCCCCTGGTCCGGCCCGGAGAACCCGAGGGCGAGCAGCACCAGGTCGGCGGGGAGCGTCCGCTCGGTACCCGGCACCGGAAGCCGCCGCTCGTCGACCTCCACCAGGTGCAGTGACCGCACATGCCCCCTCTCGTCGCCGGTGAAGCGGAGCGTGGACGCCGCGAACAGCCGCGCGTCCGCGTCCGCCGCCGGTGCCGTCCGCAGGTCCCGCGCCTCCTCGTGCGCGGCCGACAGCCGGTAGATCTTCGGGTACGTCGGCCACGGCTCGGCGTCCTCGTCGCGCTCCGCACCCGGCTGTGCGTAGATGTCCAGCTGGGTCACGGACGCGGCCCCCTCGCGCACCGCGGTCCCCAGACAGTCCGCCCCGGTGTCCCCGCCGCCGACGATCACGACGTGCTTGCCGGCGGCCGACAGCGGCGATTCCTCCAGGTCCCCCTCGCACACCCGGTTGGCCAGCGGCAGGTATTCCATCGCCTGGTGTATCCCGTCCAACGCACGGCCCGGCACCGGAAGTTCCCGCCATGCCGTCGCACCCGTGGCGATCACCACCGCGTCGTACCGGGACCGAAGCTCGGCCGCCGGGACGTCCCGGCCGACCGCCGTCGACGTACGGAACTTCGTCCCCTCGGCCCGCATCTGCTCGATCCGCCGCTCCAGGTGCCGTTTCTCCATCTTGAACTCGGGGATGCCGTACCGCATCAGCCCGCCGATCCGGTCGTCCTTCTCGTACACCGCCACCGTGTGTCCCGCCCGGGTCAGCTGCTGTGCCGCGGCCAGCCCGGTGGGCCCGGAGCCGATGACGGCGACCGTCTTCCCGGACAGCCGCTCGGGTGGCCGGGGGGGTGTGAACCCCTCCTCCCACGCCCGGTCGGCGATCGCGCACTCGACGTTCTTGATGGTGACGGCCGGCTGGTTGATCGCCAGCACGCACCCCGCCTCGCACGGCGCCGGACACAGCCGCCCGGTGAACTCCGGAAAGTTGTTCGTGGCGTGCAGCCGGTCGCTCGCCGACCGCCAGTCCTCCCGTGCGACCAGGTCGTTCCACTCGGGGATGAGATTGCCCAGCGGGCAGGCCTGGTGGCAGAACGGGACGCCACAGTCCATGCAGCGGTCGGCCTGCTTGCTGATGATGGGCAGGAGCGCGCCCGGGACGTACACCTCGTCCCAGTCCCGCACCCGCTGCTCCACGGGCCGCCGCGGCCACTCCTGGCGCGGCGTGGTCATGAACCCCTTGGGATCGGCCATGGCGTCTTCCTCGCGTACGGGCACCGGAGGCACCGGGTGTGCGAAGGGCCGTGCGTCGTCGGGCGGCGCTCTTGCGGCCACGATACGTCTCCGCGGACGCCCGCGCAGGGGGCGGACAGCGCTTTCTCCCGACGCCGCGCCGCCGGGGCGGCCCAGGCGAGGGCCGGTATGGAGAACAGGGCCGCCGCGGCGGAGGCGACCGTCCGGGCGTGGTTCCAGAACGTCCACTCGCGCACATACGCCGGCCAGTACACCGCGGCCTCCGGCGCCCCCGGGGTGAGCCGCCGGCCGGTCGTTGCGGGGCACGTTCGCGACGACCGTCAGCCCGAACGAGCCGGCCAGGTACAGCGCGCTCCCCAGCAGCAGCTCCACCTTCCCCTCCTGCGGCCACACCACGAACGTCACCACCGCGATCAGCGCGCACAACGCCGCCGACCCGGCGAACACGGTCATGAAGGCCGGCCGCACCGCCGCGGCGTTGATCGCGTTCATCGCCGCCACGCCCTGCGCGGGCGGCAGGGCCGCGAGTCCCCGCATCTCGAGGGCCGAGAACCCGCAGAACACCCCGGCCACCAGCCCGGTCCCGAGAACACCCACCACGACCAGCACGAAGAACGGCCCGCCGATCATCCCCGCACCCCCCATTCCGTCGCGCCCGGACCGCGGCCCGGCACCGACATCCCGCTCACCCGTCACCGCACCCCATCCACCCGCGGGCACGTCTTGGCCACTCCCACAGCTGCCACGCCCCACCCGGATACGGCTGGACGCCGAGGGTGCCGCCACCAGGGGGAGGCGCCCCGTCGGCACGGGAAGGCGTCGCCAAGGCCCAGCCGAGGCCCGCCGTCACACGGGCCCTCCGCCGACGCCCGCGGCCCTGCGAGCGCCAACCGGACCCACCCCGTCCACGTTCACCCCCAGCCCATTCCTCACCCCGCGTCCTCCGTACCAACCCCCTGCCACGCCCGCAGCACGCTCCCCACGGTCCCCGCGATCCGGCGCCGCGCCTCATACCGTGGGACCCCGCTCATCAAGAGCTGGTCGTACGCCGTGTCCCCATGCCGTACGCCCGCCACGACCGCCGAGATCACCGCCCCTTCGGTCAGTGCCCGCCCGGCCGCGCTGCGACCCACCCGTCCACTGCCCCGCACCGACGCGTGGGCCGCGATGGCGCGGGCCCGCTCGGCCGGGCAGCCGGGGAACAGCCGGAGGATCTCGGCCGCGAACGCCGCCGCGAACCGCTCGTCCTCCGCCGCCCGGCGCCGCGCGTCCCGCGCCCGCCGCCGGCGCCGGGCCTCCGCGTCCGCCAGACAGCGGGCCTCGGCCCGGGCCAGCGCGGGCTCCTCCACGAGCACGCCCTGGCGTTCGTAGCGGCTCTTGCGCCGGTTGAACCGCACGACCACCACCGACAGCCCGCTCTCCTCCCGCGATCTGCGGGTCAGGGCCGTGTCGCCGCGTGGCAGGAACACCAGGTGGCCGAGGTCGGCGCAGTCCAGGCAGCGCGGCGCCCCGTCCTCCAGCACCAGCAGCGACAGCGGACCGCGCCGGCAACCGGCACACCGCTTGCGCCTCAGTGGCTGGATGGCGACAAGGCGGCCGGGGGAGTGGGGAGTTGCGGGAAGCGCCATGCGCGGTACTTTCCCCGTCACCGCCCCCACCTCCCACGCCGCCCGCGTTCCTTCCCCCGTCGGTCAGTCAGCTCCCCCCTTCCTGTCCCGCATCTCGGAACTGGTGTTCCCGTCCCGGTAGTTGAACACCGACACCCGCGTACGGTGCCGCACCGGTTGCGCGATCTCGTCGACCACCGCCACCGCGAGGTCCGCGTACGACAGCCATGGCTCGGGACCGCCGACCGGCAACCGCTCCCCTCCGACCCGGTACCGCCCCGTCCGGACACCGCCGTGCTCCAGGTATCCGGCGGGCGTCAGCATCACCCAGTCCACGGGTCCGTCCCCGCGCTCCCGCAGCCGGTGCAGGCCGGCCGTGTGCGCCAGCGCGAACGGCCGGATCGCCGGTGGGAACGCGCCCGGGTCGTCCATCACCGGCCGCCCGTCCGCGCCGAGCAGGTTCGCCCCGAGGCCCACCGCGACGAGCCGGCCCACGCCGGCGGCGGCGAGTCCTTCGAGCAGTGCGTCCGCCGCCTTCACGAAGAACCCGGGATCGAGCGTGTCGAAACCCTGCTCCGGTCCGCTGAACGGCGAAACGGCGTGCACCGCCCCGGCATGTCCGGCGGCGACCCCCGTGACCGACCGGAGATCGGTGACATCGCCCCGCACCACCGTGACACCCTCCGCTGCGAGATCCGGATGTCTCGTCGGATCCCGCACCACGGCCGTCACCGCGTACCCACGGGCACGTGCCTCGGCCGTCACCGCCCGACCGGCCCGGCCCCCGGCACCGAAGACCACGATCCCGCTCATCCCTACCTCCAAGTCCAGCGCGGTCGCCCGCGATCGGACCAGGACGTTAGGGGCCGGACCCCCGGTTACCGCAACGGAATCGGCGCTACCCTCGACGGATGACCGACGCGACGGCCCACGACCGTGCCGCACCTCTCGATCCCGGCATGTTCCACCCCCTCTGTCCGTCGTCCGCCATGCCCATCCGGGTCGGCGACAAGTGGTCCGGCATGGTGATCCGCTGTCTCCAGGACGGCCCACGCCGTTTCGGTGAGCTGCGGGTCCCGCTCAGGGCCGTCACACCCAAGGTCCTCAGCGAGACCCTGCGCGCCATGGAGCGTGACGGTCTGGTGACCCGCACCGCGTACGACGAGAACCCGCCCCGCGTCGAGTACGCCCTCACTCCCCTCGGTCGCACCCTGGTTCCCCTCCTCGACGCCGCCCGCACGTGGAGCGAAACGCACCTCCCCGCGCTGCTCGCGGCCCGTCGCGCGGCCGGGCGGCCCGCCTGACGCCGGTACCCGCGCCGCTCTCGTCCGCCACCCGGCATCATGGGCGTGTGCGACTGGAAGCGATCACCTGGGAACGGCTGGCCGAGCGGATCGCCGACCGGCTGGCCGGTGCGGGACCGTCCGACGGCGCGGCCTGGCAGCGCGTCGGCTTCGACGGGGCGCCGGCCGCTCGTCCGGGAGACCTCGCCACGCGTGTTGGCGAGGCGCTGCGGGTGCGCGGCCGGCCCTCGCTCGTGATCGGCACCGAAGGCTTCCTGCGGCCCGCCTCGCTCCGCCTGGAGCACGGGCGGCGCGACGCGGAGTCCTACTACGACGGATGGTTCGACACGGGCGCCCTGTGGCGGGAGGTCTTCGGGCCCCTCGACCCCGGAGGCAACGGGCGGATCCTGCCCGACCTGTGGGATCCGGCCACGGACCGGGCCACCCGCAGTCCCTACGTCCCGCTCCCGCCCGGCGGCATCCTGTTGCTCCACGGCCCCCTCCTGCTGCGCCACTGGTTCCCCTTCGATCTGACCGTGCACCTCCTCCTCTCCCCGGGCGCCCTCCGCCGCCGTACGCCTGAGGCCGAGCACTGGACCCTCCCCGCCTTCGAGCACTACGAGGCCGAGACCGACCCGGCCGGCACGGCGGACGTCCTGGTGCGGGCCGACGACCCGCGCCACCCCGCCTGGAGCGGCTGATCCGGAAGCGCGGTCCGGAGAGCCGGCCGAGACCCGGGGCGTCGCCGGAACCCCGCCGGTCGAGGACAACAGGCTCCTCACCCTGTCCGGCGGCGGCCCCGAGCCCAGGTGTCCGTGGGAACCGGCACCTCGCAGCCGGGTCCCGGCAGCCCCCTGGACCCGCCACCCCCGCCGCTCAGAGCCAGCCGTTGCGGCGGAAGCCCCGGTACACCGCCAGACACGCCCCCGCCGTCACGGCCACGATCAATGGGTACCCGAACCGCCAGTGCAGCTCCGGCATGTGCTCGAAGTTCATGCCGTACACCCCGCACACCATCGTCGGCACCGCGATCACCGCGGCCCAGGACGTGATCTTCCGCATGTCCTCGTTCTGCGCCACCGTCACCTGCGCGAGATGTGCTTGCAGGATGGAGTTGAGCAGCTCGTCGAACGCGGCGATCTGTTCCTTGGCCCGGATCAGGTGGTCGAGCACATCCCGGAAGTACGTCTGTATCTCCGGGGCGACGACCCGTATCGGCCGGGTCGCCAGGTCCTCCAGCGGACGACTCAGCGGCACCACCGCCCGCTTCAGCTCCAGCAGTTCGCGTTTCATCTGATAGATGCGGCCCGCGTCCAGACGCCCGCCGTTCTCCGAGAACACGTCCGTCTCGACCTGGTCGATGTCGGCCTGCACCGCGTCCGTGACGCTGAGATAGTCGTCCACCACATGGTCGGCGATCGCGTGCAGCACGGCCGCCGGTCCCTTGGCCAGCTGGTGCGGGGCCGCCTCCAACTCCTCGCGCAGTGGCCCCAGCGAGCCGTGCCGGCCGTGCCGCACCGTGATCACGAAGTCCTCGCCGACGAACACCATGATCTCGCCGGTGTCCACCACCTCACTCGTCGCCGTCAGCTGTTCGTGCTCCACGTAACAGACGGTCTTGAACACCGCGAAGAGCGTGTCGCCGTAGTGCTCCAGCTTCGGCCGCTGGTGTGCCTCGATCGCATCCTCCACCGCCAGCGGGTGCAGGTCGA
This sequence comes from Streptomyces sp. NPDC046870, assembly GCF_040704595.1. Taxonomy (NCBI): domain Bacteria; kingdom Bacillati; phylum Actinomycetota; class Actinomycetes; order Kitasatosporales; family Streptomycetaceae; genus Streptomyces; species Streptomyces sp. NPDC046870. The sequence continues at coordinate 30,516 of NZ_JBEYXM010000011.1, forward strand.
ACAGCTCGGCGATGCCCGTGAACTCACGGTCCGTCGGCTCGTGCAGCCCGAGCCAGACGAAGCCCTCGCCGGTCTTGCGCACGAGCCGCACGGCGTCCACCAGGTCGGCGCACCCGGGCACGCGCACACCGTCCTGATACGTCACGCAGTTCACCACCGACGAGCCCAGCGGCGACCTGGCGGGGTGGCTCAGGTCCACGCGCGACCGGCGCCGGGCCAGCCGTGCCACCTTGCGCAGGCCGCCGACCCTGCCCAGCCCCGTGACCTTCCGCAGATTCACTGCCATGGACATCTGGATCTCCCCGTGTGGATCTCCTCGCGCGACGCTTTCGCGCCTTTGCCCGGCAAGTCTGCCAGCCCCGGGCGAAGCGCGGGCAAGCCTGTGGGAGCAGGCAGTTCCGCTTTGTTCCCGCCTGTGGACGAAGGGGCGACCGAGCCGGACGGACCGGCTGACCGGGATGATGGGGCCATGGCGCGCTCCGACGGATACCTCCTGGACAACCGGCAGAACGAGGCGGGCGAACGCTTCGACGCCTTCACCGCCCTCTTCGATCCCACGACCTTCCGGCACCTCGAAGGACTCGGCGTCGGCCCCGGCTGGTGCTGCTGGGAAGTGGGGGCCGGCGGCCCCTCCGTCGCGTCCTGGCTCGCCGGGAAGGTCGGACCGGCCGGTCAGGTCGTCGCCACCGACATCGACACCTCCCGGCTCACCGCCGCGGACCGCCCGCCGGTGGAGATCCGCGTCCACGACGTGGGCGCCGAGGAGCCTCCGGGGGAGGGCTTCGACCTGGTCCACGCCCGGCTCGTCCTCGTGCACGTACCCGACCGGGAACGGGCGCTGCGGAACATGATCAAAGCCCTGCGGCCCGGCGGACGCCTGCTGATCGAGGACGCCGACCCCGCCCTCCAGCCCCTGACCTGCCCCGACGAGTACGGCCCCGAGCAGCGGCTCGCCAACCGGCTGCGCCAAGGCTTCCGCAAGCTGCTCGCCGACCGCGGCGCCGACCTCTCGTACGGCCGTAAGCTCCCGCGGTTGCTGCGCGAGGCCGGACTACGCGGAGTCGAGGCCGACGCGTACTTCCCCGTGGCCTCGCCCGCCTGCACCGCCTTGGAGGCCGCGACGGTCCGTCAGATCCGTGGCCGGCTCGTCGCCGCCGGCCTGGCCACCGATGCGGAGATCGACGAGCACCTGGCCAACGTGGAGACCGGCACGATGGACCTGACCACCGCGCCGATGATCTCGGCATGGGGGCGCAAGGAGTAGCCGGGGGAGCGGGCAGCCGCGGCTGCCGGACCGTTTCGGCGACCGACGGCTCCGCGTGCCTGCCGGCCTCGCTGTCCGCAGAGCCTGGAGTCCGCGTGCCTGCCGACAGGTCCTGGCGTCCGCGTGCCTGCCGACGCCGACAGGGCCCGGCATCCCGCACAGGGCCTCCTGCCGAGTCACCGTGCGCAGGCCTCCACATCTCGCGGAGGCGGCCGGCCTGCGCCCGTCCGCTCAAGGCCCGTCCCCCGGATGCGGTGGTCTGCCGCCCACTCGTCCGACCGCCACCGCACCCGCCCGGCAACCCCGTGCCGCAGCTTCCTCCGGGGCCGCGCCCGCGAGGAGGGCGGCCAGGAACGCACCGGTGAAGGCGTCACCCGCGCCCGTGGTGTCCCGGGGGTCCGCCGGCACGGCCGGAACCCGGGCCGGCGCGGCGCCGGAACGGGCCACCAGCGCTCCCTCCGGACCCGCCTTGGCCACCACCAGCGGCACGAGACGGCTCAGCTTCGCCGCCGCGTCCGCCGGATCCGGCAGCCCGGTCAGCAGGCATGCCTCGTCCCGGCTGGGCAGCAGCACGTCCAGCCCCTCGGCGAACGCCAGGAAGCGGTCCACCCCCAGCTCGACCAGGAAGCCGGCCGAAGCCGGGTCCAGGCTGACCGGTACACCACGCGCGCGTGCCGCCGCGAGCGCCGTCTCCGCGAGCGCCCGGCTCGACCCGGTGAACAGCAGATAGCCCGACAGATGCAACCGGGCCACCCCGTCGAGCAGCGTGTCCGACCAGTCGGCGGGGCCGAGCCGCAGCGATGCCCCGCTGTCCGTCAGGAACGTCCGCTCGGCCGCCGCACCCGTGTCGACGAGGCAGATCACGGTGCCGGTCGCTGCCTCCCGGTCCACCACGAGGCGGGGCCGTACCCCGGCCGCGACCAGCTCCCGCTCGTGCCACGCGACGGCGTCCGTGCCCACCCGCCCCAGCAGCCGCACGTCCGGGCAGCCCGCGTGGGCGGCCCAGCAGGCCACGTTGGCGCCCGCGCCGCCCGGCAGCCTCCGGATCGCGGCGGCCGTGTCGGTGCCGGCCGCGAGAGGCCCCCGATGCCGGGCGATCACGTCCGTGACCACGTCGCCGACGACCAGCAGCGCGCCGTTCCGCCCCGCGGTCACCCCCTGGCCCAGGCCGTGGAGATCCGCGCCGCGAGCCGGACGTTCCCGCGCACCGCCGCCAGGTTGGCGCTCAGCGAGGCACCGTCCGTGTGCCGGACCAGGTGGTCCAGCAGGAACGGGGTCACCGCCTGCCCGGTGACACCCTGCTCCGCGCAGACGCGCAGCGCGTCGGCGAGCACACGCGCGTGCAACTCGGGATCCAGCTGTTCCGTCTCCGGGACCGGATGGGCGACGATCAGCGCCGAGTCCGGGGCGTCCAGCGCGTCCTGGGCGCGCATGACAGCGGCGACCTGCTCCGGAGTGTCCAGCCTCCAGTCGACCGGATGCCCCGAGTCCGACAGGTAGAAGCCGGGGAACCGGTCGGTGCCGTACCCGGCGACGGCCACGCCCAGTGTCTCCAGCCGCTGCAGCGTCGCTGGTACGTCCAGGATCGACTTCACGCCCGCGCACACCACCGTGATCCGGGTCCGTGCCAGCAGCCCCAGGTCCGCGGACTCGTCCTGCGTCACGGTCCACTCCCGGTGCACCCCGCCGAGCCCACCGGTGGCGAACACCCGCACCCCCGCGAGGGAGGCCAGCCGCGCCGTCGCCGACACGGTGGTCGCCCCGCTCGCCCCCGCCGCCACGGCGAGCGGCAGGTCACGATGGCCCAGCTTGCGGATGCCGTCCTCGTTGGCGACCCGCTCCAGCTGGTCCTTGTCCAGGCCGACCCGGGGCCGCCCGTCCAGCACGGCGATGGTCGCCGGCACGGCACCCTCCCGCCGCACCGCCTCCTCCAGCTCCAACGCCACCTGCATGTTGCGCGGGCGGGGCAGGCCGTGCGCGATGATCGTGGACTCCAGAGCCACCACCGGCCGCCCCGCGTCGATCGCCTCCCGGACTTCTTCCGACACCACCAGCACCACGTGCCCGCCTCCCGTCCGTCGGTCCTTCCTAGTCTCTGGCGGGCGGCGAGCACGGATAAACGCTTGTGACCCGTCACGGGGGCCACCAGCCTGGTGGGCATGAGGAACAACACCACGCGCCTCGACCACGTCGTCCTGTGGGTTGCCGACCCGGTCGCCGCGGCCGCCTTCTACGAGACGGCCGTCGGTCTGGAGCCGGTCAGGGTCGCCGACTTCGCGGAGGGCACGGTGGCCTTCCCTTCCGTACGCGTCAACGAGGACACGATCCTCGACCTCGCCCCGCACGGCTTCGCCGGGCAGATGAGGATGCTGCCCGGTTCCGCGGACAGCGCGGGCCACCCCGTCAACCACGTCTGCCTGTCGCTGCCGGCCGAGGACTTCGACGCCCTGAAGGACCGCCTGGAGGAACACGGCGTCCCCGTGTCGGGCATCGACCACGGTCTGTCCGGTGCCCGCGGCGACGCCACGCGCAGCTTCTACTTCCGCGACCCGGACGGCAACGTCTTCGAGGCCCGGCACTACGACGACTAGCGGCGCCCCAAACCGGTCAGAACAGCGGCTCCGGCAGCACGCCCTCCAGGGCGAGCAGCTTCCGCTTGGTCTCCAGTCCGCCCCCGAAACCACCGATGCCGCCGCCGCTCTCCACCACCCGGTGGCACGGGACGACCACCGGCAGCGGATTGGCACCCATCGCCGCGCCGACCGCCTGGGCCCCGCCGGGCTGGCCGACGCGGCCCGCCAGATCGCCGTACCCCACCACGGTGCCGTACGGCACACCGGAGGCCAGTTCCCGCAGGACCTGCCGGTTGAAGCCGGAGATCAGCGACCAGTCCAGCGGCAGGTCGAAGTCGTGCCGCCGGCCCGCGAAGTACGCCCGCAGCTGGCTTGCGGCCTCGCTCAGCAGCGGCGAGTCCGGGTCCTGCACGGGCTCGGAACCCAGCCGTGCGGCCAGCCGCTCCAGCGCCCGGTCACGCACCGCGTCCGAGGCGTGGAAGACGACGTTGACCAGGCCGTCGCGGGTCGCCGCCAGCATCAGCGGGCCGATGTCCGTGCCGACGACGGCCCACACGACCCGCTGCTCATCCTGCCCAAGGCTGTCCATGCGCCTACGGTACGACCCGCCACTGACAACGCCGCCCGGGTCAGTCGGAGCCCAGCGCCGCCCGCACCACGTCGGGCTTGTTGCTGATGATCCCGTCGACCCCGTAGCCGGCGACTTCACGTGCGGTGGCCGCGTCGTCCACCGTCCAGGCGAGGACCTCCAGCGGCCGGCCGTGGGGTCCGTCCAGGGCGTGCACGGAGGCCACGTACTCCCGGGAGAGTGACCCGTACGAGGGATTGATCAGATCCGTGAAGCGCGTGAACCCGTGCAGCTGCGCCACGGTGGGCGTACCGAGGTAGCCGGTGACGACCGCCGGTTTCAGCTCGTGCACGGTCCGGACGCTCTCGGCGCTGAAGCTCTGCACGATCAGCCGTCCCAGGTGTCCACGGTCCAGCCAGCCCTCGTTGCCCAGCAGCTTCAGCGTCTGCTGCTCGATGCCCGGGTACAGCTCCGGATTCTTGATCTCGAGGAGGAGTTTCTCGTGGTTGTGCTCGATCCGGCGCATGTACTCCTTCAGTGTCGGCACGCGTACGCCCGCGTAGACGGGGGAGAACCAGCTGCCCGCGTCCAGCCGGGCGATCTCGGCGGCGGTGAAGTCCCGCACCTTCCACGGCGCCCGGCCGGGGAAGACCTCCTCGGCGTTGGTGGTGCGCCGCAGGGTCTCGTCGTGCAGGACGACCAGTTCGCCGTCCTTGGTGCGCTGGACGTCGTTCTCGACCCACGAGAAGCCCAGTTCGGCGGCCTTGTCGACGGCCGGCAGCGTGTTCTCGGGTGCGTAGGTGGAGGCGCCCCGGTGGGCGATCACCGCGGGCACGCCGTGCTCGCCCGCCCGGGCGTCGGACGGGGGGCTCAGCAGGGCGGTCACCGTCCCCAGGGCCGCGGCTACCGGGGCGGCGACTACGCGCGCGTACATGCGTACTCCTCGCATCGAGCGGATACCCACAGCAACAGACTGACAGCACTGAGTCAACGACACCCGGCGCACGGCGGCCACACAATGCATGGAGATGTCCAAGTCCACTCACCGATGCCGCACAACTGCGGCAAGGCCGTGTTTCTTTGCCGGAAAATCGTTCGACCCATCCGATGGGGGTCATACTCTCAGCGACAACCCTGCCCCCGTGCGGTCCTGGGACGGGGGCGTATTCGGGTTCACCGGGACAGAAGAAGGCGGGAAGGGCAGCCGCGGATGCAAGGCACGGTCGACGGATTCAGCTACGGGGCCGTCACCCCGTTGGTGGCCTACCTGATGGCGTGCCTCGGCGGCGCCCTCGGCCTGCGCTGCACCACACGGTCCCTGCTGGTCACGCACGCACGGCGACCCGCCTGGCTGGCCCTCGGCTCGGCGGCGATCGGATCCGGCATCTGGACCATGCACTTCGTCGCCATGATGGGCTTCAGCGTCAAGGAGGCACCGCTCCACTACGACAAGCCGATGACCTACGCGAGCCTCGGCCTCGCCATCGTCATGGTCGGCGTCGGGATCTTCATCGTCGGCTACCGGGGGGCCACCGGCACCTCCCTGTTCACCGGCGGCACGATCACCGGTCTGGGTGTCGCCTCGATGCACTACCTCGGTATGGCGGGCGTCCACTTCCACGGACGGTTCACCTACAACACCTTCACCGTCGCCGCCTCCGTCGTCATAGCGGTCGTGGCCGCCACCGCCGCCCTGTGGGCCGCCGGACAGGTGCGCGGCTTCCTGTGGAGCGTCGGAGCCAGCCTCGTCATGGGTCTCGCGGTCAGCGGCATGCACTACACCGGCATGGCCGCCCTGAGCGTCCACCTCGACGGCGCCTCCCGCACCGCCGGGGGCGCGCCCGCCGCGTCCGCGCTGGCCCCGATGCTGATCGGACCGCTCGCCTTCCTGCTCCTCGCGGGCGTCGTCGTGATCTTCGACCCGCTGATGCTCGTGGGCCGCCCCGACTGGAGGGCCGTCGAGCAGAAACCGGGCGTTCCGGCCGCCGCCGTCGCCCCCCACGCCGAGCGCCGCCCCGCCGTCCACGACGGGCACCGCCCCGTGCGGCGGCCGGAGCACCACGCCTCCCGCACCCCGCAGAACCGCTGATCGGAACCCGTTGTCAGTGCGGGGTCGTACGGTTGATGTCATGCGGCCCGTTTCCCACATCGAACGCACGGTGGCGCCCTTCGAGGTCGTCAGCCCCTACCAGCCCAGCGGCGACCAGCCGGCGGCCATCGCCGAGCTGGCCAAGCGCATCGAGGCCGGCGAGAAGGACGTCGTCCTCCTGGGCGCGACCGGCACCGGCAAGTCCGCCACCACCGCGTGGATGATCGAGAAGCTCCAGCGCCCCACCCTCGTGATGGCGCCGAACAAGACTCTGGCCGCGCAGCTGGCCAACGAGTTCCGCGAGCTGCTGCCGAACAACGCCGTCGAGTACTTCGTCTCGTACTACGACTACTACCAGCCCGAGGCCTACGTCCCGCAGTCGGACACGTACATCGAGAAGGACTCGTCGATCAACGAGGAGGTCGAGCGCCTGCGCCACTCGGCCACCAACTCGCTGCTCACCCGGCGTGACGTCGTCGTGGTCGCCTCGGTGTCCTGCATCTACGGCCTCGGTACTCCGCAGGAGTACGTGGACCGCATGGTCACCCTCCGGGTCGGCGACGAGATCGACCGGGACGAGCTGCTGCGCCGCTTCGTCGACATCCAGTACACGCGCAACGACCTGGCGTTCACCCGCGGCACCTTCCGGGTCCGCGGCGACACCATCGAGATCTTCCCGGTCTACGAGGAGCTGGCCGTCCGCATCGAGATGTTCGGCGACGAGATCGAGGCGCTGTCCACGCTGCACCCGCTCACCGGCGAGATCATCAGCGACGACCGGCAGCTCTACGTCTTCCCCGCCTCCCACTACGTCGCCGGGCCCGAGCGCATGGAGCGGGCCGTCAACGACATCGAGAAGGAACTGGGCGAGCGCCTGGGCGAGCTGGAGAAGCAGGGCAAGCTCCTGGAGGCCCAGCGCCTGCGGATGCGCACCACGTACGACATCGAGATGCTCCGCCAGATCGGCACCTGCTCCGGCGTGGAGAACTACTCGATGCACTTCGACGGCCGCTTGCCGGGCTCCCCGCCCAACACGCTGCTGGACTACTTCCCGGACGACTTCCTGCTCGTCATCGACGAGTCGCACGTCACCGTCCCGCAGATCGGCGCGATGTACGAGGGCGACGCCTCCCGCAAGCGCACCCTCGTGGACCACGGCTTCCGCCTGCCCTCCGCCCTGGACAACCGTCCGCTGAAGTGGGAGGAGTTCCAGGAGCGCATCGGGCAGACCGTCTACCTGTCGGCCACCCCCGGCCCCTACGAGCTGTCGCGTTCGGACGGCTTCGTCGAGCAGATCATCCGTCCGACCGGCCTGATCGACCCGGAGGTCGTGGTCAAGCCCACCGAGGGCCAGATCGACGACCTGGTGCACGAGATCCGCAAGCGCACCGAGAAGGACGAGCGGGTCCTCGTCACCACGCTGACCAAGAAGATGGCCGAGGACCTCACCGACTACTTCCTGGAACTCGGCATCCAGGTGCGCTACCTGCACAGCGACGTCGACACCCTGCGCCGCGTAGAGCTGCTGCGCGAACTGCGCGCCGGTGAGTACGACGTCCTGGTCGGCATCAACCTGCTCCGTGAGGGCCTCGACCTGCCCGAGGTGTCCCTGGTGGCGATCCTGGACGCCGACAAGGAGGGCTTCCTGCGGTCGGGCACCTCGCTGATCCAGACCATCGGCCGAGCGGCGCGCAACGTCTCCGGCCAGGTCCACATGTACGCCGACAAGATCACCCCGGCGATGGAGAAGGCCATCGAGGAGACCAACCGCCGCCGGGAGAAGCAGGTCGCCTACAACAAGGCGAACGGCATCGACCCCCAGCCACTGCGCAAGAAGATCAACGACATCGTCGCCCAGATCGCCCGCGAGGAGGTCGACACCGAACAGCTCCTCGGCTCCGGGTACCGCAAGACGAAGGACGGCAAGGGAGCGAAGGCCCCCGTTCCGGCGCTCGGCGACAAGGCGGCCAAGGGCGCGAAGGGCGGAAAGGCCGCCAGGAACGCCAAGGGCAAGACGGTGCCCACGGACCGTCCCGCGGCCGAGCTGGCGGAGCAGATCGAGGAGATGACCGAGCGCATGCGTGCCGCCGCCGCGGAGCTGCAGTTCGAGATCGCGGCCCGGCTGCGCGACGAGGTCTCCGAGATGAAGAAGGAGCTGCGCCAGATGCGGGAGGCCGGTCTGGCCTGAGTCTCGCCCGGTACCGGCCTTCGGCCCGAACGCCAAGTGTTGCAACCCCGACACAAAGCCCGGGCCGGGGGTCGGCACCGTCCGGGGCCCTGCGTAGGGTTCTGAACAACCGCGCGGTGGGCAGCAACGGCTCGGCGCGGCAACAGGGGACCGTCGAGAGGGGATTCAGCCGTGTCCGTCAACTTGTCCAAGGGTCAGGCCATCAGCCTGGAGAAGAAGGACGGGGCCACCCTGACGGCGGTCCGCATGGGCCTCGGCTGGCAGGCGGCCAAGCGGCGCGGCCTGTTCGGCTCCCGCACCCGCGAGATCGACCTGGACGCCTCCGCGGTCCTCTTCGCCGGTGCGGAACCCCAGGACGTCGTCTTCTTCCGCCACCTGGTCAGCGACGACGGTTCCGTGCGTCACACCGGTGACAACCTCATCGGCGGTGCCGGCCAAGGCGGGGACGACGAGGCCATCCTGGTGGACCTGCAGCGCGTTCCGGTCCACATCGACCAGATCGTCTTCACGGTCAATTCCTTCACCGGCCAGACCTTCCAGGAGGTGCAGAACGCCTTCTGCCGTCTCGTGGACGAGACCAACGGCCAGGAACTCGCCCGCTACACCCTGGCCGGCGGCGGCGAGTACACCGCCCAGATCATGGCCAAGGTGCACCGGGCCGGCTCCGGCTGGACGATGACGGCCATCGGCGCCCCGGCCAGGGGCCGTACCTTCCAGGACCTGATGCCGGCGATCCTGCCGCACCTGTAGGGCCCGTCGTCAGCAGGGGGGGTGGCGGCGATGGGGGCAGAGCTGGTGCGGGGGCAGAACCACCCGCTGTCCCATGTCCGGCTGGAGATCCGGATCTCGGCCGGGGTACCGGTCGTGGCCGGCCTCACACTCGGCGACGAGCACGGCACGGTGCACGGCCCCCAGTGGGTGGCCCACTCCGGCGCCCCCGTCCTGCCGGGCGTCGAGGTGCCCCGGCAGGCCGCCGCCGGGCACCGCCTGGCCGTCGACCTGGACGCCCTGCCCGAGGCCGTGCACCGCGTCGATGTGTTCCTCGCCCTGCCGACCGGCACGGCAGGCCCCCTCGGCTTCGGTGCCGTCCCGGCGCCGCACACCACGGTGAGCGGACCCGACGGCACCGAACTGGCCTGTTACGCCCTCACCGGCCTGCACACCGAGACGGCCGTGATCGCCCTGGAGCTGTACCGCAGGCAGGGTGCCTGGAAAGTGCGCGCGATGGGGCAGGGCTATGCGAGCGGCCTCCCCGCGCTCCTCGCCGACCGGGGACTGCCCGACGCGGACGACCTCGCGACGGCCATCCAGCAGGCGGCGGGCCGGTCCCTGCCCGGTACGGCATCGGTGCCGCCGACCGACCCCGGTCCCCGGACCACCTCCGCTTCGGCGCCGCAGACCTCGTCCACCCGTCGACAGGCGTCCGCCTCTCAGCCCGCCACCTCTCAGCCCCCCACCGCTTCTCAGCCCGCGGCGGCTTCTGAGCCCGCCGCCGCGTCCGAGTCGTCCGCATCGGGGCCGGCGAGGCCGCCGCGTCCGTACGACCCGCAGACCCCCGACGGGGATGGCGGCCCCGATCCGGACGAGCCCGGCGGCCCGGTCGACTACACACACCCGCGCCGCAGCCGCGCCCTTGCGTCCCCGCCCCCGGTCTCCTCGGTCGCCGACGGAGAGCCCGCCCGGCCCGTAGCCGGAGACGCCGTGGGCTGGTCGATGGAGGAACGGCTGTACAACCAGGTCTGGGGCATGTTCGAGGACCTCGCCCGCACCACGGCCGCCTACCGGAGCGCCATCGACTTCGCCGACTCCCGCCTGGAGAAGGAGCTGGACCAGGCCCTCGCCGACCCCCGCACGCGACTCGGCACGGGGGGTGGTGCCGCGCGTGAGGCGGCGCACGCCCGCAGGACCCAGCTGGCCGGCCAGGTACGGGCGGCCTTCGATCGCGACCTCGCCCAGCTCGTCGCCGAGGCGGAGGTGGTCGAGCCCGCGCTCCCGCCCGCCTGCGCCCGCTGGGACAGCCCCGTCTGGCACGCCTACCGGGTCCCCGCCGAGCCGCCGATGGCGCTGCGGCTCGGCGATCTGCACCTGCCCGACAGCGCGCTCCTGCGCATTCCCCTGCTGGTCAGACTGCCTCTGGAGAGGGGTCTGTGGATCGACAGCGGTCCGTCCGCGGGCGGCGCCGCTCACCTCACGGACTCCGCCGAGCTGCGGAACCTGGCCATGTCCGTGGCCGTCGCTCTCGCGGCGCGTCTGCTCGCCGTACACCCGGCCGGCGAGTTCGCCGTGCGCGTCCTCGACCCTGCCGGTGCCGGGGCCCGTGCGCTGCTGCCGCTGACGCGGACCGGGGCTCTGGCGGCGCCGCCCGCGACCGGGGCGGCGGGTGTCGCACAGACACTGGAGGGGCTCACCCGGCGTGTCGACCTGGTGCAGATGGCGGTGCGCGGCGGGGCGGCCGAGTCGCTGCCGTCGGATGTGGACATCGCCCAGCAGCTCCTGATCGTCAACGACTTCCCGCACGGGTTCGACGACCGTTCGGTGACCCGGCTGCGCTACCTCGCCGACGAGGGCCCGGCCGTGGGCGTCCACCTCCTGCTCGTCGCCGACCGTGAGGAGGCCACCGCGTACGGCCCCCTGCTCGATCCCCTGTGGCGTTCGCTGCTGCGACTCACCCCGCTGCCCGACGACCACCTCGCCGATCCCTGGATCGGTCACGCGTGGACCTACGAACCCTCACCGGCCCCGGCCGCCGACGAGATCCTGCACGACGTGCTCACCGAGGTCGTCAGAGCACGTGCCAAGCGCTGGTAAAATCCATCTGACCTGCTAACTTGGTGTTTTCTTTACCTATCACTTTACCTTTCCTTGGTGATTGGGGTACAGTCTTCCGTACGGAGGGGAGTACTCCCTGACTGCGGCGCACCCGTCAGTACGGACCGGTCCGGTCCCGGGGCGCCGGCCCATCACGGGTGGAAGAGACCTCCGGCAGCGACAACGCTGATGTGTTTGCCGTAGTCACGTAATGCCGGAGGTGCAATGGAAGTCTCCATGGGCCTGTGGGCCCTCACCATCGCGGGTCTCGCCGCCCTGATCTCGGTCGACTTCTTCATCGGTCGCAAGCCGCACGAGGTGTCGATCAAGGAAGCGGGCATCTGGACAGCCGTCTGGATCGCCCTGGCCGGTCTCTTCGGTCTCGGTCTCCTCGTCTTCGGCGGCGGGCAGCCGGCCGGTGAGTTCTTCGCGGGCTTCATCACCGAGAAGTCGCTGAGCGTCGACAACCTCTTCGTCTTCGTCCTGATCATGGCGAAGTTCGCGGTGCCCGCGCAGTACCAGCAGCGCGTCCTGCTCGTCGGCGTCCTCATAGCCCTGGTCCTGCGGGCCGTCTTCATCGCCGCCGGCGCCGCGATCCTCGCCAGCTTCTCCTGGGTGTTCTACCTCTTCGGCGCCTTCCTGATCTGGACCGCCTGGAAGCTCATCCAGGAGGCCCGTACGGACGAGGCCGACGAGGAGTTCGAGGAGAACAAGCTGCTGAAGGCCGCGGAGCGCAAGTTCGGCGTGGCCGACCGGTACCACGGCACCAAGCTGTGGATCCGGCAGAACGGCAAGCGCGTCATGACCCCGATGCTGGTCGTGATGCTCGCCATCGGCACCACGGACGTGCTGTTCGCCCTGGACTCCATCCCCGCGATCTTCGGCCTCACGCAGGACCCGTACATCGTCTTCACCGCGAACGCGTTCGCCCTGATGGGTCTGCGTCAGCTGTACTTCCTCATCGGCGGGCTGCTCAGGAAGCTGGTCCATCTCTCGTACGGACTGTCGATCATCCTCGGCTTCATCGGCGTCAAGCTGGTGCTGCACGCCCTGCACGAGTCAGGTGTCCACGTGCCCGAGATCAGCATCCCGGTCTCGCTCGGCGTGATCTGCGCGGTCCTGGCCGTCACCACGGTCACCAGCCTGCTGGCCTCCAGGAAGCAGGCGGCCGTCGAGGGGGCGCACGCCGACGGCGAGGGTGCTCGCAAGAGCAGCGTCGATGTCTGACCCGGGTGTGGCGGACGCCCACGATCCCGCATAGCCGCACAGCGAACGGGGGCGTCGGTTCTCGCCGGGGGAGCATGAGCCCCCGGCGAGGCCTCTCAGCCCTCCGGGGTCGCTGTCGCCCCTTCGCGGGTTCCCGTCGCCCCACCGCGGGGTCCTGTCGCCCCTCGGCAGCCCACAGCGAGGCGGAGGCCCGGTCCCACCGGCACCGGGCCCCGCACCGGAAAGGATGAGAGGTATCCGGAAAGAACGGAATGCGAATCTTGTACGCCTCTGCGACCATCGCCGCATGATCACTCGGCTCCGGTCGCTCACCCGACAATGGACGATCCTCGTGCCGGTGCTCGCGGTCGTCCTGCTGGTCTTCACCTGGGGCCGGGGCCTGCCCGGCGCGGTCGTCGGCCTGGTGACCCTCGTTCTCGCCGGTGCCGTCCTTGCGGCCGTGCACCACGCCGAGGTGGTCGCCCACCGGGTCGGCGAGCCCTTCGGTTCCCTCGTGCTCGCCATCGCCGTCACGATCATCGAGGTGGCCTTGATCGTCACCCTCATGGCCGACGGCGGCGACAAAAGTGCCACCCTGGCCCGGGACACCGTCTTCGCCGCGGTGATGATCACCTGCAACGGCGTCGTCGGGATCTGCCTGCTCGTCGCGTCCCTGCGGCACGGCACAGCCGTCTTCAACCCCGAGGGCACCGGCGCGGCGCTGGCGACCGTGGCGACTCTGGCCACACTCAGCCTGGTGCTGCCGACCTTCACCACCAGCAAGCCCGGACCAGAGTTCTCCACCATCCAGCTGACCTTCGCAGCGCTGTCCTCACTGATCCTCTACGGGCTGTTCGTGGCCACCCAGACCGTGCGCCACCGCGACTACTTCCTGCCCATCACCCGGCAGGGCGAGGTCATCACCGCCGAGGACCATGCCCGGCCCCCGTCCGCGCGCACCGCCTGGACCAGCCTCGGCCTGCTCGGGCTGGCGCTGATCGGCGTGGTCGGTCTGGCCAAGGGCGTGTCCCCCACGATCGAGTCGGGCGTGGCCGCGGCGGGCCTGCATCACGCCGTCGTCGGTGTGATCATCGCCTTGCTCGTCCTGCTGCCCGAAACCATCGCCGCGCTGCGCTCCGCTCGCCGCGACCGGGTGCAGACCAGCCTCAACCTGGCGCTCGGCTCCGCGATGGCCAGCATCGGCCTGACCATCCCGGCCGTGGCGCTCGCGTCCGTGTGGCTGCGCGGGCCGCTCGTCCTGGGCCTCGGCGCGACCCACATGCTGCTGCTCGCGCTGACCGTGGTGGTCAGTTCCCTGACCGTGGTGCCGGGCCGGGCCACACCCCTCCAGGGAGGCGTGCACCTGGTGCTGTTCGCCGCCTACCTGGAACTGGCGATCAACCCGTAGCGGGAACGGAGGCGGCCCCGGCGCGTCCGGTCAGCCCGTGACCGGCTCGACGGCCGGCACGGGCACCGGCCGCGTCTCCGGCAGCAAGGCGAAACAGACCAGGCTGATCAGCGCGATACCCGTCAGATAGGCCCCCACGCCCCAGGGAATCCGCCCGCCCCGCTCAGCGAGCGCCGTGGCCACGATCGGGGTGAGTGCGCCGCCGAAGACCCCGCCGAGGTTGTAGCCCACGGCGGCGCCCGTGCACCGCACCCGGGCCTCGTACAGTTCCGGCAGGTACGCGGCGATCACCGCGAACATGGTGACGAAGGCGAGCAGGGCGCCCAGGATGGCGACGAACATCAGCAGCGGCTCGCCGGTCGCCAGGAGGGCGACCATCGGGAGCATCCACAGGACGCAGGCCGTGCACCCCGTCAGGCACAGCGGCCGGCGCCCGTACCGGTCGCCGAGCAGCGCCACGACCGGCGTGCAGGCGCCCTTCACCAGCACCGCGCCCATGACGCACACCAGCATGACCGTACGGCTCACGCCGAGCCGTTCCGTCGCGTACGCCAGCGACCAGGTCGTCACCGCGTAGAAGACCGCGTAACCGACCGCGAGCGCGCCGGCCGTCAGCAGCACCAGCCGCCCGTGGTGCCGTACGACCTCCACGAGCGGCACGCGCGCGTGGTCGTCGATCTCCAGGAAGCGTGGACTCTCCCTGAGGGAGGAGCGCAGCCACAGGCCGGCCAGGGCGAGGGCGCCGGCCGCCCAGAACGGCACGCGCCAGCCCCACCGGGCGAACTCCGCGTCGGACAGCCCCGCCGACAGCGCGAGCACCACCCCGTTGGCCAGGACGAAGCCGAGCGCCGGCCCGATCTGGGGGAAGCTCGACCACAGGGCACGCCGTCCGGCGGGAGCGTGTTCGGCGGTCAGCAGTACCGCCCCGCCCCACTCACCGCCGAGCCCCAGCCCCTGCAGGAAACGCAGCACGAGCAACAGCACGGGCGCGGCCACGCCGATGGTGCCGTAGGACGGCACGCAGCCGACCGCGACCGTCGAGGCGCCGGTGAGCAGCAGCGAGACGACGAGCACCGGACGCCGGCCGCGCCGGTCCCCGAGGTGCCCGAAGATCACCGATCCGAGCGGCCGGGCCACGAACCCCACCCCGAACGTCCCGAAGGCCGCGAGCGTCCCGGCGACCGGCGAGAACGTCGGGAAGAACAGCGGCCCCAGCACCAGGGCCGCCGCGGTCCCGTAGACGAAGAAGTCGTAGAACTCGATCGCGGTCCCGGCGAGCGAGGCGGCGGCGAGCCGTGGCATGGACGGGGCTCTTACGGTGCGTACATCGTGCATGCCGCGTCAACTACCCACAGTGACCATGGGTTACGGGGGCGCGCGGAGGTGATCACGGGGCCTGGGTGCGCGCCGCGGCGACCGGCGCACGGGGCCCGCTTTCCGCGCCGACCGGCGTGATACACCGGGTGCGAGCAGCGGTCGTGGACGGACCGCCCCGAACGGACCGGAGGAACCGTGCCCCGCACCCTGGCCAACGCCCCGATCATGATCCTCAACGGGCCCAACCTGAACCTCCTCGGCCAGCGCCAGCCCGAGATCTACGGCCACGAGACGCTGGCCGACGTGGAGGCGCTGTGCGCCAAGGCGGCGGCCGCGCACGGCGGCACGGTCGACTTCCGGCAGTCCAACCACGAGGGCGAGCTGGTCGACTGGATCCACGAGGCGCGGCTGAGCCACTGCGGGATCGTCATCAACCCCGGCGCCTACTCGCACACGTCGGTCGCCATCCTGGACGCGCTCAACACCTGTGACGGCATGCCCGTGCTGGAAGTGCACATCTCCAACATCCACCGGCGGGAATCGTTCCGGCACCACTCCTACGTCTCGCTGCGCGCCGACGGTGTGATCGCGGGATGCGGAGTGCAGGGCTATGCGTTCGGCGTGGAGCGGGTCGCGGCGCTGGTCGGGGCGGCACGAGCGGACGCGTGACCCGCGCGGTACTACAGCCTGCCCGCCTCCACGATCCGCCGCAGGAAACGCCGTGTGCGCTCCTGCCGCGGGGCGCCGAAGACCTGCTCGGCGGTGCCGCGCTCCAGCACGACCCCGCCGTCCAGGAAGCACACCTGGTCCGCGACGTCCCGCGCGAAGCCCATCTCGTGCGTGGCCAGCACCATGGTCATGCCCTCGTCCTTCAGGCCGCGCACCACGTCCAGTACCTCGCCCACCAGCTCGGGGTCGAGCGCGGCCGTGATCTCGTCCAGCAGCAACAGCCGGGGCCGCACCGCGAGGGCCCGTACGATCGCCACGCGCTGCTGCTGACCGCCGCTGAGCCGGTCCGGGTAGGCGTCGGCCTTGCCGCCCAGCCCCAGGCGCTCCAGCAGCCCCCTGGCCCGTTCCTCGGCCTCGGTACGAGGGACGCCGTGCACCCGGCGCGGCGCGAGCGTGATGTTGTCCAGCACCGTCATGTGCGGGAAGAGGTTGTACGCCTGGAAGACGACGCCGATCCGGCGCCGTACCGCGTCCTGGTCCACGCGCGGGTCGGTGATCTCCTCGCCGTCCAGCCAGATGGCGCCGTCGTCGATCTCCTCCAGCAGGTTGGCGCAGCGCAGCAGTGTGGACTTGCCCGAGCCGGAGGCGCCGATCAGGGCGGTCACCGTGTGCGGGGCGACCTCCAGAGCGACGTCCCGCAGGACGACCGAGCCGCCGAAGGTCTTGCGGACCGACTCCATCCGCAGCACCGGCGTGCCGCTCACGGCCGTGGTCTCAGGCGTGTTCTCGGGCGTGCTCACAGCACTCCTTCCCGGGTCTTCACAGGGACCCTCCCTGGGCCCGCCGCCGGTCCATCCGGGCCGTCACCCAGTCCGTGAACCGGGTCATCGGAATCGTCAGCGCCACGAACACCAGCCCCGCGACGATGTACGGCGTGTAGTTCAGACTGCGGCCCACGATGATGTCGGCCGCCCGCACGGCGTCCACCGCGCCCCCGATGGACACCAGGCCGGTGTCCTTCTGCAACGACACCAGGTCGTTGAGCAGCGGCGGCACCTGGCGGCGCACCGCCTGCGGCAGGACGACGTGGCGCAGGGCCTGCCGGTTGGTGAGCCCGAGCGAACGCGCCGCGGCACGCTGTGAGGGGTGGATCGACTCGATGCCGGCCCGGAACACCTCCGCCACGTACGCCGAGTACGTCAGCGTCAGGGCCGTACCGCCGAGCAGCACCGGATCGACCGTCACGCCCTGCAACCGCAGCGCCGGCACCCCCAGGACCACGATCATCAGGTTGATGATCAGCGGCAGGCCGCGGAAGAAGTCGGTGTAGGCCGCCGCCAGCACCCGCAGCGGGAAGAAGACCGGACCGCGCAGGGTCCGCGCGACGGCGATCAGCATGCCCAGGACCAGGACGGCGACGCCGCAGATCAGCAGCAGGCGGACGTTCAGCCACAGCCCTTCGAGGACCTTCGGCAACGCCTCGCGCGCGTAGTGCGCGCTGAAGAAGGTCTCCTTGGTGCGCGGCCAGCCCGGCGCGTTGACGACGACCAGGTAGAGCAGGGCGGCCGTGACGAGCGTGGAGAGGGCCGCGACGGCCGTGGCGCGTCGGGCACGCGTGCGTCTGTAGCGCTCGCGCGCCAGACGCCGCTCGGAGGGCGCGTAGCCGTCGTCCGGGACACCGTCACCGGTGCCGCCGCTCATGTCCCCCTCGTCGTCCGCCCCTTCCCGGGCCGACTCTCCCTTGGTGACCGTCACTTGAGCACCGGGGCGTCGACGGCGTCCGAGAGCCACTGCTTCTCGATCCCGGCCAGCGTGCCGTCCTTGCGGAGGGCGTCGACGGCGCCGCTCACGCAGGAGGTCAGCGCACTGCCCTTGTCCAGGACGAGCCCGAACTGCTCGGGTGTGCCGGTCTGGTTCTCGAACTGGCCGACGATCTTGGCGTTCGTCACCTCGGCGGCCGTGATGTAGAACGCGGTCGGCAGGTCCGTGACGATGGCGTCGACCTGGCCGTTCTTCAGCGCGGACTTCGCCTGGTCGTTCTTGGCGTAGACGGCCGCGTCCTGGGCCGGCTTCACGACGTCGGTGATGTAGTCGAGGCTCGTTGTGCCGACCTGCGCGCCCAGCTTCAGCTTCCTGAGGTCCGCGATGCTCTTCGCCCCGGCGGCCTTGCCGCCCTTCAGGGCGATGACCGCCTGGCGCACGTCGTAGTAACCGGAGGAGAAGTCCACGGCCTTCTTGCGCTCGGCGCTGATCGAGACCTGGTTGATGTCGAAGTCGAACGTCTTCACCCCGGGCGCGAACGCCTTGTTGAAGGGCACGCTCTGCCAGACGACCGCGCTCTTGTCGTACCCCAGTCGCTTCGCCACGGCGTAGGCGACGGCCGACTCGAACCCCTTGCCGTTGGCGGGCTTGTCGTCCTTGAACCAGGGCTCGTACGCCGGTTCGTCCGTCGCGATCGTCAGCTTCCCGGCCGTCTTGGTGGCGAGCGCGCCCTTGGCGCAGCTCTTCGCGGCCGACCCGGACGGGGCGGCCGACGCCTTCTCCTCGGGCTGCGGAGCGCAGCCGACGGCGGTGGCGAGCAGGGCTACGGTGACGGCGGCGACCGCGCGGCGCAGGGCGCGAGGGGCAGGATGCATGGCGGGAGACTGGCAGCGAACGCGGCGTCTGTCCAGGTCACGGCGGTGGATGTCCGCATGCTGGGAACGGGTGTTGCAGCCGTGTGAACGCGGCTGCCCGCAGTGCACACGCGCGTGCGGGATGAGCCCGGGCCGCCGGCCGAGGGCGGGGTTGTAGACCGGCGGCCCCTACCGCCCAGGAGCCGTCGTCCTGCGCGGGGCCCTACCAGTTGACTGCGGTCGGCCGGTCTCCGGGAGTGCGCACGGGGGTCCGGTGCGTGCGAAAGGTTCACACGGGGCGCGCGAAGGGGTCGCGCACGCCGGGCGCGTGCACGGCGCATGCTCGGCTCGTGCTGAGCTCCCGTGCCTGGGCGCGCGTACGAAAGTTGCGCCGGGGCGCGCCCTGGGACGTGAGCCGGTCGGGAATGCGGGCTGATCGGGACGCGGGTCGGCCGGAACGGGCCGGCCGGCGCCCCCGGTCACCACCCGCGCGCGTGCCACTCCGGCAGATGCGGCCGTTCCGCGCCCAGCGTGGTGTCGTTGCCGTGCCCCGGATAGACCCACGTCTCGTCCGGCAGCACGTCGAAGAGCTTCGTCTCCACGTCGTGGATCAGGCTGGCGAACGCCTTCGGGTCCTTGCGCGTGTTGCCGACACCGCCGGGGAAGAGGCAGTCGCCGGTGAAGACGTGCGGATGGCCGTGCGGATCGTCGTAGACCAGCGCGATCGATCCGGGGGTGTGCCCGACCAGATGGCGTGCGGTGAGCTCCACACGGCCCACCCTGATGACGTCGCCGTCGTCGACGAGGACGTCGGTGGGCACGGGGATGCCGGGGGCGTCGTCGCGGCCGGCGTACGTACGCGCGCCCGTGGCCGCGACGACCTCGGCGAGCGCCTGCCAGTGGTCGCCGTGCTGGTGCGTGGTGACGACGGACGCGATGCCGTCGTCACCGATCATGCCGAGGAGCGTCCCCGCCTCGTTGGCGGCGTCGATCAGGAGCTGCTCGTCGGTGGCCCGGCAGCGCAGCAGATAGGCGTTGTTGTCCATCGGGCCGACCGCGATCTTGGTGATCATCAGGTCTTTCAGCTCGTGCACATCCGCCGGTCCGCCGACCCTGACCTCTCCGGAGTACGTCATGAAGGTCAGCCTATAGCGCGGCAGTCCTGGTGGACGGCCGGGTCGGGCCGCGCCCGGTGCGTCCGGTCCCGTCCTACAGCGGAGGCAGTTTCGGCAGCGCCCCGCCCCGTACTTCCAGCGCCGTACCGTCGCGGCGCCCGGCGAGCCAGCCCACCAGGTCCGCCGGCCGGCCGGTGACCGTGATCCCGGGCTCGTCCGCCGCGCCCCCGGTCGTCCACGCGCGCGTGCCGTCCGTGACACGGGTCGCGGGGATGTCCGGACAGCCGGAGAACCGCTCGGTGAGAAAGCCGGTCTCCCGCTCCAGGAACTCGGCCGGGAGATCCTCCAGCTCGTACCCGATCCCGAGGTCGACGTGGTGCAGCTCCACCTCCACCCACCGGCGGAACGGCACCCGGGAGGCGGAGTCGGTGACCCCGTTGCGCAGCTCCACCGTGCGCGTCCAGTCCGCGGGCGCTGCCCCGGCCGCCTGGAAGCGGGCCGCGCTCTCCCGGACGTCGGCGGCCTGCACCTCCAAGGGGCGCGGGGCGTCCCGCTCGATGTCGGCGTCCCGCGCCTCGGCGCTCACGTACATGGGACGGCCCTGGAGGACGTTCACGAGCGCGTCCGCGTTGCGGGCGAGGTGAGCCAGGACATGCCCGCGGCTCCAGCCCGGAAGCCGTGACGGCTTGGCGAGTGAGGCGTTGTCCATGGTGGTGACCGCGCTGAGGAGCCGATCCGTCGCTTCCCGTACACAGGCCAGGTCATGAGCGTGATCCATCATGACGCCGACCCTAGTCCGGCCACCCCTTCGGGTGAAGGTGACGAACGCCGCCCATGAATCGAATGCACGTGCTATATGGTCGATAGCGGCGTCGGGCATGCTGGAGGGTCGGGGGTTGTTATGCAACCGGGCAATCCGACCGGCGTTGTCAGTGGCTCCCCCTAGTCTGAAGAAGCACGGGGGCCCCGCCCCTGTCACTTCTCTCAAGAAAGGTGCGGACCGGCGTGGCCGACCGTCTCATCGTCCGTGGCGCGCGCGAGCACAACCTGAAGAATGTCTCGCTCGACCTGCCTCGTGACTCGCTCATCGTCTTCACGGGCCTGTCCGGGTCGGGCAAGTCCTCCCTGGCCTTCGACACGATCTTCGCGGAGGGCCAGCGTCGTTACGTGGAGTCGCTCTCCTCGTACGCACGGCAGTTCCTCGGCCAGATGGACAAGCCCGACGTCGACTTCATCGAGGGCCTCTCCCCGGCCGTCTCCATCGACCAGAAGTCGACCTCGCGCAATCCGCGCTCGACGGTCGGCACGATCACCGAGGTCTACGACTACCTTCGGCTGCTCTTCGCGCGCATCGGCAAGCCGCACTGCCCCCAGTGCGGCCGCCCGATCTCCCGCCAGTCGCCGCAGGCCATCGTGGACAAGGTCCTGGAGCTGCCGGAGGGAAGCCGCTTCCAGGTGCTGTCACCGCTGGTGCGCGAGCGCAAGGGCGAGTTCGTCGACCTCTTCGCCGACCTCCAGACCAAGGGCTACTCCCGCGCGCGCGTGGACGGCCAGACCGTCCAGCTGACCGAGCCGCCGGTCCTGAAGAAGCAGGAGAAGCACACCATCGAGGTGGTCGTGGACCGCCTCACGGTGAAGGACTCCGCCAAGCGCCGCCTCACCGACTCCGTGGAGACCGCGCTCGGCCTGTCCGGCGGCATGGTCGTGCTCGACTTCGTGGATCTCCCCGAGGACGACCCCGAGCGCGAGCGCATGTTCTCGGAGCACCTGTACTGCCCGTACGACGACCTGTCCTTCGAGGAGCTCGAGCCGCGCTCCTTCTCCTTCAACTCGCCCTTCGGCGCCTGCCCGGAGTGCACCGGCATCGGTACGCGCATGGAGGTCGACCCGGAGCTGATCGTCCCGGACGAGGACAAGTCCCTGGACGAGGGCGCCATCCACCCGTGGTCGCACGGCCACACCAAGGACTACTTCGGCCGCCTGATCGGTGCCCTCGCGGACGCTCTGGGCTTCCGCACGGACATCCCCTTCGCGGGCCTGCCCCAGCGGGCCAAGAAGGCCCTGCTCTACGGCCACAAGACCCAGATCGAGGTGCGCTACCGCAACCGGTACGGCCGCGAGCGGGTCTACACGACCCCCTTCGAGGGCGCGGTGCCCTTCGTCAAGCGCCGCCACAGCGAGGCCGAGAGCGACGCCAGCCGCGAGCGCTTCGAGGGCTACATGCGCGAGGTGCCCTGCCCCTCGTGTGAGGGCACGCGTCTGAAGCCGATCGTCCTCGCCGTCACGATCATGGGGAAGTCGATCGCCGAGGTCTCCGCGATGTCGATCAGCGACTGCGCGGACTTCCTGGGCGAGCTGAAGCTGAACGCCCGCGACAAGAAGATCGCCGAGCGGGTCCTGAAGGAGGTCAACGAGCGGCTCCGCTTCCTGGTCGACGTCGGCCTGGACTACCTCTCGCTCAACCGGGCGGCCGGCACGCTCTCCGGCGGCGAGGCCCAGCGCATCCGCCTCGCCACCCAGATCGGCTCCGGCCTCGTCGGCGTGCTCTACGTCCTGGACGAGCCGTCCATCGGCCTGCACCAGCGGGACAACCACCGTCTGATCGAGACCCTGGTCCGTCTGCGCGACATGGGCAACACGCTCATCGTGGTGGAGCACGACGAGGACACCATCAAGGTCGCCGACTGGATCGTGGACATCGGCCCCGGCGCCGGTGAGCACGGCGGCAAGGTCGTGCACAGCGGTTCCCTGAAGGAGCTGCTCGCCAACACCGAGTCGCAGACCGGCGCGTACCTCTCGGGCCGCAAGTCGATCCCGCTCCCGGACGTACGGCGCCCCCGCGACCCGTCCCGGCAGCTCACCGTGCACGGCGCCCGTGAGAACAACCTCCAGGACATCGACGTGTCCTTCCCGCTGGGAGTCTTCACGGCCGTCACCGGTGTCTCCGGGTCCGGCAAGTCGACCCTGGTCAACGACATCCTCTACACGCACCTGGCGCGCGAGCTGAACGGCGCCCGGACCGTCCCCGGACGGCACACACGCGTGGACGGCGACGACCAGGTCGACAAGGTCGTGCACGTCGACCAGTCACCGATCGGGCGCACCCCGCGGTCCAACCCGGCGACGTACACAGGCGTCTTCGACCACATCCGCAAGCTGTTCGCCGAGACCACCGAGGCGAAGGTCCGGGGCTACCTGCCCGGCCGCTTCTCCTTCAACGTCAAGGGCGGCCGCTGCGAGAACTGCGCGGGCGACGGCACCATCAAGATCGAGATGAACTTCCTCCCGGACGTCTACGTCCCGTGTGAGGTCTGCCATGGCGCCCGGTACAACCGGGAGACCCTGGAGGTCCACTACAAGGGCAAGTCCATCGCCGAGGTGCTGAACATGCCGATCGAGGAGGCCATGCACTTCTTCGAGGCGGTCCCGGCGATCTCCCGTCACCTCCGGACGCTGAACGACGTCGGTCTCGGTTACGTCCGCCTCGGCCAGGCCGCCACCACACTCTCCGGTGGCGAGGCGCAGCGCGTCAAGCTTGCCAGCGAACTGCAGAAGCGGTCCACCGGACGCACGGTCTACGTCCTGGACGAGCCGACCACGGGCCTGCACTTCGAGGACATCAGCAAGCTGCTGACGGTGCTCGGAGGACTGGTCGACAAGGGCAACACGGTCATCGTCATCGAGCACAACCTCGACGTGATCAAGACCGCCGACTGGATCGTGGACATGGGCCCGGAGGGCGGTGCCGGCGGTGGTCTGGTGGTCGCCGAGGGCACGCCCGAGGAGGTCGCCGGGGTTCCGGCGAGCCACACGGGCAAGTTCCTGCGCGAGATCCTCGGCGCCGACCGGATCAGTGACGCCGAGCCGGTGAAGGCCCAGCGGGGCGGTACGGCGCGGAGGACCGCCGCGGCCAAGTCGTCGACGAGGAGGACGGTGACGGCCAAGGCCGACGGCACCGCGACCAGGAAGGCGGCCACGGCCACGAAGAAGGCGACGCCGGCGAAGAAGACGACACGGGCCCGCAAGGCCTGACCTGTTCTGACACGCCATCAAAAGTCCGGTGCCCCGCGGGAACTTCCCGCGGGGCACCGTTCGTTCCACCATCAGCCAGCCCGGTCCGGCGGTCGGCAGACCCCCGCCACACCGCAGGCCCGGCCGTACCTTGTCAACAGCACAGGGAAAGCAGACCGCTCACAGCGCGGCCGAACCGCCCAGCTCCGCCGCGTACGGCGGCTCGGCCCCCGCCCGCGAGCAGGTGATCGCCGCCGCCCGTGCCGCGAAGCGCAGCAGCCGTGTCCAGCCCTCCGTCCCGAGGGCGGCGAGCGCTTCCGCGGACAGCGCGTCCCGGGCGGCCAGCCCGTGCAGCAAGGCCGCGTTCACCGTGTCACCGGCGCCGATGGTGTCCGCGACATCGACCTTCTCGCCCGGCACCGAATGCTCACCACCGTCCCGGGTGAACACGGTCAGACCGTCGCCGCCCCGCGTGACCACCACGGCCGCCGGTCCCGCGGCCAGCCACTCGCGCGGGGTGCCGCCGAGCCACGCCGCGTCCTCCGCGGACAGCTTCAGCAGCGTCACCGACGGCAGCCAGCTCCTGAAGCGCGCCCGGTAGGCGTCCGCGTCCGGGATGAGCCCCGCCCGGATGTTGGGATCCAGAGCGGTGAACACCCCCTGCCCCGCGGCGGTCCGCATCAGCTCCTCGTAGGCGCTCGCCCCCGGCTCCAGGACGAGCGAGCAGGTGCCGAAGGACACCGCGCGCGTACCCGCGGGGAGCGTGCCGGGATCGGTGAACAGACGGTCGGCGGTGCCGTCGACATAGAAGGAGTAGGCGGCCGAACCGGCGGCGTCGAGCGTGGCCACCGCGAGGGTCGTCGGTTCCGGCCCCCGCTGGACACCGGACACATCGACGCCGGCCCGCCGCAGCCCGTCAAGCAGGGCCTCGCCGAAGGCGTCGTCCGACGTCCGGGAGCAGAAGGCGGTGCGGGAGCCGAGCCTGCCCAGCGCCACGGCGGTGTTGTACGGGCCGCCGCCGAGCGCCGGCTTCAGGTCCGCGAGGGCACCGGGGCCCTGCGGTACCAGGTCGATCAGTGCCTCACCGGCGACGACGATCACGAGGTGGTTCCCTTCTCGGCGAGCGTGGACACTGCGGTGGCCCCGGCGGCTCCGGTGCCGCTGCCAGGCTCCTCCGGGCAGCCGCAGGACGTGCGGTGGACGAACGTGCACGGCAGCCGGACCGTCCGGGCCGGCCGGTCCGGCTCGGCCAGGCGGTCCAGGAGCACGCGGACGGCTCGGGCGCCCACCTCGCGGCTGGGCTGGGCGATGGCCGTCAGCCGGGGTGAGAACAGGTCGGCCCAGGCGAAGTCGTCGAAGCAGCACAGGGCGAGGTCGTCCGGTACGGACCGGCCGTGCCGGCGCAGCGCGCGCAGCGCACCGATGGTCATCGCGTTGTTGGCGGTGACGAGTGCCGTGGGCGGATCGGGCAGGGCGAGCAGGCCGGCCGTGGCACGTTCGGCCCCGGCGGACTCCGAGTTGCCGGACACGAGGAGACGCTCGTCGTGTGCCAGACCGGCCGCGGTGAGGCCCTCCCGGTAGCCGGAGACGCGCTCACCGGTGGTACTGAGCCCGGGCAGGCCCGCGACCAGGGCGATCCGGCGGTGCCCCAGCCCGGCGAGATGGGTCACGAGCAGGGCCGTCGGCGCGGCGCTCTCGGTGCAGACCTGGTCGAAACACGCGGTGCTCGGCGACGTGGCGGTGCCGTCCGCACCGTCGCCCGGCGCACCGTCGCCCGCCGTGACGTCCTCCGTCGCGCCGGCGTCGACCAGCCGGTCCAGGAACACCGTCGGTACGGCGTGGCGGCGCAGGTAACCGACGAGGTCACCCGGCTCGGCGGACGGGGCGACGATCATGCCGTCCACCCGGCGCTCATGGAGGAGCTGTACGACCTTGCGTTCGTGCCGGGGGTCGTCGTGCGGATCCGCGATGAGCAGGCTGTAGCCCGCCTCCAGGGCAGCGGCCTCGACGCCTTGCAGGGTCTCCGTGAAGTACGGGTTGCTGATGGCCGACACCGCGAGGCCGATGGAACGGGTGCGGGAGGTCACGAGGGAGCGGGCGAGGGTGTTCGGGGTGTAACCGAGGGCGTCCACGGCGTCGAGTACCGCCTGACGGGTGTGCGGGAGCACCGGACGCGTGCCGTTGAGCACGTGGGAGACGGTCGCCACGGAGACCCCGGCACTGCGGGCGACATCCGCCATGGTGGCCATCGCGCTCCCTTCTTCGGGGCTGCGGTCCAAATCGGCGCCGGCCCCGGTTCTCCTCAGCTTCCGGCCGGACGGTACCCCATGCCCCCGCCTCGCGTAAACGCTTACGTAAGCGTTTACGCGCACCGCCCGGAGCGCCTCCTCCTCCCCGGCACCCGCCCCCTCGACGTCCCTGGGGTGGACACCGGGTTCCGCCCGCACCCAGCGCGGCCCCGCTCCGGGACCGCCCGCCACCCCGCTCCGGGACCGTGCCCTCTGCCCGGGTATCGTCGCCCTGCACACCCCTTGACCAGTGGAGTTCCAGATGCCCGCCCGCTCCTCCGCGAGCCGCCGTACCGTCCTTCGAGGGGCCGCCGCGGCCCCGGTCGCCGGGCTAGCCCTGGCCGCGTGCTCGGCCCCGGACGGCAGCGGGGCCGCCGCGGACGCCCCCACCGCGCCGGTCGACCTCGGCGCCGAGACCGAGGTCGCCAAGGGTGGGGCCAAGTTCTACCGGGACCACAACGTGGTCGTCAGCCGTGCCGAGGACGGCACCCTGAAGGCGTACAGCACGATCTGCACGCACGCCGGATGCCCCATCAACAAACTGCGGGGGACGACCCTGGTCTGCCCCTGCCACGGCAGCGAGTTCGACGCCGTGACGGGCAAGGTGGTCCAGGCGCCGGCCACCGAGCCCCTGACCGAACTGCCGGTGAAGGCCGCGAAGGGCAGGATCGTCGCCGGTCCCGCGGACTGACCGGAGGACGGCGGGCCGACGGGCGGTGGACACGAGCCCGGTCCGGTGTCCGGGTGTGGGCTCGGCTCACTCCCAGTCCCAGGCGATCCCCAGGGCGCCCGGCCGGATGCGGGGCTCGACCAGGTGGGCACAGTGGTGCGGACTGGTCACGGGCAGCTCCTGCCGTCCGCTGCGCGGGGCCGCGGCCGAGTGCTGGGTGAAGCGGTGGCAGCGGACCGGCAGCGTGCCCGAGTCGAAACGCACCTGGAGCGCGTACTGGCCGCCGGGGAAGCCGAACCGCTGGAGATACTCGCGGGACGCCCCGGCCGTGCCGTCCTCGATGCAGTACCGGAAGAGAAAGGTGTCACCGGCGCGCAGCCGGGTGCCGAAGAGCAACTCCGCGACGAGGACGCCGGTGTCCTGGTCCCAGCGGAGGCGACCGGTGCGGCAGTTCTCCAGGGCGTGCACGGTGACGCGGCGCGGGTCGCAGCCGGGGTCGCCGTGGTGGAGGGTGACGAAGCGGTCGACGCCGTCGCGGTGGGCCCGCACGATGTGGTGGGCCTCGCGGCTCACCAGCTCCCGCCGGGCGCCGATCCGGACGCGTTCGTGGTGCCCCACGGTGTGCAGCCCGCCGTCCTGGGACCAGCCGAGGTCGGCGGTGAGCCGGTCCCCGACGCCCGAGGCCTCGATCAGGGAGCGGTAGGAGCGGCCCGCCGGACGGTCGGCCGTCGCCCGCTCGTCGGACTCGGCGAGCAGCCGGATCAGCGACTCGTCCGGCAGCTGGAGGATCTCCTCCAGCGCGCGTACGGCGCGCAGCGACTCCGGGCGCTGCGGGCGGCGAGCACCTTGCTGCCAGTAACTCAGGCTGGTGACGCCGACCTTGACCCCGTGGCGTGACAGATGGTGCTGCACGCGCTGGAGCGGCAGTCCGCGTGCGGCGATCGCGGCGCGCAGCGCCACGTGGAAGGGGCCGCCGCGCAGGGCTGTGTCCAGTTCCGCGGTGGGGACGTCCGCGTGCTCTGTGGCATGCCGCATGCCGAGGGGCCTTTCTGTGAGGTGTCGCTACGGCTGGTCAGACCGCTGTGCGGTGTGCGGGGCCACCCCCGTGGGCACCGCGCGCGTCCCTGGCTGGGCACGCCGCGCCTGCCGTACGCATGCGTGTACGGCCCCGAGTTCCCCCGCATTGAAGCGTGTTGACCAGAACCCGACAACACCTGCGACCCGGCCGTTCCGGACGACTGGCCGGGCCGCGCCGCTCACGGCCCGGTGGGCAGGGCGGCGGAGGTCGCGCACGCCTCGCCGGGCGCCGGGCCGGACAGACGACGCCGGGCCGGGCGTCACCGGCATGGCCGGAAGGCGACGGACGGACGGCGCGAGGGTGCGCGGAGGGGGACGGGGGAGGTGGGCGCAGGGCCGTCAGGGGGAGGTGCCAGGCGAGCCGGGGAACCGCCCCGCGCGAGCGCGCGCCCCCTGTCCGAGAGGCCCCGCGAAGCCCCGCGAGGCCCCGAGCGAGACCTCCGGCCGGCCGTCGGCCGGGAAGGGATGCCCCGAGGCCACCGTGCGGACGCCGTCCGGGGGGGCGTTGTCCACAGGCCCGACGCGGTGTCGGTGCTCGCCAGTAGGGTGTGAGACATGGCCGACCCCTCCAGCTACCGCCCCAGGCCGGGAGACATCCCGGACTCTCCGGGGGTGTACAGGTTCCGCGACGAGCACCGCCGGGTGATCTACGTCGGAAAGGCGAAGAGCCTGCGCCAGCGCCTGGCGAACTACTTCCAGGACCTGGCGAACCTGCACCCGCGCACCCGGACGATGGTGACCACGGCCGCGTCCGTGGAGTGGACGGTGGTGTCCACGGAGGTCGAGGCGCTGCAGCTGGAGTACTCCTGGATCAAGGAGTACGACCCCCGGTTCAACGTCAAGTACCGGGACGACAAGAGCTACCCGTACCTCGCGGTCACGATGAACGAGCAGTTCCCGCGGGTCCAGGTGATGCGCGGTCACAAGAAGAAGGGCGTCCGCTACTTCGGGCCGTACGCGCACGCGTGGGCCATCCGGGACACCGTCGACCTGCTGCTGCGGGTGTTCCCGGTGCGTACCTGCTCGGCCGGCGTCTTCAAGAACGCCGCCCGCACCGGCCGGCCCTGCCTGCTCGGCTACATCGGCAAGTGCTCCGCCCCCTGCGTCGGCCGGATCACCCCCGAGGACCACCGCGACCTGGCCGAGGAGTTCTGCGACTTCATGGCCGGCCGCACCGGCACCTACCTCCGCCGTCTGGAGAAGCAGATGATGGAGGCGGCCGAGGAGATGGAGTACGAGCGGGCGGCCCGCCTGCGCGACGACATCGAGGCCCTGAAGAAGGCCATGGAGAAGAACGCGGTCGTGCTCGCCGACGCGACCGACGCCGACCTCATCGCCGTCGCGGAGGACGAGCTGGAGGCGGCCGTGCAGATCTTCCATGTGCGCGGCGGCCGGGTCCGCGGTCAGCGCGGCTGGGTGACGGACAAGGTCGAGGAGGTCACCACCGGCGCCCTGGTCGAGCACGCCCTGCAGCAGCTGTACGGCGAGGAGAGCGGGGACGCGGTCCCCAAGGAGGTGCTGGTTCCGGCCCTGCCCGAGCCGGTCGAGCCGGTCCAGGAGTGGCTGACCGGCCGCCGCGGGTCCAACGTGTCGCTGCGCATCCCCCAGCGCGGCGACAAGAAGGCGCTCATGGAGACCGTGCAGCGCAACGCCCAGCAGGCCCTCGCGCTGCACAAGACCAGGCGCGCCTCCGACCTGACCACGCGCTCGCGTGCGCTGGAGGAGATCGCCGAGGCCCTCGACCTGGACAGCGCCCCGCTGCGGATCGAGTGCTACGACATCTCGCACCTCCAGGGGGACGACGTGGTCGCCTCCATGGTCGTCTTCGAGGACGGTCTGCAGCGCAAGAGCGAGTACCGGCGGTTCCAGATCAAGGGCTTCGCGGGGCAGGACGACGTCCGCTCCATGCACGAGGTGATCACCCGCCGCTTCAAGCGCTACCTCGCCGAGAAGGAACGGACGGGGGAGTGGACCGACGGCTCCGGCACCGAAGACCCCCTCGCCGCCGGCACCGGTACCGACGGCACCCTCACGGCAGGCCCCGGCACCGGCGGCTCGCTTCCCGACGGCGGCGCCACGCTCACCGACGGCGAGGTGATCACCGGTTCCCTCAAGGACGACGACGGCCGCCCCAGGAAGTTCGCCTACCCGCCCCAGCTCGTCGTGGTCGACGGCGGTCAGCCGCAGGTCGCGGCGGCCCGGCGCGCGCTGGACGAGCTGGGCATCGACGACATCGCCGTCTGCGGCCTGGCCAAGCGCCTGGAGGAGGTCTGGGTGCCCGGCGAGGACGACCCCGTGGTGCTGCCCCGCACCAGCGAGGGCCTCTATCTGCTCCAGCGGGTCCGCGACGAGGCGCACCGGTTCGCGATCACCTACCAGCGCACCAAGCGCGCCAAGCGCTTCCGCGCGGGCCCGCTGGACGACGTCCCCGGCCTCGGCGAGACCCGCAAACAGGCGCTCATCAAGCATTTCGGCTCGGTGAAGAAGCTGCGGTCCGCCACAATCGAGCAGATCCAGGAAGTGCCCGGGATAGGCCGGAAGACGGCCGAGACCATCGCCGTGGCTCTCGCCCAGGCGGCCCCGGCCGCGCCCGCCGTGAACACGGCGACCGGAGAGATCATTGAGGACGAGGAACCCGGCACGACGGGGGGTTCCTCGGGGGAGCCCGTGACCGCGGGCGTCCCGGACGAACGACGGGGGCAGGAGACATGACCGAGCACGACGCACAGCCCACGGCACAGCGAGATCAGGCGCACGAGCGGGATCAGGCGCACGAGCGGGATCAGGCGCACAACGGCCCGGCTGAGGATGCCGTCCGGCCCGACACCGGCCGAACGGACGCGGGCCGAACCGACACCGGACGGGACACCCGCCGGTCCGGCGCCGACCAGAACGCCGGACAGGACACCGGCCAGAACAACGGAGCACAGGTGAGCACGGGCAGCGAGACAGCCGGGGTCCCCGAGGCGGCCATCCCCGAGCTGGTGATCATCTCCGGCATGTCCGGGGCCGGCCGGTCCACGGCCGCGAAGTGTCTGGAGGACCTCGGCTGGTTCGTCGTCGACAACCTCCCGCCCGCCCTCATCCCCACCATGGTCGAGCTGGGGGCCCGCTCCCAGGGCAACGTGGCGCGGATCGCGGTCGTCGTGGACGTGCGCGGCCGGCGCTTCTTCGACAACCTGCGCGAGTCCCTCGCCGACCTGGACACCCGGGGCGTCACCCGGCGGATCGTCTTCCTGGAGTCCTCCGACGAGGCCCTGGTCCGCCGCTTCGAGTCGGTGCGCCGTCCGCACCCGCTCCAGGGCGACGGGCGCATCGTCGACGGCATCGCCGCCGAGCGGGAGCTGCTGCGCGAGCTGCGCGGCGACGCCGACCTGGTGATCGACACCTCCAGCCTCAACGTGCACGAGCTGCGCGCCAAGATGGACGCCCAGTTCGCCGGCGAGGAGGAGCCCGAGCTGCGGGCCACCGTGATGTCCTTCGGCTTCAAGTACGGCCTGCCGGTCGACGCCGACCTGGTCGCGGACATGCGGTTCCTGCCCAATCCGCACTGGGTCCCGGAGCTGCGCCCCTACACCGGCCTCAACGAGGAGGTCGCCGCCTACGTCTTCAACCAGCCCGGCGCGAAGGAGTTCCTCGACCGGTACGCCGAACTGCTGCGGCTCATCGCGGCCGGCTACCGGCGCGAGGGCAAGCGGTATGTGACCATCGCCATCGGCTGTACCGGCGGCAAGCACCGCTCGGTCGCGATGTCGGAGAAGCTCGCCGCGCGCCTCGCGGCCGAGGGCGTGGAGACGGTGGTCGTGCACCGGGACATGGGACGGGAATGACACAACGTACACCGCGGCTGAGCAGGCTGCGCCGGATGGTGCCCGACGCGCGTGCCGGCCGCCCGGCCGAGGCCCGTGGGGCGCGGCCCCGCCGGCGCGGCGCCCAGCCCAAGGTGGTCGCGCTCGGCGGCGGCATGGGCCTGTCCGCCTCGCTCGCCGCGCTGCGCCGGATCACCGGTGATCTCACCGCCGTCGTCACCGTGGCCGACGACGGCGGCTCCAGCGGGCGGCTCCGGGACGAGCTGGGCGTGCTGCCGCCCGGCGACCTGCGCAAGGCGCTGGCCGCGCTGTGCGGGGACGACGACTGGGGCCAGACCTGGGCCCGGGTCATCCAGCACCGCTTCCAGTCCCAGGGCGAGCTGCACGAGCACGCGGTCGGCAATCTGCTGATCGTCGCCCTGTGGGAGCAGCTCGGCGACCATGTGCAGGCCCTGGACCTGGTCGGCAAGCTGCTCGGCGCGCACGGGCGCGTGCTGCCCATGTCGGCCGTGCCGCTGGAGCTGCAGGCCCTGGTCAAGGGGCATGATCCGGAGCGCCCGGACGACGTGGACACGGTGCGTGGGCAGGCCACCGTGGCCCTGACGCCCGGCGAGGTGCAGTCGGTGCACCTCGTGCCCAACGACCCGCCCGCCGTCCCCGAGGCCGTGGCGGCGGTCCTGGACGCGGACTGGGTGGTGCTCGGCCCCGGTTCCTGGTTCTCCTCGGTCATCCCGCACCTGCTCGTCCCCGAGCTGCTGGACGCCCTCACCGAGACCAAGGCGCGCCGGGTGCTCTCGCTGAACCTGGCGCCGCAGCCGGGAGAAACCGAGGGCTTCTCCCCGCAGCGTCATTTGGAGGTTTTGGGGCGACACGCCCCTAAACTCGCCCTGGACGTGGTGCTGGCCGACGTGGCCGCCGTGCCCGACCGCGACTCGCTCACCGAGGCCGCCAAGCGGCTGGGAGCCGCGGTCGAGCTGGCCCCGGTGGCCCGGACCGACGGAACACCCCGGCACGATCCGGAGCTGTTGGCCGCCGCGTACGACCGTATTTTTCGGATGCATGGAAGGATCGGCCCATGGCGATGACGGCAGCGGTGAAGGACGAGATCTCCCGGCTCCCCGTCACCCGGACCTGCTGCAGGAAGGCGGAGGTCTCCGCCATCCTGCGGTTCGCCGGAGGCCTCCACCTGGTGAGCGGGCGCATCGTGATCGAGGCGGAGCTGGACACCGCGATGGCGGCGCGCCGGCTCAAGCGGGACATCCTGGAGATCTTCGGGCACAGCTCCGAGCTGATCGTGATGGCGCCCGGCGGGCTGCGCCGGGGCTCACGGTATGTCGTACGGGTCGTCGCGGGCGGTGACCAGCTGGCCCGGCAGACGGGTCTCGTGGACGGCAGAGGCCGCCCGATCCGCGGTCTGCCCCCGCAGGTGGTCTCGGGGGCCACCTGCGACGCGGAGGCGGCCTGGCGCGGGGCCTTCCTGGCGCACGGCTCGCTGACCGAGCCCGGCCGTTCCTCCTCCCTGGAGGTGACCTGCCCGGGCCCGGAGGCGGCGCTCGCGCTGGTCGGTGCCGCCCGCAGACTGTCGATCGCCGCGAAGGCCCGCGAGGTGCGCGGGGTGGACCGGGTGGTCGTCCGGGACGGTGACGCGATCGGTGCCCTGCTCACCCGGCTCGGTGCGCATGAGTCGGTGCTGGCCTGGGAGGAGCGCCGGATGCGCCGCGAGGTGCGGGCCACGGCGAACCGGCTCGCCAACTTCGACGACGCCAACCTGCGCCGTTCGGCCCGTGCCGCCGTGGCCGCCGGGGCCCGGGTCCAGCGCGCGCTGGAGATCCTGGGCGAGGAGGTGCCCGAGCACCTGGCCGCGGCGGGGCGGCTGCGCATGGAGCACAAGCAGGCCTCCCTGGAGGAGCTGGGCGCGCTCGCCGATCCGCCGCTGACGAAGGACGCGGTCGCGGGCCGTATCCGCCGGCTGCTGGCCATGGCCGACAAGCGCGCGAGCGATCTGGGCATCCCGGGCACGGAGGCCAACCTCAGCGAGGAGCTGGCGGACAACCTGGCCGGCTGACCGGACGAGGTGTCACAGGGCCGGTGCCGACGGCCGTTCGAGTGGTCGGCACCGGCTTTTGCGTGTCCTTGTGGCGGTCTTGACTGGATCATGAAGTGACATGAGCCTGGCAACCTGTTCGTCGCTGTGGCGGACCACCGCTAGGGGGGTTCATGAGACACAGAGCGAGATCGATCCTCGCTGTCGGCGCGCTCCTGGTCGGCGGAGCGAGCCTCGCACCCGTCGCCCGGGCACAGAACGGAAGTCCGGCGCCGTCCGGACCGGAAGAGGTCAAGGTCTACCGCGCCGAGGTCACCAGGCAGCAGGTACCCCTGCTGCTCAAGGCCGGCCAGGACGGCCACGAACTCGGGGAGCAGGTGAGCGGACACGGCCGGACGAAGGTCGAGGTCTACCTCACCGGCAAGCAGGCGGCGCAGCTGCGCGAGCAGGGCGTCGCCCTGACCGAGCACGCGCTCTCGGCCAAGGCGGAGGCCAGGGTCGAGGAAGCCGCACAGGGCGTGTTCCGCCCGTACAGCGGACGGGGCGGGCTCAAGGAGGAGATCCTCCGGACCGCCCAGGCCCACCCGGGTCTCACCAAGGTCGAGTCCATCGGCAGGACGCTGGGCGGTCAGGACATCCTCGCGCTCAAACTGACCAGGAACGCGGAGAAGGCGAAGGACGGCTCCCGGCCCGCCGTGCTCTACATGTCCAACCAGCACGCGCGCGAGTGGATCACGCCGGAGATGACCCGGCGCCTGATGCACTACTACCTGGACCGCTACACGACCGACCGGCGCGTCAAGAAGATCGTCGACACGACCGAGCTGTGGTTCGTCCTCTCGGCCAACCCGGACGGCTACGACTACACGTTCAAGGACTCCGGCACCCGCCTGTGGCGCAAGAACCTGCGGGACGTCAACGGCGACGGCGTCATCAGCACGGGCGACGGCGTCGACCTCAACCGCAACTTCCCCTACAAATGGGGCTACGACGACGAGGGTTCGTCCCCCAATCCCACCAGCCAGACCTACCGCGGCGCGAGCCCGGGCTCCGAGCCCGAGACCAAGGCCCTCGACGCCTT
The DNA here is from genome assembly GCF_040704595.1 of Streptomyces sp. NPDC046870. Taxonomy (NCBI): domain Bacteria; kingdom Bacillati; phylum Actinomycetota; class Actinomycetes; order Kitasatosporales; family Streptomycetaceae; genus Streptomyces; species Streptomyces sp. NPDC046870. The sequence continues at coordinate 65,316 of NZ_JBEYXM010000011.1, forward strand.
CGAGAAGCGCGTCCGCTTCCGGTACGGCATCAACTACCACTCCGCCGCCGAACTCCTCCTGTACGGCGTCGGCTGGCAGGTGGCCACCCCGACCCCCGACGACGTCCTCTACAAGGCGCTCGCCGGCACCCCCGGCAACTCCGCCGTCCCGGGCTACCACCCGCAGGTCTCCTCGGAGCTGTACACCACCAACGGCGAGGCGGACGGCCACGCGTCGAACGTCAACGGGATGGCGATGTTCACCCCGGAGATGTCGACCTGTCAGACCGCGTCGGACGTCGACCCGGACGACGCCTGGAAGAGCCAGGACTGCCAGTCCGTCTTCAACTTCCCCGACGACGAGAAGCTGATCCAGCAGGAGTTCGCCAAGAACGTCCCGTTCGCGCTCTCCGTCGCCGAGACCGCCGCGCACCCCGACAGGCCGGTCTCCTCGGTCGGTCTGAGCGCCGCCGACTTCACTCCGGCCGCGTTCTCGACGTCGTACTCCCGGGGCGCGGACCAGGAGGTCTCCGTCGTCGTCCGCAAGGCGGTCCGGGACAAGGAGCTCAAGTACCGCGTCAACGGCGGCCGTACGCGCGACCGGGCGCTGAGGCACTGGAAGGGCGGGGAGACGTACGGCGGTGAGGACGACCTCTACTTCGACGAGTACCGCGCGAAGGTGCGCGGCGGCGAGCCGGGCGACAAGGTCGAGGTGTGGTTCACCGGCCGGACCAGGGGCGGGAAGAAGGTCTCCAGCAGCCACTTCACCTACACCGTCGCGAAGCGGCCGGCGGCCGACACCCTGGTGGTCGCCGAGGAGGGCACGGCCGCCACGCAGGCGCGGACGTACGTGGACGCGCTGAAGGGCGCCGGGCACCGGGCGCTCGTGTGGGACGTGGCCACGCAGGGCGCCCCGGACGCGCTCGGCGTGCTCGGGCACTTCCGGACGGTCGTGCACTACTCCGGCGCGGGCGGCCCCGCCAACGCCACCCAGCTCCAGCTGCGCGCCTACCTCAACGAGGGCGGCAGGCTGATCGAGGCCGGCGAGCTGGCCGGCGGCAGCGTCGACCTCGGCGACGGCACCCTGTCCGACGACTTCAGCCAGTACTACCTGGGCGCCTACAGCCGTACGTCGACCAAGGGGGCCACCGGTTTCACCGGCTCCGGCGCGCTCGACGGCTTCTTCGGGGCCCTCGGCGACGCGCCCGGCAACCCGCTCGACAAGGCCGGCACCTACGGCGTCACCTCCGACGAACTGCCGGTCGCCACCCACCCGCAGTTCAAGAGCGCGGGCGCGGGCACCTTCGCGGGCACCGTCAACCCGTACGGTCCGTACACCGGCGCCTCGATGGCCGCCGCCGTGCACACCGACGACGCCTACAAGCGCCTCACCCGCACCGTCGACCTCACCGGGGTCACCGCCGCCGACAAGCCGGCCCTGACCACCCGGCTGCTGTGGGACACCGAGCCCGGCTACGACCACGCGGTGGTCGAGGCGCACACCGTCGGCGCGGACGACTGGACGACCCTGCCGGAGACCGGCGGGGCCACGAAGGCGGCCGTGCCGCAGGAGTGCGGGGCCGGCTTCCTGATCGGTGAGCACCCGTGGCTGAAGCACTACCTGACGCTCACCGGCAGCACCTGCACCGCGACCGGCACCACCGGCGCGTGGCACAGCCTCACCGGCAGCTCCGGCGGCTGGCGGCAGGTGGGCTTCGACCTGAGCGCGTACGCCGGGAAGTCCGTCGAGATCTCGATCAGCTACATCACCGACCCCGGCAGCGGCGGGCACGGTGTCCTCGCCGACGACGCCTCGCTGGTCGTCGGCGGCGCGGCGCGGGAGACCGAGGGCTTCGAGTCGTCCCTCGGCGCCTGGAAGGCGGCCGGACCACCCGCCGGCAGCCCGGCGGTGCTGAAGGACTGGACGCGCACGGGGACCCTGTTCCAGACGTACGGAGCGGTCACCACGGACGACACCGTGCTGCTCGGTTTCGGCCTGGAGCAGGTGCCGTCGGCGGCCGATCGGACGGGCCTGCTGCGCAAGGCGTTCGACTCGCTCGACAGGTGAGCGCGCCCCCCTCTCAGGGGTGCGCGGCGGAGGTGTGCATCAAGTGAGCCGACCCGCTCACGAACGAGTGAAAACGGCGTCAGAAGCGCCCCGCGTTCCGTAGCAAACACGGGTGAATCCATTGCCGATCCGAGGCGGTCCGTACCCCTACTGACTGGTACGGACCGCCTGCCCGCGTATGGGACATCTCGATGTCACCTCGGGGCCCGCAGAGAGGTAGGGTCGGTGGTGGTCGGGGACATCCCAAACAGAGCTCGCCGGCACCGCATGGCCGGCGTACCAACGAGGAGATCGGTTCGTGACGATCCGCGTAGGCATCAACGGCTTCGGCCGCATCGGGCGTAACTACTTCCGCGCGCTGCTGGAGCAGGGAGCGGACATCGAGGTCGTGGCTGTCAACGACCTGGGTGACACCGCGACCACCGCTCACCTGCTCAAGTACGACACGATCCTGGGCCGCCTCAAGCAGGAGGTCTCCCACACGGCCGACACCATCACGGTCGACGGCCACACCATCAAGGTGCTGTCCGAGCGCAACCCGGCCGACATCCCGTGGGGTGAGCTGGGCGTCGACATCGTCATCGAGTCGACCGGCATCTTCACCAAGAAGGAAGACGCCGCCAAGCACATCGCCGGCGGCGCGAAGAAGGTCCTCATCTCGGCTCCGGCCAAGGACGAGGACATCACTATCGTGATGGGCGTCAACCAGGACAAGTACGAGCCGGCGAACCACCACGTCATCTCCAACGCCTCCTGCACCACCAACTGTGTGGCGCCGATGGCGAAGGTCCTCGACGAGAACTTCGGCATCGTCAAGGGTCTGATGACCACGGTGCACGCGTACACGAACGACCAGCGCATCCTGGACTTCCCGCACAAGGACCTGCGCCGCGCCCGTGCCGCCGCCGAGAACATCATCCCGACCACCACCGGTGCCGCCAAGGCCACCGCCCTGGTCCTGCCGCAGCTCAAGGGCAAGCTGGACGGCATCGCCATGCGCGTCCCGGTCCCGACCGGCTCCGTCACCGACCTGGTCGTGGAGCTGGGCCGCGAGGTCACCAAGGAAGAGGTCAACGCCGCCTTCCAGAAGGCCGCCGAGGGTGAGCTGAAGGGCCTCCTCGACTACACGGAGGACCCGATCGTCTCCTCCGACATCGTCAACGCCCCGGCCTCCTGCACCTTCGACTCCTCCCTGACCATGGTCCAGGAGGGCAAGAACGTGAAGGTCATCGGCTGGTACGACAACGAGTGGGGCTACTCCAACCGCCTCGTCGACCTCACGGTCTTCGTCGGCAACCAGCTCTGATCGCCGAAGCAGGACCCCGAAGTGGGAGCAGGGCCCGTGCAGCGCACCGCCGCGCTGTCCGGGCCCTGTCCCACGTACCGACCACGTCCTTTTACGATCAGGTGCACCACGAGCCCTCCTGTAGGAGTCCACTCCCATGAAGACGATCGACGAACTTCTCGCCGACGGCGTGAGCGGCAAGCGGGTCTTCGTCCGCGCCGACCTCAACGTGCCGCTCGCCGACGGGACGATCACCGACGACGGCCGCATCCGTGCCGTCCTGCCCACCGTCAAGGCCCTCGCGGACGCGGGCGCCAAGGTGATCGTCGCCTCGCACCTGGGCCGCCCCAAGGGCGCCCCGGACCTCGCCTTCTCGCTGCTGCCCGCCGCCGAGCGCCTCGGTGAACTGCTCGGCGCCCCGGTCGCCTTCGCCCAGGACACCGTCGGTCCCGCCGCCCACGACGCCGTCGACGGCCTCCAGCCCGGCCAGGTCGCGGTCATCGAGAACCTGCGCTTCAACCCCGGTGAGACGTCCAAGGACGACGCCGAGCGCGGTGAGTTCGCCGACCGGCTGGCCGCCCTCGCCGACGTCTACGTCGGTGACGGCTTCGGCGCCGTGCACCGGCGGCATGCCTCCGTCTACGACCTCCCGGCCCGGCTGCCGCACTACGCCGGCTACCTGATCGCCACCGAGGTCGGCGTCCTGAAGAAGCTCACCGAGGACGTCAAGCGCCCCTACGTCGTCGCGCTCGGCGGCGCCAAGGTCTCCGACAAGCTCGCCGTCATCGACCAGCTGCTCGGCAAGGCCGACCGGCTCCTCATCGGCGGCGGCATGGCCTACACCTTCCTCAAGGCCAAGGGCTACGAGGTCGGCATCTCCCTCCTCCAGGAGGACCAGGTCCCGGCCGTCGAGGAGTACATGGAGCGCGCCGAGAAGCAGGGCGTCGAGCTGCTGCTCCCCGTCGACGTCGTGGTCTCCCGGACCTTCCCGGACCTGAAGACCAAGGCGCCCACCGAGAACACCGTGGTCGACGCGGACAAGATCCCCGCCGACCAGGAGGGCCTGGACATCGGCCCGAAGACCCGAGAGCTCTACGCCTCGAAGCTCGCCGACGCCGAGACCGTCTTCTGGAACGGTCCCATGGGTGTCTTCGAGCACCCCGACTACGCCGAGGGCACCAAGGCGGTCGCCCAGGCACTCGTCGACACGGACGGCTTCGCGGTCGTCGGCGGCGGGGACTCCGCCGCGGCCGTGCGCACGCTCGGCTTCGACGAGAATGCATTCGGCCACATCTCGACCGGTGGCGGCGCCTCCCTCGAATACCTCGAGGGCAAGACGCTCCCCGGCCTCGCCGCACTGGAGGACTGACCCTTGAGCACGCGCACGCCGCTGATGGCGGGCAACTGGAAGATGAACCTCAACCACCTCGAGGCCATCGCACACGTCCAGAAGCTCGCGTTCGCCCTGGCCGACAAGGACTACGAGGCCGTCGAGGTCGCCGTCCTGCCGCCCTTCACCGACCTGCGCTCCGTGCAGACCCTGGTCGACGGCGACAAGCTCAAGATCAAGTACGGCGCCCAGGACATCTCCCAGCACGACTCCGGCGCCTACACGGGCGAGATCTCCGGCCCGATGCTGGCCAAGCTGAAGTGCACCTACGTGGTGATCGGCCACTCCGAGCGGCGCCAGTACCACAACGAGACCGACGAGCAGGTCAACGCCAAGGTCAAGGCCGCGTACAAGCACGGTCTCACGCCGATCCTGTGCGTCGGCGAGGAGCTGGACGTCCGCGAGGCGGGCGACCACGTCGGCCACACCCTCGCCCAGGTCGAGGGCGGCCTGAAGGACCTTCCGGCCGAGCAGGCCGGGACGATCGTGGTCGCGTACGAGCCGGTGTGGGCCATCGGCACCGGCAAGGTCTGCGGCGCCGGGGACGCCCAGGAGGTCTGCGCCGCCATCCGCGCCAAGATCGCCGAGCTGTACTCCCAGGACGTGGCCGACCAGGTCCGCATCCAGTACGGCGGCTCCGTGAAGTCGGGCAACGTCGCCGAGATCATGGCCCAGGCCGACATCGACGGCGCCCTGGTCGGCGGTGCCTCGCTGGACGCCGACGAGTTCGTCAAGATCGTGCGCTTCCGCGACCAGTGATCATGTCCGTGAGTAGGCGGTAGCGGCGATACGTCGTACCCTTGCGGGGGCACAGCCGGGTGCTGTGCCCCCGTCGTCCATCCGAATCCGAGGAAGTTGGTCCAGCCGTGGTTTTGGGGTTCTCGATCGCCCTGATCATCTTCAGCCTGCTGCTGATGCTGCTGGTGCTGATGCACAAGGGAAAGGGCGGCGGCCTCTCCGACATGTTCGGTGGCGGCATGCAGTCCTCCGTCGGCGGCTCCTCGGTCGCCGAGCGCAACCTCGACCGGATCACCATCGTGGTCGGCCTGCTGTGGTTCGCGTGCATCATCGTCCTCGGCATGCTGATCAAGACGAACAGCTGACACGCGAGCAGTACATTCCGCACGTAAAGCCCCATGTTCGGTACGCGCTCCCGAGCGCGGCCTATCATGGGGCTTGCGTCTTGGTGTGGGGGCCGGTAACTCCAATCACTGGACGCGCGTTGGGCCTTACGTAGACTGAGGCGCTCGCGGCGAAGCGAAACGCCGACTCGCTTCGCGGCACCATCACGCAGGGAGTTACGACCGTGGCAAGTGGCAACGCGATCCGAGGAAGCCGGGTCGGGGCGGGGCCGATGGGCGAGGCCGAGCGCGGCGAGTCCGCGCCGCGTCTGCGCATCTCCTTCTGGTGCTCCAACGGGCATGAGACGCAGCCCAGCTTCGCCAGCGACGCGCAGGTGCCCGAGACCTGGGACTGCCCGCGCTGCGGCTTCCCGGCCGGCCAGGACCGGGACAACCCGCCGGACCCGCCGCGCACCGAGCCGTACAAGACGCACCTGGCGTACGTACGGGAGCGGCGCAGCGACGCGGACGGTGAGGCGATCCTCGCCGAGGCGCTCGCCAAACTGCGAGGCGAGATCTAGGAGTTGTGACCGGCCGGGTGCCCGCGGGTGCCTGGCCGGAGCCGTTTCCCCCCGCTGCGGACGGCCCGTTGTCAGCGGTGCCCTCGCGCTGCCGTTGCCGGCCACGAGCCTCGCCGACGAGCCCCTCGTCATAGCCTCCGTCACCGCGCTCCAGACGCTCTTCGACAACGCCTCCGCGGCCCGGTCGCCCTCAGTGCGACCGGGTGATCCGGACGCTGCTGCTGGGTGCGACGGGCATGGTCCGGAACGCCGGCCAGGTCACCCTGATGCAGCAGCGCGGCCCCGAGTGCCATGGTCGGCCGCATCGCCTCGGCCGTCCTCGCGCTGATACCGGCGCGTGAGCCGGACGCATCCGGTGCTGCCCGCGCGGACAGCGTCCTCACCACTCGTCCCGCGCGCTGATCAATTAGGTTGGAACGGCTGGGACAGGCACGAAAGAAGGCGGAAGTCGGACATGAACGCAGACGGCCGTACCAGGCTCAACCAGACGACCGAGTGGACCGCTCTCGCCAAGCACCGCGAGGAGCTGGCGGACACCCATCTCAGGGACCTGTTCGCCGCCGATCCGGCGCGCGGCACCGGGTACACGCTCCAGGTCGGCGACCTGTACATCGACTACTCGAAGCACCTGGTCACCGACGAGACCCTGCGCCTGCTGCGCGAGCTGGCCGCGGCGACGGACGTCTTCGGCCTCAGGGACGCCATGTTCCGCGGCGAGAAGATCAACGTCACCGAGAACCGGGCCGTGCTGCACACCGCGCTGCGCGCCTCCCGGGACGCGGTGGTCGAGGTCGACGGCGAGAACGTCGTGCCGAAGGTGCACGCCGTGCTCGACAAGATGGCCGGCTTCGCCGACCGCGTCCGCTCGGGAGAGTGGACCGGGCACACCGGCAAGCGCATCAGGAACGTGATCAACATCGGCATCGGCGGCTCGGACCTCGGGCCCGCGATGGCCTACGAGGTGCTGCGCTGCTTCACCGACCGCGACCTCACGGTCCGCTTCGTCTCCAACGTGGACGGCGCCGACCTGCACGAGGCCACCCGGGACCTGGACCCGGCGGAGACGCTGTTCATCGTCGCCTCCAAGACCTTCACCACCATCGAGACCATCACCAACGCGACCTCGGCGCGGAAGTGGCTGCTGGCCGCGCTCGGCGACCAGTCCGCCGTGGCCAGGCACTTCGTGGCGCTGTCCACGAACGCGGAGAAGGTCACCGAGTTCGGCATCGACCCGGACAACATGTTCGAGTTCTGGGACTGGGTCGGCGGCCGGTACTCCTACGACTCCGCGATCGGCCTCTCCCTGATGATCGCCATCGGCCCGGACCGGTTCCGCGAGATGCTGGACGGCTTCCGGATCGTCGACGATCACTTCCGCACCGCGCCCGCCGAGGACAACGTCCCGCTGCTGCTCGGCCTGCTGGGCATCTGGTACGACGACTTCCACGACGCCCAGTCGCACGCCGTGCTCCCGTACAGCCACTACCTCTCCAAGTTCACCGCCTACCTCCAGCAGCTGGACATGGAGTCCAACGGCAAGTCCGTCGCCCGCGACGGCAAGCAGGTGGAGTGGCAGACCGGGCCGGTCGTGTGGGGCACGCCCGGCACCAACGGGCAGCACGCCTACTACCAGTTGATCCACCAGGGCACCAAGCTCATCCCGGCCGACTTCATCGGCTTCGCCCGGCCGGTCGCCGAGCTGAGCGAGGAACTCAAGGCCCAGCACGACCTGTTGATGGCCAACTTCTTCGCCCAGACCCAGGCGCTGGCCTTCGGCAAGACCGCCGAGGAGGTCCGTGCGGAGGGGGTCCCAGAGGAGCTGGTCCCGCACAAGACGTTCCAGGGCAACCGGCCGACCACGACGATCCTCGCCCGTGAGCTGACCCCGTCCGTCCTCGGCCAGCTCGTCGCCCTCTACGAGCACAAGGTGTTCGTGCAGGGCGCGGTGTGGAACATCGACTCCTTCGACCAGTGGGGCGTGGAGCTGGGCAAGGTCCTCGCCAAGCGCGTCGAACCCGCGCTCACCGAGGGCGCCGACGTGCCCGGCCTGGACGCGTCGACGAAGGCACTGGTCGCCAAGTACCGGGAGCTGCGCGGCCGGAGCTGACCCGCGACCGGAGCGGACCCCGGCCGGAGCCGGTCCCGGCCGGGGCCCGTGGCGGTGACGTCCCTGCGCGCGCGTCCCCGCCCGTCCCCTGGGGCCCTTCGTTTGGATCAGGGAGGGATGGCGCATGGTGCGCAGGATGTTGGCCACGGCGGTAGCGGTGTCCGTGGCGGGAGCGGCGGCGGTGGGCTGCGACAGCGGACAGCGGACAGCGGACAGCGGACAGCGGTCGGCCGGGTCGAACGGCGGCCGGCCGGACCCCACGGTCACCGCGACGGCGAAGGCCGTACCGTACACCGGGCCGGCGGACGTGCCGGAGCGGCTGGGGAACGACGGCACGACCATCATGGTCGGGGACGAGGCCGCCCCGCTGACCGTGCACCTGTACGAGGATCCGCGGTGCCCGGTGTGCGAGCGGTTCGAGACCACCGGCGGTGCTCCGCAACTGCGTGAGGCGACCATGCGGCGTGAGGTGAAGACCCAGTACACCCTCGCCTCCTTCCTGGACGCCCGGCTCGGCGGCGCGGGGTCCCGCAAGGCGGTCAACGCCCTGCGGGCCGCGCTGGACAAGGGGTGGCGGGCCGGGTGCCGGGGCTGCGCGGACCGGACTTCGACTCGGCCGTCCGGACCATGAAGTACCGGACGTTCGTGACCAACAGCGAGGACGCGTACGAGAGGGCGGGCGGGCCGCGGAACCCCGGCGGTCCCGGCACCCCCACCGCCGAGATCGACGACGTACGCGTCCCGGTGCAATACAACGGCCTGCTGTTCGACGGGACGGTGTTCGGCAGCCTGCTGAAGAAGATCCGCGAAGACCCGGGGAGCTGGCGGGCCGTGTCCCCCTGAGCGGCTTCAGGCCACCGCGCTCAGCGTGTCCGCGAGGCGCCGGCGGGCCGCGCGGGACGCGGGCAGGGCGGCCAGGGCCGCCGCTCCCAGAACGGCGGCCGCGCCCAGGAGGAGAAGCAGGCCGGGGGAGGGGGACTGGGCGATTCCGGCGCCGATGCCGCTGGAGCCGCCCTGGGCGTCGATCAGCCGGCGGGCCAGCGGCAGCCCCAGTGCCGTACCGGTGACGACCGCCGCGAGGGACGTACAGCTCGTCGCCGTGACGGTGATCGCGGTGATCTGCCGGGGCGACATGCCGATCGCCCGGAGCGCCAGTACGTCCCGCTCGCCCTCGCGGACGCTGCCGCCGATCGCGGTGAGCAGTTCCACCAGTCCGATCAGGGCCAGGACGGCGATCAGTCCGGCGACGACTCCGCGCAGCGGGGACAGACCGTCGGCGGGGTTCGTCACGGCGTGCACCTCCAGGTGGCCGTGGCCGGCCGAGGCGAGCGCGGCGGCCACGCGGCGCGGGTCCGCACCGGAGCGCAGCCGCAGCTCGTAGAAGGCCGGGGACAGCTCCGGGTCGTTCTCCCGGAGGGTGTCCAGGGAGGTGGTGACGACCCGGCCGGCGTTGCGCGGCTCCAGGGTGCGGCCCACGATGTGCAGGATCTGCGGCCGGTCGCCCACCGTCATCCGCACCCAGTCGCCGACCCGCGCGTCCAGCAGGTCGAGCAGGCCCTGTCCGGCCACCGCCTCGTCCGGACCGCGGGCGGCGCGGCCCTCGGCGAGGGCGTAGGGGTAGGGCTCGGCGCGGGTGCCGACGCCGCGCAGGGCGATGGTCCCGGTCTGGCCGGGGACCAGCGCGGCCACCTCGACGCCCGGATAGGCGGCGGCGACGCGGGAGTCGTGCGCCAGCACGCTGCGCACGCCCGACGCGTCCAGGGCGCCGTCCGAGCGGACCGTGAGCGCCGTCGGCAGACCCACCCGCTCGGGGCTGCTGTGGAGGCGGTCGATCGTGGTCCAGGCGCTGAGCGCCACCACGATGAGCAGCAGCGGCAGCGTCAGCCGGGCCACGGTGGCCAGTGACCGGCCGCGCCCCGCGAACGCCTTGTGGCAGCCGAGGACCAGCGCGGCCGGCAGCCGCAGCCCCAGCGCCCGCCGGGCCGCCCCGCTCAGCCGCCCGCCCGCCGGCGCGGCCGGGCGCGGCACCGGGACCGGCGGCACCCGGCCCGCCCGCCAGGCCGCGAGCCCCGTGGTCAGACCGATGAACAGCACCGCCCCCGCGGGCACCGCGCACAGCGCCAGGGTGTGCCCGGGCAGCCCCTGCCACACACCCACCGCGTCCCCGAGCCGCCCCGGGACCCGGTTGCCCAGCCCCTCGGTGAGCGCGGCCGCGGCCACCGCGCCGAGCAGCGCGTACGCCAGGTGCTGGAGCAGGAAGATCCGTACGACCTGGCCGGGTGTGAAGCCGATCGCCTTCAGCACCGACAGGTCCCGCAGGTGCCCGCGGATGCGGGTCGCGATGGCGCCGTGCACCGCGAACCCGGCGGCGGCGAGGGCGCCCAGACCGAACAGCCCGAGCACCTGGCCGAGCAGCCGGTTGTCGCCCTGTGCCTCGGCGCGGGCCTGCTGCCAGGTGGAGACCTCGCCGACCGCGCCGGCACCCAGCACGGTGACGGCCCGCTGGACGGCGTAGTCGGTGTCGGAGGGATCGCCGAGCCGCAGCCCGATGACCTGCCCGGCCGGCGCCCGCACGGCGGACGGCAGTGCCCACATCAGACCGGGCTGCTCGCCGGGGCGGTACGGGGGTTCGGCGCTGTCCGCGATGCCCTCGACGGTGAGCGTGCGCGCCGTGCCGGGCAGCGTCAGGGTGTCACCCGGTTCGGCCAGCAGAGCCCGCGCGAGGCTGCTCTCCACGACCACGCCGTCCGGCGCCGCCGGGTCCAGCCAGTGCCCGGAGGTGAGCAGGGGCCGGCCGACGGAGGGCAGGTCAGGGGTGGCGCGCAGTTCGACGGAGGCGCGGGTGCCGCGGGCGGCGACGGTGGCGGACTCGGCGCGGTAGGGGCCGGCGACCGCGGTGACGCCGTCCAGCCGGGCCAGCGCGCGGGCGTCGGCGGACGGCGCGGTGTGCAGCCAGACGTGGGCGCCGTGCGCCTCGGCGAAGGTCCGCTGCCAGGGGTTCGTGGCGTAGCCGAACAGGGCGGCGGCGAGCAGCAGCGAGGCGACGATGCCCGCGGTGGCCAGCACCAGGAACAGCGCCTCGCCGCGGTGGGTGCGCAGGTCGGAGTGGGCCCAGCGCAAGGTGGCCCGCACGTCCCTCAGGTCCGGCACGGTCAGTCCCTCAGCTCCAGCACGCCGGATATGCCGCTCCGCCGGGGTGGCGGCGCGCCGTCCAGGGCCGCGTCGTCGGCGATGCGGCCGTCGAAGAAGCTGATCACGCGGTCGGCGGCGCTGGCCAGCCGGGCGTCGTGGGTGACCAGCACGATGGTCTGGCCGCGCCCGTGGAAGCGGGACAGCAGCCGCGTCACCTCGCGGGTGCCCTTGCTGTCCAGGCTGCCGGCCGGCTCGTCCGCGAGCAGCAGCGGCGGATGGTTGACCAGCGCCCGGGCGAGCGCGACCCGCTGCTGCTCGCCGCCGGACAGCTCGCCCGGCATGCTGCGCTCCTTGCCCTGCAGACCCAGCTCGGCGAGCAGCGCCTCCCGCTCGGCGCGGGCCTTCTTCGGCGGGACCCCGGCCAGCAGCGCGGGCAGCTCCACGTTGTCGGCGACCGACAGGTTCGACACCAGGTTGAAGAACTGGAAGACGATCCCGATGGCCTTCCTGCGCTCCACGGCCCAGCGGGCCTCGCTGAAGGAGTCCGTGCACCGGCCGTCGAGCCAGACGCTGCCCTCGTCCGGCCGCTGGAGCCCGCCCAGCAGGTGCAGCAGCGTGGACTTGCCCGCGCCGGACGGCCCGGTGATCGCGACGAACTCGCCGCGGGCCACGGCGAGGTCGACCCCGCGCACGGCGTGCGCCGGCGCGCCCTCGCCGTAGTGGGTCTTCACCAGCCCTTCGGCGCGCAGCACCGGAGCGTGTCCGTCACTCACTCCAGACCCTCCAGTTCCTCCTGGCACCGTTCCAGCCAGTCGAGGTCGGCCTGGAGGTGCAGCATCGCGCCCTCGATCAGCAGCTGGGCGATTCGGTTGTCCCGGCTCTCGGCCGCGGCCAGTTTCGACAGGTTGCGCATGGTGTTGAGGTACTGGCGCCGCTGCCGGTTGATGAGGGCGATCTGGTCGGCGAGACCGGTCTGCGGGGCGAGGGCGAGCTTCATGAAGAAGTCGTCCCGCACCCGCGGCTCGTCCTCGGTCTCCTCGAACCAGGCGAGCAGCGCCTCGCGCCCGGCGTCGGTGAGGTGGTAGACCTTCTTGTTGGGCCGGCTGGACTGCTCGACGTCCTCGCCCTCGATCAGCCCGGACTTCTCCAGACGGCCGAGGGTGACGTAGATCTGGCCGACGTTCGGCTGAGGGTACGCGGCGCCCAGCAGTTGCTCAAGGTCCTGCTTCAGCTCGTAGCCGTGGGCCGGACCGCGGGCGAGGAGTGCCAGGAGGGGCAGGCGCACTCGTGCTGTCCTCCTGTCTGCTCCATGTGCTCCAGGCCCTAGTATCGCGCATACCTAACAGGTATACATGGCCTCTGTCCCCGGGCGAGGGTGCCCGTGGTGCCGGGTGTACAGGGAGGAACCTATGCGGTGGATGCGCGCCGCCGGTAGGGGCCTTCTCGTTCTCGCCGTGGTCATGGCCGGGTACGTGGCCTCGGGAGCCCGCGCCGACGAGGGCGCGGGAGCCGGCCGGGGCCCGCTCACGCTGGCCACCGCCGGGGACCTCACGGGCTATCTCGGCCCGCTGCTGGAGGGCTGGAACCGCACCCACCCCGGCGAGAAGGTCACCCTGGTCGAGCTGCCGGACTCCGCCGACGAGACGCACGCGCAGATGACGACCGACCTGCGCGGCGGCGACCGGGGCCGGTTCGACGTCCTCAACATCGACGTCGACTGGACCTCCGAGTTCGCGGCGGCCGGCTGGATCCGCCCGCTGCCCCGCGACCGCTTCCCGCTGGACAGCTTCCTGCCGCCGGTCGTGGACACGGCGACCTACGACGGACGGCTGTACGCGGTCCCGTACGTCACGAACGCCGGACTCCTCCTGTACCGCAAGGACATCCTCGGCCGGGAGGGGGTGCCCCCGCCGCGCACCTGGGCCGAGCTGGAGCGCGACGCGAGGACCATCGCGCCGAAGTACGGACTCGGCGGCTACGCGGGCCAGTTCCTGCCCTACGAGGGCCTCACCGTGAACGCGGCCGAGGCCGTGTACTCGGCGGGCGGCACCATCCTGGGCGGCGAGGGCACCCGTGTCACCGTCGACTCGGCCGCCGCCCGCGAGGGCATCGGCTTCCTCGCCCGCGGCATCCGCGAGGGCTGGATCCCGAGGCAGGCCCTGACGTACAAGGAGGAGGAGTCCAAACAGGCCTTCCAGGACGGCAGGCTGCTCTTCCTGCGCAACTGGCCCTACGCCTACGCCGTCGCGTCCGCCCCGGGTTCCAGGGTCGCCGGGAAGATCGGCGCCGTACCACTGCCGGGGCCGGACGGGCCGGGGACGAGCGTCCTCGGCGGCTCCAACCTCGCGGTCAACACCCACGCCCGGCACCCGGACTCCGCCGCGCGCCTGATCGCCTACCTCACCAGCGCGCCCGTGCAGCGCCAGGTGCTCACGCGGGGCGCGCTGCCGCCGGTACGCGCCGGGCTCTACGAGGACCCCGCGCTCATCCGGCGGTTCCCCTATCTGCCGACCCTGCGCACCGCCGTCCTCACCGCCCGGCCGCGTCCCAAGAGCCCGCACTACGACCAGGTCAGCCTGGCCGTGCAGGCGGTCGTGCAGGACGCGCTCACCGGGCGGCAGACGCCCGGGCAGGCCGTGCGCCGGCTGGCGCGCGAACTCGACGCCATCGCCAGCCGGTAGCCGACAGCCGGGCACGGGACGGTCGCTAGTTACTTGTTAGGTAACGCGGACATCTCAACTGGCCTCTTGCTGTCCCGGTAAGTCCGTATTTTCTCCCCCAACTCCCCGGTAGCCTCTGTTCTTTTCGTTGACATCGTCGCGACACGCCTACCTAACATGCATGCATGTTGAGTAAGTACCACTGGTGGCGGGACGCCGTGATCTACCAGGTGTACGTCCGCAGCTTCCTGGACAGCACCGGTGACGGCATCGGCGATCTGGCCGGCGTCCGGGCCGGGCTGCCGTACCTCAAGAAGCTCGGCGTCGACGGGATCTGGCTGAGCCCCTTCTACCCCTCGCCGCAGCACGACCACGGCTACGACGTGGCCGACTACCGCGGTGTCGACCCGCTCTTCGGCGACCTCGCCGAGTTCGACCTGCTGATGGCGGCGGCCCGGCGGCTCGGCATCAAGGTGCTGCTCGACATCGTCCCCAACCACTGCTCCAGCGAGCACCCGTGGTTCCGCGAGGCCCTGGCCGGCGAGCCCGGCAGCCCGGCCCGCGCCCGCTTCCACTTCGCCGACGGCCGTGGCCCCGACGGCAGCGAGCCGCCCAACAACTGGCACGCCATGTTCGGCGGACCCGCCTGGACCCGGGTCCCCGACGGCCAGTGGTACCTGCACATGTTCACGCCCGAACAGCCCGACTTGAACTGGCGCAACCCCGAGATCCCCGAAGAGTTCGACCGGACCCTGCGGTTCTGGCTCGACCGGGGCGTCGACGGCTTCCGCATCGACGTCGCCGCCGGCCTGTTCAAGCACCCCGGACTGCCCGACTCCGACGACCCGGAGGCCGACGCCCGCACCCGCGACTCGGTCAACCCGCTCGCCTGGAACCAGCCCGAGGTGCACGAGGTGTGGCGCCGCTGGCGCGCCCTGTGCGAGGAGTACGCCGGCCGGGACGGCCACGAGCGCCTGCTCGTCGGCGAGGTCTCCGTCCCCACCGCCCGCGAACACGCCCTGTACGTCCGCCCCGACGAGCTCCACCAGGCCTTCTTCTTCGACCTGCTCGGCGCCCCCTGGGACGCCGACGCCTTCCGCAAGGTCATCTCCGAGGCCATGCAGGACATCGCCGGCACCGGCTCCACGGTCACCTGGGTCCTCAACAACCACGACCAGGTCCGCACCGTCACCCGCTACGGCGAACCCGCCACCGAGGGCAGCGGTCTCGGCGCCGCCCGCGCCCGCGCCGCCGCGCTGCTGATGCTGGCGCTGCCCGGAGCCGCGTACATCTACCAGGGCGAGGAACTGGGCCTGCCCGAGGTCGTCGACCTGCCCGACGACGTGCTCACCGACCCGATCTACCGGCGCACCGGCAGCCGCGCCCGCATCCGTGACGGCTGCCGGGTGCCGCTGCCCTGGTCCGGGCAGGCCTCCCCGTTCGGCTTCACCTCCGGCGTGGAGGGCGTCAAGCCCTGGCTGCCGCAGCCCGACTACTTCGCCGAGTACGCCACCGACCGCGCCCTCGCCGACACCCGCTCCTTCTGGCACCTGTACCGCGACGGTCTCCAACTGCGCAAGTCCCTGCCCCAGTTGGGCGAGGGCACGCTGCGCTGGCTGGATGCCCCGCCGGACGTCCTCGCCTTCGTCCGCGGTGACGGCCTGGTCTGCGCCGTCAACTTCGGTACCGGCCCCGCCCCCGCGCCGGCCTCCGGCACCCCCCTGCTGTCCAGCGGCCCCTGCCCGCCCGGCGTCCTGCCCGGCGCCACGGCGGCCTGGTGGCTGAACGACCTGTGATCACCCGTCCCTGATGAAAGGTCCGTCAACGATGATGCGACGACGCACGACCCTGCTCACCGGCTGCACCGCCCTCGCCCTCGCCCTCGGCGCCACCGCCTGCGGCGGCGGACCCGTCTCGGCGGGCGGCGGCGACAAGGCGCTCAGCGGCCAGACCGTCACCGTGGCCGGCGTCTGGTCCGGCAGCGAGCAGAAGAACTTCCAGAAGGTGCTGGACGCCTTCACCGAGAAGACCGGCGCGAAGACCCAGTTCGTGTCGACCGGCGACAACGTCTCCACGGTCGTCGGCAGCAAGATCGAGGGCGGCAACGCACCCGACGTCGTGATGGTCCCGCAGGTCGGCGTCCTGAACCAGTTCGCGCGAAAGGGCTGGCTCAAGCCGCTCTCGCCGGCCGCACAGCAGACCATCGACGCCGGCTACGCCCCCGTCTGGAAGAAGTACGGCAGCGTCGACGGCACCCTCTACGGCCTCTACTTCAAGGCCGCCCACAAGTCCACCGTCTGGTACAGCCCCGACGCCCTCGCCCAGGCCGGGGTCAAGCCGCCGAAGACGTACGACGAGCTGCTCAAGGCCGGTCACACGGTGTCCGACTCCGGCCTCGCCGCCTTCGCGGTCGCCGGACAGGACGGCTGGACCCTCACCGACTGGTTCGAGAACATCTACCTCTCCCAGGCCGGCCCCGAGAAGTACGACGCCCTCGCCGCGCACAAGCTCACCTGGACGGACACGTCCGTCGTCGAGGCGCTCACCACCCTCGGCAAGCTCTTCAAGGACAAGCAGCTCATCGCCGGAGGCCGGAACGGGGCCCTCAACACCGACTTCCCCGGCTCCGTGGAGAAGGTGTTCGGACCCAAGCCCCAGGCCGGCATGGTCTACGAGGGCGACTTCGTCGCCGGCGTCGCCCACGACCAGTACGGCAAGGCCATCGGCAAGGACGCCGACTTCTTCCCGTTCCCGGCGGTCGGCGGCGGCACGGCACCCGTCGTCAGCGGCGGTGACGCGGCCGTCGTCCTCAAGGACGGCAAGAACGCCAAGGCCGGCATGAAGCTCGTGGAGTACCTGGCCACCCCCGAGGCCGCGGCCGTGTGGGCGAAGGCGGGCGGCTTCCTGTCCCCGAACAGGAAGCTGAGCCTTACCGCGTACGGCGACGACGTCACCCGCGCCACCGCCAAGTCCCTCGTGGGCGCCGGGGACTCGGTCCGCTTCGACATGTCCGACCAGGCACCGGCGGCCTTCGGCGGCACCAAGGGCACCGGCGAGTGGAAGCTCCTCCAGGACTTCCTGCGCGACCCGTCGGACCCGAAGGGCACGGCGGCGAAGCTCGAAGCCGCCGCGGCCAAGGCCTACCGGAACTGAGCGGCCCACCCATGACCGCCACCACTGTCGTGAAACAGCAGGCGGGCCCGCGTGCCGCCGCCGGCCCGGCGCCCGCGCGCCGCGGCCGGCGGCGTGCCCGGCTGATCGCCCTGCTCTTCGTCCTCCCCGCGCTGCTCCTGCTCGGCGCGCTCGTCGTCTACCCGGTGCTGTTCTCCGTCGGCCGCAGCTTCTTCGACGCCTCCGGTACCCGGTTCGTCGGCGGCGACAACTACACCGAGATGTTCCGCGACCCGGCCACCCTCAAGGCCATCCGCAACACCACCATCTGGGTCGTCGTCGCCCCCGCCCTGCTCACCGGCCTCGGCCTGATCCTGGCCGTCCTGGTGGAGAAGGTCCGCTGGGCGACGGCCTTCAAGCTGCTCCTCTTCATGCCGATGGCGGTGTCCTTCCTCGCCGCCGGCATCATCTTCCGCCTCGCCTACGACGAGGACCCGGACAAGGGTGTGCTCAACGCGGCCGTCGTCTCCGTCCACGACGCCTTCAAGGGCACCTCGACCTACCCGACCGCCCGGGGCCGCACCGGACTGCTCACCCAGGACCGGGACGGCTCCTACCGCACGACCGCCTCGGCGGGCGACACCGTGGTGCTGCCGATGGTCGGCGTGCTCCCCAAGGACCTGCCCGGCAACGCCTCACCCGCCCGTACGGCCGCGGCGCGCAGGGCCGCCCCCGGCGAACTGCGCGGTGTCGTCTACCTGGACTTCACCCCGGGCGGGGGCGGCAGGCAGGGCCAGGTCGACGCCAAGGAGAGCGGCCTGCCCGGCATGAAGGTCGAGGCGGTGCGCGACGGCGAGACGGTCGCGAGCGCGACCACCACCGCCGACGGCGCCTTCCGCTTCTCCGGGCTCAAGGCGGGCCCGTACACGGTGAGACTCCCGGAGTCCAACTTCGCCCCGCCCTACCAGGGCGTCTCCTGGCTCGGCCCGACCCTCGTCACCCCCGCGATCATCGGCGCCTACCTGTGGATCTGGACGGGTTTCGCGATGGTGCTCATCGGCGCGGGCCTGTCCACGCTGCCGCGCGACGCCCTGGAGGCCGCCCGGATGGACGGCGCCAACGAGTGGCAGATCTTCCGCCGGATCACCGTCCCGCTGCTCGCGCCCGTGCTCACCGTGGTCTTCGTGACCCTGGTGATCAACGTGATGAAGGTCTTCGACCTCGTCTACATCATCGCGCCCGGCCCGGTGCAGGAGGACGCCACCGTCCTCGCCACCCAGATGTGGCTGGTGTCCTTCGGCGGCGGCAACGACCAGGGCCTCGGCAGCGCCCTCGGCGTGCTCCTGCTGCTCCTGGTGATCCCCGCGATGGTCTTCAACGTCCGCCGTTTCCGCAACAGTCAACGATGAGGAGTCACCGATGAACGCGATCAGGCGCGGCCTGGGCAGCGGCCTGGTGCAGGCTTTCCTGGTGGTCATCGGCCTGGTCTGGCTGACCCCGCTGGCCGGCCTGTTCCTGTCCTCCCTGCGCTCGGCCCAGGACACGGCGAAGGGCGGCTGGTGGACGGCGCTGGCCAGCCCCGGCCAGCTGTCCTTCGACAACTACTCGGCGCTGCTGAAGAACGCGGGCATCACCCAGGCCTTCTGGAACACCGTGCTGATCTCGGTGCCGGCGACCACCCTGGTCGTCGTCATCGCGGCCCTCGCCGGATACGCCTTCGCCTGGCTGGACTTCCCGCTGCGGGAACCCGTCTTCCTGCTGGTGGTGGCCCTGTTGGTGGTGCCGGTGCAGATCGGCCTGCTGCCGGTCGCCAAACTCTTCGGTGCGCTGGGCCTGTTCGGCACGATCCCCGGTGTCGTCCTGTTCCACGTCGCCTACGGCCTGCCCTTCGCCGTCTTCCTGCTCCGCAACTACTTCGCGGACATCCCGAAGGAGATGCTGGAGGCGGCACGGATGGACGGCGGCAGCGAATGGCGCATCTTCACGCGCCTCGTCCTGCCGGTGGGCCGCCCGGCCATCGCCTCGCTCGCCATCTTCCAGTTCCTGTGGGTCTGGAACGACATGCTGGTCGCCCTGCTCTTCGCCGACAGCTCCTCACAGCCGCTGACGGTGGAACTCCAGTCGCAGATCCGCCAGTTCGGCAGCAACATCGACGTTCTCGCCCCGGGAGCGTTCCTGTCCCTGATCGTGCCGGTGGTGGTGTTCTTCGCGTTCCAGCGGCACTTCGTGCAGGGCGTGATGGCGGGGTCGGTCAAGTGACGGCAGGCGAGCGGCACACTTTGTGTGTACTTCATTCACAACAACTTCATATCGTGTCAGGTGCCCCGGGCATGTCGGGACTTGCGAACTGATAGGGAGAGATCTCCAGGGGGGCCGGTACGGGTGGATCTCCCTGGGCGCAGCTCAGGAGGTTCCCAGCCCATGGCTCACCAGCACCCGACCGTGAAGGCCGTCCTCGACGGCTGGCGGAACTCCCTGCTGGACATGGGCGGGCGCAACCGGCTGCTGCATTTCCGGCACGCCAGAACGGCGACCCTGGAGATCACCACGCCCGGCACCGACGCCCTCCTCGCGGACCTCGCGCGGGGCTGGGACTTCGCACCGGTCGTCGAACGGGGGACCGGAGTCGGGCTGGAGAAGGCCACCGACGAACGGGCCCCCTCCGCCGGCCGCGGCGCACGCCCGGGACTCGTCACCCACAAGAGCACGCAGGCGTCCCTGGACAGCGCGCTCTACCAACTGCGCCAGAAGTCCGGCCAGATGTACAACGACTACGGTCTGTGGGTGCTCTGGCTGGGCATCGGCATGCTCGACTGGCGCGAGGCCGGCGCCCACGAGTCCAGCGCGGCGCCGCTGCTGCTGGTCCCGGTGGAACTGCGCAGGGACGGCAACCGCCGCTACCGCCTGCACGCCGCCGAGGACCAGGAACGCATCCACAACCCGGCCCTCGCGGTGAAGCTGGAACGGCTCGGCGTGGACTGGAGTCCCGTCACCGGCACCGACGTCACCGACCTGCCCGGCGTCCTCTCCGCGGCACGCGCGGTCGCGTCCCGCCTCGAGGGCTGGTCCGTGGCGGACCGGGCGGTGCTGGGTCTCTTCGCCTCGCACCGTGAGGCGATGTACCAGGACCTGCAGCAGAACGAGGAGCAGATCCTCGCCCACCCCCTGGTGCGGGCCGTCGCCCTCGGACCCGACGCGGACGTGCCCGCCGGCCTCCTCTCCTTCGACCCGCCGGACGCGGACCGCATCGACGAGGTCCAGCTGCCCGAGCGGACGCCGCTGGTCCTCGACGCCGACGCCTCGCAGCGCCAGTGCATAGCCGCCGCCCTGGAGCAGCGGTCCTTCGTCATGAGCGGTCCGCCCGGCACCGGCAAGAGCCAGACCATCACCAACATGATCGCCGCGCTCATGCACGCCGGCCGCAGTGTGCTCTTCGTCAGCGAGAAGGCGGCGGCACTCGACGTCGTGCGCAACCGGTTGAGGAGCGTCGGTCTCGGTGACTTCGTCATGGCGCTGCACAGCGGTGACACGAGCAAGAAGGCGGTGGCCACCGAACTCGCCCGCGTGCTGACCACCGAAGCCCGCGTCACCGGAGCGGCGGAGCACGAACTGGAGCGGGCCCGCAAGCTCCGCGAGGAGCTGTCCGCGTACGCGGCGGCGATGAACGAGACCCGCGAACCCCTCGGCCGCACCCTGCACGACGTGCTGGGACGCCTGGTCCTCCTGGAGCAGTCCGGCACCCCGGCACTCGGTGCGGGCGACGTGCGGACGGTGCGCACGCTCAGCGCCGGAGCCCTCCAGGAACTCGCCGCGGCCGCCCAGGCCGTCGCCCGCGCCTGGCGCCCCGCCGCCGAGGGCGAGGCGTTCCCCTGGCGTGGACTGGTCGGCGACTCGGCGCACCAGGTCGTCATCGAGGCCGCCGACGCCCTCGACGGCCTGTCGACGGCGGCCGGGCGCCGCCCGTTCGCGGTCACCCAGGACGAGCCCCGCACGGTACGGGAGGTCCAGCAGCTCGTCCGCTCCCTGCGCTCCCGCCTCCCCGACGGGGCGACCGCGGGGGACGGCAGCGTGCCCGACGACGCCTCGGCACAGGCGGCCCAGCTCGCCGACCTGCTCGGCATGCCCAAGGCCGACCACCCCGAGGCGGCCTTCGACCTGTGCGAGCTGGCCGACCTCACCCACGCCGACCGGCGCCCGCCGAGCGGCTGGTTCGACCCGGACGTCCTCGGCCGGGCCCACACGGCGGCCCGGGAACTGCGCACGGCCCTGGACGCCGAGGCGGCCGCCCGAGCCGCCGCGGCCGACGTCTTCGGCGAGCAGGTGCTGCACCGGGCGGACCTGCCCGAACTGGCACAGCGCTTCGCCACGGAGCACCGGGGCCTGATGTCCCGCTTCTCGGGGCGGTTCAAGGACGACCGGGACGCCGTCGTCGCGCTCACCCGCACCGGCACCTGGAACAAGTCCCTCGTGGGCCGCCTGGAGGACGCCCTTGCCTGGCAGCGGGCCGCCACCGAGGTGACCCGGCTGGCCGACGGGCACGCGGACCTCCTCGGCAGGTACACCCCGCGCACCCTGGACGCGTGCGCGGACCTCGACGCCGCCCTGGCGACCGCCGACCGCATCGCGGCGCTGAGCGGCACCGCCGTACGGCGCGACCTGCTCGTCGAGCACCTCGCGGACGGGGCCGACACGGATCCACTGCCCGCGCTGCTCGCGGAGAACATCCGCCGGGCGCTGGGAGCGTGGTGCGCGGTCGCCGCCGCCCGCGCGGAGCGCTGGACCCGCTCCGCGACCGACCTGCTCGACCTCTTCGACGCGGACCGCCGGACCCGGCTCTCACCCGCCGTGCTCGGTCCCCTGGAGCAGGCGGGACAGGTGCTCGGCGCGCTGCGCGCCGACCCGCAGGGCCCCGAGGTGTGGCGCGCCCACCGCGACGGCCTCGCCGTGCTGAGCCGGTACGGCGCCGACGCGCTCGTGGGGAGCGTGGCCGAGCGCGGACTCGACCCGCGGTGCCTGCCCGACGTGGTCGAACAGGCGGTACTGCGCGCCTGGGCCGACGACGTCCTCGCCACCGACCGGCGGCTGCGCACCACCCGCGCCGCCGACCTCGACGCGCGGGTGGCCGACTTCCGGGCGGCCGACAGGCGGCTGATCGCCGCTGCCGGTGGCGCCGTCATCGAGGCGTGCAACAAACGCCGTCCCCGCAGCTTCGCCGGCGGCTCGGGCGCGGTGATCGTCCGGGAGGCGGAGAAGAAGACCCGTCACATGCCGGTGCGTGACCTGCTGGGCCGCACCCGCGAGGTGGTGCAGGCCGTCAAGCCCTGCTTCATGATGAGCCCGCTGACGGTCAGTCAGTTCCTGCCCGCCGGCTTCCACTTCGATGTCGTCGTCTTCGACGAGGCGTCCCAGGTCCGGCCCAGCGACGCCGTCAACTGCATCTACCGGGGACGCACCCTGATCGTCGCCGGTGACGAGAAGCAGCTCCCTCCGACCTCCTTCTTCGACTCCTCGGCGGACGACGACTCGGACGAGTACGACGACGAGACCCCCGACTCCTTCGAGTCGCTGCTGCACGCCTGCAAGGCCGGCGCCATGCGCGAACTCCCGCTGCGCTGGCACTACCGCAGCCGCCACGAGAACCTCATCACCTTCAGCAACCACGAGTTCTACGGCAACTCGATGATCACCTTCCCGGGTGCCCTGGAGGAGGGGAACGACGTCGGCGTCGCCTTCTTCGACGGCGGCGGTGTCTACGACCGGGGAGGCCGCCGGGACAACCAGACCGAGGCGGAGTTCGTGGCGCGACGCGTCCTGCACCACTTCGACACCCGTCCCGGCAGAACGCTCGGAGTCGTCGCGCTCTCCCAGGCCCAGGCGTCCGCCATCGACCTGGCCGTGCAGCAGGCCCGGCTGGCCCGGCCCGACCTGGACCACTGCTTCACCGAGGACCGTCTCGACGGCTTCTTCGTCAAGAACCTGGAGTCGGTGCAGGGCGACGAGCGCGATGTGATGATCATGTCGGTGGGCTACGCCCCCGACGAGAACGGAAAGCTGAGCCTCCACTTCGGCCCGATCAACAAGGGCGGCGGCTGGCGCCGGCTCAACGTCGCCGTGACCCGGGCCCGCTACCGCATGGAGGTCGTCGCCTCCTTCCGCGGGGCCGGCATGCCGGACAGCCCCAACGAGAACATCCAGTACCTGAAGCGCTACCTCGAATACGCCGAGAGCGGCCCCTCCGTCCTCGCCCGTGACGTCGTCCAGTCCGACGCCGAGCCGGACAGCCCCTTCGAGGAGTCGGTGCTCGCGGTGCTGCGCGGCTGGGGCTACCGGGTGCAGCCGCAGGTCGGCGTGGCCGGCTACCGCATCGACATCGGCGTACGCCACCCCGAACTGCCCGGCGCCTACGCGCTCGGCATCGAGTGCGACGGCGCGATGTACCACTCCTCGAAGGCCGCCCGGGACCGGGACCGGCTGCGCGAGCAGGTGCTGAACGGGCTCGGCTGGCGTCTGCACCGCATCTGGGGCACGGACTGGTACCGCGGCCGGGCCGCCGCCGAGCAGCGGCTGCGCGAGGCGGTCGAACAGGCGCTGGCCGACGGGCCACTCTCCGTGCCGGCCGCTACCGCGCCGCCCTCCGCCGCCTCCCCGGCGTCCACCGCGCCCGCACGGCCCGAGCCGGACGCGGCGCCGGCTCTCACCCCGCAGCAGCCGGAACGGGAGTACGAACGCGTCCCCGTGGACATCGCCTCCGAGCGGCAGTGGAGCACCCGGTACCGGACCAACACCGCCTCCGTCCTGCCGCGCCACGAACTGCACACCCAGGAGGCGCGTCCCCAGCTGAGCATCCTGCTGACCGAGGTCATCGAAACGGAAGGCCCGGTTCACGAGGACCTGCTGGTGCAGCGGGCGCGGGAGGCATGGGGCGTCGGCCGGGCGGGCAACCGCATCCGGGACAACGTCCGTGAGGTGGCGCTCGCCCTCGTCCGCTCCGGCCGGGCCACCGCCGACGGGCCGTTCTACGACGTCCGGGACCGGAACGCGCTGAGCGCCCGCCGGCCCGAGGACGGCACGACACCCCGCAAGATCGTGCACATCGCTCCCGCCGAGCGGCACCTGGCGCTGTACGAACTGGCCGCCGAGTGCCCGGGCATGACCGAGGACGAGCTGATCAAGCAGGCATGCGAGTACTTCGGCTGGCGGCGCACCGGCAAGGACATCCGTGACCGCCTCGCCTCGGACGTCGCCGAGCTGCGCCGGCAGGGCCGGCTGGACGGGGACCCGGACCGCGTCAACGCGGTGCGCTGAACCGGCCGGGGGACGCGAGAGGGGCGGCGGGAAGGATCCCGCCGCCCCTGTGCTCTGAGCCGTTCAGCCGCTCACGGCGACGCCGGCGGGTACAGCGACCTCGGCAGTTGCGCGGCCGCCGCCGAGTCCAGCAGCCACAGCGTGCGCGTGCGGCCGTACGCGCCCGCCGCCGGGGCCTGGATCTCGCCCGCGCCGGACAGGGCGATGGCCACGGCCTCCGCCTTGTCCTCGCCGGCCGCGAGGAGCCAGACCTCGCGGGCCGCGCGGATCGCCGGGAGGGTGAGGGAGATCCGGGTGGGCGGCGGCTTGGGGGCGCCGTGCACGCCGACCACCGTGCGCTCGGTCTCCCGGACCGCGGGCAGCTCGGGGAAGAGTGAGGCCACGTGGGTGTCCGGGCCGACGCCCAGCATGAGGACGTCGAAGGTGGGCACCGGGCCGTGGTTCTCCGGTCCGGCGGCCTTCGCCAGCTCCGCCGCGTACGCCTCGGCCGCCGCCTCCACGTCCGCGCCGTGCGGGCCGTCGGAGGCGGGCATGGCGTGCACGCGCTCCGGGTCCACCGGCACCGAGTCCAGCAGCGCCTCGCGGGCCTGCGTGACATTGCGCTCGGGGTCGCCCTCGGGGAGGAAGCGCTCGTCGCCCCACCACAGGTCGAGGCGGCCCCAGTCGATGGCGTCCCGGGCGGGGGCCGCCGCCAGCGCGGCCAGCAGGCCGTTGCCGTTGCGGCCACCCGTGAGGACCACGGACGCGGTGCCCCGGGAGGTCTGCGCGTCCACGATCTTCGTGATCAGGCGCGCCGCGGCGGCCTGCGCCATCAGTTCCTTGTCGTGGTGGACGACCAGCTGCGGAGTGCTCACTTCGCCGTCGCCTTCCTCACCGGTGCCTTCTTCGCCGGTGCCTTCTTCGCGGTCTTGGCCGCCGCCTTCTTCGCGGGGGCCTTGGCCGCTTCCTCGACCGGTTCCGGTACGGCGACCGGCTCGGCCGAGGACTCGGCGCCCGCGTCCCCGGCCGGCGCCCCGGACGCCTGCCGCGGCACCGTGTCCAGCCGCTCCACGCCGTAGCGCAGCGCCGACGCGTAGGTGTCGTCCGGGTCCAGCCGGCGCAGCTCCTCCGCGATCAGCTCGGCGGTGTCCCGCCGCTGCAGCGCCACCGCGCGGGCCGGCTGGCCCTCGATGGACAGCGTGGCCAGCGAGCCGTCGGCCCGGTCCAGCACGATCGGCCCGCAGTCGGTGTCCATGCGGACGGCCGTGAGCCCCGGCCCGGAGGACAGGGAGCGCTTCACCGGTACGTCCAGCCGGTCCGCGAGCCACATCGCCAGCAGCTCACAGCTCGGGTTGAACTCCTCGCCCTCGACCTCGACGGCCGTCACCCGGCAGGTGACCTGGTCGAGCGCCGCCGCGAGCATGGAACGCCACGGGGTGATCCTCGTCCAGGACAGGTCGGTGTCGCCCGGCGTGTACGCCTCGGCGCGGGCCGCCAGCTCCCGCACCGGCTGCTCGGCCGCGTAGGTGTCGGTGACCCGGCGCTGGGCGAGCGCGCCCAGCGGGTCCTTCGCCGGGTCGAGCGGGGCGTTCACCGGCCACCACACGACGACGGGCGCGTCCGGCAGCAGCAGCGGCAGGACCACCGAGTCGGCGTGGTCGGCGGCCTCGCCGTACAGACGCAGGACGACCGTCTCGCCGGTGCCCGCCTCCGCGCCCACCCGCACCTCGGCGTCCAGCCGCGAGGACGTACGGTCGCGCGGGGAGCGGGAGACCCGCTTGATGACCACCAGCGTGCGCGAGGGGTGCTCGCGCGAGGCGTCGTTGGCGGCCTTCAGGGCGTCGTAGGCGTTCTCCTCGTCGGTGACGATGACGAGGGTCAGCACCATGCCGACGGCGGGCGTGCCGATGGCTCGGCGGCCACGCACGAGCGCCTTGTTGATGGCGCCGGCGGTGGTGTCGGTCAGATCTATCTTCATGGCCGGCGCCAGCTCCGTCCGTCTCGTGCGAGCATCTCGTCCGCCTCCACGGGACCCCAGGTGCCCGACTTGTACTGCGCGGGCCTGCCGTGCGTGTCCCAGTACTCCTCGATCGGGTCGAGGATCTTCCAGGACAGCTCCACCTCCTCCGTGCGCGGGAAGAGGTTGGCGTCGCCCAGCAGCACGTCCAGGATCAGCCGCTCGTACGCCTCCGGGCTGGACTCCGTGAACGACTCGCCGTAGGCGAAGTCCATGGAGACGTCCCGGATTTCCATCGAGGTGCCCGGCACCTTGGAGCCGAAGCGGACGGTGACGCCCTCGTCGGGCTGGACGCGGATGACGATCGCGTTCTGGCCCAGCTCCTCGGTCGCCGTCGTGTCGAACGGCGAGTGCGGGGCCCGCTGGAAGACGACCGCGATCTCGGTCACCCGGCGGCCCAGGCGCTTGCCGGTGCGCAGGTAGAAGGGGACACCCGCCCAGCGGCGGTTGTCGATCTCCAGCTTGACCGCGGCGTAGGTGTCGGTCTTCGACTTCGGGTCGATGCCCTCCTCTTCGAGGTAGCCGATGACCTTCTCACCGCCCTGCCAGCCCGCCGCGTACTGCCCGCGCACGGTGTCGGCGCCCAGGTCCTTCGGCAGCCGGACGGCGCCGAGCACCTTCTCCTTCTCCGCGGCCAGCGCGTCCGCGCCGAAGGAGGCGGGCTCCTCCATGGCCGTGAGGGCCATCAGCTGGAGCAGGTGGTTCTGGATGACGTCCCGGGCGGCGCCGATGCCGTCGTAGTAGCCGGCCCGGCCGCCGATGCCGATGTCCTCGGCCATCGTGATCTGGACGTGGTCCACGAAGGACCGGTTCCAGATCGGCTCGAACATCGTGTTGGCGAAGCGCAGCGCCAGGATGTTCTGGACGGTCTCCTTGCCGAGGTAGTGGTCGATCCGGAACACCTGCTCCGGCTCGAACACCTCGTGCACGACCTTGTTCAGCTCCTCGGCCGACGCCAGGTCGTGCCCGAACGGCTTCTCGATGACCGCTCGCCGCCAGGAACCGCCGGTCTGGTCGGCCAGACCGTGCTTCTTCAGCTGCTGGATGACCACCGGGAAGGAGCGCGGCGGCACGGACAGGTAGAAGGCGAAGTTGCCGCCCGTGCCCTGTGCCTTGTCCAGCTCCTCGATGGTGGCGCGCAGCCGCTCGAATGCCTCGTCGTCGTCGAAGGTGCCCTGGACGAAGCGCATCCCCTGGATGAGCTGCTGCCAGACCTCCTCGCGGAACGGAGTACGCGAGTGCTCCTTGACCGCGTCGTGGACGACCTCGGCGAAGTCCTCGTGCTCCCAGTCGCGGCGGGCGAAGCCCACCAGCGAGAAGCCCGGCGGCAGCAGACCCCGGTTGGCGAGGTCGTACACCGCGGGCATCAGCTTCTTGCGCGACAGGTCGCCGGTGACGCCGAAGATGACCAGGCCCGACGGTCCCGCGATGCGCGGGAGCCGTCGGTCGGCCGGGTCACGAAGCGGGTTCGCTCCGGAACCGGAAACGGGTGACAAGTCAGCCCTCCGAGGGGGCGAGGCGCTCGAGCTCCGCCTGGGTGGACTTCAGCAGGTCGGTCCAGGACGCCTCGAACTTCTCGACGCCCTCGTCCTCCAGCACCCGCACGACGTCGTCGTACGAGATGCCGAGCTTCTCCAGCGCGTCGAGGTCGGCGCGCGCCTGCTCGTAGGTGCCGGTGATGGTGTCGCCGGTGATCTCGGCCTGGGCCTCGGTGGCCTCCAGCGTGGCCTCCGGCATGGTGTTCACCGTGTTCGGGGCGACGAGCCCGTCGACGTAGAGGGTGGCCGGGTACGCGGGGTCCTTCACACCGGTCGACGCCCACAGCGGACGCTGCTTGTTGGCGCCCGCGTTCTCCAGCGCGCTCCACCGGTCGGAGGAGAAGACCTCCTCGTAGGCCTGGTAGGCGAGGCGCGCGTTGGCGACGGCGGCCTTGCCGCGCAGCGCCTTGGCCTCGTCGGTGCCGATGGCGTCCAGCCGCTTGTCGATCTCGGTGTCCACGCGGGACACGAAGAAGGACGCCACCGAGTGGATCTGCGACAGGTCGAGACCCCGCTCCTTCGCCTTCTCCAGGCCGGTCAGGTAGGCGTCCATGACCTTGCGGTAGCGCTCCAGCGAGAAGATCAGCGTGACGTTGACGCTGATGCCGAGGCCGATCGTCTCGGCGATCGCCGGCAGACCCGCCTCGGTGGCCGGGATCTTGATCAGGGTGTTGGGGCGGTCCACGAGCCAGGCCAGCTGCTTGGCCTCGGCGACGGTCGCCTTGGTGTTGTGCGCGAGGCGCGGGTCGACCTCGATGGAGACCCGGCCGTCCTGGCCGTTCGTCGCGTCGAAGACCGGCCGCAGGATGTCGGCGGCGTCGCGGACGTCCGCCGTCGTGATCATGCGGATGGCCTCTTCGACGGTGACCTTGCGGGCGGCGAGGTCCGACAGCTGCTGGTCGTAGCCGTCGCCCTGGGAGATCGCCTTCTGGAAGATCGTCGGGTTGGTGGTGACGCCCACGACGTGCTGCTGGTCGATCAGCTCGGCGAGGTTGCCGGAGGTGATCCGCTTGCGCGACAGGTCGTCCAGCCAGATCGCGACGCCTTCGTCGGAGAGGCGCTTGAGTGCGTCTGTCATGGAATTACATCTCCTACGTGTCGTATATGAGCGTCAGCGCTGAGCGTCGGCGAGGGATTCCCGCGCCTTCGCGGCCACGTTCTCCGCGGTGAAGCCGAACTCCTTGAAGAGCAGCTTGCCGTCGGCGGAAGCACCGAAGTGCTCCAGCGAGACGATGCGGCCGGCATCCCCCACGTACTTGTGCCAGGTCAGACCGATGCCCGCCTCGACGGACACCCGGGCCTTGACGGACGGCGGCAGCACGGAGTCCCGGTACCCCTGGTCCTGCTGCTCGAACCACTCGACGCACGGCATCGAGACGACACGCGTGGGCACGCCCTCGGCCTGGAGCCGCTCACGGGCCTCCACGGCCACGTGCACCTCGGAACCGGTGGCGATCAGGATCACCTGCGGCTCGCCGCCGTCGGCCTCGAACAGCACGTAGCCGCCCTTGGCCGCGTCCTCGTCCGGCTCGTACACCGGCACGCCCTGGCGGGTGAGCGCCAGGCCGTGCGGCTGGCCCTTGCCGAACTCCTTGGTCCAGCGCCGCAGGATCTCGCGCCAGGCGATGGCCGTCTCGTTGGCGTCCGCCGGACGCACGATGTTCAGACCCGGGATCGCGCGCAGCGAGGCCAGGTGCTCGACCGGCTGGTGGGTCGGGCCGTCCTCGCCGAGGCCGATGGAGTCGTGCGTCCACACGAACGTCACCGGCAGGTGCATCAGGGCCGACAGGCGCACCGCGTTGCGCATGTAGTCGGAGAAGACGAGGAAGGTGCCGCCGTAGACGCGGGTGTTGCCGTGCAGCGTGATGCCGTTCAGCTCCGCGCCCATGGAGTGCTCGCGGATGCCGAAGTGGATCGTGCGGCCGTACGGGCTGGCCTCGGGCAGCGGGTTGCCCTCGGGCAGGAACGAGCTGTCCTTGTCGATGGTGGTGTTGTTCGACCCGGCGAGGTCGGCGGAGCCGCCCCACAGCTCGGGGATCACCGCGCCGAGCGCCTGCAGCACCTTGCCGGACGCGGCACGCGTCGCGACGGCCTTGCCGGGCTCGAAGACCGGGAGCTTCTCCTCCCAGCCGGTGGGCAGCTCGCCCTTGCTGATCCGGTCGAACTCGGCGGCCCGCTCCGGGTTGGCCTCCCGCCACTCCTGGAGGGACTTCTCCCACTCGGACTTCGCCTGGGCACCGCGCTCCAGCGCCTTGCGGGTGTGGGCGATGACCTCGTCGGCGACCTCGAACGACTTCTCCGGGTCGAAGCCGAGGACGCGCTTGGTGGCCGCGACCTCGTCCTCGCCCAGCGCCGAGCCGTGCGCGGCCTCGGTGTTCTGGGCGTTCGGGGCCGGCCAGGCGATGATGGAGCGCATCGCGATGAACGACGGCCGGTCGGTGACCTTCTTCGCCTCCTGGATCGCGGCGAAGATCGCCTGCGGGTCCAGGTCGCCGCTCTCCTTGGCCTCCACGCGCTGCACGTGCCAGCCGTAGGCCTCGTACCGCTTGACAGTGTCCTCGGAGACGGCCGTCTCGGTGTCGCCCTCGATCGAGATGTGGTTGTCGTCCCACAGCAGGATCAGGTTGCCGAGCTTCTGGTGGCCGGCCAGCGAGGACGCCTCGGCGGAGATGCCCTCCTGGAGGCAGCCGTCACCGGCGATGCAGAAGACGAAGTGGTCGAAGGGGGACTCGCCGGCCGGGGCCTGGGGGTCGAACAGACCGCGCTCGTAGCGGGCGGCCATCGCCATGCCCACCGCGTTGGCGACACCCTGGCCCAGCGGGCCCGTGGTGGTCTCGACGCCCTTGGTGTGCCCGTACTCCGGGTGGCCGGGGGTCTTGGAGCCCCAGGTCCGGAACGACTTCAGATCGTCCAGCTCCAGGCCGAAGCCGGCCAGGTAGAGCTGGGTGTAGAGGGTCAGGGACGAGTGCCCGGCGGACAGCACGAAGCGGTCGCGGCCGACCCACTCCGGATCCGCCGGGTCGTGCCGCATCACCTTCTGGAAGAGGGTGTAGGCGGCCGGGGCCAGGCTCATCGCCGTACCGGGATGGCCGTTGCCGACCTTCTGTACGGCGTCTGCGGCCAGGACACGGGCGGTGTCCACGGCCCGCTGGTCCAGCTCGGTCCACTCAAGGTCTGTGGTGGTCGGCTTGGTGCTCACCCTGGGTCAGGGCTCCTCTCCACATGTCGGTCGCCGGTCGTCGGGGCATGCGCCCACCCGGCCGCCGACGGGCTTGCCGCCCGCCGGCCGCTGTCGAGCCTACCCCCGTAAGGACGTGCGTTTTTTCGAGTGTTTCCAGACTGCCGGGAGTCCGCGCGATCCGCCTCCCGACTGGCCGGGAACGGCATTTGGCACATGAATACGGAGCCGGTCATCTGAGCGCTCAATCGAGTGCGGGGACCCCTCTTATGGGGCGTGCGTCAACACGACCCCACCCCCGCGAAGGGCGGGGTATGGGCAACGTCTAAAGTGGCGTGGTACGCGCGAGCCTTTACCGGGACTTCATACGGGGGGCTTGCTGGGATGTCTCTGTCAGGGGTGTGCGTGACGGCCGTCGAATCCCGTCCAGCGGCTTTGCTCGATGGTGCGAGCCAGGGCCCGGCTCATCGGCCGTTCGGGGCCCGTGTCAAGGCGTTCGTGGCGCTGACCAAGCCGCGGATCATCGAGCTGCTGCTCATCACCACCGTTCCGGTGATGTTCCTGGCGCAGCAGGGTGTGCCCGACCTCAAGCTGGTGCTGCTCACCTGCGTCGGCGGCTATCTGTCGGCGGGCGGCGCCAACGCGCTGAACATGTACATCGACCGGGACATCGACGCCCTGATGGACCGCACCTCGCAGCGGCCCCTGGTGACGGGCATGGTCAGTCCGGCCGAGTGCCTGGTCTTCGGCATCACCCTCGCGGTCGTGTCGACACTGCTGTTCGGCCTCACCGTCAACTGGCTGAGCGCCTGGCTCTCGCTCGGGGCGCTCCTCTTCTACGTCGTCGTCTACACGATGCTCCTCAAACGGCGTACGTCGCAGAACATCGTGTGGGGCGGCATCGCGGGCTGCATGCCCGTGCTGATCGGCTGGTCGGCCGTGACGGACTCGCTCTCCCTGGCGCCGGTCATCCTGTTCCTGGTGATCTTCTTCTGGACCCCGCCGCACTACTGGCCGCTGTCCATGAAGGTGAAGGACGACTACGCCCGCGTGGGCGTGCCGATGCTGCCGGTCATCGCCTCCAACAAGGTCGTGGCCCGGCAGATCGTCCTCTACAGCTGGGTCATGGTCGCCGTCTCCCTGCTCCTCACCCCCCTCGGCTACACCGGCTGGTTCTACACGGCCGTCGCGCTGGCCGCGGGCGGATGGTGGCTGTGGGAGGCGCACGCGCTGCAGCACCGGGCCAAGGCCGAGGTCACGGGCGTGAAGCTCAAGGAGATGCGGCTTTTCCACTGGTCGATCACCTATGTGTCGCTGCTGTTCGTCGCGATCGCGGTGGACCCGTTCCTGCGCTGAGCGCGCCCGGGCGCACGTCACAGCGCCCTGATCTCGCCAGCCGATCTACCCGTCGGTAGCATCCTGGGCATGGCAGACACGCAGCAGGTTGACGCACGGGCCGAGCGCAAGGTGGCGAGGCTCGCCCGGGAGATCAGCGCCTTCTCCAAGGCCCACGGCGGCGCCGAGGGCCAGGTGGCCCACATCGGCGAACGCGGCGCCCGGATCGTCCTCGTCGGCGAGGACGGCGGCTGGGGCGACCTGGTGGCTCCCACGTACGAGATCGCCGAGAAGGCCGTCGAGAAGGCGGGCATCACGGTCCACGAGTCCTTCGACGGCGAGTTCGCCGCGAAGGTGGCGACGGGGCCGTACGAGTGGAAGCGGATGGCCGGCATCCAGATCGGCGGCTAGCGCGGGCGGCGCCCGTGGGGAGCCGCACACGGATGCGGCGCCGCGTTCCTTCGGGTCGGCTGCCGCCACCTGAACCCCGGATCACCCGTTAGGACGTGTAAGGCAGCGCGCCCACGTCCCACGGGGAGCCGGAATGATCGAGACGCCGTCCCTCGTGGACCAGTACTGCCACGGCGTGCTGCGGACGGAACTGGGCCTCGGCACCTTCGAGGCCCAGCTGGCCCGCACCGAGGGACCCCCGGCCCCGGGCACCACCCTCTTCGACACCCAGACCGGCTTCGCGGTACGGCGCTGGTGCCCGCCCCTGCTCGGCCTCGAACCGCACTGCCCGCCGGCCCGCTACCTGGCCCGGCGCCGCGAACTGGGCGTCCTGGAGTCGGGCCGCAGGCTGCTGCGCGGCAGCGGCATCACGACCTACCTGGTCGACACGGGGCTGCCCGGCGACCTCACCGGCCCGGCCGAACTGGCCTCGGCGGCGGCGGCCCAGGCCCGCGAGGTCATCCGGCTCGAACCGCTCGCGGAGCAGGTCGCCGACACCTCCGGCACCGTCGACTCCTTCCTCGCCAACCTCGCCGAGTCGGTGCACGGAGCCGCGGCCACCGCCGTCGCCTTCACCTCCGTCGCGGGCCTCAGACACGGCCTGGCCCTCGCGCCCGAGCCGCCGGAGCCGGGGGAGGTGCGCGGCGCGGCGGGCCGCTGGCTGGCCGGACGGTGCGTCGGCGGCGCGCTCAGCGACCCCGTCCTGCTCCGGCACCTGCTGTGGATCGCCGTCGCCTCGGGCCTGCCCCTGCAACTGCACGCGGGCCTCGGCGAGCCCGGCTCCCGCATCGACCGCACGGACCCGGTGCTGCTCACCGACTTCGTCCGGGCCACGGCCGGCCTCGGCACCGACCTGATCCTGCTGCACGGCTATCCGTACCACCGCCACGCCGCCCACCTGGCCGGTGTCTTCCCGCACGTCTACGCCGACTCCGGCGCCGCGCTGGTCCGCACCGGCGCCCGGGCGGCCACGGTCCTCGCCGAGATCCTGGAACTGGCCCCCTTCGGCAAGATCCTCTTCTCCACCGGCGCACGGGGCCTGCCGGAACTGCATGTCGTCGGCGCCCGTCTCTTCCGGGAGGCGCTGGGCCGCGTGCTGGGCCACTGGGTCGCCGACGGCGCCTGGTCCCTGGAGGACGCCCAGCGGGTGGCGAGGATGATCGCGGCGGACAACGCGCGCCGGGTGTACGGGCTCGGGTGAGTCGTCCAGACTGAGCGGATGACGACCGCGGTTGTGCTCGAAGGGTTCCTGCACGCCCTGCGACCCCTGCGCCCCCGCGCCGTCTGGGCGCACGGCTCACTGGCCGGCGGTGACTACCAGGAGGGCCGCAGCGACCTCGACCTGATCGCCGTCCTGCCGGACCCGCTGACCCTGGGAACGGTACGACGGCTTGTCGCGCTGCACCGCGGGCAGCGCAGGGAACCCCTCGCGGCGAAGCTCCACTGCAGCTACCTCACGCCGGCCACCCTGCACGACCCGGACCGGCCCCACCTCACGTGGGCCCACGAACGGGTGACGCGCCGGCCGGTCACCCCCGTCACCCGGCGCGAGCTGCACGCCTTCGGACGCGTGCTGCACGGCGAGGCCCCGGCGGGGCTGCTGCCGCCGGTGCCGGAGCGGCAGCTGACCGACTTCGTCGTGCGCGACCAGCGGGACTTCTGGCGGCCCGCGGTGGACAAGGCCCGCCTCTGGCGGCAGGACGTCTGGGTCGACCTGGGCCTGCTGACCTTCGCCCGGGCCACCGTGACCCTGCGCGAGGGCCGGCTGATCTCCAAGCGGGAGGCCCTCGGCGAGCTGGGGGCGCTGGGTGCTCCGGCGGAGGTCGTGGAGGACATCACCCGGCGCCGCTACGGCACCCCCGCCCCGGCCTCCACCGACTGGCTCGCCCGGCGGGCCGGGCTGACCCGCGCCTACCTGGGGCCGGCGATCGACGCCCTCGTCGCCACGTACGGGTGACTCACGCGCGGGTGCCGACCGGCACCTCGGCCGCCGGGCCCGGCAGGTCCGCGGCGGCTTCCGAACGCTCGCGCAGCGACAGCAGGACCCGCAGGGCGGCGATCCAGATCAGGCACGAGCCGAGCATGTGCAGGGCGACCAGGACCTCGGGCAGGTGCGTGAAGTACTGCACGTAACCGATCACGCCCTGGGCCAGCAGCACGACGAACAGCTCGCGGGTCCGGGCCAGGGGACCCTGCGGCGCGTCGACCGCCTTCAGGACGAACCACAGGGCGAACGTCAGCGTCACCACGATCCACGCGAGCACCGCGTGCAGCTTGGCGACCGTCTCCCAGTCGATCGGGATGCGGTCGACCTCGCTGGAGTCGCCGGCGTGCGGCCCGGCCCCGGTCACCACCGTGCCGACCGCGATGAGCAGCACGGACGCGAGCACCAGGAACCACACCAGCTGCTGCACCGCCTTGCCGACCAGCGGACGCGGCGCCGCGTCGCCCTCCCGCGCGCGCTGCCACATCACCGTGGCGATGGCGATCAGGGCGGTGGAGAGCAGGAAGTGCGCGGCGACGGTGTACGGGTTGAGGCCGACCAGGACGACGATGCCGCCGAGGACGGCGTTGCCCATGACCACCCAGAACTGGGCCCAGCCCAGCCGGGTCAGGTCGCGCCGCCACGGCTTGTGGGCCCGGGCGGCGACGATCGCCCAGCCGACGGCCGCGCACAGCACGTACGTCAGCATGCGGTTGCCGAACTCGACGACCCCGTGGAAGCCCATGGCCCGGGTGGTGGTCAGCGAGTCGTCGGTGCAGGTGGGCCAGGTCGGGCAGCCGAGGCCCGAGCCGGTCAGGCGGACGGCGCCGCCGGTCACGACGATGACCACCGACATCACGAGCGCGGCGAGCGCCGCCCGCCGGACGGTCCGGGGGTCCGGGGTCCAGCGGTCGGCGATGAAGGCGAGCGGGTTGCGCAGGGCGGCTTCGGCGTCGGCGCGGTTCAGCTTTGGCACGCGCACCATGGTAGGCCGCCGCTTGTGCACGCGTTCACGAGGGTCCGCCCCGGCGCGTGCGGGATCGGTCACTCCCAGCGGAAGAACCTCCCGGCCGCGGCGAGGCCGGCGACCGCCCAGACGGCGAGAATCCCCAGGTCGCCCCAGGGCATGCCGGCGCCGTGCTGGAGCACGTCCCGCAGGCCGTCCGAGAGGGCGGAGATCGGCAGCAGTCCGAGGACCCGTTCACCCGTCGAGCCGAACTTCTCCAGCGGCACGATGACCCCGCCGCCGACGAGCAGCAGCAGGAAGACCAGGTTGGCGGCGGCCAGCGTCGCCTCTGCCTTCAGCGTGCCCGCCATCAGCAGGCCGAGCCCGGAGAAGGCGGCGGTGCCGACGACGAGCAGCAGCAGGACGGCGGCCGGGTCGCCGTGCGGGGACCAGCCCAGCGCGAAGGCGATGACGGTCAGCAGGATCACCTGGAGGACCTCCGTGACCAGCACGGACGCCGTCTTGGCGGCCATCAGGGCCCAGCGGGGCAGCGGCGAGGAGGCGAGCCGCTTCAGGACGCCGTAGCGGCGCTCGAAGCCGGTGGCGATGGCCTGGCCGGTGAACGCCGTCGACATCACGGCCAGGGCCAGGACGCCGGGGGCGAGGAAGTCGACGGCGTCGCCCTTGCCGGTGTCCACGATGTCGACCGAGCTGAAGAGCACCAGCAGCAGGGTCGGGATGACGACCGTCAGCAGCAGCTGCTCGCCGTTGCGCAGCAGCATCTTCGTCTCCAGCGCCGCCTGCGCCGCGATCATGCGGGGGAGCGGGGCGGCTCCGGGCTTCGGGGTGTACGTACCCGCCGTGATCACGAGCGCAGCTCCTTGCCGGTCAGCTCCAGGAAGACGTCCTCCAGCGTGTGCCGTTCCACCGAGATCCGCTCGGGCATCACCCCGTGCTGGGCGCACCAGGACGTCACCGTGGCCAGCAGCTGGGGATCGACCTTGCCGACGACCCGGTAGGAGCCCGGGGTCAGCTCGGCGGCCGTGCAGTCGGCCGGCAGCGCCTTGAGCAGGGAGCCGACGTCGAGGCCGGGCCGGCCGGTGAAGCGCAGGGTGTTCTCGGCGCCGCCCCTGCACAGCTCCTCCGGGGAGCCCTGGGCGATGACCCGGCCGCCGTCGATGATCGCGACGTCGTCGGCGAGCTGCTCGGCCTCGTCCATGTGGTGCGTGGTGAGGATCACCGAGACGCCGTCGGCGCGCAGGTCCCTCACCAGGTCCCAGGTGGCCCGGCGGGCCTGCGGGTCGAGCCCGGCGGTCGGCTCGTCCAGGAACACCAGCTGCGGGCGGCCCACGACGGCCATGGCGAGCGCCAGCCGCTGCTGCTGGCCGCCGGAGAGCCGGCGGTAGCCGGTCCGGCCGCAGGAGCCGAGCCCGAGGCGTTCGACGAGGGCGTCGACGTCCAGCGGATGGGCGTGCAGCTTCGCCATGTGGCGCAGCATCTCCTCCGCCCGGGCACCGGAGTACACGCCTCCGGACTGGAGCATCACGCCGATGCGGGGGCGCAGCTCGGCGGACTGCCGTACCGGGTCGAGACCCAGGACGCGCACCGTGCCGGAATCCGGCTTCCGGTACCCCTCGCAGGTCTCGACCGTGGTCGTCTTCCCGGCCCCGTTGGGCCCGAGTACGGCGGTCACGCCCGGCTGGGCGACCAGGTCGAGGCCGTCCACCGCGGTCTTCGTGCCGTACCGCTTCACCAAGGCCTGGACCTGGACCACCGGCTCACTTCGCATGGGTCCAGAGTCTAGGTACGCCGTCCGGCCCTCAGGCGCGGGGGTGGTGGAAGTCCTCCTCACGGGGCCGGTGCAGGGGCAGCCAGCGCTCGGCGTAGGCCACGGCGTCCGCGACCGGGAACAGCCGGACGTCCGCCGCGCCCACCGTGCCCCGCACGACGGGCCGGTCCCGCTCGAAGTCGTGCCCCAGCTCGTCGAACCGGTCGGAGCTGATCGACACCTCGGTCACCGTCTCCCAGCCGCCGGGAGCGGGCCGGCCGACCCGCACGCGGGGCGCGGGTATCCGGTACTCGGCGAGGTGGAACGCGGTGCAGGAGTCGTAGCCCGCGCCGAGCAGCAGCACCCGGGCGCCCAGCCGCTCCAGCCGGGCCAGCGGGCTGCGCTCGCCGAGCCGGCAGTCGGGTGCGTGGCCGTCGGTGATCTCCCGCGAGCGCGGGCCGACGGCGGCGAAGGAGGTCTGCGGATGGGCGCTGCGCCGGGCGCCCGGCCAGGTGCGCACGGTCTCCGGCACGACCCCGACCCCGAGGGAGGGGGTGATCAGCGGATCGTACGGCGGCATGGTGGCGCGGATGCGGTCCCACCACTCCTCGGGCACCGGCGGATTCACCCAGACGGCCGGATCGGAGTGGGCGCCGGTCTGGGTGGGGACGACGAGCGTGCCCGCCGGACCGAGGGCGTCCAGGATTCCCCGGACGACCGCGACCGCGCCTCCGTTGACCCAGCCGAGGGAGCTGAGCGAGGAGTGCACGAGGAGGGTCTCACCGGCCTCGACACCGAGCAGTGCCAGCTGGGCGGCGATGTCGTCCCGGGTGACAAGAGGGCCGGTCGGAGGGGGTGTGGGCATGGTCCCGGAGTCTCCCGGACGGGCGCGCGGGACGCCACCGCATTACCCAGGGCGACGGCCCGGACGGTCGACCGGATGATCGTTTCCGCAGGTCGGATTAGGTTCACCTAAGTGACGCAGGGCACCGCTGGTGATCCGGACGGCGCTTGTCAGGCTCCGCGGAATTACGCAACAATGGCGTTGTGAAAAACGTCGGCGAGGCTCGGGAGACCCCCACGGGGGCCCCTCAGGAGGAGCTAGCGACCGGTGAGCGCTCCACGCGCAACCGGGTCGCGCGCTCCATCCTGGACCACGGGCCGTCGACCGTCGCCGAACTCGCCGGCCGGCTGGGACTGACCCAGGCGGCCGTCCGGCGTCACCTGGACGCGCTGGTCGCCGACGACGTCGTGGAGGCCCGCGAGCAGCGGGTGTACGGCACGCGCACGCGCGGCCGGCCCGCGAAGGTCTTCGCGCTCACCGACTGCGGCCGGGACGCCTTCGACCAGTCGTACGACAAGCTCGCCGCGGACGCGCTGCGCTGGATCGCGGAGCAGGGGGGCGGCCCCGAGGCGGTCGCCGCCTTCGCCCGCGCCCGGATCGCCGCCCAGGCGGGCGCGTACCGCGAGGCGATCGAGGCCGTGGCACCGGACAAACGCGCCGAAGCGCTGGCCAAGGCCCTGAGCGCCGACGGGTACGCTGCTACGGCGCGCAGCGCACCGGTCGGCGAGCAGCTCTGCCAGCACCACTGCCCGGTCGCCCACGTCGCGGAACAGTTCCCGCAGCTGTGCGAGGCGGAGACGGAGATCTTCGCCGAGCTGCTGGGCACCCACGTCCAACGACTGGCGACCATCGCGCACGGCGACGGCGTCTGCACGACGTTCATCCCCAAGATTTCCACTGACGCACCTGCAAGCACGGCCGGGAGGAACCCCGCATGACTCTCCCCACGGAGACTGCCCACCCTGAGCTGGAGGGCCTGGGCAAGTACGAATACGGCTGGGCCGACTCCGACGTGGCCGGTGCCTCCGCCAGGCGTGGCCTCAACGAGGACGTCGTCCGCGACATCTCGGGCAAGAAGTCCGAGCCGGAGTGGATGACCAAGCTGCGCCTGAAGGGCCTGAAGCTCTTCGAGAAGAAGCCGATGCCGAACTGGGGCTCCGACCTCTCGGGCATCGACTTCGACAACATCAAGTACTTCGTGCGCTCCACGGAGAAGCAGGCGGAGTCCTGGGAGGACCTGCCCGAGGACATCAAGAACACCTACGACAAGCTGGGCATCCCGGAGGCCGAGAAGCAGCGCCTCGTCGCCGGTGTCGCCGCCCAGTACGAGTCCGAGGTCGTCTACCACCAGATCCGCGAGGACCTGGAGGAGCAGGGCGTCATCTTCCTCGACACCGACACCGCCCTGAAGGAGCACCCGGAGCTCTTCAAGGAGTACTTCGGCACGGTCATCCCGGCCGGCGACAACAAGTTCGCCGCGCTGAACACCGCCGTGTGGTCCGGCGGCTCCTTCATCTACGTGCCGAAGGGCGTGCACGTCGAGATCCCGCTCCAGGCCTACTTCCGCATCAACACGGAGAACATGGGCCAGTTCGAGCGGACCCTGATCATCGTCGACGAGGGTGCCTACGTCCACTACGTCGAGGGCTGCACCGCGCCGATCTACAAGTCGGACTCGCTGCACTCCGCGGTGGTCGAGATCATCGTCAAGAAGAACGCCCGCTGCCGCTACACGACCATCCAGAACTGGTCGAACAACGTCTACAACCTGGTCACCAAGCGCGCCGTGGCCTACGAGGGCGCGACCATGGAGTGGATCGACGGCAACATCGGCTCCAAGGTGACGATGAAGTACCCGGCCGTCTACCTGATGGGCGAGCACGCCAAGGGCGAGACCCTGTCCATCGCCTTCGCGGGCGAGGGCCAGCACCAGGACGCGGGCGCCAAGATGGTCCACATGGCGCCGAACACCTCGTCCAACATCGTCTCCAAGTCGGTGGCGCGCGGTGGCGGCCGTACGTCCTACCGCGGTCTCATCGAGATCGGCGAGGGCGCCGCCGGGTCGAAGTCGAACGTGCTGTGCGACGCGCTGCTGGTCGACACCATCTCCCGGTCGGACACGTACCCCTACGTCGACGTCCGCGAGGACGACGTGTCCATGGGTCACGAGGCCACCGTCTCCAAGGTCTCCGAGGACCAGCTCTTCTACCTGATGAGCCGCGGCCTCTCCGAGGACGAGGCCATGGCGATGATCGTGCGCGGCTTCGTCGAG
This sequence comes from Streptomyces sp. NPDC046870, assembly GCF_040704595.1. Classification (NCBI taxonomy): domain Bacteria; kingdom Bacillati; phylum Actinomycetota; class Actinomycetes; order Kitasatosporales; family Streptomycetaceae; genus Streptomyces; species Streptomyces sp. NPDC046870. The sequence goes on from NZ_JBEYXM010000011.1 coordinate 106,306, forward strand.
CCGATCGCCAAGGAGCTGCCCATGGAGTACGCGCTGGAGCTCAACCGGCTGATCGAGCTGCAGATGGAGGGCGCGGTCGGCTGACCACCGGTCCGCACTCCCCGTCAAGCCCACCCGTAAGAAAGCGAGCATTACGACAGCCATGGCTGAGGCCCCTAACATCCCGGTCGGTTCGACGACCGCCGGCTCGATCGCGGTCGCCGCGGAGTCGACCGTCGTCTCGCGCATGAGCGCGCCCCCGTCCTTCGACGTCGCGGACTTCCCGGTCCCGCACGGCCGTGAGGAGGAGTGGCGGTTCACCCCGCTGGAGCGCCTGCGCGGCCTGCACGACGGCACCGCCGTCGCGAACGGCGACGGCGTGAAGGTCGACGTCCAGGCCCCCGAGGGCGTCACCGTCGAGACCGTGGGCCGCGACGACGCGCGCCTCGGCAAGGCGGGCACCCCGGTGGACCGCGTCGCCGCCCAGGCGTACTCCGCCTTCGAGAAGGCCTCGGTCGTGACCGTCCCCAAGGAGACCGTCCTCACCGAGCCGATCCGCATCGCCGTGCACGGCCAAGGCGGCACCGCCTTCGGCCACCAGGTGATCGAGCTGGGCGCCTTCGCCGAGGCCGTCGTGGTCATCGACCACACCGGTGACGCGGTGCTCGCCGCGAACGTCGACTACCTCCTCGGGGACGGTGCCAAGCTGACCGTCGTCTCCGTCCAGGACTGGGACGACAAGGCCGTCCACGTCGCCCAGCACAACGCGCTGGTCGGCCGGGACGCGTCCTTCAAGTCCGTGGTCGTGACCTTCGGCGGTGACGTGGTCCGCCTGCACCCGCGCGTGGAGTACGCCGGCCCCGGCGGCGAGGCCGAGCTGTTCGGCCTGTACTTCACCGACGCCGGGCAGCACCAGGAGCACCGCCTGCTGGTCACCCACAACACCCCGCACTGCAAGTCGAACGTCGTCTACAAGGGCGCCCTCCAGGGTGACGACGCGCACGCGGTCTGGATCGGTGACGTGCTCATCGAGGCCAAGGCCGAGGGCACGGACACCTACGAGATGAACCGCAACCTGGTCCTCACCGACGGCTCGCGCGTCGACTCGGTGCCGAACCTGGAGATCGAGACCGGCGAGATCGTCGGCGCGGGACACGCCTCCGCCACCGGCCGCTTCGACGACGAGCAGCTCTTCTACCTGATGGCCCGCGGCATCCCGGAGCACGAGGCCCGCCGCCTGGTGGTCCGCGGCTTCTTCGCCGAGCTGGTCCAGCAGATCGGTGTCGCCGACATCGAGGAGCGCCTGCTCGCCAAGATCGAGGAAGAGCTGGAGGCTTCGGTCGCATGACGTCGTTCGTACGCGTCTGTGGGCTCAGCGAGCTGGAGGACGGCACCCCGAAGCGGGTGGAACTCGACGGCACGCCCGTCTCGGTCGTGAAGACCGAGGGCGAGGTCTTCGCGATCCACGACATCTGCTCCCACGCGAACGTCTCCCTCTCCGAGGGCGAGGTGGAGGACTGTCAGATCGAGTGCTGGCTGCACGGCTCCGCCTTCGACCTGCGCACCGGCAAGCCGTCCGGCCTCCCCGCGACGCGCCCCGTCCCCGTATACCCCGTAAAGATCGAAGGGGACGACGTTCTCGTCTCCCTCACCCAGGAGTCCTGAGGCACCCATGGCAACGCTTGAAATCCGAGACCTGCACGTCACCGTCGAGGCCGACAACGCCACGAAGGAGATCCTCAAGGGCGTCGACCTCACCGTGAAGCAGGGCGAGACGCACGCCATCATGGGCCCCAACGGCTCCGGCAAGTCGACCCTCGCCTACTCCCTCGCGGGTCACCCGAAGTACACGATCACCGGCGGCACGGTCACCCTGGACGGCGAGGACGTCCTGGAGATGTCCGTCGACGAGCGCGCCCGCGCGGGCCTGTTCCTGGCGATGCAGTACCCGGTCGAGGTCCCCGGCGTCTCGGTCTCCAACTTCCTGCGCACCTCCGCCACCGCCATCCGCGGCGAGGCCCCCAAGCTGCGCACCTGGGTGAAGGAGGTCAAGGAGGCCATGGAGCGCCTCAACATGGACCCGTCCTTCGCCGAGCGCAACGTCAACGAGGGCTTCTCCGGCGGTGAGAAGAAGCGCCACGAGATCCTCCAGCTGGAGCTGCTCAAGCCGAAGGTCGCGATCCTCGACGAGACCGACTCCGGCCTGGACGTCGACGCGCTGCGCATCGTCTCCGAGGGCGTCAACCGCGTCCGCGAGTCCGGCGAGGTCGGCACCCTGCTGATCACGCACTACACGCGCATCCTGCGCTACATCAAGCCCGACCACGTCCACGTGTTCGCCGGCGGCCGCATCGTCGAGTCCGGTGGCCCCGAGCTCGCGGACAAGCTGGAGAACGAGGGCTACGAGGCATACGTGAAGGGTGGCGCATCCGCGTGACACAGCTGCCGGGCCTCCTCGACACCGAGGCGATCCGCAAGGACTTCCCCGTCCTGGACCGAGTCGTCCACGACGGCAAGAAGCTCGTGTACCTGGACAACGCGGCGACCTCGCAGAAGCCGCGCCAGGTACTGGACGCCCTGAGCGAGTACTACGAGCGCTACAACGCCAACGTCCACCGCGGTGTGCATGTGCTCGCCGAGGAGGCCACGGCGCTGTACGAGGGCGCGCGCGACAAGGTCGCCGCGTTCATCAACGCGCCGAGCCGCGACGAGGTGATCTTCACCAAGAACGCCTCCGAGTCGCTCAACCTCGTGGCGAACATGCTGGGCTGGGCCGACGAGCCCTACCGGGTGGACCACGAGACCGAGATCGTCATCACGGAGATGGAGCACCACTCCAACATCGTGCCGTGGCAGCTGCTCGCGCAGCGCACGGGCGCGAAGCTGAAGTGGTTCGGCCTCACGGACGACGGCCGTCTCGACCTGTCGAACATCGACGAGATCATCACCGAGAAGACGAAGATCGTCTCCTTCGTGCTGGTCTCCAACATCCTCGGCACGGTCAACCCGGTCGAGACGATAATCCGCCGCGCCCAGGAGGTCGGCGCCCTCGTCTGCATCGACGCCTCCCAGGCCGCCCCGCACATGCCGCTGGACGTGCAGGCCCTGCAGGCCGACTTCGTGGCCTTCACCGGCCACAAGATGTGCGGCCCGACCGGCATCGGCGTCCTCTGGGGCCGCCAGGAGCTGCTGGAGGACCTGCCTCCGTTCCTCGGCGGCGGCGAGATGATCGAGACGGTCTCGATGCACTCCTCGACGTACGCCCCCGCCCCGCACAAGTTCGAGGCGGGCACGCCCCCGATCGCCCAGGCGGTCGGCCTCGGCGCGGCGATCGACTACCTCCAGTCGATCGGCATGGACAGGATCCTCGCCCATGAGCACGCGCTGACGGAGTACGCGGTGCGGCGCCTGGCGGAGGTTCCCGACCTGAGGATCATCGGCCCGACGACGGCCGAGGACCGCGGGGCGGCGATCTCCTTCACGCTCGGGGACATCCACCCGCACGACGTGGGCCAGGTCCTGGACGAGCAGGGCATCGCGGTCCGTGTCGGCCACCACTGCGCCCGCCCGGTCTGCCTCCGCTACGGAATTCCTGCGACCACGCGAGCGTCGTTCTATCTGTACTCCTCGCCGGCCGAGATCGACGCTCTGGTCGACGGCCTGGAGCACGTACGGAACTTCTTCGGCTGAGAGGCGAGTCGACACCGTGAAGCTGGATTCGATGTACCAGGACGTCATCCTGGACCACTACAAGAACCCGCACGGGCGTGGTCTGAGGGATGGCGACGCCGAGGTGCACCATGTGAACCCGACCTGCGGCGACGAGATCACCCTGCGCGTGAAGTACGCCGGCACGAAGATCGAGGACGTCTCGTACGAGGGCCAGGGCTGCTCGATCAGCCAGGCGAGCGCCTCCGTGCTCAACGAGCTCCTCGTCGGCAAGGACCTGGCCGAGGCGCGGAAGATCCAGGAGACCTTCCTGGAGCTGATGCAGTCCAAGGGCAAGATCGAGCCCGACGACGCGATGGAGGAGGTCCTGGAGGACGCGGTCGCGTTCGCCGGTGTCTCCAAGTACCCCGCGCGGGTGAAGTGCGCCCTCCTGAGCTGGATGGCGTGGAAGGACGCGACGGCCCAGGCGCTGGGTGGCGCCGACGCCGAAAGGAAGACGGCATGACCGACACCGCAGAGATGAAGCCGGTCTCGGAGGAAGAACTCCGCGAGGCCCTGATGGACGTGGTCGACCCCGAGCTGGGCATCGATGTCGTCAACCTCGGCCTGATCTACGGCATCCACATCGACGACTCCAACATCGCCACGGTCGACATGACCCTGACCTCGGCGGCCTGCCCGCTGACGGACGTCATCGAGGACCAGGCCAAGTCCGCCACGGACGGCCTCGTCAACGAACTGCGCATCAACTGGGTCTGGATGCCGCCGTGGGGTCCCGACAAGATCACGGACGACGGCCGTGAGCAGCTCCGGGCGCTCGGGTTCAACGTCTGACACACAGCCGGTGACAGGGGCCGTGGCCATGGGCCACGGCCCCTTTCGCGTGCTCAGGCCACCCCGTCCACCAGCAGGAACGCCGAGTCGGACCGGTAGAGGCCGGTGTCCTGGTACGGGTCCAGCCGGAGCTGGAAGTCCTGGTGGCGCAGGAAGCGGCCGGGGTAGTTGACCGACTCCAGTACGACCGCGCCGGTGACGGCGGAGGGGCGGGGGCAGAACGTGGCGTCCTGCCGGAACAGGGCGGAGCCGTCGGCGCGTTCGGCGCGGAGCAGGAAGTCGCGGTGGCGGAGGTAGCCGCCGTCGGCCGTGGTGAAGGACCAACAGCGGCCGTCGGCAAGGCCCCTGACCCGGGTGAAGGTGGCGGCGCGGCGGTCCGCGGCCGAGGTGACGGGGTCGAGCCTCACCAGACCGCCGCTCACGTGCCAGTAGCGGTCGGGGTGGCTGAGGGAGCGGACGGACGTGCCGTGCTCCGCCGGGCGGGAGGAACCGGCCGTGGGCGTCGGCGACTTCGCGGGCGTGCGCTCCGGGCGGGCGGGGGACGCGGGGGCAAAGGACGAGGGCGGCGACGGGGCCGTGCGGTTCCGCGCGGGAGCCGGCGTGTGCGCCGCCGAGGCGGACGGGGAGGCGAAGGAGAGCAGGCCGGGGCCGTCGTCGGGCGGCGTCGGCGGTGCGGTGGCCCTCGTCTCGCCGGGGCGGTCGTCGAGGGCGGTCACGGCCACGGTCGCCACGGCTGCCGCCAGCGCCAGTGCGGCGGCCGGCCAGAGTCTTCGGATGCGGGGGGTGTCTTCGAGCACGGGCCCGCACAGTAGTGGAGGCGGGGCCGGCCGCGAGCGGTTTCGACGCAAGAGGAACCACCTCGTTGTGTACGAGCGTACACAGGCGCTGTGTACGCTCGTACACATGGGGTACCTGCTGCTCTCCGGCGCCATCGCCGCCGAGGTCGCCGCCACGACCGCGATGAAGTACAGCGAGGGATTCAGCCGGCTCTGGCCCTCGCTCGTGACCGCTGTGGGCTACGTCGTCTCGTTCGCGCTGCTCGCGCGGACGCTGAGGACCGTCCAGATCGGCACGGCGTACGCGATCTGGTCCGGCGTGGGCACCGCGACCGTCGCCGTCCTCGGTCTGCTGCTGTTCGGCGAGGGGCTGAGCCCGGCCAAGGTCGCCGGGATCGTGCTGATCATCGGCGGAGTGGTCGTGCTGAACCTCGGCGGGGCGGCCCACTGATGCCGCGCCGCCACGACCCCGGGCGCCGGCAACGGATCATCGACGCGGCGATCCGGGTGGCCGGCCGGGACGGCATCGCCGGGCTGAGCCACCGCACGGTCGCCGCCGAGGCGGACGTACCGCTCGGCTCCACGACGTACCACTTCGCCACCCTCGAAGAACTGCTGGTGGCCGCGCTGCGGCAGGCGAACGAGGGGTTCGGCCGGGTGCTGGCCGAGCTGGTGCCGGAGGGCGGTGACGGCGACCTCGCCGCCGACCTCGCCCGGGCGCTCGGGCAGTGGCTGGCGGGCGGGCGCACGGGCGTGGAACTGGAGTACGAGCTGTACCTGGCCGCGCTGCGCCGCCCCGCGCTGCGTCCCGTCGCCGCCGAGTGGACCGAGCGGGGGGCGGCCCTGCTGGCCCGCCGGACCGACCCGGTCACGGCCCGGGCCCTGCTCGCGCTGATGGACGGCATCTGCCTCCAGGTGCTGCTGACGGGCGGTTCCTACGACGAGGAGTACGCGCGCTCCGCGCTGGCCCGGCTGATCCCCTGAAACCCGCGCCCGGCACGTGAGACGCGGTTCGCCCTCACCACCCCGCCCACGTTAGGTTTTCTCCCATGACCGAGTCTGCAACCCGTACCACCGGCGCCGTCGCCGCCGGCCTCGCCACGATCGCCTCCGACGGCACCGTTCTCGACACCTGGTTCCCGGCCCCCGAGCTGGTCGAGGAGCCGGGTCCGGCCGGCACCGAGCGGCTGACCGCCGAGCAGGCGGCCCAGCTGCTGGGCGGCGGCGCGACCGCGGCGACCGGCCCGGACGCCCGCCGGGGCGTCGAGGTGGTCGCGGTCCGCACGGTCATCGCCTCGCTGGACGAGAAGCCGATCGACGCCCACGACGTCTACCTGCGCCTGCACCTGCTCTCGCACCGCCTGGTCAAGCCGCACGGCCAGAACCTCGACGGCATCTTCGGCCACCTCGCCAACGTCGCCTGGACCTCGCTCGGCCCGGTCGCCGTGGACGACATCGAGAAGGTGCGCCTGAACGCCCGCGCCGAGGGCCTGCACCTCCAGGTGACCTCGATCGACAAGTTCCCGCGCATGACGGACTACGTCGCCCCGAAGGGCGTGCGCATCGCCGACGCCGACCGGGTCCGCCTCGGCGCACACCTCGCGGCGGGCACCACGGTCATGCACGAGGGCTTCGTCAACTTCAACGCCGGCACCCTCGGCACCTCCATGGTCGAGGGCCGGATCTCCGCGGGCGTCGTGGTCGGCGACGGCTCGGACATCGGCGGCGGCGCCTCCACCATGGGCACCCTCTCGGGCGGCGGCAACGTGATCATCTCCATCGGTGAGCGCTGCCTGGTCGGCGCCGAGGCGGGCGTCGGCATCGCGCTGGGCGACGAGTGCGTGGTCGAGGCCGGCCTGTACATCACCGCGGGCACCCGCATCACCATGCCCGACGGCCAGATCGTCAAGGCCCGCGAGCTGAGCGGCGCCTCGAACATCCTCTTCCGCCGCAACTCGGTCACCGGCACGGTCGAGGCCCGCCCGAACAACGCGGTCTGGGGCGGCCTGAACGACATCCTGCACAGCCACAACTGATCAACGGCGGCCGTGACCCGCGGCCGCCCCATCGGTCAACGTCAGCTCGTCGTGAGCGCCTGGTACGTCCTCAGCAGCCCGTCGGTCGTGTTCCGGTCGGCGGGCAGCAGGGGGGCGCGGACCGGGCCCGCGGGCAGGCCGAGGCGGGTGAGGAGGGCCTTCGCGGTGACCGTGCCGGGCAGGCCCGCGCCCATCATGGCCTCGGTCAGCGGGGTCAGGGCCCGCTGCAGTCCGGCCGCGCGGTCGGTGTCGCCGGCGTCGAACGCGGCCAGGATCGCCGCGACCCGGTCCGGTACGACGTTCGCGACCGTGCTCACACAGCCCGCCGCGCCGACCGCGTACAGCGCCAGTACGTGCTCGTCGCAGCCCGCGTAGTACGCCAACGCCGTGCGCCGGAGCACCTTCAGGGTGCCGAGGAAGTCGTAGGAGCAGTCCTTGACGGCGACGATCCGCGGGTGGTCCGCGAGGCGGATCATCGTGTCCGGCTCGATCCGGGTGCCCGTGCGGCCCGGGATGTCGTAGAGCATCACCGGCAGGTCGCTTGCGTCGGCGACCTGGAGGAAGTGGGCGGCCACGGCCTCCTGCGGGGGCCGGCTGTAGTACGGCGTCACCACCAGGACACCGTCGGCGCCCGATTTCCCGGCCGCCCGTGCCAGCTCCACCGTGTGCCGGGTGTCGGACGTGCCCACGCCCGCGACCAGCGAGGCCCCGTCGCCGACCGCCTCCCGCACGGCCGCGACCAGCCGCGCCTTCTCCTCGTCCGTCGTGGTCGGCGACTCGCCGGTGGTGCCGTTGAGGACCAGGCCGTCACACCCCTGCGCCACCAGGTGCGCGGCCAGCCGCTGGGCGCCGTCCAGGTCGAGGGCGCCCTCCTCGGTGAACGGCGTGATCATGGCGCAGAGGGTGCGGCCGAAGGGTGCGGCCTCGCGGGTACGGGTCATGGGAGTAGTCTCGGCAGCGCGTCCGTGAAGCTCTACTTAAATCTCCTACGAGGTATCGGTAAGAGATGCTGAATCGTGCCCTGGGTGGGCCGACGCCCTGTGTCCAACTCGGCGCGTCATGGGTCACTATGGGCGGAGGGGCACCGACGTCCGTCATGGGAGGCACCATGAAGCTCGGCAAGGCACTGGCCACCGGGGTCGCGGAGGAGCGGCCGGTCGTCCGGGAGGAGAAGCCGCAGGTGCCGGAGGAGACCGTCCGCGCGGATGCGGCCGAACCGGCCGGACCGGTCCGCGAAGAGGTCCCGGCCGCCCGATGAGGCTGCGGCTCCCGGCGGAACGCCCGACGGAGCCGCCGACCGGCTACAAGATCGCCCACCCGGTGCTGTCCCAGGACGGCACCCGGGCCGGGTTCACCGGTGTGTCGCTCGGCGGCGCACTGCCGTACGGCGTCCTGGACGACGCCTCCTGCGTCTACGGCTTCCGGCACCGCCCGCCGGCCCGCCGGTGCGACTGCGGCTTCCACTGCGTGCACGACCGGGCGGCGGCCGAGGCGCTGCTGTGCACCGCCGAGCACCGCGGGGCCGTCCTGCTGGAGGTCTCCGTCCTCGGTGCCTACATCCGCTTCGAACGCGGCTTCCGCTACGCCCGGCAGCGGGTGCGCACGGCCACGGCCGGACCCTGCCGCTGCGGCGCCGGAGCCGTCGCCCTGGCCGACGCCGGCTGGGGGCGGCCGGGCTGGCGGGTCCTGGTGCCCGTCTGCGCGGGCTGCGTGCGCGGGCGGACGCCGGTCTCGCTCGCGGGGTTCGCCCGGCTGGCCGGGCACGGGCTCCGGGTGACCGGGGGTGCCGGCGGTACCGGCCCCGCTGCCGCCGGGTTGACAGCGGACGGCGAGCCGGGCGTGCCCGAACTCGTCGCCGAGGCCGCCCTGTTGCAGGCGCGCCTGGACTGGTTCCAGTCCCAACTCGCGCGTCTCGGCGAACGCGGACCCGGCGGCACCGGGCAGGGCTAACGACCTTCGGCCCGGGTACCCGGGGGTTCCGCACTGAGAGGAGGCGGAACGCCGTGACCGTGACCCCGCACACCAGGCCCGCGGCCGACGGGCACCCCTCCACGGGCGAACTCGTCGGCCGGGCCACCGAACAGCTCTCCCGGCTGCTGCGGCAGGAGGTCGCCCTCGCCAAGGAGGAACTGACCGAGAAAGGACGCCGCGCCGGACGCGGCGGCGGCATGCTGGGCGCCGCCGGCGCCGTCGGTTACGTCGGGCTGATCACCCTGGCCGGAGCGGCCACCGCCGCCCTCTCCCTGGCGCTGCCCGTGTGGGCGGCGGCGCTCATCGTGGCAGCGGTGTTCTTCGCCGTCGCCGGCCTGCTGGCCGCGACCGGCCGCGCCCAGCTGCGCCGGGCCGCCCCGCCCACGCCCGAGAAGACGCTCGGCAGTGTCAGGGCGGACGTCGACGCCATCAGGGAAAGGGCACACCGATGACGCACAGGAACGCGCACGGCTCGGGCGCCAAGGGCCCCGACGAGCTGCGGCGGCAGATCGAACAGACCCGGAGCCAGCTCGGCGACACCGTCGCCCAGCTGGTGGACCGGGTCGATGTGAAGGGCCGGGCCCGGGCGCGCGCCGCCGACCTGAAGGACAAGGCCGGCGCCATGACCGTCCAGCTGCGCGCCGGCGCCGCCCAGGCGGGGCACGGTGTGCAGGACCGGGCGGCCAAGGCGGGCCACCTGGTGCAGGACCGCGCCGCGCGGGCCGGCCACACCGCGCAGGAACGGATGACCAAGGCCGGGCACCTGGTGCAGGAGCGGGCCGGACACGGCCGGCACGCCCTGCGGGACGGGGCTGCCCACGCCGGTCACACCGCGGAGCACGACACGCGGGTCCCGGACCCGGTGCGGTCCGTCGTGAGCGCCGCGATGCGGCACCCCCGGCCGGCCCTGATCATCGGCGCGGCGGGCGCCGCTGTCTTCGGCGTGGCCGTGGTCTGGCGCCGGATCGACCGCTGCCGGTGAACCCCCGCCGCCGGTGAGCACGGGACGGAGGGGCCGGCCGGGCGTCCAGCCGGGCCGGCCCCGCCGTCGTGTCACGGACGGAACCGCAGCACCTGCGGGTCGTGGTCGCTGATCTGGTCGTTGAACTCCGAGTTGATGTGCACGCTGTCGTACTCGAAGTCACAGCCGCGGCGGATCGCCGGACTGATCAGGATCTGGTCCAGGACCTGCTGGTTGCCCTGGTAGTCATAGGTGTAACGCTCGTTCGCCGGCAGCGACTTGATCGCCGACCACAGTTCGCCGTCGCCCTCCAGGATCCGCGCGGTCCCGGAGAACTCGAAGTCGTTCATGTCGCCGAGCGCGATGACGTCCGCGTTCTTCTGCACGGACAGGATGTCCTTGACGAACGCGTTCACCTCGGTCGCCTGGGCGTGCCGCTGGATCTCCGAGCTGCGCACCGGCGGCTGGTACTGCGAGGCCAGACCCTGGTCGCCGCCCTTGCTGTTGAGGTGGTTCGCGATCACGAAGACGGTCTTGCCGCGGAAGACGAACTCGCCCGCGAGCGGCTTGCGGCTGTTGCTCCAGGCCGCGTCCGCCGGGTCGATCCGGCCCGGGGACACCGTCAGCTGGGCCTTGCCGTGCACCTTGGTGACGCCGACGGCGGTGGTCGAGTCGCCGCCCGCGCGGTCCGTGAAGGACACCCGCTCCGGGTTGAACAGGAACACCTGGCGGATGTTGCCGCCGGGCTCGCCGCCGTCCTGGTCGTTGACCGGGTTGACCGAGCGCCAGTCGTACCGCGGGCCGCCCGCCGCGACGATCGCGTCGATCAGCTTCGTCACGGTCCGGTCCGCGTCGACCGTGCCGTCGTCCGTGGCGCCGTTGTTGTCCTGGATCTCCTCCAGGGACACGATGTCCGGCGACTGGAGGTTGTGCACGATCGCGGAGGCGTGCTGGTCGAAGGTGGTGTCCGACGGGTCGAGGTTCTCCACGTTGTAGGTCGCCACCGCCAGCTCGCGATCCGACTGCTTCCGCGTCGTCTCCCGCTCCAGGCCCGCGCTCCCGAGCGTGCCGAGCTCGCTCGCGACGAGGGTGTAGCCGCCGTACTGGTTGAAGTCCAGCGGGCCGGTGGTGGTGCCCTCCAGGGTGTCGCCGACGTTCGCCTTCGGGAAGTCGGCGGTCGGGCCCAGCGACTGGATCTGGAGCCGGCCGGTGTTCTGGGAGTCGTAGGAGCCGTAGACCGTGCCGCCGCGCCGGCTGCGGTGCTCCCACGGCTTCACGGTGACCCACAGCTCGCTGTACGGGTCGGTGGCGGTGACCACGCGAGCGTCGGCGACCTGGACGTTCATGCCCTCCAGGGACTCGTAGTAGTCCAGGGCGTAAGCGGACGGGTCCAGGGGGAGGCCGTTGATCGAGTTGGCGGCGGCGGCGTCACCGGTGGGCGCGTAGGCGTCCGGCACCGCCTCCTCGTCGACGACGACCGGCGCCGGGACCGCGTTGCCCGTGGAGACGGCGGTGATCACCGGCTTGGTGATCTCCGTCAGCGACTGGTTGCCGGAGGAGGCGCCGCCCGGGACGTACTCGGAGACGGTGCCGGTCACCTTCACCGCGTCACCGACCGCGACCTTCGGGGTGGAGCTGGTGAAGACGAACACGCCCTCACTGGTGGCCGGGTTGTCGTCCGGGGTCGGGTCCTGGAGCCAGAAGCCCTTGGAGGACCCGTACGTGCGCGTGGCCGTGACGATGCCGGGTACGTCCGTCACCTTCTGCCCGGCGAACGGGGATATCCGGGTCGTGCCCTGGATGTCGTGGACGCGCACCGAATCGGCGAGCGCGGGGGAGGTGAGGGCGACGGCGGAGGCCGCGCTGCAGACGGCGGCGACGGTGAGCGCGGCGAGGCGCGCGGAAGACCTGCTCGGCAAGGGATCCCTCCGGGGACGTGACGATGCGCCGGGACGAGGGTGGAACGGGAGCGTGTGGAGGTGGTGGCCCTCTGTGACACGCATAGAGCCGAGTGAACAGTTGTCCCCCCAACTTCTACGCGCGTCAATCTCCAGCCTGGCCCCGGGAGTTGTCAAGGTTTCGGCCATCGACGACCCCTTACGGTGAGATGAACCGGGCGGCATGGGTGGAAATCCGTCTAGGCTGAGCGGCTGAGTCCGTTCACGGTCCGAGGAGAACCAGCCGATGTCAGACAGCTCCCCCCTGCCGCCCGTACGGCTGCATCCCGAAGCGGAGCTGGCGCGCGCCGCGCTGTCCACGCCGTTGCTCTCCCGCGCGGCCCGCCTCGCCCGCTGGGCCGGGCCCGGCACCCGCGTCGACGCCGGCGGCGGGCTGGCCGAGGAGCAGTTGCCGGCCGCCGTGGAACTGCTCGGACTGAGCGGTGACGACGCCGCCGCGTACGCGAGCGAGGCCTGGCGGGTCGCCGTGGACGCCGGTCTGGTCGAGATCGTGGACGAGGAGGCCGGCACCGTCCGGGCCGGTGAGGAGCTGGAGCTGCTCACCGGCGGCGCCCCGCGGGACGTGCTCACCGTGTGGCTGGCCGCGCTGGAGACCGTCATCGCCGACGCGGCCGTCCCCGACCTGGACGACCTGGTCGACGCGCTGGACGAGGGCGGCGAGGTCGATTTCTCGTCACTCGACTGGGACCCGCAGGCCGAGGCGGACTTCCTCGACGGCGTCCTCGGCAACCTCTACCTGCTGACCGTCAGTGAGGACGGCCCCGGCGACGGCACCGTCCCGCTGCCCGCCCTCGCCGCCTCCATGCTCCTGCCCGACGGCATGGGCGAACCGACCAACGACGTGCTGGAGCAGGTCTCCGACGCCATGATGCGGCTGGACGACCAGTTCCGGGTGCTGGAGCCGGTCGGACTCGTGGACTACCGGCCGGTGGACGAGGCGCTGATGGCCGACACCGACGAGGAGCCCGCCGCGACCGTGGACGACGCCGACGTCGCCCGCTACGGCATGGTCCGCCTCACCCCGCTCGGCGTGTACGGGCTGCGGGCACGGCTGCTGGAGGCCGGGTTCGACGCGCCGGCCGTCGGTGACCTGGCCGACAAGGGCGCGGACGTCCTGCTCGACGGCACCGCCCGGTTCGGCCAGTCCGCCGCCCGGGCCGAGACCGAGCAGTGGCTGGCCCGGCGCGAACCGCTCGCGGCGGCACGGGAGTTGCTGGCGGCGGCGCGCGGCGCGGACGCCGGGGCCCCGCTGCGCAGGCTCCTCTGCCAGCAGGCGCTGTCGCTGGTCGGCGCGGAGGCCGAACCCGCGCTGCGCGAGGTGCTGGACGACCCCGAGCTGGGCGGTCTCGCCCGGGTGTGGCTGAGCGAGCGGGGCGTCGCCGGGGTGCCGGCACCCTCCGAGGACATGGTGTTCTGGCTGACCGTCGACACACTGGCCGCGCAGCTGGCGGCCGAGGGCAACTCCGAGGAGCTCCAGGCCCTCGTGGAGGGGCTGGCCTCCCAGCACAGCGGGTTCTTCGCGGCGGCCTGGCGGGTGGAGCACCCCGCCACCGCCGAGGTGCTGGACGCGATGGGGCGGTTGCACCCGGACAAGAAGGTGGCCAAGCAGGCACGGAAGGCGGCGTTCAAGGCACGGTCGCAGCAAGGGGGTTGAGAGCCCGGCCGGTCGCGGGTCCGGCCGGGCTCTTTTGCCGGCGATGGGGTGGTGCATACGGGTTCTTGAACAAGGACCGGTGAAGTAGCCCGGCGTTCAACCCACGTTCACAAGTGGGCGGGAGCGTGTGCGCCGAACCGAGGCCCCCCACCCTCCACGGCACCACCACCGTCGTCACAGGAGACACCATGTCGCTCACCCGCAGGGACTTCGCCAGGAAATCCGCGATCACCGGGGCCGGGGTCGCCCTGGCGGGCAGCGTCGGCGCGCTCGCCACCGCGCCGAACGCCCTCGCCGCCACGGACACCGCGAGCGCCGAGGCCGAGTCCGCGCATGGGGGCCACCACCACGGCGTCGGCTACGGCCCGCTGATCCCCGACCCCGAGGGCATCCTCGCCCTGCCCGCCGGCTTCTCCTACGAGATCATCACGTACAGCGGGCGGACCAAGCTGGAGTCCGGCGAGTTCACCCCGTCCAACCACGACGGCACGGCCACCTTCGAGGGCCCGCGCGGCACCACCCTCCTCGTCAACAACCACGAGCTGGCCGGCGCCCGCGCCCAGTGGCCGCACCCGGTGCCGCTCACCGAGGGCCTGGTCTACGACCCGGCGGCGGCCGGCGGCTGCACCGTCGTCGAGGTCCGCCGCGGCGGCGAGGTCGCCGAGTGGGTGGGCATCGCCGGCACCGCCACCAACTGCGCCGGCGGCAGCACCCCCTGGGGCACCTGGCTGACCTGCGAGGAGACCGAGGACAAGGCCGGCAAGAACGGCTTCACCAAGGACCACGGCTATGTCTTCGAGGTCGACCCGGAGGACCGCCGGGCCAACCGCGACCCCAAGCCGATCAAGGCGCTGGGCCGCTACGCCCACGAGGCCGTCGTGGTCGACCCCAAGCGCGGTCACGTCTACCTCACCGAGGACGCCTCCGGCCCCAACGGCCTGTTCTACCGCTGGACCCCGCCGGAGGGCTTCCGGCACGGCCGGGGCAGGCTGCGCACCCTCGCCGACGACGCGGGCGTGCTCCAGGCGTTCAGGTGCTTCGACTCCGGCGGCAGGTTCGTGGACGACCTGTCCCGCGCCACCAGGATCGGCACCGTGTACGGCGTCGACTGGGTGGACGTCCCCGACCGTGACGCCCGGACCGTCTCGGTGCGCAAGCAGTTCACCGACGGCCAGGTCACCCGCGCCCGCAAGCTGGAGGGCATGTGGTGGGGCGACGGCGGCGTCTACGTCGTCTCCTCCTACGCCCGCCAGGAGAGCCCGGTCCAGCACGACGGCCAGGTCTGGTTCTACGACCCCAAGCGCCGCACGCTGACGCTGAAGGTGCTGCTCGGCGTCAACCCGGACCCGGCGGTGGACGGCGCCTTCGACGGCCCCGACAACATCACCGTCTCCCCGTACGGCGGCCTGGTCATCGCCGAGGACGGCGAGGGCGTCCAGCACCTGTTCGGGGCCACCGACAGCGGCCGGACGTACCCGATCGCCCGCAACGAGCTGAACATCGGCACCGCCGAGGCGCCGGAGTACAGCGAGTTCACCGGTGTCACCTTCTCGCCCGACGGCAGGACCCTCTTCGCCAACATCCAGACGCCCGGCATCATGCTCGCCATCACCGGCCCCTGGAAGCGGCAGGCCCGCTAGGGTCTTTCGTTCGGATCATGCCGGACTGGCGGGGTCTGGCATGATCCAAACGCAAGGTCCTGGAACACCACCGGCCGCACGGGGGGCGTCCCGGAACCCGTGGCGGCGGGTGGTGGCCCGGCGCGGGGGCGCGAGCGTGCCGCTGCCCGCCTCCCGCCGGGACCGGTGCCGGGACGCCGTCGCCGGATACCATGCGGAGGGGGTCCCCGGTTCGCGAGGAGTGAGTGGATGACGCAGGGCAGGCCCATGCGCGCGGACGCCCGGCGCAACTACGAGCGACTGCTGAAGGCGGCGGCCGAGGCCTTCGCGGAGCACGGGGAGAACGCGTCGCTCGACGACATCGCCAAGCGGGCCGGTGTCGGCTCGGGCACCCTCTACCGGCACTTCCCGAACCGGCAGGCGCTGCTGGAGGCGGCGTACGTGGAGCGGATCGAGGCGTTCGGGGTACGCGCCGACGAACTGGCGGCCGAACGGCCGCCGGGCGAGGCGCTCGGGGAGTGGCTGTACGAGCTGGCGGTGGGCTCCCTCCAGGTGCGGGGGATGAGGGCCCTGCTCGGCTCGGCGGTGACGGAGCACGGCGGCGCGGCGGCGCTGACGGCGTGCGGGACCGTGGTGCACGGCGCGGTGACCCGGCTGGTGAAGGCGGCGCAGGCGGAGGGCACGCTCCGGGGGGACGTGGAGCCGGTCGACGTGCTGCGCCTGACCCACGGGGTGACCTCGGCGGCGGAGCTCGCCGGGGCGGGGGAGCGGGAGATCCGGCGGTACCTGGAGCTGCTGACGGAGGGCTTGCGGGCCGGCTGAGGCGCCGCGGCACGCCGCGGCGCCGTCCCCGCGGGCTTACAGAGCCCGTGCCCCCGGCTCCACCATGTTCCGTACGGTGCGGGCCTTCACGAACTCGCCCAGCGCCGTCATGTCCCACTCGCCGGAGAACTGGCGGATGAGCTTGGCCATCAGGACGCCGGTCCGGGGCTCGGCGCCGGTGAGGTCGAAGCGGACCAGCTCTTCGCCCGAGAAGGCGTCGACCAGACGGCAGTACGCCTTGGCGACCTCGGTGAACTTCTGGCCGGAGAAGGAGTTCACGGTGAAGACCAGCCCGGTGACCTCCTGGGGCAGCCGGCCCAGGTCGACCGTGATGACCTCGTCGTCGCCCCCGCCCTCGCCGGTCAGGTTGTCCCCGGAGTGCCGGATCGCGCCGTTCAGGATCGTCAGCTTGCCGAAGTAGCAGCTGTCGATGTGGTTGCGCTGCGGGCCGTAGGCGACGACCGAGGCGTCCAGGTCGATGTCCTTGCCGCGGAACGCCGGTTCCCAGCCGAGGCCCATCCGCACCTGGGAGAGCAGCGGCCGGCCGCCCTTGATGAGGGACACCGTCTGGTTCTTCTGCAGGCTGACCCGGCCCTTGTCCAGGTTGATCTTTCCGGCGCCCGGCGCGGGAGCGGGCGGCGGTGCCGCCGGCTGCGGGGGTGCGGCCGGAGCCGCGGCCGGCTCCTCCACCGTCACGCCGAAGTCGGTCGCGATGCCCGCGAGCCCGTTGGCGTACCCCTGCCCGACGGCCCGAGCCTTCCACTGGCCGCCCCGGCGGTAGATCTCCACGACCACCAGCGCGGTCTCGTCGCCGAGCTGCGGCGGGGTGAACGTCGCCAGCACGGCGCCGCCGTCGGCGTCCCGGATCGTGGCTGTCGGCTCGATCCCCCGGAAGGTCTGGCCGGCCGCGTCCGGGCTGGCCGTGACGACGATCTTCTCGATCTCCGGCGGTACGGCGGCCGTGTCGACCGTGACCGCGTCCGGCGCCGTACCGCCTCCCGACCGGTACGTCACGCCGGGCCCCGTGGGCTGGTTGTAGAAGATGAAGTCGTCGTCGGAGCGCACCTTGCCGTCACCGGTGAGCAGCAGGCCCGACACGTCGAGCCGCACCGGAGCGGAGACGTCCACCGTCACGCGCGCGGCCGGGAGGGGGATGTTCGAGCCAGGGGTCATAGCTGTCATGCCGGGAGAACGAACGACACCGCTTTACCGTTCCCTTACCCACCCCCCGATCGGCTCAGGGGCCCGCCCCGACCGGCTCAGGGCACCACCACGATCTTCCGCCCCACCCCCGCGGCGAACTGCTCCAGCGCCTGCGGGTACCGCTCCAGCGGGATCCGGTCGCTGATGAAGACGCCCGGGTCCAGCACGCCGTTCGCGAACAGCTCGGCCGCCCGCTCGAAGCTGTGCAGCACCGCCATGGAGCCGGTGATCGTGATCTCCTGGTTGTAGATCCGGTAGGGGTCGATCGTCACCCGGGTCGCGTAGTCCGCCACCCCGAACTGCAGGAACGTGCCCGCCTTCGCGACCCGGTCCAGGCCGTCCTGGATCGCCGCCGCGTTGCCGGTCGCGTCGATCACCACGTCCCAGCCCCGCGGGCGGTCCAGTTCGTCGGCGTTCGCCGCGGCCGCCGAGACGCCGAGCAGCCGGGCCGTCTCCAGGCGGGCCGGGTTGACGTCGACCACGTCCACGCTCGCCGCACCGGTCCGCTTGGCCAGCTCCAGCATCATCAGGCCCATGGTCCCGGAGCCGTAGATCAGCACATGGGCGCCCAGGCGGGACCGCAGGACGTCGTAGCCGCGCACCGCGCAGGACAGGGGCTCCACCAGGGCCGCGTCCTCGGTGCGGACGTGGTCGGGCAGCTTCACGCAGTTGGCGACCGGCGCCACCGCGTACCGGGCCGCGCCGCCCGCCGTCGTCACGCCGATCGCCGCCCACCGCTCGCACAGGTTGTTGTGGCCCGTACGGCAGTACCGGCACTCGTAGCAGTAGAGCGAGGGGTCCACGGCCACCCGGTCTCCGACGGCCACCTCGGTGACCTGGGTGCCGACACCGACGACCTCGCCCGCGAACTCGTGCCCGGGGACGATCGGCAGCTTGGGCGCGAACTCGCCCTGGAGGATGTGCAGGTCGGTGCCGCACAGACCGCAGGCCGCGACCTCGACGACCACCTCGCGGGGGCCCGGCGTCGGGTCGGGCACCTCGGTGACGACGGCTCGGCCCACGGACTCGATGACGGCGGCCTTCATTTCACGGCTCCCAACGACAGGCCCTGGACCAGCTTGTCCTGGGCGGCGAACCCCGCGGCGAGCACCGGCAGGGAGATGACGAGCGACGCGGCGCACACCTTGGCCAGGAACAGGCCCTGGCTGGTGATGAAGCCGGTCAGGAAGACGGGGGCGGTCTCGGCGACCACGCCCGTCAGGACTCGGGCGAAGAGCAGTTCGTTCCAGCTGAAGATGAAGCAGATCAGGGCGGTGGCGGCGATGCCGGGCAGGGCGATCGGGGCCACCACGCGCGCCAGGATCACCGGGAGCCGGGCGCCGTCCACCCGCGCCGCCTCGATGACCGCGACCGGCACCTCGGCGAGGAAGGACTGCATCATCCACACGGCGATCGGCAGGTTCATGGAGGTGTACAGGACGACCAGGAGCCAGATGTTGTCGAGCATCCCGGCGTTCTTGGCGAAGAGGTAGACCGGCAGCAGGCCCGCCACGGCCGGCAGCATCTTGGTGGACAGGAAGAAGAACAGGACGTCGGTCCACTTCCGCACCGGCCGGATCGACAGCGCGTAGGCCGCCGGCAGGGCCAGCAGCAGGACCAGGAGCGTCGAGGCGACCGACGCCACCGTGGAGTTGACCAGCGCGGGCCATGGGCTCGCCCCGCCGCCGCTGCCGAAGAACTCGCGGTAGCCGTCGAGCGTCAGCGAGGCGGTGAACGACGGCGGGTTGGTCGCCGCGTCCGCCTCGGAGTGGAAGGACGTCAGGGCCATCCACGCGATGGGCAGGAAGAAGACGATGCCGGCCAGCCAGGCCACCAGGCCGAGACCACCCCGGCGCAGTACGGCGGTCATGCGCGGGACACCTCCTCGCGGAACAGGGACGACACCACGCGCAGGGCGAAGGTCGCGATGACGATCGAGCCGATGACCACCAGGACGCCGGCGGCCGAGGCCAGGCCGTTCTCGTGGGCCTGGTAGAAGCTCTGGTAGACGGTGTAGGGCAGGTTGGCGGTGCCCAGGCCGCCGGAGGTGATCGTGAAGACCGCGTCGAAGTTCTGGACGATGTAGATCGAGCCGAGCAGTGCGCCCAGTTCCAGGTAGCGGCGCAGGTGGGGCAGGGTGAGATGGCGGAAGATCTGCCAGTCGCTCGCGCCGTCGACCCGCGCGGCCTCGATCTGCTGCTGGTCCCGGCTCTGCAGTCCGGCGAGCAGGATCAGCATCATGAACGGCGTCCACTGCCACACCAGCGAGGCCTCGACCGCGAGGAGCGGGGTGCGGGAGACCCAGTCCGGCTGTGGCCCGCCCACGTAGTGCAGCAACCCGTTGAGCAAGCCGTATTCGGGGTTGTAGAGCACATGCTTCCAGAGCAGCGCGGCGGCCACCGGTACCATCAGGAAGGGGGCGATGAGCAGGGTGCGGACGATGCCCCGGCCGCGGAACCGCCGGTCCAGCAGCAGTGCCAGCGCCAGCCCGACGACCAGGCTGGCCAGCACCACGGCCGCCGTGAGCAGCACGGTCGTCCACACCGAGTGGCGCAGGTCGGCGTCGCTGAGCACCTGGCGGTAGTTGTCCAGGCCGGTGAAGCGGCGGGCCTTGGGGTAGAGGGCGTTCCAGTCGAAGAAGGAGATCACCAGCGTGGCCACGAAGGGCAGCTGGGTCACCACGATCATGAACACGAGGGCCGGCAGGAGCGGCGCGCGGGTGGCCCAGGCGCGCAGCCGGGCCGGGGGCTGCCCGACCGTCCGTGCGGGTGTGGCCGCGAGGGGGGCCGTGGTCGTCGCTGTCATCGTCCCTCGTACTCCTTGGAGATCTTCTCGGCGAGTGCTTGAGACTTCTTCAGGGCCGCGTCGACGGACTGGCGTCCGGCGATGGCCGCGCTGATCTCCTGGGAGACCTTGGTGCCGAGGTCGGTGAACTCGGGGATGCCGACGAACTGGATGCCGGGCGCGGGCCGCGGCTGCACCCCGGGGTCGTTCGGCCGGGCGCTCTCGATGGCCTCCTTGGTCATCTCCTGGAACGCGGCGGCCGACTTGCGGTAGTCGGCGTTGGTGTAGGTCGACGCCCGTTTGCCCGCCGGGACGTTCGACCAGCCGCTGGTCTCGCCGACCAGCCGCTCGTACCCCTTGCCCGACGCCCAGGAGACGAACTTCCACGCCTTGTCGGGGTTGCGGGACGCCTGCTGGATGCCCCAGGCCCAGGTGTAGAGCCAGCCGGAGGACGTGGTGCGCTCGACGGGGGCGGGGGCGTAGCCGAGCCTGCCCTTGACCGGGGAGCCCGCGCCCTCCAGCAGTCCGGCCGCGGAGGTGGCGTCGTACCACATGGCGGTCTTGCCCTGGGTCATGTTGTTCAGGCATTCGGCGAAGCCGGACTGGGCGGCGCCGGACTCGCCGTGCTCGCGGACGAGGCCGACGTAGAAGTTCGTCGCCTTCTCGAAGGCCGGGGAGTCCAGCCGCGCCTTCCAGTCCGTGTCGAACCAGGTGCCGCCGAAGGTGTTCACGACCGTGGTCAGCGGTGCCATCAGCTCGCCCCAGCCGGGCAGCCCGCGCAGGCAGATGCCCCGCATGCCCGGCCGGGCGCCGTCCACTTTCGCGGCCAGGTCCGCGACCTGCCGCCAGGTGGGACGCTCGGGCATGGTCAGGCCCTTCGCCGCGAACACGTCCTTGCGGTACATGAGGAAGGACGACTCGCCGTAGAAGGGCTGTCCGTAGAGCTTGCCGTCGTCGCCGGTGAGGGACTGGCGCATCGGCTTGAGCACGTCCCGCTCGTCGTACGAGGCGTCCTTCGCGACGTACGAGTTCATCTCGTGCAGCCAGCCGTTGCGGGCGTAGATCGGTATCTCGTAGTTGGACAGGGTGGCCACGTCGTACTGGCCGGCCTGGTTGGCGAAGTCCTGGCTGATCTTGTCGCGGACGTCGTTCTCCGGCAGGACCGTGAAGTTGACCTTGATGCCGGTGTCCTTGGTGAAGTGGGCGGCGGTCAGCTTCTGCAACTCGGTCATCTGCGGGTTGTTGACCATCAGGACGTTGATGGAGTCGCCGCCGGAACCGGTCCCGCCGGCACCGGCCCAGCAGCCGGAGAGCAGCGGGGCGAGCAGCGTCCCTGCGGCGGCCAGGGCGAGCGTGGCTCGCGGCCTCCGTCGGCTCGGGGTGCGCATGGATCGCTCCTGAAGGAGAGGAAAGGGGGACATAAGGGGCGCTCGACGGTGCGGAGCACCGCTGGACGGGGGACGGATCGCGGAATCAGACCCGGATGACCTGCGGGCCCAGCAGGGAGTAGCGGTGGGCTTCGGCGGCCGGGAGCAGGGTGCTGGTCACGATCGCCTCCAGCGCGCCGATCTCCGCGAACCGGCAGAAGCTGACCGCGCCGAACTTGGTGTGCACGCCCGCGAAGACCGTGCGCCGGGCGGCCCGGACGGCCTGCGCCTTCACCTCGCTGACCGCCGGGTCGGGGGTGGTCAGCCCGTGTTCGCGGGAGATGCCGTTGGCCCCGATGTAGGCGAGGTCGATCACGAAGCCGGCCAGCATCTTCGTCGTCCAGTGGTCGACGGTGGCCAGCGTGCCCGGACGGACCCGGCCGCCGAGCAGCAGCACGGAGACCTGGTCGGCCTCCGCGAGGGCGCCCGCGACCGGCAGGGACGCGGTGACCACGGTCAGCGGCCGGCCCCTGGGCAGCGCCTCGGCGATGAGCTGGGGGGTGAAGCCCTCGTCGACGAAGACGGTCTCGGCGTCCCCGAGCAGTTCGGCCGCCGCGGCGGCGATCCGGCGTTTCTCGGGCACATGGCTGGTGGCGCGGAAGGCGAGGGTCGTCTCGAACCCGGCGCTCTCCACCGGATAGGCGCCGCCGTGGGTGCGGCGGACCAGGCCGTGGTCCTCCAGGGCGCGCAGGTCGCGCCGGATGGTCTCCTTGGCCACGCCCAGATCGGCGGCGAGCGCGGTGACGTCCACGGAGCCGGTGGCGCGGGCGGCCCGCACGATCTCGCGCTGGCGTTCTTCCGCCGTCCTGGTGGTCATGTCGTCACCCACTTCCCTGTGGACCTGCCCGTTCGGGCCCATGGGGGAAGTTCTACCGTCGGCGCGCGGCGCTGACCAGGTCTGTTGCGGGCCCGATAGTGCCCGCTTGTGCCCGCTTCACGCGGGCCGTGCCCGCCGCGGACCTGCGCGGCTGTCCGGGGCGGGGTGGGATCGGGCACGGCGGATGCCCGGTTACGGCGGCGGGCGGGCCCGTTCGGTGCCCGCCCGCGCGTGTGGACGATCGTTTCCGGCCGCCGGGTCCCCCCGGGGAGCCGGCAAGGGTCAGTACGGCCAGATGGGCGGGTCGTTCACGAAGTGCCCGCCCAGGTGGCGCTGGGCCGGGTTCTCCGGGTCCAGCTCGCCCTGTTCGGCGATGAGCTTCCCGGCGTACGGCTCGGAGTCGTCCCGGGGTTCGTAGCCGAGTGCCCGTGCGGTGCTCAGGTCCCACCACAGGCGGGTGTTGGCGGAGGAGCCGTAGACGACCGTGTGGCCGACCTCCTCGGCGGTCAGGGCCGCGTGAAAGAGACGGGCGCCGTCCGCCGGGCTCATCCACACCGACAGCATGCGCACGCTGGTGGGCTCCGGGAAGCAGGAGCCGATGCGCACCGAGACGGTCTCCAGGCCGTGCTTGTCCCAGTAGAGCTGGGCCAGGTCCTCGCCGAAGGACTTCGACAGGCCGTAGAAGGTGTCCGGGCGGCGCGGGGTGTCGACGGGGATCAGCGGCTCGCCCGCGCGCGGGGCGGGGGTGAAGCCGACGGCGTGGTTGGAGGAGGCGAAGACGATCCGCGGCACGCCCGCGAGCCGGGCGGCCTCGTACAGGTTGTAGGTGCCCTCGATGTTCGACCTGAGGATCTTCTCGAAGGGCGCTTCCAGGGAGATTCCCGCGAGGTGCAGGATCGCGTCCACGCCCCGTACGGCCTCGCGCAGCGCCTCCTTGTCACCGAGGTCGGCGGTGATCGCGCCGGGCTCGCCCTCGACGGGGCGCATGTCGAACAGGCGCAGCGTGTAGCCGTACTCCGGCAGCAGGGACCGCATCAGGGTGCCGAGCCCGCCGGCGGCGCCGGTGAGCAGGATCGTGCGGGGAGCGGGCATCCTCGGTTCTCCTTGTGGCCGGCATTCACATACGTGGACACGCTAGAGAGTTCGCCGGGCACCGTCAAGTGTCGCGTGATGTCGGCTCATTCGCTCCCGGTCATGCGAGTTTGCCCGCTTGACCCGCCGCGACACGGCCCTTTAGCGTGGTCCCGTTCAGAAATATGGACGTGGATCAGAAACATGCACCGGCGTGTCCCAAGGGAGAGTCCGTGACGCCAGCCCCTCTGACCGAACGGCTCAGCGATCCGCGCGGGCCGCTGTTCTTCCCCGTCACGGCCTTCGGCCCCGGCGGCTCGCTCGACCTGGACGCCTACCGCGCCCATGTGCGCCGCGGTGTCGCGGCCGGTGCCGCCGCCGTCTTCGCCTGCTGCGGCACCGGGGAGTTCCACGCGCTGCTGCCGGAGGAGTTCGAGGCCTGCCTCCGGGCGGCCGTCGAGGCGGCCGAAGGGCGCGTCCCGGTCGTCGCGGGCGCCGGTTACGGCACCGCCCTCGCCGTCCGCTACGCGCGCATCGCCGCCGGCGCGGGCGCCGACGGCCTCCTCGCCATGCCGCCCTACCTCGTGGTCGCCGGCCAGGAGGGCCTGCTGCGGCACTACCGGGAGGTCGCCGCCGCCACCGACCTGCCCGTCATCGTCTACCAGCGCGACAACGCCGTCTTCACCCCGGCGACCGTGGCCGAACTGGCCCGCACCGACGGTGTCATCGGCCTCAAGGACGGCCTCGGCGACCTCGACCTCATGCAGCGGGTCGTGAGCGCGGTCCGCACCGAGGTCCCCGGCGACTTCCTGTACTTCAACGGCCTGCCCACCGCCGAGCAGACCCAGCTCGCCTACCGCGCCCTCGGCATCACCCTCTACTCCTCCGCGGTGTTCTGCTTCGCGCCGGAGATCGCCCTCGCCTTCCACCAAGCCCTGCTCACGGACGACCTGCCCACCGCCCACCGCCTCCTGGACGGCTTCTACCGCCCGTTCGTGGAACTGCGCGCCCAGGGCCGCGGATACGCCGTCTCCCTCGTCAAGGCCGGGGTCCGGCTGCGCGGCCTCGACGTCGGCGAGGTCCGGCCCCCGCTGCACGAGCCCGCCGAGGAGCACGTCAAACAGCTCGCCCGGCTCATCGAACACGGCTACGAACTGCTGGAGGAGGGCGCGTGAGCGGGCACGGCCACGCCCTGGCGGGGGAGGACGCGTGAAGGCGTCGGCGTTCGTCTACCCCTGGGACGTCAACGGGGACCCCGCCGCCCCCGGGCGGATCGCCGGACTCGGTGTGGAGCAGGTGACCCTGGCCTCCGCCTACCACTCCACCCGTGCCCTCACCCCCCGCCACCCCCGCCACCGCATCGTCACCGCCGAGTACGCGGCCGTCCTCTACCCGCCGGGCGACCGCTGGGCGGGCCGCGGCCTGCGGCCCTACCCCGCCGGCCGCTGGGCCCCCGGCAACGCCCACGGCGAGGCCGCCGAAGCCCTCGCCGCGGCCGGCCTGGAGGTGCACACCTGGGTCGTCCTCGCCCACAACTCCCGTCTGGGCGCCGAGCATCCGGACACCTCGGTCGTCAACGCCTACGGCGACCGCTACCCGTGGGCCCCCTGCGTCGCCCAGCCCGCCACGCGCGCGTACCTGGTCGACCTGGCCGCCGAGGCCGCCGTGCGCCCCGGCGCGCGCGGCACCGAACTGGAGTCCCTCGGCTGGTACGGGCTCCAGCACCTGCACGCCCACGACAAGACCGCCGGCGTCGGCCTCGGGGACGCCGGGCAGTACCTGATGTCCCTGTGCTTCTGCCCGTCCTGCCGCACCGGCTACGGCGAGCGGGGACTGGACGCCGACGCGCTGGCCGGGGCCGTGCGGGGGGCGCTGGAGCCGCTGTGGCGGGGCACGGCGGACGACGAGGGCTGGCCGACGGTGGAGAAGCTGCTCGGCGGGGACACGGCGGCCGCCACGCGCGCGTGGCGCGACACCACCGCCCGCACCCTCCAGGAGGAGGCCGTCGCCGCCGTGCGCGCCGCCGCACCGGACGGCTTCCGGATCCTGCTGCACGCCGACCCGGTCCCGTACCACTGCGGCGCCAACGTGGGCGTCGACCCGGCCCACATCCTGTCCGTGGCCGACGGCGTGGTGGTGCCCTGCACCGGCGGTACGGCCCTGCTGGCACCCTTCGCCGCCCAGGCACGCGAGGGCACGGTGCTGGCCGCCAACCTCACGGTCGTCGCGGGGATGGGCGGCAGCCCCACCACCCTCGCGGCGGACGCGGCACGCGCGCGAGCCGCAGGCGCGACGGAACTGCGGCTGTACCACGCCGGGCTGGCGTCGGACGCGGACCTGGCGGCGGTCCGGCAGGCACTGGCGGCGCGCTGAACGGCCGTGGAGCGGCAGCCCCGGTCCGGGGGCGGGGCAGTCGCGGCGCGCGTGCGCAAGGCGCGGATGGACCGCGGCCGCGTCACGCCGTGTCGGACGGGGACCCGGTCGCGCTCGCGATGTGCCGCGCCGGCAGCGTGGCCGTCAGGAGGAGCGCCAGGCCGTAGAGCGGCAGCAGCAGCCCGGGGCCGGCCAGTTCGACCAGGCCGGCGCCCAGCGCGAGGCCCAGCACGTTCGGGGTGAAGAGCAGCGTGCCGGCGGTGGCCGTCGCCCGGCCCAGCAGCGGGCCGGGGGTCTCCCGCTGCACCGCCGTCAGCGCGGCGACCAGGACGCAGGGCAGACCCAGGCCGCAGGCCACACTGGTGGCCAGGGCCACCGGGTCCCACGGCACGGCCCGTGCCACCACCGCGGCCCCGGTCAGCGCGATCCCGGCCGCCGCGAACCGCAGCCCGCCCAGCCTGCGCAGCGCCGGGCCGGCCAGCAGCCCCGCCGTCACCGAACCGGCGCCCTGCGCGGCGTACAGCACGCCGGCGTACGCGGGGGAGTGGCCGAGGCGGTCCACCACGGCGTACACCGTGGTGCCGCTCAGCGCGGTCAGCAGCATCGTCGTGCCGCCCGCCCGGAGCAGAGGGCGCAGCACGGGGTGACCCCACAGGTGCCGGACGCCTTCCGCGGTCTGCTCACGCCAGCCGTCGCCGGACCGGACGGGCCGGTCCTCACGCACCCGCAGCAGGCCGCACAGCCCGGCGGAGAGCAGGAAGGTGACGGCGTCCAGGCAGGCCACGGCCGGCCCGCCCCAGGCCGCGTAGAGACCCGCCCCGGTCAGCGGGGCGACGAGCTTCATGCCCTCGGTGAGCGTCATCCGCAGCCCGTTGACGTCACCGAGCAGCTCCGGGCCGACCGCCGCCGTCATCAGCGCCGACTCGGCGGCGTCATGGACGGCACCGGCGGCGCCGTAGACCACCAGGACGGCGAACAGCAGCCACAGACGGCCGGGGGAGTCGACGGCGAACAGGACGGGCAGGAGCGCCGCGAGGCCCAGGTTCACCGTGATGAGCAGGGGCCTGCGGCGGAACCGGTCGGCGAGCGTGCCGAGCGCCGGGCCGGCGAGGGTGGGCGCCCACATCGCGAGCAGGCACAGGGCGGCCAGTCCGTCCGAGCCGGTCAGCTCCTTCACCCACACACCCGACGCCAGCCACAGCGAGGAGGTGCCGAAGGCGGACACCACCAGGCCGGTCAGGCACAGTCCCGCGTTGCGGTCCCGCAGCACGCGGGACACGGTCCAGGAAGTCGTCATGCCCGGTCATCGTGGGCCTAAGGCGGGGGGCCGCGGATCGGGCAGGTGACCTAGGGCCTGTCGTTCGGATCATGCCGGGCTCGCGGGCCCTGGCACCGCTCCCTGGTCCGGCCTGATCCGGACGAACGACCCTGGGTACGGCGGACAGCCCCCGCGTGACGGCGACAATCCGTCGGAACCTGGCACGGGAGCCCCTGGGGCGCCGGGGCCCGGAACCCTAGCGTCGACCGCATGCGCTACCTGGTGCCCCTTCTCGTCGGCCTGCTCTACGTCACCCTCATGTCCCTCGTCCCCGAACCCCGCCGGCGCCGCCTCAACGCCGTCATGGTCGCCGGTGCGGGGGCCGCCTACCTCAGCGGCGGCGGCCTCGGCGGCTGGGAGTTCGCGTTCACGGCGCTCGCCACCTGCGTCGCCTACAAGGGCCTGGACTCGTGGGCGTTCATCGGCGCCGGCTGGCTGCTGCACACCGCCTGGGACGTCGTCCACCACCTCAAGGGCCACCCGATCATCCCCTTCGCGCACGACTCGTCGTTCGGCTGCGCGCTGTGCGACCCGGTGATCGCCCTCTGGTGCCTCGGCGGCGGCCGCGCGCCGTGGGGGCCGCCGCGCCGCACCGATGAGTTTTCGGGGGCCCGCCGGTCACCCCTTCGTCCGCGGAGCACGACCCTGAAGGAGTGACCATGACCATGGTGGACCTCGGCCCGCAGACCAGGATCGTGGCGCGGCTCGCCGCATCGGTGACCGACGAGCAGCTCACCGCCGCCACACCGTGCCCGGAGCACGCGGTGCGCGATCTTCTGGGCCACCTGCTGACGCTGTCCGTGGCCTTCCGGGACGCCGCCCGCAAGGACCTCGGCCCGACCACCGACATCCACCCGGACGCCGCCCTCCCGGACCTCGGCCCCGGCTGGCGCGAGGAACTGCCCGAGGCGCTGGACGAGCTGGCCGACGCCTGGCGGGACCCGGCCGCCTGGACCGGCGACACCCGCGCCGGCGGGGTGGACCTGCCGGGCGCGCTCGCGGGCGCGGTCGTCGCCGACGAACTGGTGGTCCACGGCTGGGACCTGGCCCGCGCCACCGGCCGGGAGTACGCCCCGGACCCGGCCGCCCTCGACTCGGCCCTCACCTTCCTCCGCGCGGCGGCCGACGACCCCGGCCGCGGCAACGGCGGCTTCGGCCCGGTCGTCCCGGTTCCCGCGGACGCGCCCCCGCTGGACCGGGCCGTCGGCCTCAGCGGCCGGGACCCCGGGTGGCCGCGCCGGTCCTGACCCGGGCCGGCCGGACCCGGGCCGGGCGGCGGCCGGGCGGCGGAAGCGGCGCATCGGGCCTACGGTGACCCTGGGAGGGGGCGAGCCGAACGGGTACGGAGGGAGCCGCCATGCAGGAGCACTACGTGTGGGTGACGACGCGCCGCCTTCAGCCGGGCACGCTGGAGGACTTCGAGCGGGCGTGGCGCCCGGAGCCCGCACCGCAGGGCCTGCACCGGGCCTACGCGTACTGGTCCGAGGACGGACAGGAGATCACCGGGGTGTCGTTCTGGGCCTCACGCGAGGCGTGCGACGCATGGCGGGCCTCCGAGGCGGAGCAACGCCGGCGGGCGGCCATGGCCCCCTTCGTCGCCGAGGAGCGCGAGGGCTTCTACCGCGGCCGTGAACTCGGTCTGCCCGGCGCCGCCGGCGGGTGAACGGGCCGCGCCGGACCGCCGCGCCTACGGTGGAGACATGAGCGGGATCGTCGTCGTGTACGAGCTCGAACAGGCCGTGGCCGCCCACACCCCCGCGGCCGGGCCGCCCGGCGCGGAACGGCTGCCCCGCAGGGTGCACGCGGCGCCCGCCGCACCCGGCAGGCCCGACGCCGCCGGCCCGCGCACCCTGTGCGGCAGGGACACCTTCGCCATGACGAAAGCCCCCCACACGTCTTCCGGGCGCCCCGGAGAGCCGTGGTACCCGGCCGCGTACGCGTCCCTGGTGTGCCCGGACTGCGACGCGGTGATGGAGGTCTGACTGGCGCGCCGAGCCGGCCCGGCAGGTTCGCCGCGTCGCGGCGGCACACGGATTCCGGCGCGGCTCACCGCGGTCCGGATCCCCCCTCCGCACGCCGGCCTCCCCGGTTCCCGACGTCCTCTGTCACAGCCATTGACGAAAACCGGGCCCCCTCCTACCTTCAACGCGTCGTACTTCGTACGTCATATATGAGACGCGATATGTGAGATCCGAGAGGGCCGCATGACCTCTGTGCCCACCCCGATCCCGTCCCGCACGCAGTACGTGCTCGACGCGATCAGACACCGCATCCTGACCGGGCTGCTGACGCCCGGTCAGGCGCTGGTGGAGACGGAACTGGCCGCGCAGTTCGGGGTGTCCAAGACCCCCGTGCGCGAGGCGCTGAAGACCCTCGCCGGGACCGGCCTGGTGGTGATGAGCCAGTACAAGGGCGTCACGGTGCGCAGGGTGGACGCGGACATGGCGCGCGAGGTCTACGACGTACGGCTGCTGCTCGAACCCGAGGCCCTGCGCCGGACCGTCGCGCGGGGCGTCTCCCTCGACGCCGCACGGGACGCGCTGACCCGTGCCGACGCCGCCGCCGACCCCGCCGAACGCTCGCTGGCCAACCGGGAGTTCCACCGCGCCCTCTACCTGCCGTGCGGCAACCCGCTGCTCGGCCGGATGCTGGACGAGGTCCGCGACCAGGCCGCCCTCGTCTCCGCCGTGGCCTGGGCCGCCGACCCCTCCTGGGAGCGGGAGGCCGCCGAGCACGGGGAGATCCTGCGGCTCGCGCTGGACGGTGACGCCGACGGCGCCGCGAGCGCCCTGCACGCGCACATCGCGTCCTTCGTACGCCGTGCGTTCCCCGAGCCCCGCCCAGAGGAAGGCCAGAGATGAGCAGCGTGACGTTCGAGCGCCAACGGGCGGCCCTGGCCGACGTGGTGGCCATCCCGGTGACGCCGTTCGCCGAGGACGGCTCCGTCGACCGGGAGACGCACCGGGCCCTGCTGCGCCGCCTGCTCGAAGGCGGGATCAGGACCCTCACCCCGGGCGGCAACACCGGCGAGTTCTACGCCCTCACCCCCGAAGAGCGCCGGCTCGTCACCGAGTCGACCGCCGAGGAGGCCGGCGACCGGGCCACCCTGCTGGTCGGGATCGGGCACGACCTGCCCACCGCCATCGCCTCCGCCCGGCACGCCCGCGACCTCGGCGCCCAGATGGTGATGGTCCACCAGCCCGTGCACCCGTACGTCTCGGCGGCCGGCTGGGTCGACTACCACCGGGCCATCGCCGAGGCCGTCCCGGAGCTGGGCGTGGTGCCGTACCTGCGCGACGCCCAGCTGCCCGGTGCCCGGCTCGCCGAACTCGCCGACCACTGCCCGAACGTGATCGGCGTCAAGTACGCCGTCCCGGACGCCGCCCGCTTCGCCGCCTTCGCCCGGGACGCGGGCCTGGAACGCTTCGTGTGGGTCGCGGGACTCGCCGAGCCGTACGCGCCCTCCTACTTCTCCGCCGGCGCCACCGGCTTCACCTCAGGACTGGTCAACGTCGCCCCGGCGGTCTCGCTGAACATGCTCCAGGCGCTGCGCGCCGGGGACTACCCGGCCGCCATGAAGGTCTGGGAGCAGATCCGCCGGTTCGAGGAACTGCGCGCCGCGCACGGCAACGCCGACAACGTCACCGTCGTCAAGGAGGCCCTCGCCGCGCTCGGCCTGTGCCGCCGGGACGTCCGCCCGCCGAGCAGGCCGCTGCCCGAGGACGAGCGCGCCGAGGTCGCCGCCATCGCCGCCGGGTGGTCCATGTGAACGCACCCCGCAAGAAGCCCGGGGAACTGCGCAGCCACCAGTGGTACGGCACCGACGGGCTCCGCTCCTTCAGCCACCGCGCCCGTACCCGCCAGCTCGGCTACCTGCCCGAGGAGCACCTCGGCAAGCCGGTCATCGCGATCCTCAACACCTGGTCCGACATCAACCCCTGCCACGTCCACCTGCGCGACCGCGCCCAGGCCGTCAAGCGCGGGGTGTGGCAGGCGGGCGGCTTCCCGCTGGAGTTCCCGGTCTCCACCCTCAGCGAGACCTTCCAGAAGCCGACCCCCATGCTCTACCGCAACCTGCTCGCCATGGAGACCGAGGAGCTGCTGCGCTCCTACCCGGTCGACGGAGCGGTCCTCATGGGCGGCTGCGACAAGTCCACGCCCGCGCTGCTGATGGGTGCCGCCTCCGTCGGCCTGCCCGCCGTCTTCGTGCCCGCCGGCCCCATGCTCCCGGGCCACTGGCGCGGCGAGGTCCTCGGCTCCGGCACCGACATGTGGAAGTACTGGGACGACAAGCGGGCCGGCCTCATCGGCGACTGCGAGATGGCCGAGCTGGAGAGCGGCCTGGCCCGCTCGCCCGGCCACTGCATGACGATGGGTACGGCGTCCACGCTCACCGCCGCCGCCGAGGCGCTCGGGGTGACCGTGCCGGGCGCGTCCAGCATCCCGGCGGTGGACTCCGGGCACGACCGGATGGCGGCGCGGGCGGGCCTGACCGCCGTCGAGCTGGTCCACCGGGACCGCGGGCTGTCCGGCATCCTCACCCGCGAGGCCTTCGAGGACGCCGTCACCACCGTGCTCGGCCTGGGCGGCTCCACCAACGCCGTGATCCACCTGATCGCCATGGCGGGCCGGGCGGGCGTCCGGCTCACCCTGGACGACTTCGACCGCATCGCCCGCACGGTTCCGGTCCTCGCCAACGTCCGCCCCGGCGGCCGGAGGTACCTGATGGAGGACTTCCACTTCGCGGGCGGTCTGCCCGGGTTCCTCTCCCGGATCACCGACCTGCTCCACCTGGACCGGCCGACGGTGGCGCACGACACCCTGCGCGAGCAGCTCGCCGGCGCGCAGGTGCACGACGACGACGTCATCCGGCCCCGGGACAATCCGGTCGCGAGCGAGGGCGGGGTGGCCGTGCTGCGCGGCAACCTCTGCCCGGACGGCGCGGTCATCAAGCACATCGCCGCCGAGCCGCGCCTGCTCAAGCACACCGGCCCGGCCGTCGTCTTCGACGACTACCGGACCATGCAGCGCACCATCGACGACCCGGCGCTCGGCATCACCGCCGACAGCGTGCTGGTGCTGCGCAACGCCGGCCCCAAGGGCGGGCCGGGCATGCCCGAGTACGGCATGCTGCCGATCCCGGACCACCTGCTGAAGCAGGGCGTGCGGGACATGGTCCGCATCTCCGACGCCCGCATGAGCGGCACGAGTTACGGCGCGTGCGTGCTGCACGTCGCCCCGGAGTCCTACGTCGGCGGCCCGCTGGCCCTCGTGCGCACCGGTGACCTCGTCACGCTGGACGTCGACGCCCGCAGCCTCCACCTCCACGTGGACGACGAGGAGCTGGACCGCAGGCGGGCCGGGTGGACGCCGCCGCCCGCCCGGTACGAGCGCGGCTACGGCGCCCTCTACAACGAGCAGATCACGCAGGCCGACACCGGCTGCGACTTCGCGTTCCTGGCCCGCCCGGGCACCGTGCCGGACCCGTACACCGGCTGACGTCCCCGTCCCGTCACGCCCAGGAGGGCCCCCGGGACGTGGTGATCGTGTACGACCGCGCGGCCGGCACGCCCAAGCCCGGCGGCGGCACGTGCGTCACCTCCGGACCGACCTCGCCGCGGCCCTGCCTCGGCAACTGGACGCCCTGGCGAGGGCGATGACGCGGGCCGGGATGTGACAAGGCGTCGGTATCGATCGGATAACAGGGCTCGCCCTGTGTGTGTGATGCGCGTAGACAGTCTCCGGCCTGGTACATCAATTCCACCCACCAGATCCGGAGAATCCATGCGGAAGTCCCTCAAGGCGGTCGCGGCCGGTGCCGCCTGTGTCGTCGCCGGTGCGGCGCTGTACGGCGCGGGCGCGGCCGGTGCCGGTCAGTCGACGGCCAACTCCACTCACGAGCCGTACAACATCGGGGTCCTGGTGAAGGACATCGACGCCTACTACGGCACCACCGCCGACAGCGACGGCGTCTACCAGGCGTCCCCGGACAGCCCGTACGCCAAGGACCTGGCGCGGCTGGACAGCGACGCCAGGAGCTACATCGACAAGGCGGCCCGCAAGGCGCACCACAGGGGCGAGAAGCCGGCCGTCGTCTTCGACATCGACGACACGCTGCTGCTCAGCCTCGACTACGAGAAGCGGTACAACTACACGTACAACTCCAGCACCTGGAACGACTACGTGAACCGTGCCGACCGGCCCGCCGTCTTCGGCAGCCCGGAGCTCGTGCGCTACGCCGCGTCCAAGGGCGTCGAGGTCTTCTACAACTCCGGCCTCAGTGAGGCACAGCGCGCCGCCGCCGTGGAGAACCTGAAGAAGGTCGGCGCCGACGTGAACCTCGACGCCGGCCACGTGTTCCTCAAGGACAAGGCCAACCCGCCGGCCTACCTGAAGGACTGCGCCACCCCGGGCACCTGGAACTGCACGACCGTGCAGTACAAGTCGGGGACGCGCCAGCACATCGAGGACGACCTGGGCTACGAGATCATCGCCAACTTCGGCGACCAGTACTCGGACCTCGACGGCGGTCACGCCGACCGGACGTACAAGCTGCCGAACCCGACGTACTTCGTCAGCTGAGCCCACCCGTACGTCCCGGGCGGCCGCTCGCACCCGGCCCCCGCCACCGGCAGCACCCTGCCGTGGCGGCGGCCGGCGCGGGGTCGTACGGCGTCTTCGAGCCGCGGGCGCGAACATCCGCTCACCCGCCGGTACCGTCGCTCCTCCTCGGGGGGACCGGACGCCGTATGGCGGGCCGAACTCGAGGACGTAACACGGAGAAAACCTGAAGCAGGTGCGCGAGGGGAACAATCCAGCCAGCATCCGCCGACCGATCTTCAGGTGACGAGGAGTGGGACCATGTCCGTCGACCGGTACTTCAGGATCTCCGAGCGGGGATCCACGCTCGGACGGGAGATACGCGGCGGCTTCGCCACGTTCTTCACCATGGCCTACATCCTCGTCCTGAATCCGATCATCCTGGGCAGCGCCAAGGACAAGTTCGGGCACACCCTGGACACCGGCCAACTCGTCACCGCCACCGCCCTGGTGGCCTGCGTGATGACGGTCGTCATGGGCGTCGGCGGCAATCTGCCCCTCGCCATCGCCGCCGGACTCGGCCTCAACGCCGTCGTCGCCTTCCAGCTCGCCCCGCTGATGAGCTGGGCGGACGCCATGGGCCTGGTCGTCCTCGAAGGCGTCGTCATCTGCGTGCTGGTGCTCACCGGACTCAGGGAAGCGGTCATGAACGCGATCCCGCAGCAGCTGAAGCAGGCCATCGGCGTCGGTATCGGCCTGTTCATCGCCTTCATCGGCTTCGTGGACGCCGGGTTCGTCAGCCGCATCCCGGACGCCGCCCACACCACCGTCCCGGTCCAGCTCGGAGCCGTCGGCCGGCTCACCGGCTGGCCGGTGCTGGTGTTCTGCCTCGGCGTGCTGCTCACCATCGCGCTGCTCGCCCGCAAGGTGAAGGGCGCGATCCTCATCAGCATCGTGACGATGACCGTGGTCGCGATCGTCATCGACGCCGTCGCCGACATCAAGAGCTGGGGCCTGACCACACCCGAGGTCCCCGACAAGGTCGTCGCCGCCCCGGACTTCGGTCTGATCGGGCACTTCAGCCTGTTCGGCGGCTTCGCCGAGGCCGGTGTCCTCACCGCGGTCCTGCTGGTCTTCACCCTCATCCTGTCCGACTTCTTCGACGCCATGGGCACGATCGTCGGCATCACCGCGGAGGCCGGGCTGCTGGACGAGCAGGGCCAGGTGCCCGGCATCGGCCGCGTGCTGTTCATCGACGGCGCCGCGGCCGTCGCCGGCGGCATCGGTTCCGCCTCCTCCAACACCGCCTACATCGAGTCGGCGGCCGGCGTCGGCGAGGGCGCCCGCACCGGCTTCGCCAACCTGGTCACCGGCGGCCTGTTCGGCCTCGCCCTCTTCCTCACCCCGCTGCTCACCATCGTGCCGCTCCAGGCGGCGGCGCCCGCGCTGATCGCCGTGGGCTTCCTGATGATGACCCACGTCAAGCACATCGACTGGGACAGCTACGAGATCGCCGTGCCGGCGTTCCTCACCATCGCCGCGATGCCGTTCACGTACTCCATCACCGACGGGATCGGCGCCGGCTTCCTGGCCTACGTCGTCATCAAGACGGTGGTCGGCAAGGCACGCGAGGTCAACTGGCTGCTGTGGGCGGTCTCGGCGCTGTTCCTGGTGTACTTCGCGATCGACCCGGTGGAGCAGGTCCTCGGGGTGAGGTGAGGGACTACTTCAGGGCCGCCTGCATCATCGCCCTGGCCACCGGCGCCGCCAGGCCGTTGCCGCTCACTTCCGAGCGGGCCGCGTCCGACTGCTCCACCATCACCGCGACGGCCACCTCCTTGCCGTTGCTGTCGGACCTGCCGTAGGAGGTGAACCAGGCGTACGGCGTCTTGCTGTTGTTCTCGCCGTGCTGGGCGGTACCGGTCTTGCCGCCGACGGTCACCCCGTCGATCAGCGCGTTCGTGCCGGTGCCGTCCTTCACCACCGTCTCCATCGCCGACCGGAGCTGTTCGGCGGTGGCGGAGCTGACGATCTCCTTGGTGCCGGCGCTGTCGTCGTAGTCCTTCAGCACATCGCCGCCGCTGTCGGTGATCTGCGAGACCATGTGCGGCGAGACCAGCTTGCCGCCGTTGGCGATGGCCGCGGACACCATGGCCATCTGGAGCGGGGTCGCGGTGACGTCGAACTGGCCGATGCCGGACAGCGCGGTCTGCGCCTGGTCCATGCCGGACGGGTACACGCTGGCGTAGGCCCGCACCGGAACGTCCTGCGCGTCGTCGTCGAAGCCGAACTTCTCGGCCATGGCCTTCACCTTGTCCTGGCCGAGCTGGACGGCCATGTGGCCGAAGACGTTGTTGCACGAGTACCGCAGGGCGACGCGGATCGAGGCGTTGCGGCAGGGCGCGGACCTGTTCTCGTTCGCCAGGTCGCGCACCGTACCCGGCAGCCGGTACGGATCGGGGCTGTCGGTCGGCTCGTCCACGTTGTCGTACAGCCCGTCCTCCAGCGCGGCCGCCGCGACGACCAGCTTGAACGTCGAGCCCGGGGGCAGGGGCTGGCGCAGGGCGCGGTTGGTGAGCGGCTTGTCCTTGTCCGCGTTGAGCGTCTTCCAGGCCTTGCCGGCCGTGTTGGCGTCGGTGAGCGCGGAGGGGTCGTACGACGGCGTCGACACCACGGCGAGGATCCTGCCGGTCTTGGGGTCGATCGCGACGGCCCCGCCCTTCTTGTCGCCGAGCGCGCGGTAGGCCGCCTTCTGCACCGCCGGGTCGATCGTCGTCAGCACGTCGCCCGGTTCGGCGCGCTCGCCGGTGACGGTGTCCATCACGGTCTTCAGCCGGTTGTCCGTGCCGTTGAGCAGGTCCTTGTAGACGCCCTCCAGCTGGGTGGGGGCGTAGGCCTGTGAGGCGTACCCCGTCACCGCCGCGTACAGCTCGCCGTCCGTGTACGTCCGCTTGTACGCGAGGTCGCTCCCCTTCGTCCGCGTCGAGCCGGTGATCGCGTTCCCGGCCACGATGATGTTCCCGAGGGGCCGCGAGTAGGTCGCTATCGCGTTCCGCCGGTTGTCGTTGTCGTCCGCGAGGGCCTTGCCGTCGTAGAACTGCAACCACGTGGCCCTGACCAGCAGGGCGAGCACGAGCAGCAGCGCGAAGACGGACGCCCGCCTGATCGTCTTGTTCATCCCGCCGGGAAGACGACCGGGACGGGGGCGATCGTTCCCGTACGACCGTTTTTCTCATCCGGCGTTCATGCCATGCGCCGTCCCGCGGCCCGCGTTCAGGAGGCCGCCAGGATCAGCACGACCTCCTCGATCTCCCGGCCCCGCGCGTTCGCGTAACCCCGGGCGCGGGCCGCCTCGCGGAAGCCGCACTTCTCCAGCACGCGCAGCGACGCGTGGTTGTCGGCCGCGGCGCGCGCGTACAGCGGCCGCTCGGGGACCTCGGCGAGCAGGGCCCGCAGCGCGGCCGTCGCCACGCCCCGGCCCCAGTAGGCGCGGTCGATCCAGTACGTCACCTCACGCTCGCCGGCCACGCCGTAGACGGCCGTGTTGCCGGCCACCTCCCCGTCGGCCAGGACCGTGCGCAGCACGTCGGAGGAGTTCCGCACGCGCCGCCAGTAGGCCGCGAGGGCCTCCGGGTCGTACGGGTCCTCCGGGCCGAACGCGGCCATCCGGACGGCCTCCGGGTCGGTCATCTGCCGGTAGAACACCGGCAGATCGCCGTCCCGTACGGCCCGCAGCGTGATCTCCATGCCACCGAGCCTACGGCCCCGGGACCGCGGCCGGCGGGGTCAGAGCCTGCGCGTCGCCAGCGTCAGCCGGTCCCGCGCGTCGAACAGCGCGTCCTTGATCATCTGTTCGTGCGCGGGGGTCAGCCGGGCCACCGGCACCGAGCAGCTGATGGCGTCCCGCGCGGGCGTGCGGTACGGGATCGCCACGCCGAAGCAGCGCAGGCCCAGCGTGTTCTCCTCGCGGTCGACGGCGAAGCCCTGCTCCCGTACCTGGTGCAGCTCCTCGATGAGCTTCTCCCGGTCGGTGATGGTGTGCTCGGTGAGCGCCGGCAGCGTCTCCGGCAGCAGCTTGCGCACCTGCTCGTCGGTGTAGCTGGCGAGGATCGCCTTGCCGAGGGAGGTGGAGTGGGCCGGGAGCCGGCGGCCGACACGGGTGAAGGGCCGCAGGTAGTGCTGGGACTGGCGGGTGGCCAGGTAGACCACGTTGGTGCCGTCGAGCCGGGCCAGGTGGATGGTCTCCGTGGTGTCGTCGGAGAGCCGGTCCAGGGTCGGGCGGGCGGCGGCCACCACCTCGTCGCCGTCGATGTACGACGTACCGACCAGCAGCGCCCGCACCCCGATGCCGTACCGCGTGCCCGTCGCGTCCGTCTCCACCCAGCCCAGCTCCACGAGCGTGCGCAGCAGCATGTACAGGCTGGACTTGGGATACCCCACGGCCTCCTGGACGGCCGCGAGGGAGTGCATACCGGGCCGGCCGGCGAAGTATTCGAGCAGCTCAACGGTCCGTACCGCGGACTTGACCTGCGCCCCGCCCCCTGTGTCGCCTGCCGTCATCGCCCTTGACCCCTTCGTTCGACAGGACCTGAGTTATATAGTCTCCGAGCAGCGTATTCATCATCAGAGACAGTGTTCAGTATATCGAACGCGGCTGATGGGTGAGCCTGGATCGTCGTAGACAATGCGGCCTTTACTGGGAGGGACCCGCGGTGGCAGCAGCACCAGTCTGGAGTGTCGACCCGCGCACCGGGAAGCAGCGTGAACAGGTTGCGGTGGAGGCCACAGCCCAGGAGGTGGACGCGGCCGTCCGGGCGGCGCACGCCGCGCGCGACGCCCTCACCGGCCGCGCGGTCCGCGCCGCGTTCCTGCGCTCGGCCGCCGCGGGCCTCGACGCGGCGAAGGACGGCCTCGTCGAGACCGCCGACGCCGAGACCGCGCTGGGTCCCGGCCGGCTGACCGGCGAACTCGCCCGCACCTGCTACCAGCTGCGGGCCTTCGCCGACATCGTCGACGAGGGCGCCTTCCTCGACGTCATCATCAACCACCCCGACGACACCGCCACCCCGCCCGTGCCGGACCTGCGCCGCTACAAGGTGCCGCTCGGCGTCGTCGCCGTCTACTCCGCCTCCAACTTCCCCTTCGCGTTCTCCGTCGCCGGCGGCGACACCGCGAGCGCGCTGGCCGCCGGCTGCCCGGTCGTCGTCAAGGCCCACCCCGACCACCCGGCCCTGTCCGAGCTGGTCGCCAAGGTGCTGCGCCGGGCCGCCGCCGAGCACGGCATCCCCGAGGGCGTCGTCGGACTCGTGCACGGCTTCGAGGCGGGCGTCGAGCTGATCAAGCACCCGCTGGTCGCCGCCGCCGGCTTCACCGGTTCGGTCCGGGGCGGACGGGCGCTGTTCGACGCCGCCGCCGCGCGCCCCGTGCCGATCCCGTTCCACGGCGAGCTCGGCTCGCTGAACCCGGTCCTGGTCACCGAGGCCGCCGCGGCCGAGCGGGCCGAGGAGATCGGCGGCGGGCTCGCCGGGTCGATGACCCTCGGTGTGGGCCAGTTCTGCGTCAAGCCCGGCCTGGTGCTGGTGCCGTCCGGCGCGGCCGGCGACCGGCTGGTGAAGTCCCTGACCGACGCCGTCAGCGACACCGACGCCGGGGTGCTGCTCGACCACCGCATGCGGGACAACTTCGTCGCCGGGGTCGCCGAGCGCGCCGAGCTGCCGGACGTGGAGTCGCCGGTCACCCCGGGCGCGGGCGGCGAACACGCGGTCAGCGCCGGGTTCCTCACGGTGCCGGCGGAGAAGCTGGCCACGCAGGGCGCGTACGACCTGCTGCTGGAGGAGTGCTTCGGGCCGGTCACCGTGGTGGCCCGCTACGCGGACGAGGCCGAGGCCACGGCGGTCCTGTCGCGGCTGCCGGGCAACCTGACGGCGACCGTCCAGGTGTCCTCGGACGAGGCCGCCGGGCGGGGGCGGGGCCCGGAGCTGCTCGCCGAGCTGACGCCGCTCGCCGGGCGTGTGCTGGTCAACGGCTGGCCGACGGGGGTCGCGGTGGCGCCCGCGCAGCATCACGGGGGGCCGTACCCGGCCACCACGTCCACGTCGACGTCCGTGGGCGGCACCGCCATCGAGCGGTGGCTGCGGCCGGTCGTCTACCAGAACGCGCCCGAGGCCCTGCTGCCGGACGAGCTGAAGGACGACAACCCCCTGGGGCTGCCGCGGCGGTTCAACGGGGTTCTGGAGCGGTGACGCCGCAGGATGGGTGAGGAGAGGTCGACGTACTTGGACGTTCCCGAGGTGCCCTTCCCCCTCGAGGCCCACGGCCCGGACGGTGACTGGTCCTACGAGGACGGTGTGCTGACCGGGCGGGCCGGGCCGCGTCAGGACCGGTTCGTGCCGCCCGACGGTGACGCGCTGGAACCCGCCTCCGACGCGCCCCGGCTGCTCGGCGCACCGCCGGAAGGGGACTTCCAACTGATCGCCCGGGTCTCCGTGGGATTCCGGGACGCGTTCGACGCCGGGGTGCTGTACGTCCACGCGGGCGAGCGGGCCTGGGCCAAGCTCTGTCTGGAGTACTCCCCGGACGTGCCCACCGTGTGCACCGTGGTCACCCGGGGGCGCTCCGACGACGCCAACGCCTTCACGGTGGACGGGGACTCGGTGTGGCTGCGGGTCAGCCGGACGGGACGGGCCTTCGCCTTCCACGCCTCCCCGGACGGCGTGCGCTGGACCTTCGTCCGGTTCTTCACCCTGGGGGAGGAGAAGGAGGCGGGCGCCGTGCTGGTCGGGTTCATGGCGCAGTCGCCGGTGGGGGAGGGGTGCGCGGTGGCGTACGACCACATCGCGTTCCGGCCCGGCGGGCCGGGCGACCTGCGGGACGGCGGCTGAGGCCCGCGGGACACGGCGGTGCGGGAATGAAACCGGCTGCTTGAACGTTCACGCACCGGTCGGGGAGAGTCCCCGCGCCCGTACGACCCGGAGAGAGCCGAAGACATGCGCGTCGAGATCTGGAGCGACATCGCCTGCCCCTGGTGCTATGTGGGCAAGGCCCGCTTCGAGAAGGCGCTGGCTGCCTTCCCGCACCGCGACGAGGTCGAGGTGGTGCACCGCTCCTTCGAACTCGACCCGGGCCGCGCCAAGGGCGACGTCCAGCCGGTGATCGCCATGCTGACCAGGAAGTACGGCATGAGCGAGGCGCAGGCGCAGGCCGGCGAGGACAACCTGGCCGCCCAGGCCGCCGCCGAGGGCCTGGACTACCGCACCCGGGACCGCGACCACGGCAACACCTTCGACATGCACCGCCTGCTGCACTTCGCCAGGGAGCGGGGCCGGCAGGACGAGCTGATCCAGATCCTCTACCGGGCGAACTTCGCCGAGGAACGGTCCGTCTTCACCGAGGGCGACGAACGCCTGGTGGAGCTGGCCGTCGAGGCGGGCCTGGACGCCGACGCCGCCCGCGCGGTGCTCGCCGACCCCGCCCGCTACGCCGACGAGGTCCGCGCCGACGAGCGCGAGGCCGCCCGGCTCGGCGCGACCGGGGTGCCGTTCTTCGTCCTCGACCGGACGTACGGCGTCTCCGGCGCCCAGCCCGCCGAGGTCTTCACCCAGGCGCTCACCCAGGCCTGGGGCGAGCGCTCGCCGCTGAGGCTCGTCGAGCAGGGTGACGCCCAGGCGTGCGGGCCGGACGGGTGCGCGGTGCCGCAGCAGGGCTGAAGGCGCAGGCCGGGGCGGTCGTATAAGCGCCGCTAAGAGGAACCACGTAAAAGTTCGCGATGGACGTGTAGTTCCCTGGGCCGCAGAGTGGACCCATGGAGCCCACGGAGACGTTCGAGAGCCTCGTCCGCGCCGAGTTCACCCCGAAGAGCATCTACCTCAACACCGCGAGCAACGGCCTGCTGCCGGCCCGCACCGTCGCCGCCCTCCAGGAGGCGGCGCTCATGCGGGCCGAGGGCCGGCCGCTGACCCCGCTGTACGAGGACGTGGAGTCGAGCCGGGCCGCGTTCGCCCGGCTCGCCGGCGTCCCGGCCACCCGGGTCGCGGCGGGCGCCTCGGTCGCCGCGCACACCGGTGTGATCGCCGCCTCGCTCCCGGCGGGCGCCGAAGTCCTCACCGCCGAGGACGACTTCACCTCCGTGCTCAACGCCTTCCACGTCCGCGGCGACCTCAAGGTCCGCACGGTCCCGCTGGAGCGGATCGCCGAGTCCGTCCGGCCGGGCACCGCGCTCGTCGCGGTCAGCGCCGCCCAGTCCGCCGACGGCCGGATCGCCGACCTGCCCGCCCTGCGCGAGGCCGCCCGCGCCCACGGCGCCCGCACCTACGTCGACTTCTCCCAGGCCGCCGGTTGGCTGCCGGTGGAGGCGGACGCCTACGACTTCACCGCGAGCGTCTCCTTCAAGTGGCTGCTGGGCCCGCACGGCGCCGCCTTCCTCACCGTCCCGGAGGACTTCGGCGGGCTGACCCCGCTGCTCGCCGGCTGGGTCGCGGCCGAGCGGCCGTGGGACAGCTGCTACGGCCCGGTGGCCGAGCTCGCCCGCTCCGCCCGGCGGTTCGACCTCACCCACGCCCTGTTCACCTTCGCCGGACTGCGGCGCTCGCTGGAGCTGATCGAGGAACTCGGGGTGGATGCCGTGCACGCCCATGACATCGCCCTCGCCGACCGGTTCCGCGCCGGTCTCGCCGACCTCGGCCACGAGCCGGTGGCCGCCCCGGGCTCGGCGATCGTCTCGGTCCCCGCACTGGGCTCCCGGCAGCCCGGGCTGAGCGAGGCGGGCATCGAGGTCTCCGACCGCGCGGGCAACCTGCGCGCGGCCTTCCACCTCTACAACACGGCCGCCGACGTGGACCGGCTGCTGGAGGCGCT
Organism: Streptomyces sp. NPDC046870; assembly: GCF_040704595.1. Taxonomy (NCBI): domain Bacteria; kingdom Bacillati; phylum Actinomycetota; class Actinomycetes; order Kitasatosporales; family Streptomycetaceae; genus Streptomyces; species Streptomyces sp. NPDC046870. The sequence goes on from NZ_JBEYXM010000011.1 coordinate 148,971, forward strand.
GTCCGGCTGACCCGCCGGCCGCCGTCCGGCCGACACGACCGGGCCGGGGCCTCCCGTCCCACACGAGGAGGCCCCGGCCCGGCTGCCGGGGGTCACCGCACCGGGGTGAAGTCCCTCGCCCCGATGAACTCCGGCCGCCGCACCGGCGCCGCGAACGGCTCCACCGCCGTGTTCTCCACGCTGTTGAACACGATGAAGACGTTGCTGCGCGGGAACGGCGTGATGTTGTCGCCGGAGCCGTGCATGGCGTTGCAGTCGAACCAGGTCGCCGAGCCGGCCTTGCCGGTGAACAGCCGGATGCCGTACTCGCCCGCCAGCGCGGTCAGCGCCTCGTCCGACGGCGTGCCCGCGTCCTGCATCTGCAGGGACTTCTTGTAGTTGTCCTTCGGCGTGGCACCGGCGCAGCCCAGGAACGTCCGGTGCGAACCCGGCATGATCATCAGGCTGCCGTTGGTGTCGTGGTTCTCGGTCAGCGCGATGGAGACGGACACCGTGCGCATGTTCGGCAGGCCGTCCTCGGCGTGCCAGGTCTCGAAGTCCGAGTGCCAGTAGAAGCCGCTCGCGCCGAAGCCCGGCTTGACGTTGATCCGGGACTGGTGGACGTACACGTCCGAGCCGAGGATCTGCCGGGCGCGGCCGACCACGCGCGGATCGCGCACCAGGTCCGCGAACACCTCGCTGATCCGGTGCACCTCGAAGACCGAGCGGATCTCCTTCGACTTCGGCTCCACGATCGAGCGCTCGTCGGCACGGATCGCCGGGTCGGCGACCAGCCGGTCCAGCTCACGCTTGTAGACCTCGACCTCGTCCGGGCCGATCAGCTGGTCGACGGCGAGGAAGCCGTCCCGCTCGTACGCCTGGAGGTCGGCCGTCCCGATCGGACCCGGGGTGTCCGGGGTGCCCCAGAGGACGGGGTCCTGGCGGGGGACGGTCACCTCGGTGGTGCCGCGGGTCGGGTAGAGATCCTTCACGGTGGCGGTGGTCATCGGTCCTCACACCTCCTCGGGCTCGGTGAGCAGGGGGTAGACGCCGTTCTCGTCGTGGTCCTCCCGGCCGGTGACCGGCGGGTTGAACACGCAGATGCAGTGGAAGTCCTCCTTGACGCGCAGCGTGTGCCGCTCGTGCCCGTCGAGGAGGTACATGGTGCCGGGGGTGATGGTGTACGTCTTCCCGGTCTCCTGGTCGGTGAGTTCGGCCTCGCCCCTGGTGCAGACGACGGCCTCGACGTGGTTGGCGTACCACATCGACGTCTCGGTCCCGGCGTACAGGATGGTCTCGTGCAGGGAGAAGCCGACGCGCTCCTTGGCGAGGACGATCCGCTTGCTCTCCCAGGTACCGGACTTCGCCCTGACGTGCCGGTCGGTGCCTTCGATGTCCTTGAACGAACGGACGATCATAGGGGTGCACTTCCTCCTTGCTGGGTGTGGTCAGGCGGTCTCGCGGACGGCGCGGGCGAGGACGCTGAGCCCTTCGTCCAGTTCGTCGCGCGTGATGGTCAGGGCCGGCAGCAGCTTGACGACCTCGCCCTGGGGGCCGGACGTCTCGATCAGCAGCCCGAGTTCGAAGGCGCGGCGGGCGACGCGGGAGGCCCGGGAGGTGTCGTGGAACTCCAGGCCCCACACGAGCCCGCGGCCGCGGTACTCCTTCACGTCGGCCAGGTTCTCCTCGGTGATGGAGATCAGGGCCTGCTCGACCTGCTCGCCCCGGGCAAGGGTCTGCTTCTCCATGGCCGAGCCGTCGGTCCAGTACGTCTCCAGGGCGGCGGTGGCGGTCACGAAGGCGGGGTTGTTGCCGCGGAAGGTGCCGTTGTGCTCGCCCGGCTCCCACACGTCCAGCTCGGGCCTGAACAGGCACAGCGACATCGGCAGCCCGTAGCCGCTGATCGACTTCGACACGGTGACGATGTCCGGGGTGATGCCGGCCTCCTCGAAGGAGAAGAACGCGCCGGTACGGCCGCAGCCCATCTGGATGTCGTCGACGATCAGCAGCATGTCCTGCCGCTCGCACAGCTCCTTCAGCGCGCGCAGCCACTCGGGCCGGGCCACGTTGATGCCGCCCTCGCCCTGCACGGTCTCCACGATCACGGCGGCGGGCTTGTTCAGCCCGGACCCCTGGTCCTCCAGCAGCCGCTCGAACCACAGGAAGTCCGGGACCGTGCCGTCGAAGTAGTTGTCGAACGGCATGGGCGTGCCGTGCACCAGCGGGATGCCCGCGCCGGCGCGCTTGAAGGCGTTGCCGGTCACGGCGAGGGAGCCCAGCGACATGCCGTGGAAGGCGTTGGTGAACGACACGATCGCCTCGCGGCCCTTCACCTTCCGCGCCAGCTTCAGCGCCGACTCGACGGCGTTGGTGCCGGTCGGCCCCGGGAACATGACCTTGTACGGCAGGTCGCGCGGGCGCAGGACCAGGTCCTGGAAGGCCTGGAGGAAGGTGCGCTTGGCCGTGGTCGACATGTCCAGGCCGTGGGTGACGCCGTCCCGTTCCAGGTAGTCGATCAACGCCCGTTTGAGGACGGGGTTGTTGTGGCCGTAGTTGAGTGAGCCGGCACCGGCGAAGAAGTCGAGGTACGCATGACCGTCCTCGTCGTACATCCGGCTGCCCTGCGCGCGGTCGAAGACGGTGGGCCAGCCGCGGCAGTAGCTGCGCACCTCGGACTCCAGGGTCTCGAAGACGCTGAGGTCGGGCTGGGTGATGGTCACGGTGATTCGCTCCTCAGTGGGCGGTGGAGTCGGTCAACGGGCCGATGTGGTACAGGACTTCGGGGTCGTGCGGGCCGTCCGCGAACAGTTCGGCCGGGAACAGCACCTCGCGGGTCACCTGTGCGCCGTGCCGCTCGGCGAAGGAGGTGAACAGCCGCTCGGAGGCGGTGTTGCCGGGCGTGATGGTGGTCTCCATCCCGGTGATCCCCCGCTCCGCGACGAGCCGGGCGGTCAGCCCGTCCAGCAGCTTGGCGGCGATGCCGTGGCCCCGGTGGGCGGGGTCGACGGCCACCTGCCAGACGAGCAGCGTGCGGGGGCGGTCCGGCCGCAGGTATCCGGTGACGAAGCCGACCGGCTCCCCGCCCGCGCCGCGTGCCACCGCCGAGGTGCCGGCGAAGTCACGGCACCACAGCAGATAGCTGTAGGAGGAGTTCAGGTCGAGGGTTTTCGATTCCTTGGCGAGACGCCAGAGCGCGGCTCCGTCGGTCGTCGCCGGCTGTTCGATGAGAAGGTCTGCAGGTGCGGCAGTCATGCGGCACGAATTTAGCGAGGCGAATTCGAAAATGCACGAGAGCGAACGCGGAGGTTTCCGGCTCGGCCAATGAAATGTCCGCTATGACCCACACTAAATCTGTACAAATCACCCTCGCTGTGGAGTGTGTCACAAGCCGGAAAGCGCGCTAAACGTGTCGGCAAACTCCCTTGTTTAGCTCTGCAAAAAGCGGGCAGAAGAAGACGGGAAGCTATCGCCCGCAGAATTGGCGGAGTTTGTGAAGGTAATTGGAATTCAAGATGTGAAAACGGCCCGTGCGGGGTGCGCGAGCCGTTTTCGTCGCGTCCGGGGTTCCGTTGCGTTCCCGGGATGACCACGGACCGCCGTCAACGCCAGGCGTGCTCCACTGCCGCCCGGGCGGCGGCCGGGTCCACCGGCACGCCCTGCTCGGCGAGCGCCGCGCCCAGTGCCGCCAGGGAGTCCTCGACCGCGCCCTGGGTCGCGTCGGGGCCGTAGTGGTTGACGCGGATCATCTCCCGGGCCAGGGCGCCGCCGCCCGCCGCGAGCGGCAGGGCGGGGTCGGCCGCCAGGGCGCGCGCCACCAGGTCGGAGGCCACCACGCCGGACGGCACCCGCAGGGTCGTGGCGACCGGTGCCGCGTCCCGCTCCTCGTACACGTACGGCTCCAGGCCCCCGCCCAGTGCCACCGCGCCGGCCCGCGAGGCCAGTGCCGCGCGCCGGTGCCGGGCCATCACCGACTCCAGCCCCGCCGACTCGATCCGCTCCAGGCACGCCTCCAGCGCCAGCATCTCCAGCTGCGCCGGGGCGTGCGGCAGCGCCTTGCGGCCGGCGTCGATCCAGCGCTCCTTCCAGTCCAGCAGGGACAGGTAGGAGCGGCGCGGGGCGTTCGGGTTGGCGGCCATCCGGGCCCAGGCCCGCTCGCTCACCGAGATCGCCGACACACCCGCCGGGCCGCCCATCGCCTTCTGCGCCCCGATCACGCACAGGTCCACGCCCCACGCGTCCGGCAGCACGGGCTCGGCGCCCACGGAGGCCACCGCGTCCAGATAGAACAGGGCGCCCTGCTCCCGCACCGCCTCACCGATCTCCGCAACCGGGTTGGTGTTGCCGGTCGCCGCCTCGGCGTGCACCAGCGACACGAAGTCGATCTCCGGGTGCTCGGCGAACGCCTCGCGGACCTGCGCCGCGGTCACCGCCGTGTGGAAGGGGACCGAGAGGTCGTGCACCGTGGCGCCGGCGTCGCGCAGCCAGTTGCCGAAGGTCTGCCCGTAGGGGCCCGTGATCACGTTCAGGGCCACCGTGCCCGGACCGGCGGCCGCGCGGATCGCGCCCTCCAGCGGCAGCAGCGCCTCGCCCTGGGTGATCAGGACGTCCTGACGGGTGTCCAGCAGCCGGGCCACCCCGTCCTCGATGGCGGCGAAACGCTCGGCAGTCAGCGGGGGCAGGTCGAGGAAGGGGTGGGTCACGGCGGTGCTCTCTTCGTCTCTCGGGGGCCGACTCCCCCGATCTTAGGTCGGGGGCCCGCCTGGCCATGGGTTTGATTTGAGAGACTCAAACCCGTCCTTATAATCGGAACCCTTAGTTCCCCGACAGGAGACCTCCCCCATGAAAACGCTCGCCGGGCGCCGGACCCGCCTCCTGGCCGCCACCACCGCGACCGCCGCATTCGTGCTCGTCGCGGCCGGCTGCTCCTCCAGCGACTCGGGGAGCGGCAAGACCACGGTCAAGGGCGTCCACCTGGTCAAGGCCGGTCAGCTGACCACCTGCACCCACCTGCCGTACCCGCCGTTCCAGTCGGAGGTGAACGGCAAGGTGCAGGGCTTCGACGTCTCCCTCATCGACCTCGTCGCCAAGGACCTCGGCGTCAAGCAGCAGATCCTCGACACGCCCTTCGAGAACTTCAAGACGGGCGCCTTCCTGAACTCGGGCGAGTGCGACCTGGCCGCCGCCGGCATGACCATCACCGCCGAGCGCAAGAAGAACGTCGACTTCTCCGACCCGTACTTCGAGGCCACCCAGGCCGTCCTCGTCGACAAGAACAGCGGGATCGACTCGCTCGCCGACGTCAAGGCCAAGGGCAGGAAGCTCGGCGCCCAGGCGCAGACCACCGGCGAGGACTACGTCAAGGGCAAGGGCTACGACCCGATCTCCTTCGAGTCCTCCGACGCCGTCCTCAACGGCCTGCGCACCGGCCAGGTCCAGGCCGTCGTGATCGACTACCCGGTCGTCCAGGGCTGGCTGAAGGACAAGGCCAACGCGGACAAGTTCAAGGTCGTCGACAACCTCAAGACCGGTGAGCAGTACGGCTTCACCGTCAAGAAGGGCAATAAGGCGCTGCTCGACGCCGTCAACAAGGCGATCAGGACCGCGAAGGCCGACGGCACCTACAAGAAGATCTACGAGCAGTGGATCGGCCCGTACGAGGCCTCCGTCGCCTCTCCCGCCGCCTCATGACCGACACGGACACAGCCCTCCAGCCGAAGAAGAAGGGACTGACCCGGCGTCAGAAGCGCGGTCTGTCGCGCGGCGTCCAGTACGCCGTCTTCGCCGCCGCCGTGATCGCCTTCGCGGTCACGGCGGACTGGGGCCGGCTGCAGAACCAGTTCGCCCAGGCGGACATCGCGCAGCAGATGTTCCCGGACGTCATCACGCTGGCGCTGAAGAACACCGTGCTCTACACGCTGTCCGGCTTCGTCGTCGGACTCGTCCTCGGCATGGTCATCGCGCTGATGCGGCTGTCCTCCGTGGGCCCCTACCGCTGGCTGGCGGGCGTCTACATCGAGATCTTCCGCGGGCTGCCCGCCCTGCTGATCTTCATCTTCGTCGGCGTGGCCGTGCCTCTCGCCTTCCCCGGCACGGAGATCCCGGGCGGCACCTACGGCAAGGTCGCCCTGGCGCTCGGCCTGGTCTCGGCCGCGTACATGGCGGAGACCATCCGGGCCGGCATCCAGGCGGTGCCCAAGGGACAGATGGAGGCGGCCCGTTCGCTCGGCTTCTCGCCCGCGAAGGCCATGGTCTCCATCATCGTCCCGCAGGCCTTCAGGATCATCCTGCCGCCGCTCACCAACGAACTCGTCCTGCTCTTCAAGGACTCCTCGCTGGTGCTGTTCCTCGGTGTCACCCTGGAGGAGCGGGAACTGTCCAAGTTCGGCCGCGACCTCGCCAGTACGACCGCCAACTCCACGCCGATCCTGGTCGCGGGCCTGTGCTACCTGCTGGTCACCATCCCGCTCAGCTTCGTCGTGCGCCGTATGGAATCCAAGGCCCAGGAGGCGATCCGGTGAGCCGCCCGGAGATCGAGGTCCGCGGACTGCACAAGTCCTTCGGTGACAACGAGGTGCTGCGCGGCATCGACCTGGAGATCGGCCAGGGCGAGGTCGTCTGCGTCATCGGCCCCTCCGGCTCCGGCAAGTCCACGCTGCTGCGCTGCGTGAACCTGCTGGAGGAGCCGACCAAGGGCCAGGTCTTCGTCGGCGGCACCGAGGTGACCGACCCCGACGTCGACATCGACGCCGTACGCCGCCGCATCGGCATGGTCTTCCAGCAGTTCAACCTCTTCCCGCACCTGAACGTCACCGGGAACCTCACGCTGCCGCAGCGCCGCGTCCTCGGGCGGGACAAGGAGACGGCGGCGCGCGTCGCCGCCGAGAACCTCGCCCGCGTCGGCCTCTCCGAGAAGGCGGACGCCTACCCGTCCTCCCTCTCCGGCGGCCAGCAGCAGCGCGTCGCCATCGCCCGCGCGCTCGCCATGGGCCCCGAGGTGATGCTCTTCGACGAGCCGACCTCCGCGCTCGACCCGGAACTGGTCGGCGACGTCCTCGCCGTCATGCGCCGGCTCGCGCGGGAGGGCATGACGATGATGGTCGTCACGCACGAGATGACCTTCGCCCGCGAGGTCGCCGACCGGGTCGTCTTCATGGACGGCGGTGTGATCGTCGAGGACGGCAGCCCGGAGCGGGTCATCGGCGACCCGCAGCACGAGCGCACCCGGCACTTCCTCTCCCGGCTGCTCGACCCGGCCATGGCCGAGGTCGAGGAGGAGACCTCGGACCAGGTGGGGAAGTCCGAGCCGTAGGTCGTTAGGGTGCGGGCATGAGCGATGGTGCGGTGCTGCACGTGAAGGGCCGGGTCCTGGCCGGGCCGGACGACGTCCGTGACGAGCTGTGGGTGGTCGGGGGCCGCGTCTGCTACGACCGGCCCTCCGGGGCCCGGGACATCACCACCGTCGAGGGATGGGCGCTGCCCGGTCTGGTCGACGCCCACTGCCACGTGGGCCTGGGCGCCGAGGGCCCGGTCGACGCGGAGACCGCCGAGAAGCAGGCGCTCACCGACCGCGAGACGGGCACCCTGCTGGTCCGCGACGCGGGCTCGCCCTCCGACACCCGCTGGATCGACGACCGGGACGACCTCCCGAAGATCATCCGGGCGGGCCGGCACATCGCCCGTACCCGCCGCTACATCCGCAACTTCGCCTGGGAGATCGAGCCGGACGACCTCGTCGCCTACGTCGGCCGGGAGGCCCGGCGCGGCGACGGCTGGGTCAAACTGGTCGGCGACTGGATCGACCGCGACCTCGGCGACCTGGCCCCCTGCTGGCCGCGCGGCGCGGTGGAGGCTGCCATCGCCGAGGCCCACCGGCTGGGCGCCCGGGTGACCGCCCACTGCTTCGCCGAGAACTCCCTGCGCGACCTGGTCGAGGCGGGCATCGACTGCATCGAGCACGCCACCGGCCTCACCGAGGACCTGATCCCGCTGTTCGCCGAGCGGGGTGTCGCGATCGTCCCCACCCTCGTCAACATCGCCACCTTCCCCCGGCTCGCGGACGGCGGCGAGAAGAAGTTCCCGCGCTGGTCCGCCCATATGCGCCGGCTGCACGAGCGGCGCTACGACACCGTGCGCGCCGCCTACGACGCCGGCATCCCGGTCTTCGTCGGCACGGACGCCGGCGGGTCACTGCCGCACGGGCTGGTCGCGGAGGAGGTCGCCGAACTGGTCGCCGCCGGCATCCCGCCGCTCGACGCGCTCGCCGCCACCAGCTGGGCCGCCCGCGCCTGGCTCGGCCGGCCCGGGCTGGAGGAGGGCGCCCCGGCCGACCTCGTGGTGTACGAGGCCGATCCGCGGACGGACGTGCGGGTGCTGGCGGCGCCCCGGCGGGTGGTGCTGAACGGACGGGTGGTCGAGTAGACGTTCCCGTGATCCCGCCGATCTCACCCCGGAATCGAATCGGCTTGCGGAAAATCCACGTTTGAGTGAAGTAACCCCGGATCGCTGACCGTTCACCCACACCGGGGACAAGGTTGACGGGTCCCAAGCAGGTTCCGTCTGGGGGTCCCACCGCCTTGAACAGCAACAACTTCCGCATGTCCGCACGCCGTCTCACCGTCCTCGCGACGGCCACGGCCCTCGCCTCGGCGCCCGTGGTCCTGGGGGGCGCGGGCGCCGCGCACGCGACCGGTGCCCACGGCCGCGCCTCCGCCGTCGTCCTGCGCACCGGGCTCGGCGTGTCCCTGCTCGACAAGACCGTGAACGTCCCGCTCGCGGTCTCCCTCAACGAGGTCCAGGCACCGCGCAGCGCCGACCGGACGGCGCTGTCCGCCCGCCTCGACGGCGTGAACGGCGGCAAGCCGTTCACCGTCCTCGGCGCGGACGTCGCCCGGTCCAGGGCCACGGTGACCGCGCGACGCGCCGAGGGCTCGGTCCATGTCGCCCACGCCGAGCTGCACGTCCCCGGCCTGCCCCTGCTGTCCCTGATCAAGGCCGACACGATCACCGCCACGGCGACCTGTGAGGCCGGCAGGGCACCGGTCGCCTCCGCGAACGTCCTCGGTGCCGTCACCGTCCTCGGCAAGCGCGTCACCCTCACCGCCGGCGGCCCGACCGAGGTGAAGGTGCCCGGCGTCGGCGAGGTCCGCCTCGACCTGTCCCGGCGGACCACCACGACCCGTACGGCCGCCGCGACCGCCCTCGAACTCAAGGTGTCCGTCAACCCGTTGAAGCTGAACGTGGCCGACGTCGAGGGCACGGTCACCCTGGCCAAGGCCACCTGCGAGTCCCCGGTGTCCCCGCCCGCCGCGACCCCGGCACCGAGCCACGACCCGGCCGCCGGCCCCCGCCCCCAGGGCGCCCCCGCCGAAGCGGACCTCGCGGAGACCGGCGGCAGCTCGGCGACCCCGTACATCGCGGGCGGCGCACTCGCCCTGCTGCTGGCGGGCGGGGGAGCGGTCGCCGTGGCCCGGCGCCGGAAGGGCTGACGGGGTCGGCGGCCGGGCTGGTGCCGGATCGCCGCCGGGTGGCAGGCCGTGGCTGGGGGGTGTCACGTCGGCGGTGGCGGGGGGCGGTCACGCCGGCGGTGCACGTGACCGGTCCCGCCTCGCCCGCGCCGGTCGGTGGCCCGGTCTCTCAGCCGGGCGGCACCGGTGGGCGGGCCGGCGCGTCCAGCGCGGACGACAGCGCCCGCAGGAACCCGTTCACCGTCGCCCGGTCCCGCACGGCGACCCGCACCCACTCCTCCCCGAGCCCCGGGAACGTGTCACCCCGGCGCACCGCATAACCAAGCTGCCGCAACCGCCGTCGTACCCCGGCCGCCCCCGGCATGCGGACCAGCACGAACGGCCCCTCCGCCGCCTCCACCACCCGCACTCCGCGAGCGGCGAACGCGGCCAGCCCGGCCACCAGGTGCGCCCGGTCCCCGGCGATGCGGTGCGCCGCGTGCCCCGCCTCCGCCAGCGCCCTCGGCGCCACACACGCCCGCGCGGCCGCCAGCGCCGGTGTCGACACCGGCCACAACGGCTGGGCCCGCTCCAGCTCGGCGATCACCTCCGGCGCGGCCAGCACGTACCCGATGCGCAGCCCGGCCAGCCCCCAGGTCTTGGTGAGGCTGCGCAGCACGACGAGCCCCGGCACGTCCGTCCGCCCGGCCAGCGCCTCCCGCTCACCCGGCACCGCGTCCATGAACGCCTCGTCCACCACCAGCGTCCGCCCCGGCCGGGCGAGCCGGACGACCGTCTCCGCCGGATGCAGCACCGACGTCGGATTCGTGGGGTTGCCGATCACCACCAGGTCGGCGTCCTCCGGCACGGCCGCCGGGTCCAGCCGGAACCCGTCCGCCTCCCGCAGCAGCACCCGGTCCACGGTGTGCCCGGCGTCCCGCAGCGCGGCCTCCGGCTCGGTGAACTGCGGGTGCACGACGACCGGCCGGCGGACCTTCAGCGCACGGGCGAGCAGCACGAACGCCTCCGCCGCGCCCGCCGTCAGCAGCACCCGCTCCACCGGCAGCCCGTGCCGCGCCGCCACCGCCGCCCGCGCGGCCCGCCCGTCCGGGTAGGCCGCGAGGGACGACAGCGAGCCGGCGATCTCCTCCCGCAGCCACGCCGGGGGCGTGTCCGCGCGGACGTTGACGGCGAGGTCGACCAACGCGGCCCCGTCGTCCCGCACCTCCGCGTCCCCGTGGTGCCGCAGGTCGTGCCCGGACCCGCCGGACCAGGCGGTCGCTTCAGTGCGCATGGCTGTGCGAGTGCCCCCCGTGATGGTGGTGCCCGTGCCCGTGGTGGTGGTCGTCGTCGTCCGGGTGGAAGTGCGGCTGCTGCGGCAGCCCGACCTTGTCCTCGAAGCCGGGCAGCGCGATCCGGTACACGCACGAGTCGCAGTTCATGCGCAGATCGCCCTTGACGGCCTCCTCGTACCGCTCCATCACCAGGTCCAGCAGCTCCGGCTCGGGCCCGATGACGTCGGCCGAGCGCACCTCGGTCCCCGGGTGCGCGGCGGCCCACTCCTCGGTCTGCTGCCGCACCCGGTCCGGCAGGATGCCGGTGAACAGGAAGTAGGGGAGGACGACGATCCGCCGCGCCCCGAGCGCCGCGCACCGGTCCAGCCCGCTCGGCACGTCCGGCGCCGCGAGCGACACGAACGCCGTCTCCACCCCGGCGTACCCCCGGCCCTCCCACAGCAGCCGCGCCGCCTTGAACACCTCGGCGTTGGCGTCGGGGTCGGTGGAGCCGCGCCCGACCAGCAGCACGGTCGCCTCCGAGCGGTCCGTGCCGCCCAGCGCCTCGTCCAGCCGCCGCTCCAGCACGCCGAGCAGCGCCGGGTGCGGGCCCAGCGGACGGCCGTAGGTGTACGAGATGCCCGGGTGCCGCTCCTTCTCACGGGCCAGCGCCGCCGGGATGTCACCCTTGGCGTGCCCGGCGGAGACCAGCATCAGCGGCACGGCGGCGAACCGGCGTACGCCCTGTCCGACCAGCTCGGTGACGGCCTCGCCCAGCGGCGGCGGGGACAGTTCGATGAAGCCGCCGGCGACGGGCAGCCCGGGGTGGCGGCGCCCCAGCTCCCGGACGAAGGCGCGGAACGCCTCGGCGCCGGCGTCGTCACGGGTGCCGTGGCCGGCGATGAGCAGGGCGGGCGGGGTGGTCACGCGTTCTCCTCGGAGTGTGAAGCGGGGTGGTACAGCAGGGCGTTGAGCGCGGCGGACGCGACCGCCGACCCGCCCTTCTCGGACACGTTGCTCACGGCGGGCAGCCCGCTCTCGCGCAACGCGGCCTTGGACTCGACCGCGCCGACGAAGCCGACGGGCAGGCCGATGACGAGCGCCGGGGCGGCGTCCAGGGTCAGCAGCTCCTCCAGCGCGGTCGGCGCGTTGCCGATCACCCAGAGGGCACCGGGACCGACCTGCTCGTACGCGAGCCGGATCGCGTGCGCGGACCGGGTCAGACCCGGCCCGGCCACCGCGTCCCTCAGCCGGCAGACGGTCTCGCGCCGGGTGATCCCGGCGGCCACCATCTCGACGTCCACGACCACCGGCGCCCCGGCGTGCAGCGCCGCGTGCGCGGCCACCAGCTCGCCCTCGTCCATGACGAGGTCGTTCGCGTACTCCAGGTCGGCGGCGGAGTGGATGACCCGCTCCACCACCGCCCGGGTCAGCGGCGGGAAGTGCGAGGTGTCCAGGCGGGCGCGCAGCCGCCGGTAGGACTCCTGCTCGATCGGGTGGACGACGCGGTTCACTTCGGGTCCTCCTGCCAGCGGTAGCCGCGCGGCGTCACCATGCGCCCGGCGATGTTCCGGGTCGCGGTGTTGCCCACCGTCACGACCGTCATCATGTCGACCGTCGCGGGGTCGAGCGCGGCGAGCGTGGTGATCCGGGCGGACTCGTCGGCGCGGGAGGCGTTGCGGACGACACCCACCGGGGTGCCGGCGTCCCGGTGCCCGGCGAGGATGCCCAGCGCCTTCGGAAGCTGCCAGTCGCGGCCCCGCGAACGCGGGTTGTAGAAGGTGACGACGAGGTCCGACTCGGCCGCCGCGCGCACCCGGCGCTCGATGACCTCCCAGGGTGTGTGCAGGTCGGACAGGCTGATGGACACGTGGTCGTGGCCCAGCGGCGCGCCCAGGACCGCCCCGGCGGCCAGCGCGGCCGTCACCCCGGGCACCCCGACCACGTCGATGTCGTCCGAGGCCTCCGCGAGCGCCGGGGAGGCCATGGCGTACACGCCCGCGTCCCCGCTGCCGATCAGCGCCACCGCGTGCCCCTCGCGGGCCTGTGCGACCGCCGTCCGGGCCCGCTCCTCCTCCGCGCCGAGGCCCGACTCCAGCACCCGGGTGCCGGGCCGCAGCAGATCGCGGATCTGGTCCACGTACTGGTCGAGCCCGACCAGCACCGACGCCCGGCGCAGTTCGGCCGCCGCGCGCGGGGTGAGCAGGTCCCGGGCGCCCGGCCCGAGGCCGACGACCGCGAGCCGCCCACGCCCCGGACGCCGTACGACCGCGCAGGTCGCCATCGCGGGCCGCGCGTCCGACTTCCGCTTGGGGACGAGGAGTTCACCGCCCCGGACCAGGGCGGCGGCCTCCGCGACCGACGGGGTGCCGACGGCCGCCAGGGGCGCCTCGGACGGATTGGGCACCTCGACCGCCGCCAGTTCCCCGGCGGAGTACGTCACCAGGGGCACCCCGAGCCGTTCGGCGGCGGCCACGACGCCCGGCTCCTCGGCCTTGGCGTCCACGGTGGCCAGCTCGGCGACCGACCGCGGCGACAGGCCCGCCTCCCGCAGCGCCTCCTCGACCAGACCGAGGACCTCCTCGGCCGGCGCGCCCTTCGACGCGCCGACCCCGACCACCAGCGACGGCGGCCTGAGCAGCACCTCCCGCTCGCCCGCCGTGACGGCCCGGTCGGTCACCCGGATCGTGTACGCGCCCTCGGGCGCGACCGGCAGCGGCGGCAGCGGCCACGCCACCTCCGCCTCCAGCGCGACCGGTTCGCCGTCCAGCAGCGCACGGGAGACCGCGGCGACCGCCCCCTCGTACGGCAGCCCGAGCGTGTCCAGGCCCGGCAGCCCGGCGGCGTCCGTCGCGGTCGTCACCACCGGCTCGGCGCCCAGCACCGCACCCACCTCGCGGGCGAGCGCGTTGGCACCGCCGCCGTGCCCGCCGAGCAGCGACACCGCGAACCGGCCGCCCTCGTCCACGCACACCACACCCGGGTCGGCCGCCTTGCCGGCGAGCAGCGGCGCGAGCAGCCGCACCACCGCCCCGGTCGCCAGGAAGCACACCAGCTGCTCGCACTCCGCGAACGCGGCCCGTACGGCCTCCCCGACGGGACCCTCGTAGACGCGCGTGCGCTCCGGCCAGGCCGCGGCCAGCCGGTCCCGCGCCGCCGCCCCCGCCGCGGTGGCGGAAATCAGGCCGATCACTGGACTACTCCTTCACTAGACACCGGGGTTCTCACGCCCCACAGCAGGAACACGGGATTGGTGGCCGCCAGCCGGGTGACGTCCCCCGGCAGCGGCGCGAGACGCGAGGACTGCAACAGCACCCCGTCGCAGGTGAACCCGGCCTCCGCCAGCGCCTGCCGGGCCGCCGGCACCCGGTCCAGCGCGGCCATGGCGACGACGACCGTCCGCCGGGCCCGCCGCGCGCACGCCGTCACCACGGCGGGCAGCTCCCGGCCCCCGCCGCCGACGAACACCGCGTCGGGATCGCCGGCCAGCCCCGCCAGGGCGTCCGGCGCCGAGCCGTGCACCACGTCCACGCCGACGCCGTGGGCGTCCGCGTTGGCACGGATGCGCGCCACCCCGTCCGGGGACTTCTCCACGGCGACGACGGCGGCACCGAGCCGCGCGCACTCCACCGCGACCGAGCCCGACCCGGCGCCCACGTCCCACACCAGGTCGCCCAGGCGCGGCCCCAGCCGGGCCAGGGCCAGTGCCCGCACCTCGAACTTGGTGATCATCGAGTCCCGGTGCGTGAACGCGCCCTCCTCCAGGGCCCACCGGTCCGGCGCGCCGGGCACCCCGGCCACGGTCCGCACCGTGCCGAGCGCCCGTGCCCCGTCCAGGCACAGCACCACGCTCACCGCCGTGCCCCAGTCCCGCACCGCGGCCTCGGCGGCCGTCACCCGCTCCACGCGCTCCCGCTGCGGATCGCCGAGCGCGCTCGCCACCACCAGGGTCCGGTCACCGGGGAGCGCGGCCCCCAGCTCGGCCGGGCCGGCGCCCGGCCCGGTCAGCACGGCCACCTTCGGCCGCGCCCGGCACACGTTCACCGCCGTCCGCAGGTCCCGGCCGTGCGCGCTGACCACGACCGCGTCGTCCCAGGGCAGCCCGATCCGGGCGAAGGCGGCGGCCACGGAGGACACCCCCGGCCGCACGTCCAGCAGACCGGACCCGAACCGCTCGGCCAGCGCCCGCACGATCCCGAAGAACCCCGGGTCCCCGGACGCCAGCACGACCACCGGCAGCTCCTTGCCGACGTACCCGGCGATGGTCTCCAGCGCCGGCGCCAGCGGACCGAGCACCACCCGCTCCGCCCCCTCGGGCAGCCGTACGGCGTCCAGGTGCCGCCGCCCGCCGACGACCAGCGCGGCACCGGCGAGGACGTCCGCGGGCACCGGCGCCCCGGTCCCCGCACCGACGACGGTGATCAACTCTTCGCCCGCTGCTCGCGCAGCGCCCGCCGCGCCTCGGGGTCGGCCTTGCGGTAGCCGTGGAAGTGACCCGGGTGGTACAGGTGCGAACGCGTCCCGTGCGCGTCCAGCGCCGGGCCGACCAGGAACAGCGTGTGCTTCCAGAGCCGGTGCTCCTTGACGGTCTCCTCCAGCGTGCCGATCGTGCACTTCACGACCAGCTCCTCCGGCCAGGTCGCCTGGTACGCGATCACCACCGGGGTGCTCGTCGGATAGCCGCCCTCCAGCAGCTCCCGCACCAGCTGCCCGCTGCGCGCCGCCGACAGGAAGATCGCCATGGTGGTGCCGTGGCGGGCGAACTCGCGGACCTCCTCGCCGGGCGGCATCGGCGTCTTGCCCCCGCCCAGTCGGGTCAGCACCACCGACTGCGCGACCTCGGGAATGGTCAGCTCGCGCCGGGCCAGCGCGGCCACGGCGGAGAAGGAGGAGACGCCCGGCACGACCTCGGTCGCGATGCCGATCTCCTGGCAGCGGTCCAGCTGCTCCTGCGTGCCGCCCCACAGGGACGGGTCGCCGGAGTGGATACGGGCCACCCGGAGTCCCTCCTCGAACGCGCGTCGGTACACCGCGACGACGTCCTCCAGCGACATGGTCGCCGAGTCCAGGATCTCGGCGTCCTCGCGGGCGTGTTCGAGGACCTCCGCCTGGACCAGGCTCGCCGCCCAGATCACGACGTCGGCCTCGGCGATGGCGCGCGCGGCACGGAACGTCAGCAGGTCGGCGGCGCCGGGGCCGGCACCGACGAAGGTCACCTTGCCGGTGGGGGCATCGGCCATGGAAATCGGTCCTCTCCTACGAGTACTGCGGTTGTGGCTGTCGGACGTGCGCGAACGCGGGTCGATCCGATAGCAAGGGCCTATGGCGGTCTTCGTCGCGCTCGGCGCGTTCCTGATGACGCTGGCCGGCGGCTGGACGGCACAGCGCGTGACCGACCGCCGCCATCTGGTGCTGGGCCTGGCCGGCGGGCTGATGCTGGGCGTGGTCTGCCTGGACCTGCTGCCGGAGGCGCTGCGGGCGGCGGGCACCGAGGTCCACGGCGTCCCGGCCGCGCTCCTGCTGTTCCTGGCCGGCTTCCTCCTCGCCCATCTGGTGGAACGCCTGCTGGCGGCCCGCCGCGCCTCGCACGGGGCGGACGAACACCACCACAGGGCCCCCGAGGTGGGCCTGACGGCGGCCGCGGCGATGGTGGGCCACAGCCTGATGGACGGCGTGGCGATCGGCGCGTCGTTCCAGGTGGGCGGCGGGATGGCCACCGCGGTCGCGCTCGCCGTCATCGCGCACGACTTCGCGGACGGCTTCAACACCTTCACGCTCACCAGCCTGTACGGCAACGCCCGCCGCAAGGCCCTGGCCATGCTCTTCGCGGACGCGGTGGCGCCCGTCGCCGGAGCCGCCGCGTCCACGTTCCTCACCGTCCCGGCGGGCGTCCTCGGCGGCTATCTCGGCCTGTTCGGCGGCGCGCTGCTGTACCTCGCCGCGGCGGAGATCCTCCCCGAGGCCCACCACGAGCACCCCGCCCGCTCCACCCTGCTGTGCACGGTCGCGGGCGCGGCCTTCATCTGGCTGGTGGTGGGCGTCACGGGGTGACCCGGGCCGTGTCACAGCTTTCCGCCCCGGCCGCCGTCCCGGCGCGGCGGCGCGATCAGCGTCGACAGGTACGGCAGCGGCGCCCCGTCCAGCTCGGCGGCCGGCCGCACCGACTCCTCCGGCAGCCCCAGCGCCGAGCCCCACACGGCGTCCCCGAGCCGCCCGGTCTCCCGCAGCGCCTCGGCGACCTCGGCGGCCTGCCGCCCGAACTTGTACGCCACGACCGTCCCCGGCCCGGCCAGCGCCTCCTTCAGCACCGCCGACCCGGCCGTCACCGGCACGAGGGTCAGCGGCTCGGTGCCCTCGGTCAGCACGGCCCCCGAGCGCGCCGCGAGATCCTGCATGGCGGTGATCCCGGGCACCGTCTCCACGGTGACACCCGGCACCAGCCCGGTGATGGTCTGCGCGAGATACGTGAACGTCGAGTACACGTTCGGGTCGCCGATGGTGGCGAACGCGACGGACCCGTGCCGGGCGAGCAGCTCGGCGACCCGGGCACCGGCCGCGTCCCAGGCCGCCTCCCGCCGCGCCCGGTCGGTCCGCTCGTTCAGCGCGAACACCACCCGGACGACCTTCTCCGCGGGCACGTAGTGCAGCACCGTCGCCTCGGCCCGTCCCCGCTCCCCGGTGTCCAGGACCGGTACGACGACGACAGCGGCGGCCCGCAGCGCGTTGACCCCCTTCACGGTCACCAGCTCCGGATCACCGGGACCGACCCCGACCCCGACCAGCCTGCTGCTCATGACGTCCGGCACCTCTCCACGAACCGACGGGCGACACCGGGCTCGGACGCCCAGTGCGTGTGCAGGTAACTCGCGTGCACGCCCTGCTGTACGAAACCTTCGACCCGCCGGACCGGGGCCCGTACGCCCCAGGCGGGAGCGGCACCGGCGCCCGGCTCGACGGCGGTGCGGTGGAACTCGTGGCCCCGCATCCGCGTCCCGGCCGCCGCCAGCGCACTGTCGCCGACGGCCACGGCGTCCCGGTAGCCGAGGGTCAGCCGGTCGGTCATCCGCGCGGTGGCGTCGAGCACCCCGCACAGGGGCCGTCCGTCCAGCTCGCGGCACAGATAGAGGAGCCCGGCGCATTCGGCGGCCACGGGGGCGCCGGAGCACGCGAGGTCCGCGACGGCCTTGCGCAGGGGCTCGTTGGCGGACAGCTCGGCGGCGTACACCTCGGGGAAGCCGCCTCCGATCACCAACCCGGCGGTTGCCTCGGGCAGCCGCTCGTCCCGCAACGGGTCGAAGGTGACGACCTCGGCACCGGCGGCGGCGAGCAGCTCGGTGTGCTCGGCGTAGGAGAAGGTGAAGGCGGGCCCGCCGGCGACGGCGACCACGGGCCCGCGCCCGCCGGCCGACCGGGACGGGTCGCCGTGGGCGGGCGGCTCGGGGGTCCAGGGGGCGGAGCCCCCCGGGAGGGCACCGGCGCCGCGGGCGAGTGCCTCCAACGCGGCCAGGTCACATCCCCGAGCCACCTGCGCGGCCATGGCCTGGACGGCGTCCACCGCCGCAGCCCGCCGCTCGGCGACCGGCACCAGCCCGAGGTGCCGGGAGGGCACGTCCACCCGCGCGACCCGCCGCAAGGCGCCCAGCACCGGCACCCCGGCCGCGTCCAGCGCCTCCCGCAGCAACTCCTCGTGCCGGTCGGAGGCGACCTTGTTCAGGATCACGCCCCCGACCCGCACCCCGGGGTCCCAGGAGGCGAACCCGTGCACCAGCGCCGCCACCGACCGCGACTGCGAGGACGCGTCCACGACGAGCACCACCGGCGCCCGCAGCAGCTTGGCGACCTGCGCGGTGGACGCCAGCTCACCCTCGCCGGCGGCCCCGTCGTACAGCCCCATCACGCCCTCGACCACCGCGAGGTCGCACCCCCGCGCCCCGTGCAGGAACAGCGGAGCGATCAGCTCCGGCCCGCACAGGTACGCGTCGAGGTTGCGCCCCGCCCGTCCGGTCGCGAGGGCGTGGTACCCGGGGTCGATGTAGTCCGGTCCGACCTTGTGCGGGGACACGGTGAGCCCCCGCGCGGCGAACGCGGCCATCAGCCCCGTGGCGACGGTGGTCTTGCCGCTGCCCGAGGAGGGCGCGGCGATGACCAGCCGGGGGACGGACATCACCACTCGATGCCCTTCTGGCCCTTCTGGCCCGCGTCCATGGGGTGCTTGACCTTGGACATGTCGGTGACCAGGTCGGCGAAGTCCACCAGCTTCTCCGGCGCGTTGCGCCCGGTGATCACCACGTGCTGGGTGCCGGGACGGCCGCGCAGCACCTCGACGACCTCGTCGGTGTCGACCCAGCCCCAGTGCATCGGGTACGCGAACTCGTCGAGCACGTACAGCCGGTACGTCTCGGCGGCCAGGTCCCGCTTGACCTGCTCCCAGCCCTCGCGGGCCTTCTCCTCGTTGTCCATCTGCGCGTCGCGCTGGACCCACGACCAGCCCTCGCCCATCTTGTGCCAGTCGACGCTCCCGCCCTCGCCGGAGGCGCCGAGCACCCTGAGCGCGTTCTCCTCGCCGACCTTCCACTTCGCCGACTTGACGAACTGGAAGACCCCGATGGGCCACCCCTGGTTCCAGGCGCGCAGCGCGAGCCCGAACGCGGCGGTGGACTTGCCCTTGCCGACGCCCGTGTGCACGACGACCAGCGGACGGTTCCGTCGCTGACGAGTCGTCAGCCCGTCGTCCGGTACGACACTCGGCTGTCCCTGCGGCATTACGCGGCCCTCCTCGACGTCCCCTGCACATCCCTGACCAGCCCGGCGATCGAGTCGGCCCGCAGCTCGTCCAGCGTGACGGCCGTACCGCCCAGCTCACCGGCCAGCTGCCCGGCGAGCCCGAGCCGCACCGGCCCCGACTCGCAGTCCACGACCACGGAGGCGAGCTGCTCGGCCGCGAACAGCCGGGCCGCCCGCCCCGCGAGGGCGACCGGCTCGGGGCCGCCGGTGGCCCGCCCGTCGGTCACCACGACCACCAGCGCCCGGCGCGCGGGGTCCCGCAGCCGTTCCACCCGCAACACCTCGTGCGCCTTGAGCAGCCCCGCGGCGAGCGGCGTACGCCCCCCGGTCGGCAGCGACTCCAGCCGTGCGGCGGCGGCGTCGACGGACGACGTCGGCGGCAGCGCGACCTCGGCGCCCGAGCCCCGGAACGTCACCAGGCCCACCTTGTCCCGCCGCTGGTAGGCGTCGAGCAGCAGCGACAGCACGGCACCCTTCACGGCGCTCATCCGCTGCCGCGCCGCCATCGACCCCGAGGCGTCCACGACGAACAGCACGAGATTGCCCTCGCGCCCCTCACGGACCGCCTGCCGCAGATCGTCCCGCCGTACGACCAGCCCCGGCCCGGACCTGCCCCGCGCCCGCTGGTGCGGCGCGGCGGCCTGCACGGTCGCCGCCAGGTGCAGCTTGGTCAGTGCCCCCCGGGGCCGCCGGGCCCCGGTGGTCCGCCCGTGCTCGGTCCGCGCCCGCGACCGCCGCCCGGCGGCACCCTCGCCGACGCCGGGGACGGTCAGCGCCTTGGCCCGGAAGGGTTCCGCGGCCCGTACGGCCGACTGCTCCCGCCCGCCGGACGCCTGCGGCTGCCCGCCCTCACCGGC
Organism: Streptomyces sp. NPDC046870; assembly: GCF_040704595.1. Classification (NCBI taxonomy): domain Bacteria; kingdom Bacillati; phylum Actinomycetota; class Actinomycetes; order Kitasatosporales; family Streptomycetaceae; genus Streptomyces; species Streptomyces sp. NPDC046870. The sequence continues at coordinate 169,308 of NZ_JBEYXM010000011.1, forward strand.
CTCGGGCCGCGCGTCGCCGGTGCCGTCGCCCTGCGGACCGCTGTCGGGCGCCGGCTGCCCGCCGCCCCCACCGGGGCCGTCGGGGCCCGGATCGTCGTCGGGGGACTCGCCGGAGAACTGCTCCAGCGTCTCGTCCAGCTTCTCCTCGTCCAGACCCGGCGCGTCGAACGGGTTCCGCCGCCTGCGGTGCGGGAGCGCCAGCAGCGCGGCCTGCCGCACGTCCTCCGCGAGCACATCGGTCCGCCCGGCCCACGCGGCCAGCGCGGTCGCCGTACGGGCCATCACGATGTCGGCGCGCATGCCGTCCACCTCGAAGGCCGCGCAGGTCGCCGCGATCTGCCGCAGTGCCCCGTCGCCCAGCCGCACCTGGGGCAGCAGTTCCCGCGCCGCCACGATCCGCTGCCGTACGGCGGCCTCCTCGCCGGCCCAGCGCGCGGCGAAGGCGGCCGGATCGTCGTCGTACGCCAGCCGGCGCCGGACGACCTCCACCCGCTGCTCCGGCTCCCGTGAGGCGGCCACCTCCACGGTCAGCCCGAACCGGTCCAGCAACTGCGGACGCAGCTCGCCCTCTTCGGGGTTCATGGTGCCGACGAGCAGGAACCGGGCCGCGTGCCGCACGGACACACCCTCGCGCTCCACGTACGAGGCACCCATCGCCGCCGCGTCCAGCAGCAGGTCGACCAGGTGGTCGTGGAGCAGGTTCACCTCGTCGACGTAGAGGATGCCCCGGTGCGCCTCGGCCAGCAGGCCCGGCTCGAAGGCCTTCACGCCCTCGGCCAGCGCCCGCTCGATGTCGAGGGCGCCGACGAGCCGGTCCTCGGAGGCGCCGACGGGCAGCTCGACCATTCGCGCGGGACGCTCGGCGCCCTCGCCCGACTCGTGCGGTCCGTCCGGGCAGCCGGGGTCGGGGGAGGCCGGATCGCACGAGAACCGGCATCCGGGGACGACGGCCACCTGCGGCAGCAGCGCCGACAGCGCCCGTACCGCCGTGGACTTCGCGGTGCCCTTCTCGCCGCGCACCAGCACACCGCCGACCGCCGGCGACACGGCGTTCAGCAGCAGCGCGAGCCGCAGGTCGTCCTGGCCGACGACGGCCGTAAAGGGGAACGGGGTGGTCACTGGTCGCCCTCCAAGTCGCCTTCCAGCTCCAGATAGGTGGCGCGCAGCCGCTCCAGCGTGTCCGCGTCCGGCTCCGCCCACAGGCCGCGGTCCGCCGCCTCCAGCAGCCGCTCGGTGATCCCGCGCAGCGCCCACGGGTTGGACTTCTTCATGAAGTCCCGGTTCTCCGGGTCGAAGACGTACTCGGCGCTGAGCTTCTCGTACATCCAGTCGTCGACCACGCCCGCCGTCGCGTCGTAGCCGAAGAGGTAGTCCACGGTCGCCGCCATCTCGAAGGCGCCCTTGTAGCCGTGCCGGCGCATGGCCGCCATCCAGCGCGGGTTGACCACCCGCGCCCGGAACACCCGGTGCGTCTCCTCGCCCAGCGTCCGCGTCCTCACCTGGTCCGGTACGGCCGAATCGCCCACGTACGCCTCGGGGTTGGCGCCCGTCAGGTGCCGGACCATGGCGACCATGCCGCCGTGGTACTGGAAGTAGTCGTCGGCGTCGACCAGGTCGTGCTCACGCGTGTCGACGTTCTTCGCCGCGACCGCGATCCGCCGGAACGCCGTCTCCATGTCCCCGCGCGCCGCCCGCCCGTCGAGCCCGCGCCCGTAGGCGTAGCCGCCCCAGACGGCGTACACCTCGGCCAGGTCGGCGTCGCTGCGCCAGTTCCGGGCGTCGATCAGCGGCAGCAGACCGGCGCCGTACGCCCCTGGCTTCGAGCCGAAGATCCGGGCCGTGGCCCGGCGCCGGTCGCCGTGCCCGGCGGTGTCCTCCTCCACGTGCGCCCGCACGTAGTTGGACTCGGCCGGCTCCGCCAGCTCCGCCACCGCCCGCACGGCGTCGTCGATCAGCCCGACCACGTGCGGGAACGCGTCCCGGAAGAACCCGGAGATGCGGACCGTGACGTCGATGCGCGGACGCCCCAGCTCGGCGAGCGGCACCACCTCGAAGCCGGTCACCCGGCGCGAGGCGTCGTCCCACACCGGTCGGCAGCCCAGCAGCGCCAGGATCTCGGCGATGTCGTCGCCCTGGGTGCGCATCGCGGACGTGCCCCACACCGTGAGGCCCACCGACCGGGGGTACTCCCCGGTGTCGCTCAGGTACCGCTGCACCAGCGAGTCCGCCAGGGACTGGCCGACCTCCCAGCTCAGCCGGGACGGGATCGCCTTGGGGTCGACCGAGTAGAAGTTGCGGCCCGTCGGCAGGACGTTGACCAGGCCGCGGGTCGGGGAGCCCGACGGGCCGGCCGGGACGTAACCGCCGTCCAGGGCCCGCAGGATGTGCCCGATCTCGTCGGTGGTCCGCGCCAGCCGGGGGACGACCTCGTCGCACGCGAACTCCAGCACGGCGACCGCGTCGGGGACTTCGGCGCCGAGCACGCCCCGCAGGACGGCGGGGACGACCGTACGGTCCCACGCCCGCGCCTCCATGCCCTCCGCGATCCGCCGGCACAGCTGCTCCAGCAGGTCGATGGCGTCGGCGGCGGTCCGGGAGGGGCCCTCCACCAGGTCCGTCAGCTCCACCGGCACCTTCGCCGGGGCGCCCGGCTCGGCCAGCAGCTCCTTCTCCGCCAGCCCGAAGTGCGCCGCCAGCGCGGCCCGCAGACCGGGCAGCGCGTTCGCCCTGCCGCCCCACACCTGGGAGGCGCGCAGCACGGCGAGCACGAGGTTCACCCGAGGTTCGCCGACCGGGCCGCCACCGAGGATGTGCAGGCCGTCGCGGATCTGGACGTCCTTGATCTCGCACAGGTAGCCGTCGATGTGCATGACGAACTCGTCGAACGCCTCGTCGTCGGGCTGCTCGTCGACGTGCAGGTCGTGGTGCAGCTCCGCCGCCTTGACCAGGGTCCAGATCTGCGCGCGGACGGCCGGCGCCTTCGCCGGGTCCAGGTCGGAGACGAGCGCGTACTCGTCCAGCAGCTGCTCCAGCTTGGCCAGGTCGCCGTAGGTGTCCGCGCGGGCCATCGGCGGCACCAGGTGGTCGACCACCGTGGCGTGCCCGCGCCGCTTGGCCTGAGTGCCCTCGCCGGGGTCGTTCACGATGAACGGGTAGATCAGCGGCAGGTCGCCGAGGACGGCGTCCGGGGCGCAGCCGGCGCTCAGCCCCAGGCCCTTGCCCGGCAGCCACTCCATCGTGCCGTGCTTGCCCATGTGCACGATCGCGTCCGCGCCGAACGAGTTCTCGAGCCACCGGTACGCCGCCATGTAGTGGTGCGACGGCGGCATGTCGGGGTCGTGGTAGATCGCGATCGGATTCTCGCCGAAGCCGCGCGGCGGCTGGATCATGACGACGACGTTGCCGAACCGGAGGGAGGCGAGCACGATGTCGTCGCCGTCGACGTAGAGGCCGCCCGGCGGCTCGCCCCAGGCCTCGGTCATCGCGTCCCGCAGCCTGGGGTCCAGCGTCTCGAACCACGCCCGGTAGTCGGCCAGCGGCACCCGCGCGGGCGCGGCGGCCAGCTGCTCCTCGGTCAGCCACTCCACGTCGTGCCCGCCGGCCTCGATGAGCCGGTGGATCAGCTCGTCGCCGCCGGAGGGGTACTCCGTGACCCCGTACCCGGCGTCCCGCAGCGCGTCCAGCACCCGGACCGCCGACGCCGGCGTGTCCAGTCCGACCGCGTTGCCGACCCGGGAGTGCTTGGTCGGGTACGCCGTGAAGACCAGCGCGATCCTCTTCTCCGCGTTCGGCTTGTGCTTCAGCCGGGCGTGCCTGAGGGCGATGCCGGCCACGCGGGAGGCCCGCTCGGGGTCGGCGACGTACACCGGGACCTCGTCGGGGCCCTGCTCCTTGAACGAGAACGGCACGGTGACCAGCCGGCCGTCGAACTCCGGGATCGCGACCTGCATCGCCGCGTCCATCGGGGACAGGGCCGCGTCGGACTCCTCCCACGCGGTCCGCGAGGAGGTGAGGCACAGCCCCTGGAGCACCGGCACGTTCAGGTCGGCGAGCGCGCCGATGTCCCAGGACTCCTCGTCACCGCCCGCCGACGCGTCGGAGGCGTGCGTGCCGCCGGCCGCGAGCACCGTGGCGACCAGTGCGTCGGCCCGCCCCAGCAGCTCGTACAGGGCCGCATCCGCGCCGCGCAGCGAACCGCAGTACACCGGGAGGGCGTTGGCGCCGCGCGCCTCGATCGCCTCGCACAGGGTGTCCACGAAGGCGGTGTTGCCGCTCAGTTCGTGCGCCCGGTAGAAGAGCACGCCCACGGTCGGCCGGCCGTCCCGGAGCTCGTACGCGCCGTGCACGCCGAACTCCGGCATCCGGCGCGGCTCCTCGAAGCCCTCGCCGGTCAGCAGCACGGTGTCCGACAGGAACCGGGACAGCTCCAGCAGGTTCTCCGGGCCGCCCTCGACCAGGTACCTCAGCGCCTCCGCGACCACACCGGCCGGCACCGACGACTCCGCCATCAGCTCGGCGTCCGGCACGGCCTCGCCGCCCAGCAGCACGGTCGGGACGCCGGACGCCTTCAGCGCGGCCAGCCCGTCCTCCCACGCCCGTTTGCCGCCCAGCAGCCGGACGACGGCGAGGTCCGCGCCCTCGATCAGACCGGGCAGCTCCCCGGCGACGTCGACGCGGGTCGGGTTGCCGATGCGGTAGCCGGCGCCGGACGCCCGGGCGGCCAGCAGGTCCGTGTCGGCGGTCGACAACAACAACACTGTGCTCATGCGGGCGCTCCCGGTGGAATGAAAGGCAGTCCTTGCGGCGCGCCGGACTCGATGAGCCGCCACAGCGCGTCCGTGTCCGCGTGCTGTTCGATCAGGTCGCCGAGCCGGTCGAGCTGCTCCTCGCGCAGCGCGGCGAAGGAGGTGTCCGGCGCGGGCACGAAGCGGCGGCCCGCGGCGGCGGCCACCTCGCGCAGGAAGGCCCGCCGGAAGCCGTCCGACTCCAGCGAGCCGTGCCAGTGGGTGCCCCAGGTCTGGCCGACCCGGCAGCCGTCCAGGAAGGGTTCGCCGCCCTCGACGGTGGCCACCCCGTGGTGGATCTCGTACCCGTCGACCCGCTCGCCGAGGGCTACGCCGCTGGGCCGGGTGAGGGTCTTCTCGCGGGCGAACCGCACCCGGACGGGCAGGACGCCGAGCCCGTCGACCCGACCGCGCCGGCTCTCCACGTCGTCCTCGATGCGCGCGCCGAGGATCTGGAAGCCGCCGCAGACGCCGAGGACCGGGCGCCCCTCGGCGGCCCGGCGGACGAGCGCGTCCGCCAGCCTCCGCTCGCGCAGCCACTCCAGCGCCCGCACGGTCCCGCGCGTGCCCGGGACGACGACGAGATCGGCGTCGGCCAGCTCCTCCGGGCGGTCCACGAACCGTACGACCACACCCGGTTCGGCGGCCAGCGCGTCGACGTCGGTGAAGTTGGACATCAGCGGGACCGCGCACACGGCGACCCGCAGCACGTCCTCGCCGACCGGGGGAGCCACGGCGGACTCCCGGACCGTGCCCCGCAGGGACACCCTCAGCCCGTCCTCCTCGTCGATGCCGAGCCCGTGCCGGAACGGCAGCACGCCGTACGTCCGCCGCCCGGTGAGGTCCCGCAGCATGTCCAGCCCGGGCTCCAGCAGGCCGACATCGCCCCGGAACTTGTTCACCAGGAACCCGGCGACCAGCTCCTGGTCCTCGGGGGAGAGCAGGGCGACGGTGCCGAAGAAGGAGGCGAACACGCCCCCGCGGTCGATGTCGCCGACGACGAGCACGGGCAGCCGCGCGTTCCGCGCGATCCCCATGTTGACGATGTCGGTCCGCCGCAGGTTGATCTCGGCAGGACTTCCCGCCCCCTCACAGATCACCGCGTCATACGTGCCCCGCAGTTCGGCCAGGCAGTCCAGCACCGTGCCCAGCAGCCGCTGCTGGCGCCCGCCGTGGTACCCGCGCGCGCTCAGCTCGCCCACCGGCCTGCCCAGCAGCACCACCTGGCTGCTCTGCTCGCCGCCGGGCTTGAGCAGCACCGGGTTCATCAGCGCGGTCGGCTCGATCCGGCAGGCCTGGGCCTGCATGGCCTGCGCCCGGCCGATCTCCGCGCCCTCGCGCGTGACGAACGAGTTCAGGGACATGTTCTGCGCCTTGAACGGCGCGACCTTCACGCCCTGGCGCACCAGCCAGCGGCAGATGCCCGCCGTCACGACGCTCTTGCCCGCGTCGGAGGTGGTGCCGGCGACGAGGAGACCACCGTTCACTTGCCACGTCCCTTCAGCAGGGCGCGCGCGGCCAGCGTGGTGCCGAGCGCGAGCAGGCCCACGCGGCGGGAGAGCCGCACGGCCCGGTCGATGTCGGTGACGCGGACCGGCCGTCCGGTGGCGCCGTTCAGCACCGGGCGGTGTTCGACCCGGCCGCCGTAGGAGAGCGTGCCGCCCAGGCGGACGCCGAGGGCGCCCGCGAAGGAGGCCTCCACGGGCCCGGCGTTGGGGCTCGGGTGCCTGTGCGCGTCGGCCCTCCAGGCGCGCAGGGCGCCGCGTGGATCGGGTCCGGCCGCGGCGGCGAGCACGGCGGTCAGCCGGGCCCCCGGCCAGCCGGCGACGTCGTCGAGGCGGGCGGAGGCCCAGCCGTAGCGCCGGTGGCGGGGCGACCTGTGACCCACCATCGCGTCCAGGGTGTTGACCGCCCGGAAGCCGAGCAGGCCCGGGACGCCGGCCACGGCGCCCCAGACGAGCGCGCCGACCACGGCGTCGGAGGTGTTCTCGGCGACCGACTCGACCACGGCCCGCGCGATGCCGTCGGCGTCCAGGGCCTGCGGGTCCCGGCCGCACAGGTGCGGCAGCCGGGCCCGGGCCGCCTCGACGTCCCCGGCCTCCAGGGCGCGCCCGATGGTGCGGGCCTCCCGGGCGAGCGAGGTGCCGCCGACGACGGCCCAGGTGGCGGCGGCGGTCAGCGCGGCGGAAGCGGCAGGGCGGTGGCGTGCGGCGCGTGCGGCCAGCGCGCCGAGGGCGACGGCGCCGCCGGCGCACACGGCGGTGTGCAGGGCGCCCCAGCCACGGTGGTCGTGCCACAGGGCGCGTTCCACGGCCCCGGCCGCCCGCCCGAACACGGCGACCGGGTGCCCGCGGCGCGGGTCGCCGAGGAGCAGGTCACCGAGGACGCCGGCGGCGGCACCGTACGCGTATGTGCGATCGGCACCCATCGGCTCAGCCGGCGGTGGGAACAGGAACGGTCCTGGTACGGGTCCTCGATCGGCAGCCGAGCATGGCGATATGTGTCCTCACTCAGGGTGTCCGCGCCCTGGTTCGACGTGAATCGGCGGTGAGAGTTCCTGGCTCCCGGGGGTTCTTCCCCGGTGACAGTGGCGGGACCGCGCCGGATTCGCACCGGCTTCCTCTCTTGCCGCCGTACATGGCCTGGGCAGTCCACCACGCGCCCGGAACGGCCGTCAACTTGCCTTTGACCTGGGACGCCGGACTGTGCTGAGGCCCACACCGCCGGTCCGCCGGACGGCGGCCGGGAGGCCGGTGCGACGACATGCGAAGGCCCCGCCGGCCCCGCTGAGGCGGTGGCCCGGCGGGGCCGTCAGGTTCCGGACCGTCAGGGCTTGACGACGATCAGGTAGATCCCGTACGCCACCGCCGCCGCGCAGGCCGCGAAGCACACGTAGGCGCCGGTGACGGCGAGGGCGGCGGACCCGCCCCGGGCCGCGGCCTTCTCACGGCGCGACAGGCCGTTGATGCCGAGGGTGAACAGGACCACCAGGCCCACCGTGGACGCGAGGCTGACGCCGAAGACGGAGCCGAGGGCCGCCCAGTCGATCTTCATGGGGATGCTTCCTTCAGTAACCGTGTGCGCGGGGTCAGACCGCGGCGGCCGGCGGGGCGGCCGGGGCGGGGGCGGGCTCGGTGGCCGGGGCGGGGATGGTGGCCGTCAGGTCCTCGGCGACCATGCCCACCGGGGGCGGGGTCACCGCGGCGATGGCGGTGGTGACCACACCGGCCGGTTCGGTCTCCTCGACCACGTTGGTGTGGTCGACGACCTCGCGGCGGGAGATCCTCCAGATCGCGGCGCTCGCGGCGACCAGGAAGACGGCGACGACGGCGGTGCCCCAGTCGCCCAGGTCGGTCACGGACTCGGCGCCCGCGCCGACCAGCGCGGCGGCGGGCAGGGTCAGCGCCCAGGCGACGAACATGCGGGTCGCGGTGGACCAGCGGACCACACCGCCCTTGCGGCCGAGACCCGCGCCCATCACCGAGCCGGAGACGACGTGCGTGGTGGAGAGGGAGAAGCCGAGGTGGGAGGAGGCCAGGATGGCGGTGGCGGCGCTGGTCTGGGCGGCGAAGCCCTGGCGCGGCTCCAGGTCGGTCAGGCCCTTGCCCATGGTGCGGATGATGCGCCAGCCGCCGATGTAGGTGCCGAGCGCGATGGCCATGCCCGCGGAGAGGATCACCCAGGTGGGAGGGTTGGAGCCGGGGGAGATGGAGCCGCCCGCGACGAGGGCGAGGGTGATGATGCCCATCGTCTTCTGGGCGTCGTTGGTGCCGTGCGCGAGGGAGACCAGGCCGGCGGAGGCGATCTGGCCGGCGCGGTAGCCCTTGCGGGTGGCCTCGCCGTCGGCGGTGCCGCCGACGCCGTAGGAGAACCGGGTGGCCAGCAGCGAGGCGAGGCCCGCGACGATCGGCGCGGCGACGGCCGGGAGCAGCACCTTCGTGACCAGTACGTCACCGTGGACGGCGCCGAAGCCGGCCGAGGCGACGGTGGCGCCGACCAGGCCGCCCATCAGGGCGTGCGAGGAACTGGAGGGCAGGCCCACCAGCCAGGTCAGCAGGTTCCAGAGGATCGCGCCGACCAGGGCGGCGAAGATGACCTCGGGACGGATGCCGGTCTCGTCGACGAGACCCTTGGAGATCGTGTTCGCGACCTCCACGGAGAGGAAGGCGCCCACGAGGTTGAGGACGGCGGACATGGCGACCGCGATCTTCGGCTTCAGGGCGCCTGTGGAGATGGTGGTGGCCATCGCGTTCGCGGTGTCGTGGAAACCGTTCGTGAAATCGAACGCGAGTGCGGTTACCACCACAATCGCGAGGATCAGCGAGAAGCTTTCCATTTACCCAGGCAATCGTTCGAGGTCATTGGCTGGATGAACGTAGGCAACCTGGGTGAACGGAAGATGAACTGAGGCGGGCGTGAGGGTGTCGGTAACGCGCGTACGAGGTTCCGCTTCGCGCCGTCGGGCCAAGCGCGCCTTGGCTAGTGGCCGCGCGCGAAGATCCGCAGCCTGCTCAGGGAGCCGTTGAAGAGATCCTGGTCACCCGGCAGCCTGCCCTTGACGGCGTGCTGCCAGAACGTCCAGTACCGCCAGCCGCCCGGCAGCGCGCCCGGCCGTGAGGTGCCGTGGCGCGCGATCCACAGGGCGTGCGAGGAGGAGAAGGCGCGGCTGTTCCCGGTGCACATCTTCCACCACTGGGTGGTGGTGTAGATCACCGGACGGCGGCCGGTCCGCTTCTTGACCTCGTCGCTGAACGACCGGATCCAGCGGACCATCCGGGCCTTGCCCACCCGGTAGCACTTGTGCTTCGCGTCGTAGGGGTTGTACTCGATGTCCAGCGCGGGCGGCAGCGTCCAGCCGTCCGCCCGCCAGCCGCCGCCGTGCCGCACGAAGTACGCGGCCTGCTCGGCGCCGGAGGACCGGTCCGGCCGGGCGAAGTGGTACGCGCCCCGGATCAGGCCGGCCGCGCGGGCGCCCGAGTACTGCCCGGAGAAGTAGGGGTTGCGGTAGCCCGTGGACTCGGTCGCCTTGACGTACACGAACCGCGCGCCCCTCGCCCGGGCGGCCGCCCAGTCGACCCCCCTCTGGTGGGACGACACGTCGTGGCCCCTGGGCGGGGACCCGGACAGGAACGGCAGCCCGGACAGCCCCGGCAGCCCCGACAGCGCGCCCGGGGCCGGGGGCGCGGCGGCCCGCGGGCCGCCGGGCGGCACCAGGGGCCCGGCGGAGGCGGTCGTGGCGGTCGCGAGGGCGAGGACCGCCGTGGCCGCCGCGAGGACACCGGTGCGGCGGCGGACAGGGGTGCGTTCACGGGCCATGTGTCTCCCCCGGGGTGGACGTCCAGTCGGCAAGAGGGATCATTGAAGGCCCGCTGATCACCGCGTCCGCGCCGGTTCATGGCGTTTCGGCGCGATGTCCGCCCGTTCGGCCGTATCGTTTCCGCGCGGCACCGGCCGCCCCGCCCGCTCCGCTCCGGTCGGGCTGACAGGATCACGGCATGGCTGAAACGCTGCGGAACACGGACGACGGGCACCAGAGCGGGCGGCAGGACGGCGGGCGACCGGACGTGCGGCAGGGGCGGGCGCGTGAGGACGAGGCGCGGCTCTGGGCGGAACTGGTCGCGACCGCACGCCGGACCGTCGCCGACGGACTGGTGGTCGGCACCTCCGGCAACGTCTCCGCCCGCGTCGGGGACCTCGTCCTGGTCACGCCGTCGGGAGTCCCCTACGACCGGCTCACCCCGGAGGACATCACCGGCGTCGACCTCACCGGGCACCAGGTGCTCGGCACGCTCACGCCGACCAGCGAGCTGCCCATGCACCTCGCCGTCTACCGCACCACCGACGCCCGCGCCGTCGTCCACACGCACGCCGTGCACGCCACCGCGGTGTCCACCCTGGTGCCCGAGCTGCCGCCGGTCCACTACATGGCCGCCGCTCTGGGCGGCCCCGTGCGCGTCGCCCCCTACGCCGCCTACGGCACCGGCGAACTGGCCGGGAACATGCTCCGCGCCCTCGCCGGCCGCTCCGGCTGCCTCCTGCAGAACCACGGCACGATCACCTACGGCGCCACCCTCGGCCAGGCCTACGACCGCACCGCCCAGCTGGAGTGGATGTGCCGGCTGTGGCTCACGGCGTCCTCCGTGCCGGGCCTGACCCCCTCCCTGCTGACGGAGGCACAACTGGCCGAAGCCGGGGAACGCTTGAAGGGGTACGGCCAACGGAGGTGACCCCTTGCTGTCCTCGACGCGTCACGACGGCGCCCAGCCACGACGTCCGCGCCAGGCGGTGCCCCACCCGCCCGCACCGCGACGGCCCCCGCCTCCGCTGGCCGGTGGCCGCGGCCCCGCCGACACTGGAGCCGTGCGCACCGTCAAAGCCACCGCCGCCGGGGTCACCGCGGTCCTGGCCGCCGCGATGGCGTCCGTCGCCGCCGGCCGGCTCGCCAGCGACGTCGCGCTGAAGGCCCCGGCGGGCCGCCCGCTGCCCACCGAGCCCCGCCTCACCGTGCACGGCACGGCCGCCGGCCAGATCACGCTCACCCGCGACCTGGCGGCCCTGCGCCCTGGCACCTACGGCCTCGCGGGCGACGGCTCCCACGCGGTCGTCGGCCCCGTCCTGGAGGGGGCCCAGCACACCGCCGACACGGTCGTACGGCGTCTGGAACGCGTCACCCACGGCACCTTCGCCCCCGGCGACGCGGCGTGGCTGACCCCCCACGTGTACGTCGGCGACCCCGGCGCCGCCCTCGGCCTGGACCACACCGACGTCGACGTGCCGGGCGAGCTGGGCGCCCTGCCCGCCTGGTACGTGCCCGGCGGACGGGACACCTGGGTGATCGCCGTGCACGGTCTCGGCACCACCCGCGAACACGCCATGAACGTGATGGGCTTCCTGCACGGCCGTCGGCTGCCCGTCCTCGCCCTCGCCTACCGCGGCGACCTCGGCGCCCCGCGCCCGCCGGACGGCCTGAACCACCTCGGCGACACCGAGTGGCGGGACGTCGACGCGGCGATCCGCCACGCCGTCCGCCACGGCGCCCGCCGGGTCGTCCTGCTCGGCTGGTCCACCGGCGCCACCATGGCCCTGCGCGCCGCCGAGCACTCCGCGGTCCGCGACCGCATCGCCGGCCTCGTCCTGGACTCCCCGGTGCTCAGCTGGGAGGCCACCCTGCGGGCCCTGGCCAGAGCCCGCCACACCCCGCGACCGCTGCTGCCGCTCGCGGTGCGGGCCGCGCAGGGCCGGGCCGGACTGCACGCCGACCGGGTCGCCGAGATCGCCGACCCCGGCCGGCTCCGGGTCCCCACCCTGATCATCCACGGACCCGACGACCGGGTCGCCCCCTGGGAGTTCTCCCGCGGGCTCGCCCGGCGCCGCTCCGACCTGGTCTCCCTGCACACCGTCGCGGACGCCCCGCACGCGGCGATGTGGAACGCGGACCCCGAGGAGTACGAGGAGCGGCTGCGGCGGTTCCTGACCCCGCTCATGTGACAGAAGGGACTGCTGTGACACCGCTGCCTCACCGGCCGGCGGGACGCCCGGGAACCCGTGCCTCCGGCACCGGCGCGAAACATTCCGTTTAAGGGCGTACGACTGGCGCGATCCTGCCTTTCCGGCCCCTGCGGACCCGGTGCGTTGGCCATCCCCGTCGCCCGCCGTGACATTCCGTTTGGGTTTTCGGACCGTCAACCGGAAGACTGCACCCGTGACGTCCCGTATCCCGCGCGACTCCAGGCTTCGACTCGTCCGACCGCGACCCCTGGCCGCCGCCCCCAGAGCTGTGAACCAGCGGCGCCCACGCCGCCCCGCACCCCGGCCGCCGGAGGGCACCCCCGCACCGGCCGAACTGGCCGGAATGGCCCGCGCCGGTCTGGCCGGCGCGGTCCGCCTCGCCCGCTGGGCCGACACCGCGCTCGGCCCCGGCCGCGCCGGTGCCACCGCCGACGGCAAGGCCACCCTCTCCGACGCCACCGCCGAACGCGCCGCCGCCGACCTCGGGCTGAGCGACGCTCAGGTCCGCGCCCACTGGGACACCGCCCGCCTCGCCGGACTCGTCGAGGTGCACGGCGACAGCGCGCGCCCCGGCTGGCGGCTGCGCGCCTGGGACCGCGACGACAGCGCCGTGCTGCGCGGCTGGGTCGCCCTCTTCGACGCCTGGTCGCTCGCCTGCCCCGAACCCGACGGACACGAGCCGGCCGCCGTCGCCGAGGTCGTCTCGGCCATGCCCCAGGTGCTCTCCTTCCTCCAGCTGTCCGCCGGGCCGGTCCCCGTCGAGCAGCTGCTCGACCTGCTCCAGCAGCGGGTCACCGAACTGCGCACCGAACGCTGCGAGGTCGCCTACGAACCCGGCACCGGACAGCCCGCCGGGGCCCCGGACCCGGCGGACCCCGCCCCCGCAGCCGACGCCCCGCTCGCCCCCCTGCTGGACTGGGCACTGCGCGCCCTGGCCTCCGTCGGCGCCCTCACCTACGGCGACGGCCAGGCCACGCTCACCCCGCTCGGCAACTGGGCGGTCTGGGTCAAGCTGGAGCAGATCTGCGTGGCCGCGCAGAGCCCCGCCGGCAACATCGAGCAGTCCGCCGAGGACATGCTGCGCGGCTGCGCCCAGCTCCGCCCCAACGCGGCCCGCGCCGAGTACCGCGCCTGGCTCGCCGCCCGCCCCGTCGGCAGCGCCGTCACCGAGCTGATCGCAGCCGCCCGGGGCGACGACGCCCTGCTGCGCGGCCTGGCCTTCGAGGCGCTGCGCGTCGTCGGCGCCCCCGCCGAGCCCGACGTACGGTCCGTCGTGGACGAGCCGGCCCTGCGGCCGTACGCCCTGCTGTGGCTGGCCGAGCACGACGGCGTCGACCCGGAGGACGCCCACGAGGTGCTCACCCGGGACGAGGCCACCTGGCTGTGGGTGGACACCGCCGCCGCCGTCGCCGACCACGGCGAGGCGCCGATGCTGGTCCGGCACCTGGAGTCCGCGGTGCAGCCCACCGTGCCCCAGCTGCTCGACGAGGTCCGCGCCGTCGGCCACCCGCGCACCGTGCAGGTCCTGGTCGCCCTCGCCGCCGCCCATCCCGACCCGGCCCTGGCCAAGGCCGTCCGCCGGGCCGCGTTCCAGGTGCACACCGGAGGCTGAGCGGGAGGCCGAGGCGCGGTGCGGCGGGGGAGCGGCTCAGACGCCGGTCTCGGGGGCGTACGTCCCGAAGCTCCAGATGTTGCCCTCGGCGTCCCTGGCCATGTAGTCCCGCGAGCCGTAGTCCTGGTCCGTCGGCGGCATCAGGATCTCCACGCCGTGCTCCACGGCCCGCCGGTGGTGGGCGTCCACGTCGTCCACCACGACGTACACCCCGGCGGGTCCCGCGTCCCTCATCGCCGTGTCGAAGAGGCCGCCGCGCCCCTTGGAGCCGATCATCACCACGCCGCCGCCCTGGACCAGCTCGGCGTGCACCACCTTGCCGTCCTGCGTCTCGTACACCGACAGCTCGGTGAAGCCCAGGGCCTCCGTGAGCTGCCGGATCGCCGCCCCGGCGTCCGCGTACAGCAGCGTGGGACAGACGCCCGGCCGCGTGCCGCCACCCGTGCCTGCCATGCCGATCACCCCTTCGTGCATCGGTTGCGCCCTGTGCCGCGAGTCTCGCAGCCGCCACTGACAACGCCCCCTCGCGACGGGTACGGCGCGCCGGGGCGCCGGCCGGGTCCGGCGGCGGGCGCCCCGGCGGGCGACCCCGCCCCGCCGAACGGGGGGACTTCCCGCCCCCGCCCGCCCGGCCACCGCGCCGGCCCGGCCCGCGGTGACTACGCTCGGCGGCTGATCCTGGGACGGTGGTACCCGAAGGGGGTGAGGTGGCACTTCCACCCGTGGGCCGCCTCGCCGTCGCCCTCCTCCTGGCCGTCGTCACCCTCGGCCTCCTCGGCGCGGCCCGGCAGCTGCGGCCGGTTCCCTACGGCGACCGGCTGCTGACCGCCGGGCCGGTCACCGGGGCCTGGGCGGCGCGGGTGCGGGACGGAGCCGTGGCCGGCCACGACAGCCGTACCGGAGCGCTCCGGTGGCGCTACGCGCGCGCGGGGCACCGGCCCGTCGACGTGGTGCACGCGCGCGGGGAGGCGATCGCGCTCTGGGACGACGGTCTGCTCACCGACACCGACGGCCGGTCCGTGCGCTGGCACCGGGCCCTGCCCGACGCGGCCGAGTGGCTCCCGGCCCAGGGCGGCACCGGCGTGCTGCGCCCCCTCGGCCGCGGCATCCTCGCCGTGGTCACCCCCCGCCGCGTCGCCGCGTACCGCACCGCCGACGGCGACCTGCGCTGGGTGCTGCCCGCCCGGGACGGCTGCGCCTTCCTCCCCGAGGGCGCCGTGCGCCGGGGCGCGGCCCTGCTCCTCGCCCAGCCCTGCGCGGACGCCGCGTGGACCGGCCAGCTCGTGGCCCTGGACGACCTGGGCCGGATCGCGCCCGGCCGCACCCCGCTGGGCAACGGATCCCCGGCGCCCGCGCCCCGGCGGACCGGACGCGGTAAACCGCTTGCACGACCCCGTTAGACTTTCCCCCATGGCCTTTCTCCTCGCGCATTAGACGGCGGGAACGTCCTCAGCCGCCCACCCGCCAACCCCTGTACGCCCTGGAGTCTGTCCGTGATCTCCGCCTCCGGTATCGAGCTGCGCGCCGGTGCGCGCGTCCTCATCGAGAACGCCACCTTCCGTGTCGCCAAGGGCGACCGCATCGGCCTCGTCGGCCGCAACGGCGCAGGCAAGACCACTCTCACCAAGTGCCTGGCCGGTGAGGGCATCCCCGCCGGCGGCACGATCACCCGCTCCGGCGAGGTCGGCTACCTCCCGCAGGACCCCCGCACCGGCGACCTGGACGTCCTCGCCCGCGACCGCATCCTGTCCGCGCGCGGACTCGACGTACTGATCCGCAAGATGCGCGAGAACGAGGAGCGCATCGCCAACGGCAAGGGGTCCACCCGCGAGAAGGCGCTGAAGCAGTACGAGCGCCAGGAGACGGAGTTCCTCACCAAGGGCGGGTACGCCGCCGAGGCCGAGGCCGCCACGATCGCCGCCGCCCTGAACCTGCCCGACCGGGTGCTCGGCCAGCCGCTGCACACGCTCTCCGGCGGTCAGCGCCGCCGTATCGAGCTGGCCCGCATCCTGTTCTCCGACGCGGACACCCTGCTCCTGGACGAGCCGACCAACCACCTCGACGCCGACTCGATCATCTGGCTGCGCGACTACCTGAAGACCTACCGCGGCGGCTTCATCGTGATCTCCCACGACGTCGACCTGGTCGAGACCGTCGTCAACAAGGTGTTCTACCTGGACGCGAACCGGTCCGTGATCGACATCTACAACATGGGCTGGAAGCTCTACCAGCAGCAGCGCGAGGCCGACGAGAAGCGCCGCAGGCGCGAGCGCGCCAACGCCGAGAAGAAGGCCGCTGCGCTCAACGCCCAGGCCGACAAGATGCGCGCCAAGGCCACCAAGACGGTCGCCGCGCAGAACATGGCCCGCCGTGCCGAGAAGCTGCTCTCCGGCCTCGAGGACGTCCGGATGTCCGACAAGGTCGCCAAGCTCCGCTTCCCGGAGCCCGCGCCCTGCGGCAAGACCCCGCTGATGGCCGAGGGCCTGTCGAAGTCGTACGGCTCGCTGGAGATCTTCACCGACGTCGACCTGGCCATCGACAAGGGGTCCCGGGTGGTCATCCTGGGCCTCAACGGCGCCGGCAAGACCACCCTGCTGCGGCTGCTCGCGGGCGTGGAGACTCCGGACACCGGCCGGGTCGTCCCCGGTCACGGGCTCAAGCTCGGCTACTACGCGCAGGAACACGAGACCCTGGACGCCGACCGCACGGTCCTGGAGAACATGCGCTCGGCCGCCCCCGACATGGACCTGGTCGAGGTCCGCAAGGTGCTCGGCTCCTTCCTGTTCTCCGGCGACGACGTCGACAAGCCGGCCGGTGTCCTCTCCGGCGGCGAGAAGACCCGGCTCGCCCTCGCCACGCTCGTCGTCTCCTCGGCGAACGTGCTGCTCCTGGACGAGCCGACCAACAACCTGGACCCGGCCAGCCGCGAGGAGATCCTCGGCGCCCTGCGCACCTACAAGGGCGCGGTCGTCCTCGTCACCCACGACGAGGGCGCCGTCGAGGCGCTCCAGCCGGAGCGGATCATCCTGCTGCCCGACGGCGTCGAGGACCTGTGGGGCTCCGACTACGCGGATCTCGTCGCCCTGGCCTGATCGAAGGACTGATCCACCGGCTCTGGATCATTCGGCCCATCGGTGATCCACCATCTGTGTGAGATCTCCTCGTACCGCGGTGTGTCGTACACGCATTTTCCGGCCGATCCCCCGGCTGTCGGGGGATCGGCCGCCGCGCGTTCCTGACCTGGCACTTCATGAATCCACCCGGACGGCCCTATGGGCCGCACCCCATGGAATCCCCTATTCCGCTTGTGGGGACCGGCTCCTGTCGTCACAACGATGTCTCACGGACCTTGCCGAATGGGTGGCCATCACGCCCAAGAGGGGTGATCATGAGGAGACCAGAGCGCACTTCCCATGAGGAGGCACGGGTGGCCGAGACTCTGAAGAAGGGCAGCCGGGTGACCGGCGCCGCGCGCGACAAGCTCGCGGCAGACCTGAAGAAGAAGTACGACTCCGGTGCGAGCATCCGGGCGCTGGCCGAGGAGACCGGCCGCTCGTATGGCTTCGTGCACCGGATGCTCAGCGAGTCGGGCGTCACGCTCCGTGGGCGTGGCGGAGCGACCCGGGGCAAGAAGGCCGCTTCGTCCTGACTCCGGGCGGCCCATCGGCTTCGATGGTGGCCACCCGGTCGGCAGACCGACCGGCCGGGTGGTTACTGTGCAGTCACTTAGCTTCGCTCTGCTGACCGCACCCATCGGAGGCGCCCCATGGCTTCGCCCGAGCAGGACCTCGCTCCCGCACTCGACAAGGACGGCGTACGGCTCACCGTCGACGACGCGCTCGCCACGGTGACGCTGACCAACCCGGCCAAGCGCAACGCGCAGAGCCCCGCCCTGTGGCGGGCGCTCGCCGAGGCCGGGCGGCTGCTGCCGGGCTCCGTCCGGGTCGTCGTGCTGCGTGGCGAGGGCAAGTCCTTCTCCGCCGGGCTGGACCGTCAGATGTTCACCCCGGAGGGGATCCCGGGCGAGCCGACCTTCATCGACCTCGCGCGCCGTGACGACGCCGGGATCGACGCGATCATCGCCGAGTACCAGGAGGCGTTCACCTGGTGGCGGCGGACCGACATCGTGTCCATCGCCGCCGTCCAGGGGCATGCCATCGGGGCCGGCTTCCAGCTCGCGCTCGGCTGCGACCTCCGCGTCGTCGCCGACGACGTGCAGTTCGCCATGCGCGAGACCAGCCTCGGCCTCGTCCCCGATCTGACCGGCACCCACCCGCTGGTCGGCCTCGTCGGATACGCCCGCGCGCTGGAGATCTGCGTGACCGGGCGGTTCGTCGGCGCCGAGGAAGCGGTGTCGAGCGGGCTGGCGAGTCTCGCCGTGCCCGCCGGGGAACTGGACGGGGCCGTGCGGGACCTTGCGGCGGCGATCATGGCCGCGCCCCGGGACGCGGTGGTGGAGACCAAGGCGCTGCTCCGCGGTGCCCTCGACCGGACGTACGAGGAGCAGCGCGCGGCCGAGCGGGCCGCCCAGGCACGACGGCTGCGGGACCTGGCCGGCCTCGGCGAATGAGCCGGCACCGGCTCCGGGCGCCCGGAGCCGGTCAGCCCACCGCGGTGACCAGCACGGCCACCGTCGGGCGGTCCGGCAGGGCCTCCCGTACGGCCGCGCGGACCTGACGGGCCACGTCCACGGCTCGGTGGTTCGCGCCGGTGGCCAGTTCCACGCGGACGTGGCGGCGCGGCAGGGCCGTTTCGTCGGCGTGCTCCTCGATGCGCACCGCCCGGCCCGGGCCGCCGAGGGACCCCGTCAGCCGGAGCACCCCGGGAACGGCCAGGGCCGCCTCCGCCACCGTGGTCGCGTCGGTGCCCACCGGCTCCTGGGCCGGCGGCGGTTGCGGGACGCCGGCCGCCGGGGCGGGCGGTGCGTCCGGCTCCAGCAGCTCCGTCGCCCGCAGGTCGATCTCCGTCACCGCGAGGCCGAGCCGTTCCGTCGCGGCCCCCGCCAGGACGAGCCGCAGCCGGGACGCCGCCGTCGGCAACGGCTCGGCGGCCGTCGCGGCGAAGTCCGCCGTCACCCGCAGCGGGCCCGGCGGCAGCGCGCTCGGCGGCGCCGGCACGACGGGCTCCGGCAGGTCCCGCGGATCGGCGAGCGCGATCCGCAGCGCGCCCAGGCGTACCCCCGGCGCCCCGTCCGCCGCCGCGCGCCACAGCACCGCCCGGGCCGCCTCCTCCGTGATCCACGCGCCGTCGCGCGGGCCGCCGAGCGGCAACAGCCTGCCCAGCCCCACCTGATGCCGCACCACCTGTGCCCACCGGTCCACCGTCATTCCACCAGCCTGCCGCATCCACGGCGCGCGACGGCGCAACCTTGCATACCGTGGTCGGAGGGAGACGACCGAGCGGGCGATGACCGAAAGGGACGTACGGCCATGACCGACACGACGATGACCCCTGAAGGCGGCCACGAACCGCAGGCGCCGGCCCGCAAGGCCACCCGGCGCGGCGGCGGCGACCCGGCGACCCGGGGCCGCACCACCATCGCCGACGGCGTCGTGGAGAAGATCGCCGGCCTCGCCGCCCGGGACGTGGTCGGCGTCCACGCCATGGGCAGCGGCCTCGCCCGCACCTTCGGCGCCGTACGGGACCGGGTGCCCGGTGGCGGCAAGTCGGTGACCCGGGGCGTCAAGGCCGAGGTCGGCGAGGTGCAGACCGCGCTCGACCTGGAGATCGTCGTGGACTACGGCGTCGCGATCGCCGACGTCGCCCGCGCGGTGCGGGAGAACGTGGTCGCCGCCGTGGAACGCATGACCGGACTGGAAGTGGTCGAGGTCAACATCGCGGTCAGCGACGTCAAGCTGCCCGAGGAGGAGGAAGAGGAAGAGGAGCTCCGGATCCAGTGACACCCGGCACCCGAGACCGTACGCCCGACCAGCTGAGGAGCGCCGCATGAGCATGGCCGTGGCCGGCATGATCGCCGGAATGGCGCTGGGGTTCGCCGGTTACTTCGGCGGCTTCGGCGCCTTCCTCCTGGTCGCCGCGCTGGGCGCCGTCGGCTTCCTCGCCGGCCGGCTCGCCGACGGCGACCTGGAACTCGGTGACGTCTTCCGCACCCGCGACGAGCGGCGGGACCGGCGGCGGTGACCCCGGTGAGCGCCGGCACCGGCACACCCGGCACCGGCACACCGCACGCCTCGCCGCCCTCCGTGCCGCCGGCCGAGCGCGGCGCCACCCGCATCGCCGACCGGGTCGTGGCCAAGATCGCCGCGCAGGCCGCACGCGAGGCCCTCGCACCGCTGCCCGGTGCCGCCGCCGCGCCGCACGCCACGGTCGTCGTGGCCCGGCAGACGGCCCGGGTCCGCGTGCGTGTGGAACTCGGCTACCCCGGTGACATCGGCGCCCGGTGCGCCGCCGTACGCAGTCATGTCACCTCGCGTGTCGGCGCCCTGACGGACCTGAAGGTGCCGGAGGTGGCCGTAGAGGTGGAACGACTGCATCCGACGACGGGTCAGGGGGCCGGCCGATGAGCACGACGGGACAGGGACCGGCCGCGGAGCACGACGCGTCAGGCGACGGACCGGTGAGCGGGACACCGGGCATCCCGGCCGTCGCCGAGCCGCCCGGTGCCGCACCGCCCGCCGGGAAGGGCAGCGGCCGGTTCTGGTCGCCGCGCCGCGCCCCCGCCGCACTCGTCGCCGCCCTGCTGGCGGCCAGTGCCGGACTCCTGCTGTACGACATCGCCGCCGTACGCGCCCACCGCCCCGCGATGCACTGGCGCCGCGCCCTCGCCCGGCAGCTCGCCGAACGCCCCCTGGACGACGTCTGGGTACGCGTCGGCGCGGGTGTCGCCGCCGCGCTCGGCCTGTGGCTCATCGTCCTCGCGGTCACCCCCGGCCTGCGCGACCTGCTGCCGATGCGGCGCCCGCACCCCGGTGTCCGGGCCGCGATCCGGCGCGGTGCGGCGGCACTGTTCCTGCGCGACCGGGTCATGCAGGTGTCCGGCGTGCGCGCGGTACGCGTGCGGATGGGCCGCCGGAGGGCCGACGTCCGGGTGGTCTCGCACTTCCGGGACCTGGACGACGTACGCGCCGACCTGGACACCGTGCTCGCCGAGGCGATCCGGGACCTCGCCCTGGCCCGCCCGCCCAGAGCGGCCGTGCGGGTGGCCCGGCCCGGACGGAAGGGGTGAGCGCGGTGCGCGGCGGCCTCCACCGCGTCCTGCTGGCCCTCGCCGGTCTGCTGCTGCTCGCGCTCGGCGGGGCGGTCCTCGCCGTCGGGCTGGGTGTGCGGCCTCCCTCCTGGTGGCCGCACACCGGCCCGCACGACGTCCTGCTCAGCAGGGCCGAACGCACCCACTACCGGGACGCGCCCTGGTGGTGGCCGGCGGTCATCGCCGCCCTGAGCGTCCTCGTCCTGCTCGCCCTGGCGTGGCTCACGGCGGCGCTGCGCCGCCGCCGGCCGGCCGGGCTGCTGGTCGACACCGGCGACGGCGGGGACGCGTACCTGCGGGGCACGGCGCTGCAGAGCGCCATGACAGCCGAAGCGGCGGCCCAGCCGGGCGTGGCCCGGGCGCGCGTCCTCCTGGGGGGCCGTCGCACGGCTCCGCTGGTGCGGGCCTGGCTCCGGCTGGAAGCGGACGCGGCCCCGGCCGTGGCCCTGACCACGTTCACCACCGGGACGCTGGCCCACGCGCGCGAGTCGGCGGGTCTGGCGGCACTTCCGGCGGAGGTCCGGCTGGGCGAGGTCGGACACCGCGCGGAGAGGGTGACGTGACGGCCGCGGTCCTAGAACCCGTGCCGCGTCCCGCCGTCCACCGGCACCATGACGCCCGTCACGTAGGAGGCCGCCGGGGACAGCAGGAACGCCGCCGTCCGTCCGAACTCCTCGGGCGTCCCGTACCTGCGCAACGGGATGCGGGACTCGTTCGCGGCCCGGGTGGCCTCCGGGTCCGCGGACAGCCCGTCCAGCTCCCGCATGCGATCGGTGGCGATGCGTCCCGGCAGCAGGCCCACCACCCGGATCCCGCGCGGCCCCAGCTCGTCGGCGATCGACTTGGCGAACCCGGCGAGTCCGGGCCGCAGCCCGTTGGACACGGTCAGCCCCGGGATCGGCTCGTACACCGAGCCCGACAGCACGAACCCGATGACACCGCCCTCCTCCAGTTCGGCCGCCGCCGCGCGGGCGACCCGTACCGCGCCGAGGAACACCGACTCGAACGCGGCGCGCCACTGCTCGTCGGTGTTGTCGGCGACGAACCCCGGCGGCGGCCCGCCCACGCTCACCAGCACGCCGTGGAAGCCGCCGAAGTTCTCCCGGGCGGCGGCGATCAGCCGCTCGGGAGCCTCAGGGTCGGCGTTGTCCACGGCAACGCCCACCGCGTTCGGGCCCAGTTCGGCGGCCGCCTCGGCCACCCGCTGCTCGTCCCGGCCGGTGACGACCACCTTCGCCCCGTCGGCGACGAGTTCCCGCGCGGTGGCGTTGCCCAGCCCGCGCGTCGCTCCGGTGACGACGTACACCCGGTCCTTCAGTCCAAGATCCATGGTCCTATCCTGCCCGAGCGTCCCCGTAGAGGATCAGCGCGGTGTTCACCAGGCCGACGTGACCGAACGCCACCGCGGGGCTGGGGCGGGGTTGCCGGGAGGCACCCCGCTCACACCCTGGCCGGTCGGCCGGGAGGCGCCGGCCGCTCGGGACCCCGGCCGATCGCCGGGAGGCCCCCGTTCACACCGTGGCCGGTTCGGGCTCCTCCGGCTGCCGCTGGGCCGCGGCCTCCTCCTGGTCGCGGATCTCCCGTCGGACCAGGAACCACCAGCCGACCGGCACGGCCGCCGCGAACAGCCACCACTGGATCATGTACGCGTAGTTCAGCGGCGCGTCCTCGCTGCCCGGGTCGGAGATCTGCTCCGGGGAGCCGCCCTTGGGCTCGGGCGCCGTCTGCTGGATGTAGCCGCCGAGCACCCGCGCGCCGAGCCGCCGGGCCTCCTCCGCGCTGTTGATCAGCATGATCTGCCGGTCGGGAAGGCCCTCGACGTTCTTGATGCCGCTCGCCGAGGTCGTCTCGTCGGCCATCAGCCGCCCGGAGACGGTGGTCCGGCCGGCCGGCGGGGCGGGGATCTTCGGGAACGCGGTCTGCGCGCCGTTCGCCGGGATCCAGCCGCGGTTGACGAGCAGCACCTTGCCGTCGTCGAGGACGAACGGGGTGAGGACGTGGAAGCCCACCTCGCCGTCGGCGTTCGTCCGGCGCCGGACCACGACCTCCTTCGCGGTCTCGAAGGTGCCGGTCGCGGTGACCGTGCGGTACTTGTCGGCGCGGGTCACGGCGTGGCCGGGGGAGGTCAGCCGCTCGACCGGGACCGGCTCGGCGTGCAGCGCGGCGGAGACCAGGTCGTTGCGGGCGGTGCGCTCCTCGTAGCGGTGCTGCTGCCAGAAGCCCAGCCTTATCATCGTCGGGATCAGCGCGATCGCGACGAGGGTGAGGATCACCCACTGGCGGGACAACAGGAAGCGGTAGCGGTGCACCCCACGACGGTACCTCCGAGCCGTGGGGCGCATTCAGTCGGGTACCGGGTCAGACCCGGTCGACGATCCCGGTCCTCCCCTCCTGGCGGGCGCAGTGCGCGCCGCAGTACCAGTGGCCCTCCACCTCCACGCCCTGGCCGATGATCTGCACCCGGCAGTGCTCGCAGATCGGGGCCATGCGGTGGATCGCACAGGAGAAGCAGTCGAAGACGTGCACCGCGCCCTGCGCGTGCACCTCGAAGGTCATGCCGTAGTCGTTGCCGCACACTTCACATGTCGCCATGCGCCACAGGGTGATCCGTCGCCGATCGCCCGGCGAGCGGGCGCCGGGTGAGTCGTTCGGCAATCACCCGATCGTACGACGACCCGACACGCGGCGCGTTCACCCGTCGGCGGGCTCCACATCCCCCAGCAACTGCCCGAACGCGGCCTCGTCCACGATCGGCGTGCCGTACTGCCGGGCCTTCACCGTCTTCGACGTGCCCGAGTCGGGGTCGTTGGTCACCAGCAGGCTGGTCAGCCGGGAGATGCTGGTGGCGACGTGCAGTCCGGCCTCCACGGCCCGGTCCTCCAGCAGCTCGCGCTCGGTCGAGGTGTCACCGGAGAACGCCACCCGCATGCCCTGTTTGAGGCGTTTGCCGTCTTCATAGCGACCCGGGTTGGGATGGGGGCATGCGGGCCTTTTGCGCGAGGGGCGCCAACCACCGGTCCGGTAGCCGCCGTAGCCGCCCGACGCCTGCCGGGGCACGGGCCGGTCCGACCACTCCGTCAGCGGCCGGCACTCCAGCAGCGGCAGCCGTACGCCGCCCGCCGCCGCGGCCCGCAGGCTGGGCCGGAACGCCTCCGCCAGCACGCGCGCGTCGTCCAGCGCGTGGTGCGCCCGCTGCTGCACCACCCCGAAGTGCGCCGCCAGGGACTCCAGCTTGTGGTTGGGCAGCGGCAGCCCCAGCTCCTTCGACAGGGCGATGGTGCACAGCCGCTGCCGCACCGGCGCCTCGCGCCGCACGCGCGCGTACTCCCGCGCGATCATCTGCCAGTCGAAGACGGCGTTGTGCGCGACGAGCACCCGGCCCTCCAGCCGGGCGGCGAACTCCTCGGCGATGTCCGCGAACAGCGGCGCGCCGGCCAGCGTCTCGCTCGTCAGACCGTGTATCCACACGGGGCCCGGGTCCCGCTCCGGGTTGACCAGCGTGTACCAGTGGTCCTCGACCTCACCGCGCGCGTCCAGCCGGTAGACGGCCGCGGAGATGATCCGGTCGTCCCGGGCCAGGCCGGTGGTCTCCACGTCAACGACCGCGTATCCCAGCGGATACGCGGCCGGCCACTGGGTGGCGGAGGACACTGCGGTCGCACGGTCTTCGAGCATGGTCATTGAGGATACGGGCCACGACTGACAGCACGGTCCCTCAGGTCCCGCCCGCACACCCCGGGCTCGCCCTCCCGCTCGGCCCCCGCACACCCGTGCCCGGGCGGCGGCGAGTTCGCCGCCGCCCCGGCGCTCAGCCCAGCGCCGCGACCAGGTCCCCCGCGGTCAGCGGCGCGAGCCCGCAGCCGTCGGCCGGGCCGGGCAGGAGCCGGTACACCTCCCCGGTCGCGCCCCGCGGTGCCACCCCGCCGTGCACCAGGGCCAGCAACACGCGCTTCCTCGCAGCCGCTTCACCCGCACGTGCGTCGGCGTCCGCGGCGCTGCCCGCCGGCTCCCGCCGCTCCGGCGCCTCGAGCGCCCGTATCCGCGCGGCGAACGCGGTGTCCGCCTCCCCGTCCCGGCGCCGGTGGTGCCACAGCTCGTCCACGGTGCCCGCGACGGGCGCGCGCCGCACGACCAGCACCTCGTCGCCCCGCGCCGCCGCGTGCCACACCGCGAGGTCCCACAGCGTCGTACGGCCGTGCGCGAAGTACCGGAACAGGTCCCGGGCGATCCGGCCCAGGTCCTCCCGGTGCCGGGTCACGTCGTGGTAGCCCGCGGCCGACGGCAGATGCAGGTCCGTCCACAGGAACGTGCGCCGGCGCAGGTCGACCAGCATCGGGACGTGGATGCGCGAGTCGCCCTCCAGGTCGTAGCGCTGCCGTACCGCGCGCGGATGGTACCCGGCGCCGCGCGCCTCCTCCGCCGCCGACGGCAGCGCCATGAAACCGGCGAAGGCGTCGAGCAGTTCCTCGAACGGGATGTCGTTGAAGCTGAAGACGACCGGCACCGCGTACCGCACGCCCCGCCCGCCGAGCGCGCCGAGGTCCAGGTCGACGTACTCGGTGGCGCCGTCCGGAGCCGGAGCCGACGTCAGGTCGCCGGAGTGGACGGCCCACCGGTCGCCGTACACGAGGTTCGTGTAGTCGCACAGGCCGGCGAACTCCCAGTCCTCGTCGTACAGCGCCACCGACAGGTCCAGGTCCACCCGGGTCCTCTCCGGTTCCGTCCAGTGCAGGAACAGGCGCAGCACCTCACCGGCGGGCAGCGGCTGGGTGCTGCCGCGCGGCACCGACACCAGGGCCTTGGCGGCGGCACGCTCGGCGGACGGCACCGCGAGCCCCGCGAGAGCCGAGTCCAGCACCGCCAGGTCGAACCGGGGCCCGGAGGCCAGACGGCGCAGCGCCTCCGCCTCCAGCAGCGCGCACACGCGCGTGGTGACCGCCTCGGCGAACGGCGGGCGCGTGTCGTCGGCCGTGTACGCGTGCGTGACCTGACCACGCGGCAGGAACACCCGCCGGTCGCCGGGCAGATGACGGACGCGCAGCCGGCCCAGCGCGGCCAGCAGCGGACCGGGACCGGCCCCGGGCAGTGCCCGTCGCAGCACCTCGTCGAACTCCTCCGGCAGTACGTCGAGTTCGCGCAGGCGCAGCAGGTGGTCCAGGCGGCGCAGCAGTTCGCCCGGCCGCTGTCCCAGGAGGGCGAGCGCGGCGCCAGTGTCCCGCCCGGCCAGTGCCTGTTCCGTACGCGCGCGCCAGGTGGCCGCCCGGATCCGGCCGTCCGCGACCCGGACGGCCTCCGGGTGCGCTGCTGCCGTGCGCAGCAGGGCCTCGCCCAGGGCGCTGCCGGGCACGACGGCCGTGCCGCGCAGCACGGCGAAGACGAGGGCGGCCCCGGGATGCCGGGCGTGGTGCTCGAAGGGGTGCAGGGTCTCGGCGGCCCGCTTCCACGCGGCCGGGTGCCGCAGGACGTCCTCCACCAGCGAGGGCACGGCGAACGAGTCGAGCAGGCCGAGCAGCCGGCGGCGCAGCGCGCGGGGCAGCGAGCGCAGCCTGGGCGGCGCCAGGAGGTCCGCGGCGCCGCCGGACCACACGCACAGCAGCCGCAGCACGTCCGTCGCGGTCGTCAGGTGCGTGCCGAGCAGTCCGGTGGCCGCCACGCGCGTGTGCCGGTCGCGCAGCAGGGTGCCGAGCACGAGCGCCTTCGTCTCCCGGACCGGGATGTCCGCCGGGAACCAGCCGAGGTCCGCCGGCGCGTGCGCCAGCAGCACCGTCAGGTCGGCGCGGTCCTGCGCGGGCAGGGGAGTGCGCCGGGCCAGCAGCGTGCGCAGCGCGTGGACCGTGTCCGCGCGGACGTCCGTGCCGAGCGCGAGCAGCTTCAGCGGGCCGGCCGGCACCTTTCGGGGGCGGCGCGGCTCGCCCGGCACCAGGAACGGGTCGCTGGGGTCGATCCGGCGGTGGCACAGCGGGCAGCCGGTGTAGTCCGCGCCGTCCCAGCACGCGCGGCACACCAGATGGGCGCACGGCGCCACCGGGTGCACGGCGCCCACCGTGCCGCACAGCACGCACGGCTGGGCGGGCCACTGGAGCAGCAGGGCGAAGACCCGGTCGACGTAGAGCCCGGACGTGTCGTCCGGCACGGAGGCGGGGAAGGAGCGGAACAGCGGCATGTGGGTGCGGTCCGCGCCCAGTTCGGCGTCCAGGTGCCGGATCAGCTGCCGGCCGGCGTCCGCGAGCCCGGCGGGGCCGAGCCAGGCGAGGGCCGCGCGCAGCTGTGCCGTCGGCGCGAAGCCCCGGTCGAGCAGCTCGCCCTCCAGGGCGGTGAGCCCCTCCGTCGTGGACGGGTCGCCCGGGCGTGGCCCGGCCTGGTCGACGTAGACGGTACGGAGACGGCGGAGCAGCACGGACGCCAGTTCGGACAAGCGGAAACCCCCGGTGCGGAAAAGAAGGCGGGCGGGGGCGGAGAGTGGGCGCGCTGTGGATTCCAAGGGTGGGAAGAGAAGGAAGCACGCCGGCGGAGCCGCCCCCGCGCTGAGGAACAGTAGGCGTACGGCAGTTCGGGCGCCAGCGAATTTCCGGGCGGCACCGGCGGACACCGGCGGCCGGCGCGAGCGGCCCGCGGCCCGCGCGCGGGGCGTCGGCGCGGCGGGCGTGACCCCGGGATGCGATCCTCCCTGCTGTGACGGAACCCACCCATGACGAGCCCCACGGCGGCACGCTCGGTGTCCGGCTGAACTGGCTCCGGGCCGCCGTGCTCGGCGCGAACGACGGCATCGTGTCTACCGCAGGACTGGTCGTCGGGGTGGCCGGCGCGACCGGCAGCCGCAGCGCCCTGCTCACCGCCGGGCTGGCCGGCCTGCTCGCCGGCTCGATGTCCATGGCGGCGGGCGAGTACGTCTCCGTCTCCACCCAGCGCGACTCCGAGATGGCGGCGCTGGCCGTGGAGAAACGGGAGCTGCGCGAGCAGCCGGAGGCCGAACTGCGGGAGCTGACCGAGCTGCTGGAGCAGCGCGGCCTGTCCCGCGAGGTGGCCCGCGAGGCCGCCGAACAGCTCACCGCGCGGGACGCGTTGCGGGCCCACGCGCGCGTGGAGCTGGGCATCGACCCGGACGCGCTGACCAACCCCTGGCACGCGGCCTGGGCGAGCTTCCTGTCGTTCACCGTGGGCGCGCTGCTGCCCCTGCTGGCCATCGTCCTGCCCCCGGCCGGCTGGCGGCTCGCCGTCACCGTCGTCTCGGTCCTGGCCGCCCTGACCCTCACCGGCTGGAGCAGTGCCCGCCTCGGCGCGGCGGCCCCGCGACGCGCGGTCCTGCGGAACGCGGCGGGCGGCGCCCTGGCGATGGCGGTGACGTACGTGGCGGGAAGCCTGCTGGGGGCGGTGGGGGCGGTGGGGGCGTGACCGGGCGGGTCACCCCTGGCCGCGCGGCCGGCGGTGGCCCCGGCGTACGGTGAAGTGGGCCCGGCACCCCGGGCCCGACGACCGTACGACCCCGTGCGACCCCGCACGCCCCGGTACGACCCGCACGAGAAGGATCCCCGCCATGCGCGCCACCACCATCCACGCCCCGTTCGAACTGCGCGTGGAGGACGTGCCCGAGCCCGTGGTGCAGTTGCCCACCGACGCCGTGGTGCGGGTGCTGCGGGCCTGCATCTGCGGCAGCGACCTGTGGGCCTACCGGGGCGAGGCGGCCCGGCAGCCGGGGCAGCGCATCGGGCACGAGTTCCTCGGCGTCGTGGAGGAGACCGGCTCCGAGGTGGGCACCGTCCGGCGCGGTGACCTGGTGGTCGCGCCCTTCATGTGGTCCGACGGCGTCTGCGACTACTGCCGCGAGGGCCTGACGACGTCCTGCGAGCACGGCGGCTTCTGGGGTTCCGTCGGCTACGACGGCGGCCAGGGCGAGGCCGTCCGTGTGCCGTTCGCGGACGGCACCCTCGTCCGGCTCCCCAAGGACGCAGCCTCCGACGACCACCTGCTGTCGGCCCTGCTGACCCTCTCCGACGTCCTCGGCACCGGTCACCACGCGGCCCTCGGCGCGGGTGCCCGGCCCGGTGCCACGGTCGCCGTCGTCGGTGACGGCGCGGTCGGCCTGTGCGCCGTCCTGGCCGCCAGGCGGCTCGGCGCCGAGCGGATCATCGCGCTCGGCCGGCACGAGGTGCGCACCGACATCGCGCGCCGGTTCGGTGCCACCGACGTCGTCGCCGAACGCGGGGACGCGGCCGTCGAGGCCGTCCGCGAGCTGACCCGCGGGCAGGGCGCCCACGCCGTCGTGGAGGCGGTCGGCACCGAGCAGTCCATGCGGACGGCCGTCAACATCACCCGCGACGGCGGCGCCATCGGCTTCGTCGGCGTGCCCCACGGCAGCGGCACCGGCCTGGACCTCGGGGTGATGTTCGACCGCAACCTCGCCCTGCGCGGCGGTGTCGCGCCGGTCCGCGCCTACATCCCCGACCTGCTGCCGGACGTGCTCGACGGCACGATCGACCCCTCACCGGTGTTCGACATGACCGTCGGTATCGAGGACGTGCCCGCCGGCTACAAGGCCATGGACGAACGCACCGCACTCAAGGTGCTGGTGACCAACGGCTGAACCGACCCGTCAGCCCCACGTGGCCGGGTCCGACCCCCACGGCACCGCGGGCCGCGCCCAGCCGGTGGGGCCGCCGGTGAAGGACACGGCCGGGCGGGCGTGCCGGAGGCGGCCCAGGGGACTGTCCGTCTCGGCCAGCCAGGCGTCGGGGCCCGCGTACGGCGCCCCCTCGGACGCCGCGCACGGCGCCCCCTCGGCCGCCGTGGAGGGGGTGGTGAGCCAGTGGGCGGTCCGGGCCAGTGCCAGCCGGACCAGCCGGCTCCCGCCGTCGTACGACTGCTCGGTCAGCGCCCGCAGCACGGCCGCCGCCAGCAGATAGCCGGTGGCGTGGTCCAGCGCCTGCGCGGGCAGCGCGCCGGGCCGGTCCGCCGAGCCCTCGGTGACCGCGATGCCGGTCGCGACCTGCACCAGGCTGTCGAAGCCCCGCCGGCCGCCCCACGGCCCGTACGCGCCCCACGCCGACACCTGGGCCACGACCAGGCCGGGGTGCCGCTCGGCCAGCGCCCGCGGAGCGAGCCCGAACCGGTCGAGCGCGCCCGGCCGGTACCCGGTCACCACGACGTCGGCGGTGCGCAGCAGCTCCTCGAAGGTGTCCCGGCCGGCGGTCAGGTCGAGCGTGGCGGACCGCTTGCCGAAGCCCGTGTCGGCGTGCTGGTCCGGCAGTTCCGGCAGCCAGGGGGCGTCCAGGCGCAGCACGTCCGCGCCGAGCAGGGCCAGGGTGCGGGTGGCGACCGGGCCCGCCAGCACCCGGGTCAGGTCCAGGACGCGCAGCCCGGCGGCGGGCAGCAGGACGGCGGCGGCCGGGTCCGGCGGCGGCAGCACGCGCGCGGGTGCCGAGTCCAGCCGGGCGCGCTCGACCAGGGGCCGTGCGGCCACCTCGGCGGCCTGCGGGTGCGCCCGCCACTCTCGCGGGGTGCGCAGGGCCACGGCGAGGCCGCCGGCGCCGTGGACGGCCTCCTCGGCCTCCCGGGCGGACCGCTCGGCGAGCCGTCCGGCGACGTCCTCGGCCGAGGCGTCCGCGGGCAGGCCCAGCGCGCCGAGCAGCCGGGCCCGGTGGTGGGGGTAGTTGGCATGGGTGCGCACCCAGCCGTCGGCCGTGCGCCAGAACCGCGACAGCGGTGCGAAGACCGTCGGCGCACGGCCGTCCACCCGGAGGACCCGCTCGCTGTGGAAGGCGGTGGCGACCGCGCCGTCGTCGACCAGGACGCCGGGCACCTCGGCGCGTCCGGCCCGGCGGGCCGCCAGTTCCGCCGCGGCCAGCGCGCACGCGCCGACGCACGCCCGGGCGAGCCGCCGTACGGGAAGACGCGCCGGGAGCGCGCCTTCCCGCGCGACGGTGGTGAGCCGCGCGAGACGGGCGGGATCGCCGCCCAGGGCGGCCCACGCGTACGTGATAGTCGTCATGACTGCACTATGCAGTATTGACTCAATCAATATACGCAGGGCGCCGACGCGTGGTCCTCCGGGGAGAGGGCTACCGGGTCACCGCGGCCAGCGCGTCCGCCGTGCCCCGGCCGTAGAAGCCGTTGTAGTTCCTCGACCCCTCGCACACCGCGTCCACCTTGCCGTCACCGTTGATGTCGTACGGGTCCGTGCACGGGGTGGCGTTGGCCTCGGCGTACAGCAGCGCCTTGACCAGGGCCGCGGAGGCGTGCGGATGGGTTGACTTGATCAATGCGGCAACACCGGCGACATGGGGGGTCGCCATGGACGTACCGGCCATGTAGCCCCACTTGCCGCCCGGCAGCGGCCCCAGGATGAGGCCGCTGGTCGCCGGCGGCTTCGGCGTCTGGTACGCGGTCGAGTCGCCGCCGGGCGCCGCGATGTCGATGACGCCGAGGCCGTAGTTGGAGAAGGACGACTTGAGGCCCTTGGCGCCCGTGGCCGCCACCGTCACGACACCCGGCAGCTGGGTCGGTATGTCGTAGCACTCGTGCGGGTCGATCACCCGGTCCGAGGGCGTGCCGTCGTTCGGGGACACCGGGTCGGTGATCGAGTCGGAGGCGAGGTCGTAGCTCTCGTTGCCCGCCGCCGCGACGTTGACCGCGCCCTTGCGCTCCGCGTACCGCGAGGCCCGGGTGATGGCGTCCACGAGCGCCTTCTGGTCCGGGTCGGTGGTGCAGTTGAAGTACCACGGGTCGGTGTAGTAGCTGTTGTTGGTCACGTCGACGTGGTGCTCGGCCGCCCACACGAAACCGCAGACCACGGCCTCCGTGTAGAAGTAGCCGTCCGGGTTGGCGACCTTGATGCCGGCGACCTTGACGCCCGGTGCCACACCGGTGACGCCCACGCCGTTCTTCGCGGCGGCGATCTCGCCCGCCACGTGCGTGCCGTGCGGGCTCTCCGACGCGCTCGGCCGCCAGGCGCCGTCCGCCGTGTCCGGCTTGCCTGACACGCAGTTGGCGGACGCGGCGCGGTCGAAGTTGGGCGCGATGTCCGGGTGGGTGTCGTCGACCCCCGTGTCGATGACCGCGACCGTGACGTCCCGGCTGCCCAGCGTCTTCTCGTGCGCCTTGTCGGCCTTGATGGCGGGCAGGTCCCACTGGAGCGGCTCCAGCGGGTCCTGTCCGTCGGCCGCCGTCACCCGGGCGGCCTCCTCGGCGCTCAGTGCCCTCGGCGTGCCCATGTCGGTGGTGGACTGCGCGGGCAGCGGCGCGTTGCGCGTGGCCCCGGCCGAGTCGACTCCGCGTACGGAGCGGATCCGCTCGGCGAAGCCGGGGTTCGCCGAGTGGGCGACGATCACGCCGATCCGGTCGTACGCGACGACCACCGAGCCCCCGGCCTCGGCGATCGCCTTCTGGACGCTCGCCGAAACGGCGTGTCCGGGGCGGACGTTGACGACGTAGCTGAGCGTCGGCGCGTCGGCGGAGGCCGCCGGGGTGCCGGTGGCGGCGGACGCGTTGACGCCGGGCAGGAACGCGAGGGCCGTGGCCAGGGCCATCCCGGCGGGGAGGGCGAGGGCGCGGCGGTAGCGCGGCTTGGGCGCTGTCATGGCTGTTCTCTCCAGTTCGTTCGCGGTACGAGCGCGTCGTGCGGGAAATCTGGTGGGACGCCGTCGGACGACGACGGCGGTGTACGGGCCGCCGGCCGGCTACTCGACCGCGCGCAGCGCGTTGACGACGCCGAAGCCGTAGAAGCCGTTGACCCGCTCGCCGCCGGCGCAGGTCGCGTCCACGACCCCGTCGCCGTCACCGTCGTACGGCCCGGCCGGGCAGCCGGGGTTGTCCGCCTGGGCCTTCAGCAGCGCCCGCAGCTGGGCGGGACTGGCGTGCGGGTGGGCCGACTTGAGCAGTGCCGCCACCGCGGCCACGTGCGGGGAGGCCATCGAGGTCCCCTGGAGGAAGCCGTACTGGCCGTTCGGCAGGGTGGACAGGATGCGGCCGTTCTTCGACGGCGTGTCCGGGATCTGGTACTTGTCCCCGCCCGGCCCCGCCACGTCGACCACGCCCCGGCCGTAGCTGGAGTAGTACGACTTGGTGCCCTTCACGCCCACCGCGCTCACGGTGACCACACCGGGCAGCTGGGTCGGCACGTCGAAGCACGCGTGCGGGTCGATCGTGCGGGTCTGGGCCGTGGAGTCGTCGGGGCTGGAGTCGTCCACGACGGCGTCGGAGTCCAGGTCGTCGTTGGAGTTGCCCGCCGAGGCGACGTTGAGCGTGCCCTTGCGCTGGGCGTACAGCTGAGCCCTGTTGACCGCGTCAACGATGGCACGTTGATCGGGGTCGTCCATGCAGTTGTACAGCCACGGATCAACGTAGTAGCTGTTGTTGGTGATCTCGATGCCGTGGTCCGCGGCGAACACGAACGCGCAGACCACGCTCTCCGGGTAGAACAGCGACGTCTCGTCCGGCTGCGCCACCGTGATGCTCGCGACCTTCACGCCCGGCGCCACACCGGCCACGCCTATGCCGTTGCGGGCGGCGGCTATCTCACCGGCCACATGGGTGCCGTGGTAGTGATCCGCGTCCGCCGGCCGCCACGCGCCGTACGCCGTGTCCGCCTTGCCGCTCACACAGCTCGCCGACTGGGACGCGGAGAAGTTCGGGGCTATGTCCGGGTGGGTGTCGTCCACGCCCGTGTCGATGACCCCGACCGTGACGTTCCGGCTGCCCGGATCCACCTTCGCGGCACGGTCGGCGCCGATCGCCCGCAGGTCCCACTGGTCCGCCTCCAGCGGCTCCTCGCCCGCCGTCGCGCTCGCCGCGAGCCGTGCCTGCTCCGCCCGGGACAGGACTTGCACCGCGCCCTCGTCCGTCGTCCCGGCCGCGCTCAGCGGCGCGGTCCGGGTGGCGCCCGCGGAGTCGACCCCGCGCACCGCCCGCATCCGCGCCGCGAAGTCCGGGTTCGCGGAATGGACGACGATGACGCCGATCCGGTCGTAACCGGCCACCACCGTGCCGCCGTTGCGTGCGATCTCCCGCCGTACGGACGCGATCGTGCGGTCGTCCGTACGGGTGTTGACCACGTAGGCGAGATTCGGGCCGTCCGCCGCCCGCGCCACCGTGCCCGCGGCAGGCGCCGCCGAGGCCGCCGACGGCAGGAAGCCGAGCGAGGCGGTCAGCGACAGCACGACGGGCACGGCGAGCGCGAGCCGGCGTCTGGAGCGCAGATGAGCCATGGGATCTCCACATCATCCGGATACGAAACCGCCCGGACACGGTCGTGTTCGGGCAGGTGCATGACGGGTGGTGCAGGCCGAAGCTATCTTCCGTGCCCGATCTCCGAAAGAGGCCGGCGGACGTGAACCGGCCCGGGCGGGGCGCCGTGACCGTGATCGGGAGGCCCGTCGAAACCGGCGCCTCCCACACCGGGATCACCAAGCGGAGTCGTACGGCGACTACCGGTAACGTAATCCCGGTTCTGTGAAGCCAGACAGCGCACGTCCGTCACGCGAGGAGAGCCCGTGGCCACCGAGACACCGCCACCCGCGAAACACCCAGCTTCCCTTCCCTCCACCGAGGAGTTCACCGAGGTGCAGCAGAGCGCGGAGTTCGGTGAACTGCGCCGCGCCCACCGCTCCTTCGCCTTCCCGCTGACCATCGCCTTCATCGCCTGGTACCTGCTGTACGTCCTGCTGTCCAACTACGCGGGCGACTTCATGGGCACCAAGGTCGCCGGCAACGTCAACGTGGCCCTCGTCCTGGGCCTCGCCCAGTTCCTCACCACGTTCCTCATCGCCTGGTGGTACGCCCGGCACGCCGCGGCCAGGCTCGACCCGAAGGCCGAGGCCATCAAGTCCCGGATGGAGGGCGGCGCATGAGCCCCGCGCAGCACACTCTGACGGCCACCGGCCGCGCCTCGCACACCCTGCTCGCCGCCGGCGAGGCCAGCGAGCACCGGACGCTGATCATCACCCTGTTCGCGGTGTTCGTCGCCGCGACCCTCGTGATCACCGTCTGGGCCGGCCGGCAGACCAAGGACGCCGCCGACTTCTACGCCGGCGGCCGGCAGTTCACCGGCTTCCAGAACGGCCTGGCCGTCTCCGGGGACTACATGTCCGCCGCGTCCTTCCTCGGCATCGCCGGCGCCATCGCCCTGTTCGGCTACGACGGCTTCCTGTACTCCATCGGCTTCCTCGTCGCCTGGCTCGTCGCTCTGCTCCTGGTCGCCGAGCCACTGCGCAACTCCGGCCGCTACACCATGGGCGACGTGCTGGCCTACCGGATGCGCCAGCGCCCCGTGCGCACGGCCGCCGGCGCCTCCACGATCGTCGTGTCGATCTTCTACCTGCTCGCCCAGATGGCCGGCGCCGGCGTCCTCGTCTCGCTCCTGCTCGGCATCACCAGCGACGGCGGCAAGATCGGCATCGTCGCCCTGGTCGGCGTGCTGATGATCGTGTACGTGACCATCGGCGGCATGAAGGGCACCACCTGGGTGCAGATGGTCAAGGCGGTCCTGCTGATCATCGGCGCCCTGCTGCTGACCTTCCTGGTCCTGCTGAAGTTCGACTTCAACGTCTCCGACCTGCTCGGCAAGGCCGCCGACAACAGCGGCAAGGGCAGCGCCTTCCTGGAGCCCGGCCTGAAGTACGGCGCCACCGGCACCACCAAGCTGGACTTCCTCTCGCTCGGCATCGCCCTGGTCCTCGGCACCGCCGGCCTCCCGCACATCCTGATCCGCTTCTACACCGTCCCCACCGCCAAGGCCGCCCGCAAGTCCGTGATCTGGGCGATCGGCCTGATCGGCGCCTTCTACCTGATGACCCTCGCCCTCGGCTTCGGCGCCGCCGCGCTGATCAAACCGGACGAGATCATCGCCTCCAACAAGGCGGGCAACACGGCGGCACCGCTCCTGGCCCTGCACCTGGGCGGCGTCGACTCCGACTGGGGAGCCATCCTGCTCGCCACCATCTCCGCCGTCGCCTTCGCCACGATCCTCGCGGTCGTCGCCGGTCTGACCCTGGCCTCGTCGTCCTCGTTCGCGCACGACATCTACGCGAACGTCATCAAGAAGGGCCAGGCCACCGAGAAGCAGGAGATCGGCGCGGCCCGCTGGGCGACCGTCGGCATCGGCGCGGTGTCCATCGTGCTCGGCGCCCTGGCCCGCGACCTGAACGTCGCCGGCCTGGTCGCCCTCGCCTTCGCGGTCGCCGCCTCCGCCAACCTGCCGACCATCCTCTACAGCCTGTTCTGGAAGCGGTTCACGACCACGGGCGCCCTGTGGTCCATCTACGGCGGCCTGGTCACCGCGGTCGGCCTGGTGCTGTTCTCCCCGGTGGTCTCCGGCAAGCCGACCTCGATGTTCCCCGACGTCGACTTCCACTGGTTCCCGCTGGAGAACCCCGGGATCATCTCCATCCCGGTCGGCTTCCTGCTCGGTGTCGTGGGCACCCTGCTGTCGAAGGAGACGCCGGACCAGGACAAGTACGCGGAACTGGAGGTGCGGTCCCTGACCGGCACCGGAGCGCACTGACGCGAGCCACGCAGAGTACGCACCGGCGACCGCGTCGTCACGGACTGTACGGTCCTACGACGCGGTCGCGCCGTACTCGTGGGATCGTGCCGCTGTCGATGTCAGCGGCGTCACGTAGGCTCGCAGGTGACGGACGACGCACGCGCGACCGAGAATGAGTGACCGGGAGAGGGAGGGGCCCCACGTGCTCATCGACACCTACGGCCGGGTGGCCACCGATCTGAGGGTCTCGCTGACCGACCGGTGCAACCTGCGCTGCACCTACTGCATGCCCGAGGAGGGCCTGCAGTGGCTGGCCAAGCCCGACCTGCTCACGGACGACGAGATCGTCCGCCTCATCGACATCGCCGTCCGCACGCTCGGCATCGAGGAGGTCCGCTTCACCGGCGGCGAACCGCTGCTGCGCCCGGGCCTGGTCGGCATCGTCGAGCGCGTCGCCGCGCTGGAGCCGCGTCCCCAGATGTCCCTCACCACCAACGGCATCGGTCTCAGGCGCACCGCGACCGCGCTGAAGGCGGCCGGCCTGGACCGGGTCAACGTCTCCCTGGACACCCTGCGCCCGGACGTCTTCAAGACGCTCACCCGCCGCGACCGCCACAAGGACGTGCTGGAGGGCCTGGAGGCCGCCCGCGAAGCCGGGCTGAACCCCGTCAAGGTCAACTCGGTCCTGATGCCGGGGCTGAACGACGACGAGGCCCCGGACCTGCTCGCCTGGGCGGTGGAGCACGACTACGAACTGCGCTTCATCGAGCAGATGCCCCTGGACGCCCAGCACGGCTGGAAGCGCGAGGGCATGGTCACCGCCGGGGACATCCTGGCCTCCCTGCGCACCCGCTTCGACCTCAGCCCCGAGGGTGCGGACGAGCGCGGCTCGGCCCCGGCCGAGCGCTGGCTGGTCGACGGCGGCCCGCACCGCGTCGGCGTGATCGCCTCGGTCACCCGGCCGTTCTGCGCTGCCTGCGACCGCACCCGCCTCACCGCCGACGGCCAGATACGCACCTGCCTGTTCGCCACCGAGGAGACCGACCTGCGCGCCGCCCTGCGCTCGGGTGCCCCGGACGAGGAGATCGCCCGCATCTGGAAGCTCGCCATGTGGGGCAAGAAGGCGGGAGCGGGCCTGGACGACCCGTCGTTCGTCCAGCCGGACCGCCCGATGTCCGCGATCGGCGGCTAGCGATCGGCGGTCAGGGCCTAGGCCCCCTCGGCCGCCCGCCACTCGTCGAACGCCACGACGTCCTTCAGGAAACCCCGCACCCCGAGGAACTGCGACAGATGCTCGCGGTGCTCCTCGCAGGCCAGCCATGTCTTGCGCCGCTCCGGCGTGTGCACCTTCGGGTTGTTCCACGCCAGCACCCACACGGCGGCGGCGCGGCAGCCCTTGGCGGAGCAGATCGGGGTCTCGTCACTCACGGTTCGTCTCGGGTTCGTGGTTCGTCTCATGGGCTCAGACAAGGCGACGCCGGGCAGCCACGGGGGGAGCTGCCCGGCGTCGGTCCATCGCTCCGACGGGGGATGCGGAGCGCGTACGCAGTATGTCACGGGTACCCCGCCGCCCGGCACCGGAACAACAGGATTGATCTGAGCTTTTCTTGAGCTTGGCGCACGGTCGCATTCCGCTTCTCATGCGTCCGGCGTGCTCAGACGGGATCGGCCCGCTCACCGCCCGTTCCGGGCGCCGGATTCGTCGGCACGTCCTCCGTCGCCGGTTCCCGCACGGACCGCCAACCGGATTCCGCCCGCCCGTCCTCGGTCCCCGACGCCGCGATCATCGGCCGCAGCGGCGCGGTGACGAACGTGGACGGCAGGGACGGCGGCTTCTCCCGTCCCGCGTTGGCGATCACCACCGCGATGTAGGGCAGGACCGCACCGAGCACGAGCGCGACGATCGCGACGTACCGCTCGACGTTCCACAACGAGACCGCCAGAATCACCGACACGGTACGGATCGCCATCGAGATCACGTACCGCCGCTGCCGGCCCCGGACATCCTCGGCGAGTCCGGTCCGGGCACCGGTGATCCGGAACACCTGGACGCTGCCGCCGTGCTGTTTCCGCATCACATTCCACCATCCGCCCGCATCGGACTCTCCCCGGCCCGCACCCCTCGTCCACCTCCGGCGGGGAACCGGACAGGACACCTCCCACGGTACGCCGCGCCCGCGCCGCCTTCGAGACCGGGTCACCCCCGGCCTGCGACGACGCCCGGGAGCCCGCCGCGTACGGGGGAACCCGACATGCGCCGTACGGCGGACCGAACCACACTGACCGTAATGCTCACGTCGAGCCGTACGAGGAGGCAGCCATGGGCTGGTTGTGGGCGATCATCGTGGGATTCGTACTGGGTCTCATCGCCAAGGCGATCATCCCGGGCAAGCAGCACAGCCCCCTGTGGCTGACCACCATCTGCGGCATGCTCGGCGCCATCGTGGGCAACGCGGTGGCCCGCGCGGTCGGCGTGGCGGAGACCCGCGGCATCGACTGGAGCCGCCACATCTTCCAGCTCGTGGCCGCGATCATCATCGTCGCCGCGGTGGACGCCCTCTACATGGCGACGCTGGGCAAACGGAAGCAGCAGCGGGCGTGACCTGGAAGGGGCGCGGGGCCCCGCACGACCGGCCATTACGTGGCCGCAGTCGTGCGGGGGCCCCGCGCCCCCCTGACGCTCAGGCGCCCGTGACCTCCACGGCCGCCAGATTCCTCTTCCCGCGCCGCAGCACCAGCCACCGTCCGTGGATCAGATCCCCGGCGGACGGCACCGCGTCCTCGGCCGTGACCTTGACGTTGTTGACGTAGGCCCCGCCCTCCTTCACGGTCCGCCGCGCGGCGGACTTGCTGGCGACCAGGCCGACCTCCGCGAACAGGTCGGTCACCGGAGCCAGCTCGGTGACCCGGGCGTTCGGCACCTCGGACAGCGCCGCCGCCAGCGTCCGCTCGTCCAGCTCCGCCAGCTCGCCCTGCCCGAACAGGGCGCGGGACGCGGCGATCACCGCGGCCGTCTGGTCGGCGCCGTGCACCAGCGTCGTCAGCTCCTCGGCGAGCGCCCGCTGCGCCGCCCGGGCCTGCGGCCGCTCCTCGGTCTGCCGCTCCAGCTCCTCGATCTCCTCACGCGACCTGAAGCTGAAGATGCGCAGGAACTTGGAGACGTCCCGGTCGTCGGCGTTGACCCAGAACTGGTAGAACGCGTACGGCGTGGTCATCTCCGGGTCGAGCCACACCGTGCCGGACTCGGTCTTGCCGAACTTGGTGCCGTCCGCCTTGGTGATCAGCGGGGTGCCCAGCGCGTGCACCACGGCCTCCGGCTCGACCCGGTGGATCAGGTCGGTGCCCGAGGTGAGGTTGCCCCACTGGTCGCTGCCGCCGGTCTGGAGCGTGCAGCCGTGCCGCCGGTACAGCTCCAGGAAGTCCATGCCCTGCAGGATCTGGTAGCTGAACTCGGTGTAGCTGATGCCCGCGTCGGAGTTCAGCCGGCGGGAGACGGCCTCCTTGGCGATCATCTTGTTGACCCGGAAGTACTTGCCGATGTCCCGCAGGAACTCGATGGCCGACAGGCCCTGGGTCCAGTCCAGGTTGTTGACCATCACCGCGGCGTTCGGCCCGTCGAAGTGCAGCAGCGGCTCGATCTGCGCGCGCAGCCGCTCCACCCAGCCGGCCACGACCTCCGGCGCGTTCAGCGTGCGCTCGGCCGTGGGCTTCGGGTCGCCGATGAGCCCCGTGGCACCGCCGACCAGCGCCAGCGGACGGTTGCCCGCCTCCTGGATGCGGCGCATCGTCAGGATCTGCACGAGGTTGCCGAGGTGCAGGCTGGGCGCGGTCGGGTCGAAGCCGCAATAGAACGTGACGGGGCCGTCCGCGAACGCCTTGCGCAATGCGTCCTCGTCCGTGGAGAGGGCGATGAGCCCCCGCCACTTCAGCTCGTCGACGATGTCCGTCACGGTTCTCGTGTCTCCTTGATGATCTTCTGGCGGCCGGGTGCGGACCCGACCACGAACGCCTACGAGGTTATACGCCCTGACTGACAGAGCTCATGTTGAAATCGGGGATGCGCAGCGCGGGCATCGCGGCCCGGGTGAACCAGTCGCTCCACTCGCGCGGCAGCGTCTTCTCCGTCCGCCCCGCCTCCGTGGCCCGGCCCAGCAGGCTCACCGGGGACTCGTTGAACCGGAAATTGTTCACCTGCCCGGTCACCTCGCCGTTCTCCACGAGGTACACCCCGTCCCGGGTCAGGCCCGTCAGCAGCAGCGTGGCCGGGTCGACCTCGCGGATGTACCACAGGCAGGTCAGCAGCAGCCCGCGCTCGGTGTCCGCGACCATCTCCGCCAGGGAACGGTCCTCACCGCCGTCCAGGATCAGGTTGCCGAGCACCGGGGCGACCGGCAGGCCGGTCAGGCCCGCGCTGTGCCGGGTGGTGGTCAGGTGCTTCAGCACGCCCCCGGAGATCCAGTCGGTGGCACGGGCGGGCAGCCCGTTGTCGAACACCGACTGG
The DNA here is from genome assembly GCF_040704595.1 of Streptomyces sp. NPDC046870. NCBI lineage: Bacteria > Bacillati > Actinomycetota > Actinomycetes > Kitasatosporales > Streptomycetaceae > Streptomyces > Streptomyces sp. NPDC046870. The sequence goes on from NZ_JBEYXM010000011.1 coordinate 210,396, forward strand.
TCGCCGCCGGAGGAGTGCGCGATCACGAAGGGCGGGCACTGAAGGCCCGGCTCGTCCGGGTCGCTGCGCAGGGTCAGCGGCAGCCCGCTCAGCTTCTCACCGACCCGCGTGCCCCCACCGGGCTTGGAGAACACCGTCCGGCCCTCGGCCGCGTCCCGGCCCGACGCCGACCACAGCTGGTAGATCAGCAGGTCCGCCACGGCGGTCGGCGGCAGCAGCGTCTCGTAGCGGCCGGCGGGCAGCTCCACCCGCCGCTCCGCCCAGCCGAGCCGTACGGCCAGCTCGGCGTCCATGGCCCCCGGGTCGACGTCCTTGAAGTCCCGCGTGGACTGGCCGGCCCACGCCGAGCGCGCACGGTCCGGGGACTTGGCGTTCAGCTCCAGCGTGCCGGTGGGCTGGTCGTGCCTGAGGCGCAGCCCGGTGGACGTCCCCAGGTACGTCGAGACCAGCTCGTGGTTGGCGAAGCCGTACAGCTCCCGGCCGCCGGCACGCGCGCGTGCGAAGGCCTCGCCGAGCGCCGGGGCGAAGTCGGCGAACACGGCGGAGGAGGTCTCGGCGGGCGCGTCCGTGAAGTCCGGGGACTGCGGCACCCCGCCGACCAGCGGCTGCGCGTCCTCGGCGGGCCCGGCGCCGCGCGCGGCGGCCTCCGCGGCCCGCACCAGCGGCTCCAGCTCCTCGGCGGTGACCGCGGACCGGGACACCACACCGGAGGCGGTGCCCTGCGCGCCGTCCACGGTCGCGATCACGGTGAGCGTACGGCCCCGGGTCACGCCGTTGGTGGTGAGCGCGTTGCCCGCCCAGCGCAGGTTGGCGGTGGAGTGCTCGTCGGCGATGACGACACAGCCGTCGGCCCGGGACAGTGCCAGCGCCTGCTCGACGACCTCGTGCGGCTTGTGGGTAGGGGCGCTCATCGACCGGCCTCCTGCGTGGTGTTCAGAATGTTGACGCCCTTGAAGAGGGCGGACGGGCACCCGTGGGACACGGCCGCCACCTGGCCCGGCTGGGCCTTGCCGCAGTTGAAGGCACCACCGAGGACGTACGTCTGCGGCCCGCCCACGGCGGCCATCGAGCCCCAGAACTCCGTGGTCGTGGCCTGGTAGGCGACGTCCTTCAGCTGCCCCGTGATCCGCCCGTTCTCGATCTTGAAGAAGCGCTGGCCGGTGAACTGGAAGTTGTAGCGCTGCATGTCGATCGACCAGGACCGGTCGCCGACGACGTAGATGCCCCGGTCGACACCGCCGATCAGGTCCTCGGTGGACAGTCCGGCCGGGTCCGGCCGCAGGGACACGTTGGCCATGCGCTGCACCGGCACGTGCGCCGGCGAGTCGGCGAACGCGCACCCGTTGGACCGCTCGAACCCGGTCAGCCGCGCGATCCGCCGGTCCAGCTGGTAGCCGACCAGCGTGCCGTCCTTCACCAGGTCCCAGGACTGCGCCGCCACGCCCTCGTCGTCGTAGCCGACGGTCGCCAGGCCGTGCTCGGCGGTGCGGTCGCCGGTGACGTTCATCAGCTCGGAGCCGTACTTCAGCTTGCCCAGCTGGTCGAAGGTGGCGAAGGAGGTGCCGGCGTAGGCGGCCTCGTAGCCGAGGGCGCGGTCCAGCTCCGTGGCGTGGCCGATGGACTCGTGGATGGTCAGCCAGAGGTTGGACGGGTCGACCACCAGGTCGTACGGGCCCGGCTCCACGCTCGGTGCCCGCATCTTCTCGGCGAGCAGCTCCGGGATCCGCTCCAGCTCGCCGTCCCAGTCCCAGCCGGTGCCGGTCAGGTACTCCCAGCCGCGACCCACCGGCGGCGCGATGGTGCGCATGGAGTCGAACTCCCCGCTCGACTCGTCCACCGACACGGCCGTCAGCTGCGGGTTCAGCCGCACCCGCTGCTGGGTGGTCACGGTGCCCGCGGTGTCGGCGTAGAACTTGTTCTCGTGCACGGTGAGCAGCGAGGCGTCCACGTGGTCGACGCCCGGCGCGGCCAGCAGCCGGTTGCTCCACTCCGCGAGCAGCGCCGACTTCTCCTCGTCCGGCACCGAGAAGGGGTCGATCTCGTACGCCGAGACCCACGTCTTGTCGGCGTGCACCGGTTCGTCGGCCAGCTCCACCCTCTCGTCGGAACCGGCGGCCCTGATCACCTGCGCGGACAGCTTGGCCATGGCCACCGCCTGCGAGGCGATCCGGGCGGCGGCGTCCATGGTCATGTCCACCCCGGAGGCGAAGCCCCACGTGCCGCCGTGCACCACCCGGACCGCGTACCCGAGGTCGGTGGTGTCCGACGACCCGGCGGGCTTGGCGTCCCGCAGCCGCCAGGACGCGCTGCGCACCCGCTCGAACCGGAAGTCCGCGTGCTCGGCCCCCAGCGCACGCGCGCGCGCGAGCGCGGCGTCGGCGAGGGCCCTCAGGGGCAGCGCCAGGAACGACTGATCGATGTCATGGGGCACGGGTGGGCATCCCTTCGGGCTGTCGCCTGTGAAGACCTTTCCAGGCAGTGAATCATGCCCCCGCCGCGGTGGACCGGGGGCGAACACCGCACGGTCCGATCGTCGTCCGCGGAGTTTCCCGGTATCGCGGTGTGGCTGTCGGCGGCGGTGCCAGTATCTCCCCATGCAAGGTTGGGGGCGGGACTTCCGTGCATGGCTGCTGTCGCTCGACGAGCGCGGCATGCGGGGGTTGTTGACACAGCATCAGTGCCTGCGCCGTAGACAGTGCGGACACCATCGGCGCGCCAGGGAGGTCGGGAGGGACGCGCCGGCGGCCTCTCGCCGCGAGGCCCAGTCCGTCCGCGTCTGGCTGACCACGGCGACCGAACCGACGCTGCACTCGGTCGCCGCGTGCGGTGTCGCCTGGGCCTGCCACGCGCTCGTCGGCACCCACGGCTTCCGTCGGGACGTGGTGGCGCGACCCTCCGCACCGGACCTGCTCACCATGCTGGAGGTCCTGGACCCGGCGCTGGCCCGCTGCGCGCTGTACGGGCTGCTGGCCCCGGAGGCACGAGGGCGCCTGGCCGCGGCGGAGGTGGCCGCGGCGCACCTGGAACGCTGCCTGGCCGCGGCCGATCGCGAACCACCGCCGGACGCCCGGCGGACAGGACCGGCGCCGGCGCGCGCGCCAGGGACGACGGAGCAGTGGCGGGAGTCCGCGGAGGGGCGGGAGACACAGGTGCGGTACGACGGTGGCGAGGGGGCGGACGTGAGCGGTGGCCGGAGCGGCGAGGACCCTGCGGGGGCACGGGCCGCAGCGCGTACGGAAGGCTCCTGCCCGGAGCAGGGGGCCGACGCCGTCCGCCGGGCCGTGGAGGACCTGCGCGCGGCCGGCGCGGAAGTGGCCGGCGTCCTCGACGAGGCCGCCGCCGTGGTGCGGGACGGCAGGGTGCCCGCGGCCCGCGAGCAGATCGAGGTCCTCCTCACCGCGTGGATCCACCAGCGCGCGCGGCTGGCGGGGACGCTGTCCGCGCGGGAGGGGGAGTGGCCCCCCGACACCGGGTACGCCGGACTCGAAGCGGAGCTCGACCGGCTCGACCGGCTCGGGGAGGTCCGGGCGCAGTTGCGGAAACTGCGCCACCGCGCCGCCCAGTACGAGCAGCTGATCGCGGACGCGGAGGCGGATGCGGAGGCGGAAGGTCTGCGGATGGCCCTGGACGGCATCCGTGACCGGATGACGGCGCTGGCGTCCGTGCTGGGCGGTGACCAGGCGGCCCTGGTCGGTCAGGCCGGCGCGGCGGAGGACGCGGGGCCGACGGACACGGACCCGGGGGAGGGCGCGCGCGGGGATGCCGACGGCCCCGGCGAGTCCGGCGTGAGGACGTCGGCGGCCGGCAGCACCGGCGCCGCCGCGGCGGAACGGGAGACCACCGGCCGGGCGGTGAAACCGGCCGTGCCGCCGGCCCCGCGGCAGGCGGCGGAACCCCCCTCACGGCCCGAGGACGTCCCACGCGACCCCCAGGAAGAACACGAGCCGACGGCCATGGCTCCGCGGGAGGGGGACCGGACCCCGGTGGCCCGGCAGGCACCGGCGCCTGGAGCGGCGCACGCGCCGGCGGTGCCTCAGCCGGAGCGGGCGCCGGTGGCGCAGACGGAACGGGTGCCTCAGCCGGAGCGGGAGCCCGTGCCGCGACCGGATCCAGTGCCTCGGTCGGAGCGGGAGCCGATACCGCAGGCCGTACCGGTGCCCCGGCCGGTCCGGGAGTCCGCGGCGCCGGCGCGACCGGGCCCCGTACCGCAGGCGGCGGACCCGGTGCCCGGCCCGCAGCGGGAGCCGGTGGTGCAGGCCGTACCGGTGTCCCGGCCGGTCGGGGAGTCCGCGGCGCCGGCGCGATCGGGCCCCGAACCGGAGCCCGTACCGCCGGCGGATCCGGTGCCCGGCCCGCAGCGGGAGCCGATACCGCAGGCCGTACCGGTGTCCCGGCCGGTCGGGGAGTCCGCGGCGCCGGCGCGACCGGGTCCCGAACCGGAGCCCGTACCGCCGGCGGACCCGGTGCCCGACCCGGAGCCGGCCGCCGGGGCGTCCACCGCATCCCCCGCAGACAGCCCCGTACTGCCGCCCCAGCGGCACAGCGCACCGGCCGGCACGGCCCCCTCCTCCGCCACTCACGCCGGCCCGCCCCCGAGCCCGGCCGCCACCCCCTCCGCCTGGACGGCCCCGGACGGCCCGTCCCCCGTGGCACGGCTGGTCACCCGGGGAGACCTCCCGCAGGCCTACTGGATGTCCGCGGTGTCGGACGACCACCCGCACCGCGCCAAGGCCCTTTCCTTCCTCGCGACCGCCTTCGCCTGCGCCGACGCGGACGGGGCCACCCAGGTGCAGATGGCGCACGACATCACCTCCCTGGACCTCGTCGAGGACCGGGACGCCCACCTCGTGGCGCTGGCCGCCGCGATGCGCTCCGGCCTCACGGCCGGCTGGCCGCACGCCGTCCTGAGCGACTTCACCATGCCCTCGGGTCTTTCCCAGCCGTGGCAGCACCTGCTGATGGCGCTGAAGGAGGCGGTACGGGAGTGCCACGTCTTCGTGCCGGGCGCGGTCGAGGACTCCACCGAGCAGGAACACCGCCTCACGGTCGGCGACCTCGAGCGGTCCGCCCGCGTCCTGCTGGAGGACCTCCCCCGCCGGAAGATCAAGTACCAGCGCGCGTCCCGTGTCCTGCGGTATCTGACCGGCCCCTCCGGGCAACTGCACCAGGCACTGCGCGCGGTGCTCGACTGGGCCTCCGGCACCGGCGACGCCTCCGCCCTCAGGACCTTCAGCGAGAACCTCGGGCGCGGTGAGTACGTCGACCGGCTCATCGAGGAGGCCGACAGCAGCTTCCGCACCCCCAAACAGGCGCGGGAACCGATCCACTCGGGCGCGCTGCGCCAGCTGCACGCGACGATCCGGTCGGTGGGGGAGCTGGTGGCGAAGGCCGCCGCGGTGGCCGCCGCCGCGCAGGCGAGGGACGCCGTCTCCGGCTCGAAGACGCCCCAGTGGGAGACCGCGCTCGCGGAACTCGCGCCCGGCGAGGAGCCGCCGGGCGTCGGCGGCGCCGCGCTCGGTCTGCTGCGCCGATGGCTGTCCGCCGAGCCCGTCGGCCACTCGGCGACGATGGTCGACGCGGACGACAAGCTCGTCCCCTCGGACGACTGCCTGCTGTTCCTGCCGGACCTGCCCCGGAACGCCGACGGCCGTCCCGACTTCGACGACCCCCGCGCGGCTCCCGCCCTGGCCGGTCTGCTGTCCCCGGCGTCCGCCGAGTCCGTGCTGGAGCGGTACGTGGCCCGCGGTGACCTCCACCTGGCCCGTGCCCTGGTGCGCGTGGTCGGTGACGGCCCCGCCGCGGACCCGGCGGCGCAGGCCGACTGGCTGGAGGACGCGGTACGGCGTTGCCGGGAGGCGGAGAAGGACTGGCGTCGCAGGATCGTCGAACACCACGACCTGGCCGCCTCCCACCTGGCCCAGATCAGGACGCTCAACCTGATGCCCTCCGACATGGAACGGGAGTTCACCGGCCGCCTGCAGGAGTTCGCGGACGGTGACGAGGCCGGCCGTTACCGGTACGCGCTTCAGGCGCTGCGGGACCTGGTCGCCGAGCTGACGGACAAGGTCGCGGAGTCCACCGAGCGGCTGCGGCAGCGGCTCGACTCCCTCAGGCTCGACCCGGAGCGCCCGCTCGCCGAACCCGACCACGACCGCATCCTGCGGCTGATCGACGAGGGCGACACGGTCACCGCGCAGGAGTTCCTGGCGCTCGTGGAGAGCGGCGCGCGCCTGCCGGACCGCCCTGACGACGAGGGCGCCGAACTCCGCGGGTTCCTGGCCGGGCTGACCGGCCCCGGGGTCCCCTCGCCCGGCGGGGACGGCGTCTCGGCCGGGTGGTGGGTCGACCACTACGGCTCGGACACGAAGATCACCGCCAACGCGGAGCAGGGCGTCGCCTCGTGGAAGGCGCTGTGCACCAAGAGGGGCCGCAACAGCGATTGGAGCCAGCATGTGCCGCGCGTGCTGCGGCTGCTCGGCCTGAAGCCGCTGGGGCACTTCCAGGCCGAGCCCATGGGACAGGGCGTGCGCCGGTTCAAGGGCCGCGCGAGCGTCATCGAGGCGCCCGGGTACGTGGCCGCACTGGGATCGCGCGCCACCTCGTACACCGTTCTGCTCATCTGGGAGGAACAGCGCGCCGACGGCCCCCTCGCGCACCTCGAGGACTCCGACGTCGACGCCAACATCGTCCTCTACCTGCACCCGCTGGGCCTGGAGGGACGGCGGGCCCTCGCCGAGGCCTCGCGCCGCAAGGCCCAGCAGGCGCTCGTCGTCGACCCGGCCGTCGCCGGCTGGATGGCCGCCCGGGCGCCCGGCGCGTTCCGCGCGCTGCAGCGGGTGACGCTGCCCTGGACGTCGTACGACCCCTACACGCCGTTCGTCGCCGGAGCCGTGCCGCCGGAGGTCTTCTACGGCCGCGACCAGGAGCTCCGGGAGGTGATGAACCCCGACGGCGGTCTCTTCCTCTACGGCGGGCGGCAGCTCGGCAAGTCCGCGCTGCTGCGCAGGGTCGCGGAACTGTTCCCGCGCCGCTCCGAGGCCAACGTCGCCGTCTACCTGGACCTGGTCAAGGCCGAGATCGGGCAGGCGGAGTCACCCGAGCGCATCTGGAAACTGCTCGCCGACGACCTGAAACGGCAGCGGGTCATCGACCCGAAGAAGGTGTCCGACCAGGCACAGCCCGAGCACGTCGCCAACGCCATCCGCGGCTGGCTGGACGCCGACGACTCCCGCCGGATGCTGATCCTCGCCGACGAGGCGGACGCGTTCCTCACCGCCGACTCCCGCCGGGTGTTCCGTTCCGGAGGGGAGTCGACGTTCCAGAACGTCAAGCGGTTCCAGCAGCTGATGGAGCAGACGGACCGGCGACTGAAGGTGGTTTTCGCCGGCCTGCACCAGGTGCAGCGCTTCGGTGAGCTGTCCAACGTCTCGACCGCGCACGGCGGCCCCGACGTCCTGGTGGGCCCGCTGAACCCGACCGCCGCCGTTCGGCTGGTCACCGAGCCCATGGCGGCCCTGGGCTTCGTCTTCGAGCGGCCGGAACTCGTCTGGCGGATCCTCGCCATCACCAACTACCAGGCCAACCTGGTGCAGATCTTCTGCAGCGAACTCGTGCGCACCCTCCAGGGCCGCTCCCCGCGGGGCCACGCCCGGCCGACGCCGATCACCGAGGCGGACGTCCAGGAGGTCGCGGCCTCGGAGACCGTACGGACGAGGCTGGCCGAACGGCTGCGCTTCACCATCAACCTGGAGGACCGCTACCGCGTCCTGACGCTCGTCATCGCCCTGCGCAGCCTCCAGGACGGCTACCGCGGCGACTACTCCGCCGAGGACCTGCTGCAGTGGGCGCGGGAGGCGTGGGAGGAGGGCTTCCAGGAGCTCGGCGTCAAACAAGTGCAGATCTACCTCAGGGAGATGGTCGGCCTCGGCCTGCTGGTGCAGCTCGGCGACCGGTCCCGGTTCGCCGTCCGCAGCCCCAACGTCGTGAACATGCTGGGCACGCGCGACGACCTCCTCCTGGAGCTGCGGGAAACCGAGTTCAGCCAGCCCTACGAGTACGACCCTCGCGCGGCGCGCCGCCTCCTCGGCCGCTACATGGGCAGCGACCCGCACCGCTACGTGACCCGGTACAGCCCCCTCACCGAGGGCCAGCTGCACGAGGCGGCGCAGCCGGGCGTCACGGTGATCGGCACGACCAGGCTGCACCGCCCCGAGCTGATGATCACGGCCACCGAGCGCTTCGCCGAGGCGCGGGGTGTGGAGGTGCGCGGGGCGGGCGCCCAGGACGACCTGCGCGCCGCCCTCACCGACGCCTCGCGGCTGCGCAGGAACTACGTCCTCGCACTCGACCTGCGCGGCATCGACGCCGACGCGCTGCTTTCCGCCGTCCGCCTGTGCGTGGACCACGCGGGACCGGCCGCGGACGCCCTCGTGCACCAGGCCGAGGGACGCAAGCGCGCCAACCACCGCTCGGTGTTCGTCGTGGCCGACGCGCTGACCGTCGGCGCGCTGCGGGAAGCGCGCGGGGCGGAGCCGCTGCCCGTCCGTTTCCTGCGGCCGGAACGCTGGTCCGTGGAGAGCCTGCGGGCCTGGCCCGAATGCCCCTTCGTGTCCAAGGCCGACCGCACCCGGCTGATCCAGACCACCGGCGGCTGGGCCACCTGGGTGGAGCCCGCCATCGCCGAGGTCACCGTCAACGGCGCGACGCTCGACAGCGCCCTGGACAAGATCGGGCGGGCCATCCGCCGGCCGGACAACCTCGACCGGCACTGCGAAGCCGCCGGCCTGGAGAACCGCGACCTCGATCTGCTCGCCCTGTGGAACGGCTACGTCAGCGAGGGCCAGGGCGTTCCCGTCGACCAGGTCGCCGAGGCCGTGGAACTGTCCGAGCCGGAGACCGAGACCTGGCTCGCCCGGCTGGACCGGCTCGGCCTCATCGACGCCGTACCCGACGGCATCACGGTCGACCCCGTGACGTTCCGGGCGGTACGGGCGCGTGCGGGGGAGTGAGGTCCGTGGTCTCACGGGCGAGGAGCTGGCCGCGCTCCCCGGCGTACGCGGCCAGCTCGACCGCGTCACCGCCGATCTGGCCGCCGGCCGCAACTGCCTGTGGCTGTTGCCGGACGACATGGTCGTGGCGGGGTACGCCGAGGAACTGCACCGCACGGTGCTGGCCGGCTCACCGGAGCACCTCCAGGTGGCCGAGCCCGGTGCCGTGCGGGCCGAGCCGGTGCCCGTGGAGCCCGTGCCTTACGCCCACCTCACGGCGGACGTCCCGCTGCTCGACGGGTTCGACGACGGCTTCGACATCGGCTGGGACCTGCCCGGGCCCCGCCGGGAATCGCCGCCAGCGCCCCACGCCGGCGGACCGTCGGAGCTGATGACCCGGCTGGCCAAGGAGCTCTCCGTCGACCCCGGCCGCGCCGTCGACGAGCTGACCGCCCCGGGCGCCCACTGGCGGCCCGTCATCGGCATACGGGCGTGGCTGGAGCCGGACACCCGGCACGGAACCGCGGGTGAGCGCGGGCACGACGTGGCCCGCCTGGTGCGCGCCCTGGACGCCGCCGTCAAGGATGCCGGTCTGCTCCCGGAACAGCGGCCCCGGGTGCTGGTCACCGGCCGGCTGCGGGACCTGCCCCCGCAGCTCCCCGACGAGCTGGAGCTGGAACTGGCCACGACCTCGGTCCACTGGTGGTGGGGCACCGTGGGCCGGCTGGACAGCGCGACGCTCCTCGACGGGCTCCGGGGCGCCGACCGCCACCGGGCGGCCATGGGCGGCACGCTCCTGCGGACCCGAGTCCTGCGGGCGTTGCGGAGCGAGGTGGTTGGTGAGCTGTGCGGCGCGGACCTCGCCCTCGCGGTGGACCTGTTCGACCGCTGGGACGGCAGCGACCGGTCCCTCGACGAGTGCCTGCGCGTGTGCCTGGCGGCCCGGACCACCGGCCAGGGCATCGGCTGCCCGCCGGTGAGCGGCGGGTCGGCCCTGCTCCACAAGCCGCCGTCGGCACTCCGGGAGGCATGGGCGCGAGGCGTCGTGCAGGCCTGGGAGGGCAGACCCAGGCTGCACCCCGCCCTGTGGCACGCCGACGGCGGGGAGGGACGCCCGGACCAGCTCAGTGTCCTGGTCAGCCAGGCACAGGCCCGTGTCCTCATGCCCTGGATCGAGGACGCGCGCCGACGGCTCGCGGAGCTGGCGCTGTCGTACGCGAACCGGCCGGTCCGGGAACTGGTGGAACTCCACGTGCGCAACCGCCTCAAGGACCACGCCACCCGCCCGGAGCGGACCTTCCTGTGCGCGGAGGCGTCCGAACTGGAACGGGCCTGTCTCAGGGGCCACGTCTCGCTCCCGGCGGACGAGCGGCTCCTGTTGGCGACTGTGGTCAGGGCACGCAACACGCTGGCCCACCGCAAGGTGCTGCCGGACGACCGTCTCGACGACCTCTGTGAGAAGCTGACCACCGCCGATCTGCGCTGGGGACGCGACACCTGATCCGCGGGCCGGTAAGGCACCGTCGGGGCGGCGGACTGTAGGAACCCCACAGGGTCTCCCCCGAGCCACTGTCGGTGCCCGCTTGCCCGTGCGCGTTCCGGTACCGATAGGTTTTCGATGAAGCCGCCTGTCATCCAGGTGTTCGGGCGGATGTGTGCAACCGCTATCGAAAGGGTGATCCGTTGAGCCGCTCGGTTCTCGTCACCGGAGGCAACCGGGGCATCGGCCTCGCCATCGCCCGCGCGTTCGCCGACGCCGGCGACAAGGTCGCGATCACGTACCGCTCGGGTGAGCCGCCGGCCGCCCTGACGGAACTGGGCTGCCTGGCCGTCAAGTGCGACATCACCGACCCCGAGCAGGTGGAGCAGGCCTACAAGGAGATCGAGGACCAGCACGGTCCGGTCGAGGTCCTGATCGCCAACGCCGGCATCACCAAGGACCAGCTCCTGATGCGCATGTCCGAGGAGGACTTCGTCTCGGTCATCGACACCAACCTCACCGGCACCTTCCGTGTCGTGAAGCGCGCCAACCGCGCCATGCTGCGCGCCAAGAAGGGCCGCGTCGTCCTGATCTCGTCCGTGGTCGGTCTGCTCGGCTCCGCGGGCCAGTCGAACTACGCCGCGTCCAAGGCGGCCCTGGTCGGCTTCGCGCGTTCCCTCGCCCGGGAGCTGGGCTCGCGCAACATCACCTTCAACGTCGTCGCGCCCGGCTTCGTCGACACCGACATGACCAAGGTGCTCACCGACGAGCAGCGCCAGAGCATCGTCTCGCAGGTGCCGCTCGGCCGTTACGCGCAGCCCGAGGAGATCGCCGCGGCCGTGCGGTTCCTCGCCTCGGACGACGCCTCGTACATCACTGGAGCCGTCATCCCGGTTGACGGCGGACTGGGAATGGGTCACTGATCACCATGAGCGGAATCCTCGAAGGCAAGCGCATCCTGATCACGGGTGTGCTGACGGAGGCCTCCATCGCCTTCCACGCTGCCAAGCTGGCCCAGGAGCAGGGCGCCGAGATCATCCTGACCGCGTTCCCGCGGCCCACCCTGACCGAGCGCATCGCCAAGAAGCTGCCGAAGCCCACCAAGGTCATCGAGCTGGACGTCACCAACGACGAGCACCTCGCCCGCCTGGCCGACGTGGTCGGCGAGGAGTTGGGCGGCCTCGACGGCGTCGTCCACTCCATCGGTTTCGCCCCGCAGGACGCGCTCGGCGGCAACTTCCTGAACACGCCGTTCGAGTCGGTCGCCACCGCCATGCACGTCTCGGCGTACTCCCTGAAGGCGCTCACCATGGCCTGCCTGCCGCTGATGCAGAACGGCGGCTCGGTCGTCGGCCTGACCTTCGACGCGCAGTTCGCCTGGCCGCAGTACGACTGGATGGGCCCGGCCAAGGCCGCCCTGGAGGCGACCAGCCGCTACATCGCCCGCGACCTGGGCAAGCAGAACATCCGCTGCAACCTCATCTCGGCGGGCCCGCTCGGCTCCATGGCCGCCAAGTCCATCCCGGGCTTCGGCGAGCTGGCCTCCGTGTGGGACAGCCGCTCCCCGCTGGAGTGGGACCTGAAGGACCCGGAGCCGGCCGGCCGCGGCGTCGTCGCCCTGCTGAGCGACTGGTTCCCGAAGACCACCGGCGAGATCATCCACGTCGACGGCGGTCTGCACGCCATCGGCGCCTGACCGCCGCGAGGCCGCACCGACGCCCCGTTCCCCGCCGCCGGCGGGGAACGGGGCGTCGCCCGTTCGGGGCCGTCACCCGTTCGGCTCTCCGGCCGGGCCGCCGCCGCGCGGACGGCGCACCCTGGATTACGCCTTCCCTCGCTCGCCCCCGCGCCGCCCGGCCGAGGAGGTCCCCTTGTGCGCCTGTCCCGCAGCCTGGCCCCGGTGACCGTGGCCCTCGCCCTCGTCCTGTCCCTGCCGTACGACGCGCTGCCGCACGCGCGCGTGAGCGACGGCAAGCCGCCCGCGCCGAGCCGGTTCGGCGCCTCGTGCCGCACGGCGGTGCGGGGCTCCCACGTGGTGACGTACTGCCACAACCCCTATGTCGACACCGATCGTGTGCGGCTGCACATCGAGTGCGACCGCTGGTGGGACATCGACACCGACAGCGCCCCGGTGGACGCGGGGCCGGCGATGACCGTACGGCTGTCCGGCCGGTGCTGGAAGGAGGTGCGCTCGGTGTGGATCAGTCACCAGAAGGTGCGGTGAACCGCCCCGGGTTGCACAGGAACGGGTAGCTCGCGGCCTCCTTCGCCGCGGCCTCCGTGTCCCCGGCGCGGATCGCGTCCACCAGGCGCGTGTGGTCCATGTACGTCTCCGGTGTCAGTCCCGCCCCGACGTCCGCGCGCAGCCAGTCCCGCAGCACCTCGCCCAGGTCGGCGTACATCGCGGTCATCACGTCGTTGTGGGACGCGGCCACCACGGCCAGGTGGAAGGTGGCGTCGGCGGTCACGAAGGCCTCCGTGTCGCCGCCCTCCCAGACCTCCTCGCGCCGGGCCAGCAGCGTCTCCAGCTGCCGGAGGTCCTTCTCGGTGCGCCGCTCGGCGGCCAGTCTCGCCGCCGCCGACTCCAGCGTGGACCGCAGCTCGGCGATGTGCCGCGGGTCGGCGCCGGCGAAACGGCGGTGCATCACCCCGGCCAGCTCGCTCGTGGCCACGACGTACGTGCCCGAGCCCTGGCGGATGTCCAGCAGGCCGTTGTGGGCGAGCGCGCGGACGGCCTCGCGGACCGTGTTGCGGGCGACACCGAGCTGCTCGACCAGTTCCGGCTCCGTCGGGATGCGCGACCCGACCGGCCACTCACCGGACGTGATCTGGTTGCGCAGTTCGGCGATCACCTGTTCGGACAGCGCCGAACGGCGCGGGTGGCTCAAAGGCATGGCACACCTTCGCACGACGGGCCGGGGCGCACGGGCCACGGGTACCGCGGGGTTGGACAACCAATCATCCCATGATTCTATGATGAGCCTCATGGTGAGTGAGGAAACCCGGACAGCGGAGACCCGTACGGCGATGTCATCGACCGAACGCGGTACGGCCGCGACGCGCATCCAGGAGACGACGCCCGGCGCGGGCGGCACGCGCGCGTGGGCGGTCCGGCTCGTCGTCCTCGGGATCGTGCTCTCCGCGCTGAACCTCCGTCCGGCCATCACCAGCCTCGGCGCCCTCCTGGAGGAGGTCCGCGACGGGCTCGGCATGAGCGGCGGCGTGGCCGGACTGCTCACCTCCGTGCCCCCGCTGTGCTTCGCCGTGTTCGGTGTCGCCGCGCCCCGCCTGGCCCGCCGCTTCGGACCGGCCGCCGTGGTGTGCGCCGGCATGGCCGCCATCACCGCCGGCCTGCTCATACGGCCGTACGTGGGCGGCACCGCGGGATTCCTGGCCGCAAGCGCGCTCGCCCTCATGGGCATCGCCGTCAGCAACGTCCTGATGCCGGTCATCGTCAAGCGCTGGTTCCCCGACCGGGTCGGTTCCATGACCGGCCTGTACTCGATGGCCCTCGCGCTCGGCACCTCCGCCGCCGCCGCGGTGACCGTCCCGCTGACCGACGCCCTCGGCGGCGGCTGGCGGTCCGGCCTCGCCGTCTGGGCGGCCCTCGCCGCCGCCGCCGTCCTGCCCTGGCTGCCGCTCGTCCGCGACCGGGGCACCGCCGCAGCCCGGCAGGAGTCCCCGCGCGGGGCGGACCGGCAGCACGCTCCCCTGCGTATCACCCGCAGCCGCACCGCCTGGGCGCTCGCCGTCTTCTTCGGCCTCCAGGCCACCGCCGCCTACATCACCATGGGCTGGATGCCGCAGATCTTCCGGGACGCCGGGGTGCCCGCGGGCACCGCGGGGGTGCTGCTCGCCGTCACCATGGTGATGGGCGTACCGCTGGCCTTCGTCATTCCGAGGGTCGCCACCCGGCTGCCCCACCAGGGCCCGATCGTGCTGGTCCTGGGCGCCTGCGGCCTCGCCGGATACGCCGGGCTGTACCTCGCCCCGGCCGCCGGCGCCTGGGCCTGGGCGCTGCTGCTCGGCGTCTCCAACTGCGCCTTCCCGCTCGCGCTGACCATGGTCGGCATGCGGGCCCACAGCGGTCCGGGCGTGGCCCAGCTGTCCGCGTTCGCCCAGAGCACCGGCTACCTGATCTCCATCCCCGGCCCCCTGCTGGTCGGCGTGCTCTACCAGCACAGCGGCGGCTGGGGACTGCCGCTCGCCCTCATGGCGGCCCTCATGGTGCCGCAGATGGTGGTGGGCTTCCTGGCGGGCCGCGACCGGACGGTGGAGGACGAGACGGCGCGCTGACCCGGCCGGGTGCCCCCGGCGCCGTGCCGCGGCGGGCGAGGTGCGAGACTGGGCGCATGCAGCCTGTGCTCGACCCGAACCCGAAGAACGGCCAGAAGAAGATGCTGCTCGTCTTCGGCTCGTTCTTCGCCATCTTCGTGATCATCGCCATCGTGGCGACGCTCGCGTCCCCGTGACGGCGGTGCCTGAGGGACTGCCGGCTTCGTCCGAGCCGCGGCCTGCCCCACCGGTCCGCCCGACCGGCCCGATACGCCCGGTCTTCCCTGTTTTCGGGGCCCTCGCGGTGCTCCAGGGCCGCCGCGCGGATGGTGGGGCTGGCCCCCCCATCCCCTAGGGGGCAAGGGTCAGGGTCAACTGGGTGGAACTCCGGATGGGTTGGCCGCCCCCGCTTCCGTACCTTCGAGGAGTGGCCGCACGCGGCGGTCACGGACCAGCTCGAGGACTCACGGAGGCGACCATGGCGGCCCGCACCCACACCCGGCCCCACCCGGCGACCACGGGCGGCGTCGACATCAGGCTGCCCTGGTGGGCGCTCGCCCTGCCCGCCCTGGCGTTCCTCGTACTGCTCGCGCTGATACTGAACCCGTCGGACGCCCAGGCGGCGGCCGGCGACCCGGCGATCACGCGGCTCCTGGAGCACGCCCAGCAGCTCCTCGCGCGCTGACGGCAAGCTCCCTCGCGCGGTGAATCCGCATGTCAACTCCCTGAGCCGGGTGCCCTGTTTCATGCGAAGCTGGGACCCATGAGCGTCGCAGAACCCCGCAGGATCGTCCTCTTCCGGCACGCGAAGGCCGACTGGCCCCAGGTCCCCGACCACGAGCGCCCGCTCGCCGAGCGCGGCCGCACGGACGCCGCCGTCGCCGGACGCAAGCTGGCCGACACCGGCATCACCTTCGACCTGGCCCTGTGCTCCACGGCGACCCGCACCCGCGAGACCTGGAAGCTCGCCGTGCACGAGCTGTCGCACCGGCCGAAGACCGTCTACGAGGAGCGGGTCTACGAAGCCTCGCCCGGCGAGCTGATCGCCGTGCTCAACGAGGTCCCGGACGAGGTGCGCAACGTGATCCTGATCGGCCACAACCCCGGCGTGCACGGTCTGGCCGACATCCTGGCCGGCACCGCCGGCGACGACGCCCGTGCGCGGATGGACCGGCGGGGCTTCCCCGCCGCCGCCTTCGCCCTGCTGTCCTTCGAAGGCCCCTGGAAGGGCGTCGAACCCGGCGTCGCCACACTCGTGGACTACTGGGCGCCCTCCGAGTGACCCGGCGCCCGCGCGGCGCACCGGACGGCGAAGGGCCCGGCACCCCACAGGGTGCCGGGCCCCGGCCGCTGCCGGACGCCGGCCCGGTCCACGGCGCGTCGATGCCGGTGC
Source organism: Streptomyces sp. NPDC046870 (assembly GCF_040704595.1). Taxonomy (NCBI): domain Bacteria; kingdom Bacillati; phylum Actinomycetota; class Actinomycetes; order Kitasatosporales; family Streptomycetaceae; genus Streptomyces; species Streptomyces sp. NPDC046870. The sequence continues at coordinate 226,531 of NZ_JBEYXM010000011.1, forward strand.
GGCCGCTCGCGAATCGGTGCGGGGCCTCGCTCAGCCCTCGTCGTCGTGCATGTCGGCGGCCTCGACCTCTTCCCGGGTGATGCCGAGGAGGTAGAGGACCGTGTCGAGGAAGGGGAAGTTCACCGCCGTGTGCGCCGCCTCCCGGACCACCGGCTTGGCGTTGAAGGCGACGCCCAAGCCCGCCGCGTTCAGCATGTCCAGGTCGTTCGCGCCGTCACCGATCGCCACCGTCTGTGACAGCGGCACCCCGGCCTCCGCCGCGAAGCGGCGCAGCAGCCGCGCCTTGCCCGCCCGGTCCACGATCTCACCGGTGACCCGGCCGGTCAGCTTCCCGTCGACGATCTCCAGCGTGTTGGCCTGGGCGAAGTCCAGCCCCAGCCGCTCCTTCAGGTCATCGGTCACCTGGGTGAAGCCGCCGGAGACGACCCCCACCTGGTAGCCGAGCCGCTTCAGGGTGCGGATCAGCGTGCGCGCGCCCGGCGTCAGCCGGACCTCCTCGCGGACCTTCTCCACCACTGAGGCGTCCAGACCCTTGAGCAGCGCCACGCGCGCGTGCAGCGACTGCTCGAAGTCCAGTTCCCCGCGCATCGCCGCCGCCGTCACCTCGGCGACCTGGTCCTCACAGCCGGCGTGCGCCGCGAACAGCTCGATGACCTCGTCCTGGATCAGGGTCGAGTCCACGTCCATGACCACCAGCCGCTGGGCGCGCCGGTGCAGACCCGCCGAGACCACCGCGATGTCGACACCCAGTGCCGCCGCGTCGGAGGCCAGGGCCGTGCGCAGCGGTTCGGTCTCCACACCGGACACCGCGAACTCGACGGCCGTGACCGGGTACTTGGCGAGCCGGAAGATACGGTCGATGTTGCCGCCTGCCTTCGCGATCCGGGCGGCGATCGCGGCGGTCGACTCGGCGGTGAGCGGGTGGCCGAGGACGGTCACCAGGGAGCGCCCGAGGCCACGGGGACGGTTGTCACCGTGCCCCGAGATGATCTCCGCCTGCATCTTCATCGACTCGGCCCAGCTGTGCACGGTGGCCCGCAGGTCGCCCTCCAGGCCGGCCGGCGGCTGGGTCACCAGCACGCACAGCACCAGGCGGCCCCGGGTGACGACCTGCTCGATGTCGACCACGTCGACGAGGTAGGCGCCGAGGGTGTCGAAGAGGCCGGCCGTGATGCCCGGCCGGTCCTTGCCGAAGATCTTGACGAGGAGGGTGGGGACCTCGGGGGTCTGCGAAGCGGAGGTCTGCGAAGCGCTCATGGTGTCACCACCGTATCCGGCACCGAGTGCCTCCCGCCGTCGAGGTCCGCCTGACGGACACGGAACAATGGGTGTCGACCCGGTGTCGAGGATCTTGCCACCGGGAAACGGCGCCGCTGCCGCGCGAGCGGTACCGCCCGGCCCCACCACGAGGGTCCCACGACGAGGGCCGGACGGCAGACGGAGACGACGGCCGCCGCGGCCACCCGGGTGGCGTCCGGCCGCCGTGCGCTGATCGCCGGGGGCGTGTCCGGCCGGCGGGTGCGGTGATCATCGGCTGCCGCACCCGTCCTGTCCGACACCGGCCGGCCGGCCCTTCGCCCAGGCCGGCCACGTCTCCGAGGGGGCGCGAAGCTCAGGGCCGCCCCGGGCCACCACGCCCGTATCCGCGAGGAGTTGGGCCGGCGCCGTCCCAACTCCGGGCAGCCGAAGGCGCGCAGGGAGAAAGAGCTCGCGAGTCGGGGCGCCGCCGGACCCCTTGCCAAGGCCCGGGTTTCGGTCAAGGGGCCGAGCCTGGAATAGTTCCCCACGATGTTCGACATCCCTAGACTCCCTGCGACGGGGGTAACTCGGGGGACAACTCAGTGGGGCATGGAGTGCCGGAACTCGTACTCGAAACAAATGGACAGACCTGGATGCTCGATCCATCCAGGGCATACATCCTCGGACGTGATCCGCAGGGGGACATCGTCTTCGACGACGCCAGGGTCTCCTGGCGGCACGCCACGGTCAGCTTCGACGGCCGCGGCTGGGTCATCGAGGACCACGGCAGCACCAACGGCACGTACGCGCAGGGCCGCCGGATCCAGCACATGGAGATCGGCCCCGGCTCGTCGCTGCACCTCGGCAACGCGACCGACGGACCGCGGCTGAACCTGTCGGCGACCACGGCACCGGTCGGCGGCCCGGCCCAGCAGCCGCAGGCAGCGGCCCCGTACGCGCCGCAGGGCGCCGGCGCACCCGGCTGGCAGCAGGCGCCCGCGCACCAGCAGCCCGTTCCGCAGCAGGCCGTACCCCACCAGGCACCCGCGCACCAAGGGCCGGAGCAGCACCCGGCCCCCCAGGCCGGCTGGCAGCAGCCGCCCGCGTTCCCGCAGCAGCAGGCCGGCCCCGCCGAGCAGTACGCACAGAAGACGACCGGTGGTGCCGCGGGGGCGCCGCCGGTCTACGGCGACCGCAGCCCGACCACGTTCCACCAGTTCGCACTCGACCGCGTGATGCGCATCGGCCGTGCCCTGGAGAACGACCTGGTCGTCTCCGACCTCCAGGTCTCCCGCAACCACGCCGAGTTCCACGCCACGCCCGACGGCCGCTTCGAGATCCGCGACCTCGGCTCGCACAACGGCACGTACGTCAACGGCCAGCCGATCGCCAAGGGCGGCTCGGCGCTGCTCGGCCCGACCGACATCGTCGGCGTCGGCCACTCCACCTTCCGGATCGTCGGCGACCGGCTCGAGGAGTTCGTCGACACCGGTGAGGTCTCCTTCTCGGCCCGTCACCTGACCGTCACGGTCGACGGCGGGAAGCAGATCCTCAAGGACGTCTCGTTCGGCGTCCCCGAGAAGTCGCTGATCGCGGTGATCGGCCCCTCCGGTTCCGGCAAGTCGACCCTGCTCAAGGCGCTCACCGGCTACCGGCCGGCCAACCAGGGCGAAGTGCTGTACGACAACCGGAACCTGTACAAGCAGTTCGCCGAGCTGCGCCAGCGCATCGGTCTGGTCCCGCAGGACGACATCCTGCACAAGGAGCTGACCGTCAAGAAGGCCCTGAAGTACGCGGCCAAGCTGCGCTTCCCCGCCGACACCACGGCGCAGGAGCGCGACGCGCGCATCGACGAGGTGCTGCGCGAGCTGAAGCTCGACATCCACAAGGACAAGAAGGTCACCTCGCTCTCCGGCGGCCAGCGCAAGCGCGTGTCGGTGGCCCTCGAGCTGCTGACCAAGCCGTCGCTGATCTTCCTGGACGAGCCGACGTCCGGCCTCGACCCGGGCATGGACCGTGACGTCATGCAGCTGCTGCGCGGCCTCGCCGACGACGGCCGTACCGTGCTCGTCGTCACCCACTCGGTGGCCGAGCTGGCGCTGTGCGACAAACTGCTGGTGATGGCGCCGGGCGGCGCGGTCGCCTACTTCGGCCCTCCGGGGGAGGCGCTGAACTTCTTCGGCTACGACAGCTGGGCCGACGTCTTCTCCGCCTTCGAGAACTACCGCGACTACGACTGGGCGGGCCGCTGGAAGGGCTCGCAGCACTACCAGATGTACGCGGCGGACGTCGACTCGGTCGCCCCGCAGGCGGTCCAGATGCCGCCGATGCAGGCGATCAGGCCGCCCAAGCCGCAGAGCTGGCTGTCCCAGTTCGTCACCCTGGTGCGGCGCTACGTGTCGGTGATCGCCTCCGACCGCGGCTTCCTGGCCCTGATGGTGCTCCTGCCGGCCGTCATCGGCTCGGTCAGCCTGCTGATCCACCCGGACCACGGTCTGCTGCCCAACAACCCCCACCCGCAGACCGGCCAGATCGCACCCAACGGCACCGCCACCACCGTGCTGCTGATCCTGGCCGTGGGTGCCTGCTTCGCCGGAGCCGCCAACTCCGTCCGCGAGCTGATCAAGGAACGAGTGATCTACGAGCGGGAGCGCGCCACCGGCCTGTCCCGGTCGGCGTACCTGATGTCGAAGGTGTTCGTGCTCGGCGTGATCACCGGGGTCCAGGGGCTGCTGGTCGGTGTCATCGGCTTCGGCAGGCGCGAGGTCCCGGACCGGGGCCTCGTCCTCGGGCACGCCACGCTGCTGGAGCTGTCCCTGCCGATCATGGGGCTCGGCTTCGCCGCGATGATGTTCGGCCTGATCATCTCCTCGCTGGTGAAGACGGCCGAGAAGACCATGCCGCTGCTCGTCATGTTCGCGATCATCCAGGTCGTCTTCACCGGCTGCCTGTTCGCCCTGCACGGCACGGTCGGTGTGAACGAGTTCTCGTACCTGATGCCGTCCCGCTGGGCGGTCGCCGCGGCCGGCGCCACGCTGGACTTCAACCGGATCAGCCCGCCGGAGACCGCCGGCGACAACGACCCGCTGTGGAACCACACGGTCGGTGCGTGGAGCATGGACATGATCGCGCTGATCGCGCTCGGCGCGCTCTGCGGCTTCTTCGTGGCCCGCTTCCTGCGCCGCCACGAGCCGGAGGTCATGCGCAAGTAGCCGCTCGCCTGTGCGGCACCCGCTGCTGCGACGCCGAAGGGCGGCATCCCCGTGCTGGGGGTGCCGCCCTTCGGCCGTACGTCGTCGAGGTCCCGCGCCAGGGCCTCAGTACGCGCTGTTGACGTTGTCGATCGAGCCGTACCGGTGGGCCGCGTAGTTGGCGGCGGCGGTGATGTTGGCGACCGGGTCGTAGATGTTCCAGGAGGTGCCGGGGACGTGGTACGCCTGGAAGGTGGGCGGGATCACCTGGAGCAGACCCTTGGACGGGATGCCGTTGACGGCGTTGATGTCCCAGTTGTTGATGGCGTAGGGGTTGCCGGAGGACTCCCGCATGATGTTGCGGTGCAGGCCGTTGTAGCTGCCCGGGATGCGCTTGGCCTTCATGATGTCCAGGGACTTGCGGATCCAGCCGTCCAGGTTGTTGGTGTACGTCTTCGCGGCGACCGGCTCCATCTGCAGGCGCTGGGTGGAGCGGCCGGCGGCGGCCGTGACGACGTGCTGCTGCGCGGCCTTCGTGACGGCGGCGGCGACGGCGGCCTTTTTCGCGGCGGCTTCGGCGGCCTGCTTTGCGGTGGCGGCGTCGGCGGCCTTCTTCTGCGCCGCGAGGGTGTCGAGCTTGATGTTCTTGGCGGCGAGCTGGTCCGTGACCGTGCCCTTGACGTTCTGCAGCACGGTGCCGGTGGCGGCGACCTGCGCGGTCGCGGCGGGGGCGCCGGTGGTGACGGTGCCGGCGGCGTTGCCGGGAGCGGCAGAGAGGGCGAGGGCGGCGGTGCCGAGTGCGGCGACACCGGCGACGGCGATCTTGTGGTGCTTGGTCAGCTGACGACTGTAAGCACGGTTGAGGATGTTCTTGGGCATGCGTGATGGACCTCTTCGATAGCGCGGAGGTCGCTCCTGCGTCCGCCGGGGGAATCGGCTCCTCCCGCACGAACGCCGCGGGGCCGGAAAGCCCGCGGCGCTGAGCGACGGAAGCAATTCTTAGCGGGCGCAAAATGCCCAGGCAAAGGTGTGACGTACGATGCCCGATAGTGGATCAGGGAAGGGCAAAACAGGACAGACCGGACCGTCTGTCCCGTTCATGTGGGGGGTTTTATCTCCTATGCCCGTTCGTACGTGATGTGGGCCCTATGCTCGGGCTCACATCGAGCGCCATGCCATCTCACGGCTTGTTGCCCTCGCAATGCTCTCGGTGAGGGCTCTCCTCCGGTAGGAGGAGGTGGACATCGCCGAACTCGTGCCACAGGTAGAGCGCGCGCAGCGCCTCCTCGTAGGCCCGCTCCACCGCGGCCCGCCCGGCGACGGCCTCCAGCATCAGCAGATGGGAGGCCTCCGGCTCGTGCAACCCGGTCAGCAACCCCTCCACCGCTCGTATTCCGCGCTCGGGCGTCACGACCAGATCCGTCCACCCCTCGGTCGCCCGCACCACGCCGTCCGGCCCCACGGCCGACTCCACGGCGCGCACGGCCGTCGTCCCCACCGCGATCACCCGGCCGCCCGCCCAGCCGGCAGCGCCCTTCCGGGGAAGCGCTTCGAACCGCTCCCGGCCCGCCCGGACCTGGTTGATCAGCCGTGCCGACGCCTCGGGCACCGAGAACCGCTCCGGATACGGCGGCTCGTGCGCCTGTGCCGACGAGACCCCTGTGTGCAGCGTCACCGGCGCGAACCACACCCCCCGGCTCACCAGCTCGGCCACCAGCCGCGCGGTGAAGGGCCGCGCCGCACTCGGCATCTCGGCACTGCCCGACCCGTCCGGCGAGGGCAGCGCGAACACCGTCTGGTAGGCGGACAGCGGCTGGTCCCGCTCCGTGTACGAATAGCGGATGGGCCGCCCGTGCCCGCCGAGCACCTCCCGCACGTCCGCCCCGGCGACCCGTGCCCACCACAGCCGCTCACCCCGCCTGCTCAGCGGCTCCTCCAGCAGCAGCCGCCCCCCGCCCGGCAGCGCCACCTCTTCCCCCGCGGGCGAGCCCGCACGCGCGCGCGTAGTACCGCGCCCGTCCGGTTCCCGCAGCTCGACCGCCCACCGCCCGTCGTCCCCGCGCGTGGAGAAGTGCACCACCACGCGCGCGTGGCCGATCCGCCCGTCCACCGCGGCGGCCAGCGTCGGGGAGGTGTTCACCACCAGCACGTCCCCGGCCCGCAGCAGCCCCGGCAGCTCGCGGAACGCGTGGTGCGCCACCTCCGTCCCCTGCGACACCAGCAGCCGTACGGCGTCCCGCCCCAGCCCCGGCCCCCGCTGCTCGGCGGGCACGCGCGCGGACAGCTCCTCGGGGACCTTCCCCCACTTCCGGGGCCCGCGCGGGAAGACCCCCGTGGACACGGTCACCGTGCCTCCAGCAGAGACGGCGCCGCGTACCGCCCGCTCGCCGGCCGCTCGTCCAGCAGCCGCAGGAACGCCGGTACGACGTCGGCGGGCGCCGGACGCGGCGCGTCGTCGTCCGGTACGGCCGCCGCGTACAGGTCCGTCGCCATGTCCCCGGGATCCACCGCCCACACCCGCAGGCCCGGCTCCTCCACCCCGAGCACCGCGGCGAGCCGGTCCAGGGCCGCCTTGGAGGCGCCGTAGCCGCCCCACGTCCCGTACGCCTCCGCCGCCGCGTCCGAGGAGACCGCGATCACCGTGCCCGCCGGCGACGCCTGCAGCAACGGCAGCGCCTCCTGGACCAGCCCGAGCGCCGCCACCACGTTCACCTCCAGCGCCCGCCGCAGCCCCTGCGGCGGCAGCTCCGCCAGCCGCACCAGCGGCTCGGCGCCCAGCGCGCTCGCATTGCTCACCAGCAGGTCCACCCCGCCCAGCCGCCACGCGGCGGCCACCAGCTCCGCCCGGTGCCCGCCGTCCGTGACGTCCCCGGGCAGTGCCACCACCCGCGAACCGTGCCCCGCGACCGCCTCCGCGGTCTCCTCTAGGGCGTCGGCTCCCCGGGCGTCGAGCACCAGGTCCCACCCCCGTGCGCCCAGCGCCTCGGCGAGCGCCCGCCCCAGGCCCTTCGACGCCCCCGTGATGATCGCTACCGGCATGACTACCGTCCCCTCGTCGCTCACCGCCACCCTCGGGCGGTGACCCCAACCTAGGAACGGCACCCCCCGACCGCCTCGGACGCGGGTCGCAGAGCGCCGGGGCCCTTCGGCGTACGCCCGACGCCCCCGTACCGGCGGCCTACGCCACCGGGCCTAGGCCCAGCGGACCGGGGCCCGCCGTCACCGGGCGGATCCGCGCCGCCGGACCCCGCCGGTACCGTGAGGAACATGAGTCAAGGCCCCCGGTCCGGCCTCGCCGCGGTGAGTTCCGCGCTGCTGGCCATGAGCAGGCACCTGGAGATGCGCGACGTCCTCAAGACGATCGTCGCCTCCGCCCGCGAGCTGCTCGACGCGCAGTACGCCGCACTCGGCGTCCCGGACGACCACGGCGGCTTCGCCCAGTTCGTCGTGGACGGCGTCAGCGACGAGCAGTGGCGCGCCATCGGCCCGCTCCCGCGCCAGCACGGCATCCTCGCCGCGATGCTGCACGAGGCGAAGGCCGAGCGCCTCGCCGACGTGCGCAAGGACCCCCGCTTCGAGGGCTGGCCGTCCGCCCACCCCGACCTCGCCGACTTCCTGGGCCTGCCCATCCGCTACGGCGACGAGGTCATCGGCGCCCTGTTCCTCGCGAACAAGAACTGCCCCAAGCCCGAGGGGAGTTGCGGCTTCACCCAGGAGGACGAGGAGCTGCTCTCCCTCCTCGCCCAGCACGCCGCCATCGCCCTCACCAACGCCCGCCTCTACGAGCGCAGCCGCGAACTGACGATCGCCGAGGAACGCTCCCGCCTCGCCCACGAACTGCACGACGCGGTCAGCCAGAAGCTGTTCTCCCTGCGCCTGACCGCCCAGGCGGCAGCCGCCCTCGTCGACCGCGACCCCGCCCGCGCCAAGGGCGAACTGCACCAGGTGGCCACCCTCGCCGCCGAGGCCGCCGACGAACTGCGTGCCGCCGTGGTGGAGCTGCGGCCCGCCGCGCTGGACGAGGACGGCCTGATCGCCACCCTGCGCACCCAGACGCGGGTCCTCGACCGCGCCCACACCGCGCGCGTGACCTTCACCAGCAACGGCTTCCGTGCCCTGCCCGCCGCCCAGGAGGAGGCCCTGCTCCGGGTCGCCCAGGAGGCCCTGCACAACGCCCTGCGCCACTCCGGCGCCGACCGGGTCGAGGTGACCGTGGACCGGCGCGGCAACGGAGCCGTCCTGCGCGTCACCGACGACGGCGGCGGCTTCGACCCCTCGGCGGTCCGCCGCGCCGGCCGCCACCTCGGCCTGGTCTCGATGCGGGACCGGGCGAGCGGGGTCGGCGGCACGCTGACCGTGGAATCCGCGCCCGGCAAGGGCACCACGATCGAGATGGAGGTCCCCGGTGGGTGAACCGATCAAGGTCCTGCTGGTCGACGACCACCAGGTCGTCCGCCGGGGCCTGCGCACCTTCCTGGAGGTACAGGACGACATCGAGGTCGTCGGCGAGGCCGCCGACGGCGCCGAGGGAGTCGCCCGCGCCGAGGAGCTGCGGCCCGACGTCGTCCTCATGGACGTCAAGATGCCGGGCACCGACGGCATCGACGCCCTGCGCAGGCTGCGGGAACTCGACAACCCCGCGCGCGTGCTCATCGTCACCAGCTTCACCGAGCAGCGCACGGTCGTGCCGGCACTGCGCGCGGGCGCCGCCGGGTACGTCTACAAGGACGTGGACCCCGACGCCCTCGCCGGGGCCATCCGCTCCGTGCACGCCGGGCACATCCTGCTCCAGCCCGAGGTCGCCGGTGCCCTGCTCTCCCAGGACGAGGCCGGCACCGGACAGGGCAGGGGAGGTTCGCTCACCGAGCGGGAGCGCGAGGTGCTCGGCCTGATCGCGGACGGCCGCTCCAACCGCGAGATAGCCCGCGCGCTCGTCCTGTCCGAGAAGACCGTCAAGACGCACGTCTCCAACATCCTGATGAAACTCGACCTCGCCGACCGCACCCAGGCCGCCCTGTGGGCCGTACGCCACGGCGTGACCGGCTGACACGCCCTGACCCACGCCCGACCCGCGGCAACACGGAAGGTCACGGTCCCCACCGAGATTCATACCGTCGTGGGAATGTCACCCGGATGGCGCACCCTCGCGGTGATCTCCGCCGTTCTCCCGTGCGTGCCGCGGAGATCGCCGCGGTGAACGACCAGGAGGGGAAGACAGTGAAGAACCTGAAGAAGGCGGCGGCCGTGACGATGGTGGCCGGGGGACTGGTGGCGGCCGGCGCCGGTCTGGCCTCGGCCCACGGCGGCGCCCACGCGGCCGGCGAGGCCGCCGGCTCCCCGGGCGTCGGCTCGGGCAACGTCGTCCAGGTCCCGGTGCACGTCCCGGTGAACGCCGTCGGCAACAGCGTGAACGTCATCGGCGGGCTGAACCCGGCCTTCGGCAACCTCGGCCTCAACCACTGAGATCCCCGCCGACGACGACCGCAGGCCCCCCGGCGCACCCGGGGGGCCTGTCTGGTGGTCGCCCCCCTGCCGGTACGCCCGCCGGGCGTCGCGTCCGCACGGCCCAGGCCCGGCCGACGTCCTCTCCGCGCCGGCCCCGGGCTCGGCAGGCGTCTGCGCCGCACCCGGGCCGTACGGACGGCCGCGCCGGTCCCGCGCCGCCCGGCTCACCGCACCCCGCGCTCCCGCTCCTCCACGAACGAGTTGTACGCCGCGACCTGCGCCCGCCGGGCCGTCCGCTCCACCGGCCGCAGCGCCGCCCCCCGGGCCGCCATCTCCGAGGCGCTCACCGCGCCCCCGTGACCGTTGCCGTAGGCCAGCGACACCAGCAGCCCCACCCGCTGCGCCAGCTCCAACACCCGCACCGCGCGCGACGGGTACCCCGGCGCCAGCACCTCCCGGCCCCGCTCGGCCCGCGCCCGGTACGCGTCGATCGCCGCCTCCGCCACCGGCCCCGACCCGGCGACGTCCAGCTTCGACAGCACCTCGGTCGCCTCCCGCAGCGCCTCCGCCAGCTCCCGCTCGGCCTCGCCCAGCGACGGCACGTCGGCGGGCGGCGCCTCCCGCACCGGCAGCACGTGCCAGACCACCTCGGCATGTACATCACCCTCGGGCCCGGCCTCGTACACCTCGGGCACCAGCCCGAACGCGGCGCCGTGACAGACCACCGCCTCCTCGGCCTCCAGCGCCCGCGCGTTGAACTCCGGCGGGCCGCTCAGCCCCAGCGGATGCCCCGGCGCGGGCAGCGCCACCCGCAGTCCCGTCACCCCCAGCGTGCGCAGCCGACCCAGGGCGAGGGTCAGCCCGACCGGCGCGGACTCACCGGGCAGCCCCTCCACCCGGTGCACGGCGTCCTCGCCCACGACGGCGAGTACGGCGTCATCCGGAGAGACAAGTCCGGCCAAAAGGGCATTGCCCCAAGCGGCAAGGCGTCCTGAACGCGGTTCCGAGAGCATGCCCCCACCCTAAGGACCGGACCGATGGAATGGAGCGGGGCACTCGTGGCGTAGATTTCATAAGGGCTGCGCCCACCGGCGCGGCGGACCCGAGCCACAGGCGTACGCGACAGCCGAGACCGGCCACACTGCAAGGGGAGACAACGCGCTCATGAGCGATGTTCTGGAGCTTCAGGACGTATCCGTGGTCCGTGAGGGCCGGGCTCTGGTGGACCAGGTCTCCTGGTCGGTGAAGGAGGGCGAGCGCTGGGTCATCCTCGGTCCCAACGGTGCCGGCAAGACCACCCTCCTGAACGTCGCGTCCAGCTACCTCTACCCCAGCAAGGGCACCGCCACCATCCTCGGCGAGACCCTCGGCAAGCCCGGCACCGACGTCTTCGAGCTGCGCCCCCGCATCGGCATGGCCGGCATGGCCATGGCCGACAAGCTCCCCAAGCGCCAGACCGTGCTGGAGACGGTCCTGACGGCCGCCTACGGCATGACCGCCCACTGGCAGGAGGAGTACGACGAGGTCGACGAGCGGCGCGCCCGCGCGTTCCTCGACCGCCTCGGCATGAGCGACTACCTGGAGAGGAAGTTCGGCACCCTCTCCGAGGGCGAGCGCAAGCGCACCCTGATCGCCCGCGCCCTGATGACCGACCCCGAGCTGCTCCTGCTGGACGAACCCGCCGCCGGTCTCGACCTCGGCGGCCGCGAGGACCTGGTGCGCCGCCTCGGCCGGCTCGCCCGTGACCCCATCGCCCCCTCGATGATCATGGTCACGCACCACGTCGAGGAGATCGCCCCCGGCTTCACCCACGTCCTCATGATCCGCCAGGGCAAGGTGCTCGCCGCCGGCCCGATCGAGCTGGAACTCAGCTCCCGCAACCTCTCCCTCTGCTTCGGCCTCCCGCTCGTCGTGGAGCAGGTCGGCGACCGCTGGACCGCCCAGGGTCTGCCCCTGTCCTGACCCCCCTGCTCTCCCCCGCGCGCCCTGTCCGCCGCCCGACCGCGGCCCTACCATGACCATGTGAACGACATCGACGCATGGGTGTGGTGGCTCATCGGCGCGGCGGCGCTCGGAATCCCGCTCGTGGTCACCGCGTTGCCGGAGTTCGGCATGCTCGCGGTGGGGGCCGTGGCGGCCGCGGTCGTCTCCGCCCTCGGCTTCGGCGCGGTCATCCAGGTCCTGACGTTCGTGGTCGTCTCCGTCGCCCTCATCGCCGTCGTCCGGCCCATAGCCGCCCGGCACGGTCGGCGCGGTCCCCAACTCGCCACCGGCGTGGAGGCGTTGAAGGGCAGGCAGGCCGTCGTCCTGGAACGGGTCGACGCGTCCGGCGGCCGCATCAAACTCGCCGGGGAAGTGTGGTCAGCCCGCGCCCTCGACACCGGCCGCGCCTACGAAGCGGGCCAGGAGGTGGACGTCGTGGACATCGAGGGGGCCACCGCGATCGTCATCTGAGGGCCAACTCACCGAGAACGACTCACGAGTTGCGCGACGGTCTGTCAGACTCGACAGCAAGATCTTCAACAGTCATGAGATCTGCCGAAAGCGCAGAGGCGGAGAAGGGTACGGGGAACGACGATGGAACCGGTCATCATCGTCCTGATCATCCTGGTGGTGTTGGTCTTCATCGCCCTGATCAAGACGATCCAAGTCATCCCACAGGCCAGCGCGGCCATCGTCGAGCGCTTCGGCCGCTACACGCGGACGCTGAACGCGGGCCTCAACATCGTGGTCCCGTTCATCGACACCATCCGCAACCGCATCGACCTGCGCGAGCAGGTCGTCCCGTTCCCGCCGCAGCCGGTGATCACCCAGGACAACCTGGTCGTGAACATCGACACGGTCATCTACTACCAGGTCACCGACGCCCGGGCCGCCACCTACGAGGTCGCCAGCTACATCCAGGCGATCGAGCAGCTCACCGTCACCACCCTGCGCAACATCATCGGCGGCATGGACCTGGAACGGACCCTGACCTCCCGCGAGGAGATCAACGCGGCCCTGCGCGGGGTCCTGGACGAGGCCACCGGGAAGTGGGGCATCCGCGTCAACCGCGTGGAACTGAAGGCCATCGAGCCCCCGACCTCCATCCAGGACTCGATGGAGAAGCAGATGCGCGCCGACCGTGACAAGCGCGCCGCCATCCTCACCGCGGAAGGCACGCGCCAGGCCGCCATCCTCACCGCGGAGGGCGAGAAGCAGTCGCAGATCCTGCGCGCCGAGGGCGAGGCCAAGGCGGCGGCCCTGCGCGCCGAGGGCGAGGCCCAGGCCGTCCGTACGGTCTTCGAGGCCATCCACGCCGGCGACCCGGACCAGAAGCTGCTGTCCTACCAGTACCTCCAGATGCTCCCGAAGATCGCCGAGGGCGACGCCAACAAGCTCTGGATCGTCCCCAGCGAAATCGGCGACGCCCTCAAGGGCCTCTCCGGAGCGATGGGCAACTTCGGCCCCCTGGGCGGAGGTTCGGGCAACAACGGCTCATCGGGCAACGGCGGCTCCGCCGGTTCCGAGCGCCGGGAGAAGCCGAGCATCGACTGAGGCACGCCGAGAACGCCGGGTTCCTCCCCGCGTCCCTCAGGGGCGCGGGGAGCCGTGTGAGAAGCGGCAGGCAACCCGAGGCCGCCGACCGACAGGACGCGACGGAACCCCAGGGTCTTTCGTTTGGATCAGGCCGGATCAGGGCGCGGTGCCAGGGCCCGCGAGCCCGGCATGATCCAAACGAGAGGCCCTAGGCCGCATCCCGAGCGAGCCACTCAGGAAGCGCATCGAAGTCCTCGGCGCCCAGGGCCAGGAGCATCGCATCCGCCGGCGTCGGCTCGAACGGCTCCCGCAGCAGCGCCATCCCGGCCTCCTCCGGAGTCCGGTTCGCCTTCCGGTGGTTGTCCTCCGCACACGCGGCGACCGTATTCAGCCATGAGTCCTGCCCGCCCCGTGACCGCGGCACCACATGGTCCACGGTCGTCGCCCGCCGTCCGCAGTAGGCGCACCGGTGCCGGTCCCTGACCAGCACCCCCCTCCGCGACCACGGGGCTTGTCTTCGGAACGGCACTCGGACATACCGGCACAACCGGATCACCCGAGGCGCCGGTATGTCGACATCGGCGCCCCGCATGCGCAGTTCGGGATGGGCTTGCTCGACGACGGCCTTGTCCTGGAGCACCAGGACGACCGCACGGTTCAGCGTCACCGTCGACAGCGGCTCGAAGCTCGCGTTCAGCACCAGCGTGTCACGCATCCAGCCCACCTCCCGTGTGCACCTGCCCACCCCCCGGCGGGCTCGGATCAACTCTGGACGGGCGCGCCGAGATGGACAACGCAATAAAAAATGCCCGCCTCCGATCACTTCCAAGACCGGAGGCGGGCAAACGTTCAATGAACCCTTGGCTGAATCCTTGCGGTGACGTCAGCCCTGCGCGGGGTTCTCGTACTCACCGATGAGCTGGGCACGCGCGATCGTGTGGAACCGCAGGTTGAAACCGACGACGGCCGGGGACACGTCCGCGTCCGGACCCAGCTTCTCCTGGTCCACCGCGTACACCGTGAACACGTACCGGTGCGGGCCGTCCCCGGGCGGCGGAGCGGCACCCCCGAAGTCCTTCGTCCCGTAGTCGTTGCGCACATGTACGGCGCCCGGGGGCAGCCCCTCGAACTTCCCGCTGCCCGCACCCGCCGGCAGCTCCGTCACGGAGGCCGGGATGTCGAACAGGACCCAGTGCCAGAACCCGCTGCCGGTCGGCGCGTCGGGGTCGTAGCAGGTCACGGCGAAGCTCTTGGTCTCGGGCGGGAAGCCCTCCCAGCGCAGTTGCGGCGACGTGTTGCCCTCCGCGTGCACCTGGGCGCTCCCCAGCGTCGCACCCTCCTCGATGTCCTCGCTCGTCACCGTGAACGACGGCACGGGCGGATGAAAGTCATGGGGGAGCGGCCGCCGCTTGAGCTCGGTCACCTCGGTACCTCCTGATCGATGATCTGGAACCAGCGGTTCCCGAGCCTAGAACCAGTTGCGCTTGCTGCCGACCTCGGACAGCCACTGGTTGAGGTAAGCCGCCCAGTCGGTCCCCTGCCAGTCGTTCAGACCCACCTGGAAGGAGCGGAAGGTGTCCGAGCCCTCGCTGAACAGGCCCGCCTTCTTGTCCATCTCCAGCACGACGTCCATCGCGTGCTCGTCGGCGACGAAGCTCAGCTCGACCTGGTTCAGCCCCCGGTACTGCGACGGCGGGAAGAACTCGATCTCCTGGTAGAAGGGCAGCCTCTGCCGCGTGCCCCGGATGTGGCCGCGCTCCATGTCGGCGCTCTTGAAGCGGAAGCCCAGCTGGATGAAGGCGTCCAGGATCGCCTTCTGCGCCGGCAGCGGGTGCACGTTGATCGGGTCCAGATCCCCGGAGTCCACGGCCCGCGCGATCGCCAGCTCGGTGGTCACACCGATGTTCATCCCCCGCAGCGCCTGTCCGTCGATCATGGTGATCGGCGTCTCCCAGGGGATCTCCAGCCCGAACGGCACCGCGTGCACGGCACCCGCCTGCAACTCGAAGGCACCGCCGAGCCGGACCTTGGTGAACTCGATGTCCTGCTTGTACTCCTGGTCGCCGCTCTCGACCTCGACCTTGGCCTGCAGACCGACGGACAGCCCCTCGATGGCCTGGTTCACCGATCCGCCCTGGATCCGCACCTCACCCTGGACGACGCCACCCGGTACGACGTTGACCTCGGTCAGCACCGTCTCGACCGACGCCCCGCCGGCCCCCAGGCTCGCGAGCAGCTTCTTGAACGCCATGACTCTCCCTTTACGAATGGACCCTCGACCCGTACAAACGCGATCCGCCCGCGCCCGGTTCCGCCGGCGCGCCGCCCCGTCTGGACTACCCTCGGAGCGCATGATCGCGCCCCCGGACCGTACGCCACTGCCCCGAGCCTTCTTCGACCGCCCGGTACTGGAGGTCGCCCCCGACCTCCTCGGCCGCGTCCTGGTCCGGACGACCCCCGACGGCCCGATCGCCCTGCGCCTCACGGAGGTGGAGGCGTATGACGGCCCGAACGACCCCGGCTCGCACGCCTACCGCGGTCCCACCGCCCGCAACGCGGTGATGTTCGGCCCGCCGGGACACGTGTACGTCTACTTCACCTACGGCATGTGGCACTGCATGAACCTGGTCTGCGGACCGGAGGGCCGGGCCAGCGGGGTGCTGCTCCGCGCGGGCGAAGTGGTGGAGGGCGCCGAGCTGGCCCGCAAACGACGCGTCTCGGCCCGCAACGACAAGGAACTGGCCAAGGGACCGGCCCGGCTGGCCACAGCCCTGGAGGTCGACCGGGCCCTGGACGGCGCCGACGCGTGCGCCTCAGGAGAGGCCCCCCTGAAGATGCTCACGGGGACGCCGGTCCCCTCCGACCAGGTACGCAACGGTCCCCGCACCGGAGTCGCCGGCGAGGGAGGCGACGGTGACCTCCACCCGTGGCGCTTCTGGATCGCCGACGACCCCACGGTGAGTCCCTACCGCGCCCACGTACCGAAGCGCCGTCGAAGTTGACGCGGCCCGTCGAGGTGCGTAATGTAGCCCAAGCCGCTGAACCGGGTACGGCGATCGCCTGCAGCCGGAGCGGCCAACCCACTACCTAGCTCAAGCCCCTCTGCGGGGTCGTTTTCGGCGCACCCGTGCGTTCGAATTCGAACTCGCGAGACTCGATTATGAGTTCCCGAGGGAATCGGCTAACGTAGTGAATGTCGAAAGGGCGGACGGCGAAAGCCGAAAACCCCGGGACACCCCGCCGGCCGGGAATCGGATCGAGAAAAGATCTGATAGAGTCGGAAACGCAAGACCGAAGGGAAGCGCCCGGAGGAAAGCCCGAGAGGGTGAGTACAAAGGAAGCGA